>CAYTSA010000025.1:0-40040 GCA_964440345.1 uncultured Desulfovibrionaceae bacterium | reverse complement strand
GTCGGAATTTCTGGCAAACATGAGCCACGAGATACGCACCCCCTTGAACGGCGTACTCGGCATGCTGCAGCTCATGGAAACCACCGATTTGGATGAGGAGCAGCATGGCTATGTGGATGCAGCGGAAACTTCCTGCCGGCGGTTGAATCGGCTGCTCGGCGATATTCTGGATATTTCCAAGGTGGAGGCGGGCCGGCTGACAATGAAGCAGGAGCCCTTTTCTCTGGCCGACGTGATCAATTCTGTGCAGACGCTTTTTGCCTCATCCGCCACTGATTCGCTGCAATTTGTTGTGTACGTGCATCCAGATGTCCCGGGCCGCTTGCAAGGCGACGGGTACAGGTTGCAGCAAGTGCTTAACAACTTGGTAGGCAACGCTTTCAAGTTTACATCAAAGGGTGAAATTACTATGGAGGTTTACCCTTTGGTTTCGGCTGACCCAACGTTGCGCCGCGTACTCTTTGCTGTGGAGGACACAGGCGAAGGCTTGCCGGAAGGAGAGGCGGACAAGTTGTTCGAGCCATTCACGCAGCTGGAGGGAGGCTACTCCCGGCCGCAACAAGGCGCTGGGCTTGGGCTGTCCATCGCCCGAAGCCTGGTCAAGCTCATGGCCGGGGAGATTGACGCCGCAGGCCAGCCCGGAAAAGGCGCATCTTTTTACTTTTGTGTCTCTTTGGCTGAGCCCCCGGAGGAGCCAGCTGAGGACGAGTGCGCCGGGGCGCTTCAAGATATGGCGTCCGCAGGCTCGGGTTTGATGGTTTTGCTGGCGGAGGATGACCCGATGAGCTGCAAGGCTCTGGTCAGCATGCTGCAGAAAATGGGCTGCACGGTAATCACAGCCTCCAACGGCGCAGAAGCTTTGGAAAAAGTCCAGAAATGCTCTCCGGACGCCATCTTTATGGATATCCAAATGCCGGAAGTTGACGGTCTGCAGGCCATTCGGTCCATTCGCCAGGGACTGGCTGGCAAGAAATCGCAGCAAATCCCTATTGTTGCTCTCACCGCTTTTGCCATGGAAGGCGACCAGGAAACCTTTATTGCCGCCGGCGCTGACGATTATCTGCCTAAACCTGTGGATATGGACGAGCTGCGCAAGATCGTGCAGAACCTGCCAGGATAACAGGGTGCAACCGTTTTTTTTCGCTGCTCTTATCTTTTTTCAACCAACTCGATATGTAGACGGTCCACGTCTTCTTGAAACTCTGCGCCGATTTCCTGGGCAGTTTCATTTTCAGGATCATAAAGCCAGCGTACAGACACTGCCGCGCCGCTTGCCGCCGCCTCGTCCAGCATCTCAAACAAATTCATGAATATTTTTGAGCTGGAGCTGTTCAAGTAGAGCATTTCTATTTCTACAGCCAGGGGAGCGTCAGCATTTTCCAGGAGGAACTGTTCGGTCCATTCAAACAGCGGACTATAGAACGCGGCGGCGTTCTCCGGATAGGATTTTCCAGATAGATTGATGCGGCCGACGCTTTCCTCCGCCACAGCCTGCACAGCCGGAGAGGACAGGGTTTCGTCAATGTGTAATGGCTCCATTATTGCCCCCCAACGGAATCTGTCACTTCAAACCCAATGACAGTAATGTCGTCCATTTGTGGTTGGTTTCCTTTGTAGGTTTCAAATGTTTCTTCCAGCAGCTTTTTTTGCTCTGCAAAGGACTTCTTGCTATGTTCTTCCAGAAAGCGGACAAACCGTTTGCGGCCAAAGGAAAACCCCTTGTCCCCCCCCAGTTGGTCGGTAAAACCATCTGTTGTCATGTAGAACCGGCGGCCTGGCGTAAGCTCTACGGTAGTATCAGAATAAACGAAGTCTGGGTCAGACGAGGAATAGCCGATGGACTGTTTGTCGCCTTTAACCTGATGCACGGCGGCCAGGCCAGGCGGTTGCTGGTCCACATAGTAGAGCCCGATGCGAGCGCCTGAAAAGACGATTCTGCCGGCGTTGCGATCCACGCGGCATAGGCCCATGTCCAGCCCATCGTCGGAGAGGTCTTTTTTCGGGCGCTGGCCCAGGGAGGCGCGAATGAGCCGGTTCAAGGCGGCGAGCATGGCCCCGGGGTCTGCGCCGGGCATGTCGTCCATGACCCGGTTCAGGCTGGCCCCGGCGATCATGGTCATAATGGCGCCAGGCACGCCGTGTCCAGTGCAGTCAAGCACAGCCCAGTGAAAGGCTTTGTCTTTGCCTTTGAACCAGAAGATATCGCCGCCGATGATGTCCTTGGGCCGCCAGATAATGAAATGGTCGTCGATTTCGCTGGCGATGACCTCGCGCCGGGGCAAAAAGGCCCGTTGGATGGACCGGGCGTATTCAATGGAGTCCATGATGCGCCGATTGGCCTCTTCCAGCCGGCGGGTCAAGGCCATTCTGGCGTCCATTTCCTTTTTCAAGGCGAGCACGGCGTTGACCCGGGCCTGAACGATGCCAGTGCGAAAAGGTTTGGTGATGTAATCTGCAGCGCCCAACTCCAGGCCTTTGGTTTCATCCTCTTCCTCGCTCATGGCAGTAATGAAGATGACGGGGATGTCTTTGGTTTTCGGATTGTTTTTAAGACGGCGGCATACTTCATACCCGTCCAGGCCGGGCATGACGATGTCCAGGAGCACGCAGTCGGGCTGATGCTGTTTGACGACCTCCAGGGCGGCGTCCCCGGAAGTGGCCACACGCAATTCATAGTCGCTTGCCAGAGCAGAGCCCAAGATGTTGATGTTCGTGGGCATGTCGTCCACGATAAGGATGCAAGATTTGCGGCTCATGCGTTTTCGTTCCCCTCAGAATGCTGCACGGCTGCGAGCAGCCGTACGTAACTCTCCTTCAGTTTGTCTAAGTTTTTAGACATGCTTATGGCGTCGTTTACTTTTGCTGCTTGCTCCAAATTTATGGCTGCGGCGCGCATCTCATACGCGCCCATGTGGCCGGCGGTAGTTTTTAGAGAGTGGGCCAGGCGGGCAGTTTCCTGGCCGGTGGCCGCAGAGCCCATGCGGCGCATTTCCGTCGCCAACTCCCCCACCGCCAAATTGAAGCACTGATGAAAGTCCTCAGCGCTCAGACCCATTTCGCGCCGGGCCCGGTCGCTGTCCAACACAGGAGCGCCACTCGTTTCATCTTCCTCGGCCTCGGGCTTGGCGTTCCTGTCTGCCACCCGCTGCAGCAGGTTGGCCAGTTCATCGTTTTTGATTGGCTTGGTGATGAAGTCGTCCATGCCGGCGGCCAGGCAATCGCGCTGCACTTCGTGAAAAGCGTGGGCTGTCATGGCTGCAATGGGTAAGTACGTCCCTTTCAGCTGGCGCATGCGGCGCGTAGCCTCAAGCCCGTCCATGCCGGGCATTTCCAGGTCCATGAGCACCAGGTCTGTCTCAAGGTTCTGGTTAAGCTGCTCCAGGGCCTCCTCGCCGGATGCAACGGTGACAGCCGAGTGCCCCATATCCTTGAGCAGCAGTTCAACGACCTTGGCGTTGACCGGATTGTCCTCCACCACAAGCACCTGCATGGGCGCTTTTTTTTGCTGGGGCGCGGGGGCTTGGTGCAGAGTTGGCTTATCCATGGCCGGGAGGAACACGGCAGTAAAGGAGAAGGTGCTGCCGTGGTCTGGCTCGCTGCGCACAGAAATATCGCCGCCCATCATGTGGATGATATCGCGAGCGATAGACAAGCCCAGTCCGGTGCCGCCGTATTTTCGGTAAATGGAAAGGTCGGATTGAGTGAAATCTTTGAAAATATCTTGTTGATGCTCTTCGGAAATGCCGATGCCGGTGTCAGCCACAGAGAAATGGAGCTCTATGGTCGTTTCAGACACTGTACCCGGAGCAACAGAGACGGCGACAGAGCCTTTTTCCGTAAATTTTATCGCGTTGCCCATCAGGTTAACCAAGACTTGCCGCAGCCGGCCGGGGTCGCCGTGCAGGGCCAGGGGCGTTTTGGGGTCAATATGCAGAGAAAGGTTCAGTTTTTTTTGCCGCGCGCTGACAGACAAGGTGTTCAGCGTGGACTCCAGCACTCTGTTCAGGTCAAAGTCCGCCTGATCCAGTTGCAGCCGCCGGGCTTCCAGCTTGGAAAAATCCAATACGTCATTGATGATGTCCAGCAGGTGGTCGCCGGCGTCGCGGACGGTTTCAAGATGCTCACGCTGGTCCGGGGTCAAGTCTGTGCGCAGCACGATTTCTGTCATGCCCAGAATGGCGTTGAGCGGGGTGCGGATTTCATGGCTCATTTTGGCCAGAAAGCGGCTTTTTGCCTGGCTGGCTGCTTCGGCGGCCTCACGCTCGCGTTGGGCTTCTTCCACCTCTTCGCGTTCGGTCACATCGGCGAGCACGCCTTCGTAATATTGCACTGCCCCGTCGTCGCCTTTTACCGCCCAGGCGGTAATGGAGGCCCGGAACGGCTTGCCGTTTTTTTTGCGCAGGGTGACCCGGCGCTCAGACACCCGGCCGGATGATTCCAACTCTGCGTACAGAGCTTCCTGTTCATTGCTGTTGACAAAATAGTCGCGTACTTCACGGCTTTGGGCAGCCAGCTCCTGGGGCGAGGAAAAACCGAATGTAACGGCCATGGCCGGGTTGGCGGTGGCTATCATCCCGGATGGAGATATCCGGAAAATACCTTCTACTGCATTCTGGAAAAAGCCCTGATACTGCTTCTCGCTCTGTTCCAGGGCCAGGGCCAACTGGCCAGACAAGTCCATGAGCTGGTTGTTCTTTAACTCCAGGTCGCTGTGGGCTTGGTGGACTTCTTCGTTTAGCTGGTTCAAGTCCTTCTGCATCAAGTCACTGATGTTGACCAGGCTTTTCACCTGCCGGCATAGCTTCTCGTACTCAGCCAAGAGCTGCTCATACTCTTCCGGGCGGGCCTGCTCAATTAACGCGCGGGCATTTTTGATGACCTCTTCTTCGTGATGAAACAGGTTTCCGTTTTTCATGTTCAAGAGCTCCGGCGGTCACAGTCGCAGGGAGTCAAAGTAAAAGTCAAATTTTCAAGGTCTTCCATGAACTCTTCTCCGCATTCATATACAGTTTCATTCTCCGGATGGTAGAGCCATTCTACGCTGATATCACGGTCTTGTTGGGCTGTAGATTCCAGCAGGTCAAAAAGATTCATTAAAGCCTTGGAGCTGGAGCTGTTGAAATACGTGAAAGAAAGCCTGACTTGCAAAGGGCTGTTTGTCTCTTCCAGGTGCTTCTGCACTGCCTGATAAATGGGCGCGTAAAAGGCGGCGGCGTTCTCAGGGTATGATTCGCCGCTGATGGTTAAAAGACCGCTGGCCGGGGTAAAAGCGACTTCTGGCGTCGCTTTGGTTGCTGGAAAATGAAGTGCGTCCATGGTTGACTCTGTCATATAATGGCTCTTATGGAGAAAAAATTGGTTGTGTCGTCAATGGGTTCAATCTGGTGTTCAATAGGCTGCGAGGCCCGGCGGGCAGTCTCAATAAAGCCCAACCCCGCTCCCTTGCTCATGGCGTCCGGCCCCTTGCGGCGCTGTTCCTTGAAATACGCCTTCATCTCGTCTTTGGACATGCCGCCCAGCTTGCCCAGTATAGCCGAAAGACGCTCGCTGTCTTGTTTACTCACGTAGTTGCCGCTGATGATGTAAAAACTGTCTCCTTCGCGGCCCACTACGATCACCCCGTACCGCAAATCGCCTTTGGGCTCCTTGGCGCCCTCAACCCGTTCGGCGGAGTAGTTAACAACATTTTGCATCTGCTCCACAAAAATGGAGAACACTCGGGTAGAGATGCTCACAGACGTCTCGTCCAGCTCCATCTTGTACCGCAAAGCCTCGCCGACGCCCTCAACCACTCCTTGCGATGTGGGGCCGCTGAAACAGAACATGATGCCTTCCTTCTTCAAATCCTGATAAAACGAGAAAATGTCCGTAATCATGAATGAACTCCGCTTTCTAGTGGGCAGGAGATGTATCGGAACGTTACCAACCCAATCCTATACAGGTACTGGCAACATTTCAAGCAGTTCAAGCCCTACCGATGGCTCATGTTTCAGCGGTACCACTCGGCGAGCCGGGACGGGTTCACCCCTGCCCGGTACAGCCCCCGCAAAAAAATGTTGCGTAGTGAACACCGAACGACGCCTTCTTCTTCCCATCGGCGTGCGGATGTGACCGCGCAGGAGGGCAGCAAGGCAAGGGTGTGGCGCCGGCGAGGCAACCGCCGCATGAACTCCAGGTCTTCCATGAGGGGTATCTCCGGAAACCCTCCTGCCTGATAGAAATATTCCGCCCGGACAAAAATGGCCTGGTCGCCGAAAGGAATGCGGTTCAGCCAGGTGCGTATGTTCGCCAACTGTTCCACCATCTTGACAATGGGGTTGCTGCTGTCAATGCGCAGCCGAAACGCCCCAGCGACAAGGCCGGACGAAGCAAGTGCTTGCTGCGCCTCTTCCAGTCCTCTGGCCGGCAGCCGCGTGTCTGCGTGCAAGAACAGCAAAACATCGCCGGTTGCGGCCCGTGCTCCGGCGTTCATCTGGGTTGCCCGGCCTTTGGCTGTTCGCAGCAACACAGGCTCGCTGCGCTGTACAGCGGCCAACGTTGCCGCTTCAGGGTCGCCGTCAGCCACGATCACTTGCGCCGGCTTGCAGGTCTGCTCGTCAAGCACATTGGCAAGGACCGGGCCGATGTTCTCCTGTTCACGAAACACTGGGATTATCACGGAGATGCTGGCGGAGTTCGGTGTCGTGTGCATCAAGGTTGCCTATGCATAAGTAAAGATCAAATAGATATAAACGATTTGCTTTAGCTCTCGTTTCAGCAGTACATAACGTGCATGTCGTCCAGCCATCATATACTGCAACATAGTTCCAGTCGAGGGACGAGAACCCCCCAAATCCAGACGCTGCTAGCTTCCCGGCAGGTCTACCTTTTGGCCCGTATTGTGCTCGCCGCGGCGTTTCTCTTTGCCGGGGGGGGCAAAATCATGGAGTTGAGAGATTTTGCGCGGATTATCGATGGGTACGGCCTGACGCCGGATGGCCTGGCGCCGTGGGCGGCTGTGACCATCGTCGCGGTGGAGCTGTTGGCGGGAGCCGGGGTGTTGTTTGACATACGCGGTTCGTTGGCGGCGCTTACAGGTCTTACTCTGATGTTCATGGCGGTGCTTTCTTACGGCTTGTGGCTGGGCCTGGACGTGGATTGTGGGTGCTACGGGCCAGGCGACCCAGAGGCAGAGGCGTATCACGGGCTGTGGCAAGCGCTGTTCCGTGATGCGGGATTGTTGTGCTTGGCTGCATACATGTACTGGAGGCGCAAGTACTGTGGAGTTGTTTTACGGCGCCCCTGGCCGCCATTTGGAAAACAACGCACGTAGTAACAGGAGGTATTTTCGTGAAATTGAAGCAGTATTCTGCAGCGGTTTGTACGCTTGTTCTGGTAGTGGCAATGGCGGCGCCGTCTCAGGCTTTTTTCGGCGGCAAGTTTGAAGATGAAGCGGAAAAGGAAAAAGAAGCTGTGAAACTGGTCCGCGATGTGCAAAAGGGCGGTTACGGCGTGGTGACCGGGGAAGAGCTTAAGCAATGGATTGATTCCGGCAAGGACATGGTCATCGTGGACACCATGCCTTATGAAGACAGCTACAAAAAAGAACACGTTCCTGGCGCAGGGCAGTTTCTTTTCCCCATACCAGACATGGACGCATGGGACGACGCGGAAACAGCCGGCAAGACAAAAGCTGACTATGAAAAGCTCCTGGGTCCGGACAAGGGCAAGCCCATCGTTGTCTACTGCGGCTTTGTAAAATGCACGCGCAGCCACAACGGCGCAGTGTGGGCAAGGAAACTGGGGTACGAAAACGTCTACCGTTTTCCTGGCGGCATTTTCGCCTGGAAGGGCTTGGGCTACAAAGTAGAAAGCGTGAAGTAGCCGCCATATTGAGGCGGGGTCGTCCAGACGCTTTTAATGGATGGCCCCGCATTTGTTGCTGGATTATGCTGCGCCGCTCTCCAGTTTGAGCAGGTATTTTTTCATCTCCAGGCCTGCGCCGCTGAAGCCGGTCAGTTTGCCGGAGCGGCCCAGCACCCGGTGACAGGGCACCACCAGGGGCCAGGGGTTGCGAGCCATTATCTGGCCTACGGCCCGTGCGGCGTTAGGCTGACCCACCATGCCGGCCAGTTCGCCATAGGAGACAGTGCGGCCATAGCCCACGTTGTCCCGCAAAGTGCGCAACACGTCCCGGGCAAAGGGGGTCAGTTCGTCGAATTCGTAATGAACTTCAGGCCATTTAGGCTCCTGGCCCTGGACGTATTGGTTGAGCGCAGTTTTAAACTGACGGCCCCTGGGAGTCAGAGGCTGGGTCTGCTCTTTGCCAGCAGCCCAGTCCAGGTCAACGCCTTCAAGTCCGGAATGGCCCCAACGCAAAGTTAAAGCCAACTCTCCGGCAATAATGGTTTCCACCAGATTGTCAGACATGGGTTTGTCGTCAAACATGGGCAACTCCTCCCACTGTGTGCGTGCATGAGACGACGGCGCATATGCAGCTGCGCCGGCGCGTGCATGTCATACTATTCACATGTTGCTATACGCGCAACCCTGGAGAATGTCTTTCTCTTCCATGATTCTATGTATGCAGGAGAGCAGCGCTTGTTTGTTGGCGGCCCAATCCGGCGCCAGCAGCTCGCCCGGGGCTGGGTCGCCTGTCAGCCGGTGGACTACGACGTCCGGACGCAACAGGGCCAGGGCTTCGCAGCACAGATGAGCGTACGCATCCATGGTCAGGGGGACGTATTCGCCCCTTTGCCACAGCCGAGCCATGCCGCTGTCGGCGCAGACGTAGAGATTGTGAAACTTTATCCCATGAATGGGCTGGTTGTTGCAAAAACGGATGGTGTTCAGAAAGTCCTCGCTTTCTTCGCCTGGCAGCCCGGCCACCACGTGGGCGCATATCTTGAGGCCGGCGTCAGAAGCCATGTGCACAGCCCGTGTGAAATCTTCCGCCGAGTGGCCCCGGTTGATTCGCTCCAGGGTAGCGTCATTGGCGGACTGCAGCCCGAGTTCAAGCCATTTTTCGCTGCACTGAAAGCCGGCCAGCAAGCCGATTTTTTCCTGGTCCAGACAGTCCGGCCGGGTGCCGATGCACAGTCCAGCCAGGTTCGGCAGGGGCTGCAGCTGTTCGAGGGTGCTTTTTAGCTTGGAAGCAGGACCATGGGTATTGGAAAACGACTGCAAGTATGCTAGAAAAAATCTAGCCTTGTAGCGGCGCTCCAACCGCTCCCGCCAATGCTCCCATTGCTGGGCCAGGGAATAGCCTTGGCGCAACAGGCCGGAGCCGGAGCCGCGGGGGTTGCAGAAGACGCAGCCGCGGCGGGAGATTGCGCCGTCCCGGTTGGGGCAGTCAAAGCCGGCGTCCAGGGGAATTTTTTGCACCCTTTGGCCAAAGCGTTGGCGCAGATAGTCGGAGAGGGCGTAGTGTCTCTTCATTTTACATGTTGACAATAGCGGCTGATTTGAAGAACAACCCTGGGGTGAACTCTGGCGCGGCCGCGCAACGGCTGCACGCCGACAATCGCCTGAAACGCGCTGAAATGCAAGCCAGGGCGCGACTTTTTTGCACAGAGAGGAGACATGTCCAAAATTTTGGATTTCGCACTGGGTCTTTTTTCCAACGATTTGGCCATTGACCTGGGCACTGCCAACACCTGCGTGTACGTGAAGGGGCAGGGCATCGTGCTTCGGGAGCCTTCAGTGGTGGCCGTGAAGCAGGACAACCGCGGAGCGCAGAAGGTGCTGGCTGTGGGCAACGAGGCCAAGCGCATGCTGGGCCGGACCCCGGGCAACATCGTGGCCATACGGCCAATGAAAGACGGCGTCATCGCCGACTTCGAGATTACCGAGGCCATGCTGCGCCATTTCATCACCAAGGTGCACAACTCTCGCAGGCTGGTCCGCCCGCGAATCATCATCTGCGTGCCAACCGGCATCACCCAGGTGGAGAAACGCGCAGTCAAGGAGTCTGCCCAGTCCGCAGGCGCCCGGGAGGTCTATCTTATCGAAGAGCCCATGGCTGCAGCCATTGGCGCCGGCCTGCCCATTCAGGAGCCTACTTCCAACATGGTCGTGGACATAGGCGGCGGCACCACGGAAGTGGCGGTCATCTCCTTGTCTGGGGTCGTGTATTCCAAGTCTGTCCGCGTGGGCGGCGACAAAATGGACGAAGCCATCATGACCCACGTTAAGCGCAAGTACAATATGCTCATCGGCGAATCCTCAGCTGAGGAGATAAAGATACGCATTGGCTCAGCGTTCGCCGGCGCCTCTGAAGAATCCATGGAGGTTAAGGGCCGCGATCTGGTGACCGGCATACCGAAGAACCTGGAAATTACCTCTGAAGAGGTCCGCAAGGCCATTGCCGAGCAGGTGGACTCCATTGTCCAGGCAGTGCGCATCGCCTTGGAGCAGACGCCGCCGGAACTGGCTGCAGACATTGTGGACCGCGGCATCGTTATCACTGGCGGGGGCGCCCTGCTTAAGGGCCTGGACAAGCTGCTCCAGAATGAAACCCAGCTGCCCATCACCGTGGTTGACGATCCCCTCTCTACTGTGGTCATCGGTTCCGGCAAGGCGCTGGACAACCTGGACATACTCAAGGAGGTAACAATAGATTAAGCCAGCGCCGAAACGAATCATCTTTTTTCTGCTCCTGGGACTTTTTCTCTACCTCAGCTTGTACACTTGGAACCTGCGTACTGGGGTTCTGGACTCTTTTGTCGCCAACACCGGTCTTGAATTTGTGGGCTGGACCCTTGTGCCGGGTAAGTGGGCGCACGCAGAAGCACGGAACTTTCTGAGTCGCTACGTCTACCTTGTGGGCGTGCGCCGGGAAAACGAGGAGCTTAGCCGCAGGCTCTCCGTCATGGCCCTGGACCTGTCCCGCTACCGCGAACAGGCTAGGGAGGTGGAGCGTTTGCGTAAGCTTTTACGCTTTGTCCCGCCCCCGCATTGGGAGGTCTCTGGGGCGCGCATCATTACCCACAGGCTGGGGCCCAACGCTGCTTTGGAGACAATCATCGTGGACAAAGGCGCTATGCAGAACGTGGGCCGCAACACTCCCCTGGTCACAAGCCGGGGCGTGGTGGGACGTATTTTGCGGGCTGGCGCAAATTTTTCCACTGTTCTGTTGATAACAGACCCGAACTCGTCTGTCGCTGTCGTCGGCCAGAAGTACAGGTCCTCCGCCATCTTGGCTGGCCGCGGCCCTGGGAATGAGCTGGAGGCCCGCTATGTGGACCGAAACGCAGCCTTGGAGGAGGGCGAGTTGCTCGTCACCTCAGGTCTGGCCGGCATTTTTCCCAAAGGCTTGCCCGTAGCCAGGGTCGTCCGTGCAGAACGTTCGGACATCTCCTTGTTCCAGCGGGTATGGGCTGCGCCTCTGGTGGAATTGCGGCACATTGAAGAAGCGCTGTTGCTGACCCGGGAGCCGGAGCCGGAGCAACAACACGAAGCGGCGCCTGCTGCACTGCCTGAGGCGGCGTCCGGATCATGATGCCGAATATCATTTGGTGGACGGTTTTTTTGTGTGCAGGCGTCTGGGCGCAGTCTGTTTTTCCCGGTGTAGACATTCTTGCGGCCGGGCTGGTGATCAGCATGCAGGAAGAGCGCTTGCAGCAGACTGCCTGGCTTATGCTGGCCTGCATCATTATCCAGGAGGGAGCCGGCAGCCTGGCTTTCGGCTACAGCCTGGTGTGGTACGTTTTTGTGGTTGGCTTGTACATTCTTGGCCGCTGGTTGTTCGAGGCGAGAAACTTGTTGTTCATTCTCTTGCTTGGTTTGTGTCTGGGCATAATGCATGTGGTCTTGTCCTCCACGCTTGCCTCGCTGCAGAACTACGAGGTGGATATTGCCGTGTTGCTCCGGGAGGGGTTTCTCCAGGCGCTGTTGTTCGCCCCTGCTTGGGGCTTCACTTATGCTTTGAGACCCAAAAGGGCGCAGAACGATGTCGCTAGGGCATGACACTGATCCAGCCCCCATACGGGGAGGTCTTGTTTTGCTGCATGGGCTTGTGCTGGCCATGTTTTGCGTTTTTGCCCTGCGTTTGTGGTACCTGCAGGTGCACAAGGGCGAGCAATTCGCAGAGCTGGCCCGGGACAACCAGCTGCGCCAGGAAAACATGTACGCGCCCCGCGGGCAGCTCAAAGACCGCCACGGCCGCCTGCTGGCCATAGACCGGCCCTCGTATGCGCTGGCTCTGGTCCGGGAGGATGTCCAGGACTTTGACAAGACCCTGGATCAGATATGCCAGTTGACAGGGATGGAAAGAGGTGCGCTGGACAAGAAATATGAACACGGGAAGAGAAGGGTCAAGGCCTTTGAACCCATGGTGCTGGCCACAGACATCCCCTTTGACCAGGTTGCCCGCATAGAGGCCAACGCCATGCTCTGGCCGGGGCTGGAAATCGTTGTCCGGCCGCGGCGCTTTTACCCGCAGGGGCCATATCTGGCTCATATTTTGGGCTATGTTGCAGAAGCCAATGAACAAGAGCTGGAAAAGGATCCGGGCTTGGCCCTGGGCGACTCCATAGGCAAGCAAGGGCTGGAGCTGGTGCTGGAGAAGAGGCTGCGGGGCCGCAAAGGCTTGCGGCAACTGGAGGTGGACGCCACCGGCCGGGACCTGGGGCAGCAGGTGCTGCGACCCCCGGTGTCCGGCGAGACCATTGACCTTTCCATTGATCTGGGGTTGCAGCAATTCGCCTATGACGAGCTCATGGGCAAGGCCGGCGCCGTGGTGGTCATGGAGCCGTTTTCCGGCCAGCTTCTGGCCCTGGTCACGCAGCCCAGCTACGACAACAACGCGTTTGTGGACGGCCTGTCCCACACAGAATGGACAGCCCTGCGGGACAATCCGCGCCACCCTTTGCAGAACCGCGTCATCCAGTCCGTCTATCCTCCTGGGTCAGTTTGGAAGCTGCTCATGGCTGGCTGCGGATTGCACGAGAATTTTATCAAACCTTCAGATACAGTGTACTGCCCAGGACAATACCGGCTTGGGCGGTCTGTGTTCAGATGCTGGAAAGAGCAGGGCCATGGCCACACGGATTTGGCAAAATCTTTGGTGGAGTCTTGCGACGTCTATTACTACCAGTTGGGCGAAAGATTGGGGGTAGACCGCATGAGCCAATTTGCCATGGCTTGTGGCTTTGGCAAGCCCACGGGAGTTGACTTACCGCACGAGAAATCCGGACTCGTGCCCACTAGACAGTGGAAACGCAAAAACAGGGGCGAGGCCTGGCAGGGCGGCGACAACCTTAACATGGCCATCGGTCAAGGCTTTACGCTGGTGCAGCCCCTGCAGGTGGCGAGGTACATCAGCGCGCTTGTCAATGGGGGCGCCATACTAAAACCCAATCTGCTTTCAGAGGCACAGCCTGTGGAGCTTGGCCGATTGCCGCTTTCTGACGTAAACCGCGAACTCATTATCAAGTATATGATAGAAACAGTGGAGTCGCCTCGGGGCACGGCGCGCAGGCTACAGCGCCAAGACGCGGTCATTGGCGGCAAGACCGGCACTGCCCAGGTGGTGAAAATTGTCGGCGAGGAACGGGACAAGGTGGAAGACATGCCCTATGGAACCCGTGATCACGCTTGGATGGCGTCTTTTGGCCAGAAGAACGGCCGCAGTTACGTGGTGGTGGTCATGGTGGAGCACGGAGGCCACGGCGGCTCTGGGGCTGGGCCTGTGGTCGCTGCTATATATGAGTATCTTTTCGGCGAGCCAGGAACCGCCTCGCCGCAGCAAGGAGAAGCTGGCTGATGCACGCCATTGATCGCCGGTTGGTGACATATATGAACTGGCCCCTGCTGGCGTTTACGCTGGTGCTGTTCGGGCTGGGGGTCTTGAATTTGTATTCTGCCAGCGGGTTTCGCCTGGAAGAGGGTCTGGCTGTCAACCCATACTACATAAAACAAATGTACTGGGGGGTGATAGGCCTTGGAGGCATGTTGGCGGCCATGGTGGTGGATTACCGCCGTCTGAATACCTTTGCCTGGCCCATCTTCATTATTACGCTGTTGCTTTTGCTTGCGGTGCCGCTGTGGGGCAAGACGATATACGGCGCCCGGCGCTGGCTGGACTTGGGTTTTTTTCACTTGCAGCCCAGCGAGGTGGCCAAGATCAGCATTTTGATTATTGGCGCGCGGGTGTTGGCCAAGACTAAAGGAAAGCTGGATTGGCTGGAGTTAAGCGGGGTGCTGCTGTTAGGCTTGGCGCCGGCGGCGTTGATCATCTTGCAGCCGGACCTCGGCTCTGGCTTGAACCTCCTCTTGCTATTGGGCGGCGTTATCTTGTACAGAGGTTTAACCCCGCGCGTGCTGAAAAGCGCGGCAGTGTTGCTGCCGGCGTTGCCGTTCATCGGGTGGTTTTTTTTGCATGGCTATCAGAAGCAGAGGATTCTGACCTTTTTGCATCCTGGCCGGGATCCGCTTGGCGCAGGCTATCATATAATACAGTCGCAAATAGCCATAGGCTCTGGCCGGCTGTGGGGCAAAGGGTTTTTGGCAGGGACCCAGAGCCAGCTGCGTTTTTTGCCGGAAAAGCACACTGATTTTGCCTTTGCCGTCTTCGGCGAGGAGTGGGGCTTTGTGGGAGGTTTGTTGCTGCTTTCGATATGTTGCTTTTTTTTGCTGCATATTCTGGGAACCGCACGTGAGGCCAAAGACCGGTTTGGCAGTTTTTTAGCGGTCGGCGTATTTTTTTATTTTTTTTGGCAGATAGTGATCAATATTGGCATGGTGCTGGGGCTTATGCCGGTGGTGGGCATTCCCCTGCCGTTTATCAGCTACGGAGGCAGCGCCACAGTTGTGAATTTTTTTCTTGTAGGACTGGTGCTGAACGTTTCCATGCGGCGGTTTGTGTTCAAGCAGACATGACTGCACGCGTGCAGACGGGACGACAAGCAGACGCGTAAGGAGCAGGCTAGATGGCCAAAGACGAGATCAATGCATTTCTTGGCGCAGGCACGACGTACGAAGGGAACTTGAATTTTCAAGGTTCTGTGCGCATAGACGGCATGTTTACCGGCGAGATAAAGTCCGAGGGGACGCTTATTGTGGGCAAGGATGCAAGGGTGGACGGCGATGTTCAGGTGGGCCAGCTCATTTTGTCTGGCAACATTGACGGCCGTATTTTCGCTGAGCAAAAGGTGGTGCTGCACAAGACGGCAAATTTGGTAGGCAGCTTGTCCACGCCTGTGCTGGTGATAGAGGAAGGGGCCAAGGTTGAGGGCCAGGTGACCATGCAGTCCGCGTCGTCTGAGCCCAAGAAGACAGAGGGCTCTGGGAAAAGTCAGTCGTCTTCGTCTTTTTTTTCCCGCAAGCCTGAACGCAAGCCCGTAAAAGAGCCTGAGGTTGAGTCCGACAAGACCTTAACCCTTGGGGCTTTTGAGTCTTCTGACGGCCAGACAGAGAAGGCATGACGGCTTGAAAGCTCAAATCCCTGGCGGGAAAAAGGTTTTGACAGTTGTTCAGAAATCAGCTAATGCCGCTCTTACTTTGATCAAAAAATCACAATTACACTTTCGGGGGCTTCGATGATCGATCTTAACATCAGCTTTGTCATTCAACTGATCAACTTTATGATCACGCTGTTCGTTCTTAACGCCATTCTGGTCAAGCCTATCCGCGAGATCATCAAAAAGCGGGCGGACACCATGGCTCAAGCCCTCAGCGAAGCCGAGCGCTTTTCTGAAGACGCTGAAGCAAAAATTAAGAACTATGAGCACGCGCTGGTGGAAGCCAGGGCCAACGCCACTGCTGAGCGCAACGCCAAGAAGGAAGAGGGCGAGCAGCAGGAGAAGAGCATCATGGCGGAGGCGAGCGCCGACGCGCAAAAGACAATGCAAGAAGCCCGCAAGGAAGTTGCAGAGCAAGTGGACAGCGCTCTTGCCGGGTTGAAAGGGCAAGTGGACCAGCTGGCGCAGAAAGCCGCTGACAGGGTTCTGGGTTAACACTTTTTGGCACGGAGGAGGGATTCATCTTGAAAGCGCTTAAGATACTCGCATCTGCGCTCTGTCTTCTGGCGTTTGCTGCAGCCGCGTGGGCTGCGACGGACGGTCACGGAGCAGAGGGAGAACATCATTACAATTGGAAGGATTTTGCCTTCCGGGTGGTGAACTTCATCATCTTCATCGCCATTATCTGGAAATTCGCCGGAAAAAAGATCGCAGATTTCTTCCGGTCCCGCCGCTACCACATTGAAAATGAACTGAACGACCTGCAGCGCCGCAAGCAGGAGGCCCAGCAAAAGCTCGCGGACGTGGAAAAGTCCATTGCCAATCTGGAAGAAGAGCGGGCCAAGATTCTTGCAGACGCCAAAGAGCAGGGCGAACGCCTCAAAGAATCCATCATTGAAGACGCGCACAAAACTGCAGAGCAAGTCCGGGAGCAAGCCAAAAACAGCGCCCAGCTGGAAGCCAAAAATGCAGTTGACGCCATCCGCGCTGAGATGGCTGACTTGGTGACTGACGCAGCTGAGAAGGTGCTCAAGGAAAAGCTCACCCAAGAGGAACATGAGAAGATCGTCGATAAATATCTAACAAAGGTGGTGTTCAATTGACCGGAAACATCGTAGCTCGCAGATACGCCAGGGCTCTTTTTTCTGTAGGCAAGGAAATAGGCGCGGCGGAATTGGAGGCCTATGGCAACGACCTGGCGTCCTTCACGAGCGTACTGGAAGAGTCTCCGCAATTGCTGCGCATTTTCCGCAATCCCATCTTCGGGATCGACGAGAAGAAAGCGCTGGTGGCCAAACTTGCGGGACAACTGGGCCTCAGCCAGATCATGCAGAATTTTCTTAATCTGCTTGCTGACAAAGAGCGGCTGGGAATGCTGCCGGAGATGGCTGCGTTTTTCAGTGAACTGCTGGACGTCGAACAGGGCGTTATCCGCGGAGAGCTTGTCACAGCGGTGGAGTTGCCTTCCGCCAAGCAGGACGAGATCAAAAACAGCCTGGAACAGAAAGCCGGCCAGAGGCTGGTCTTGGACTTTGCCGTAAACGAGGACATTCTGGGCGGCGCTCTACTCCGCGTAGGCGACAAGGAGCTCGACGCCAGCCTTCGGGCGCAGCTCAATATTTTGAAAGAAAACATCAAGAGGGGTGAATAAGGCCATGCAGATCAAAGCCGAAGAAATCAGCCAGATTATTGAGGAGCAGATTCAAAACTACGAGCAGCGCGTAGAGATGAGCGAAACCGGGACCGTCTTGTATGTCGGTGACGGTATCGCCCGTGTCTACGGCGTTGAAAACGCCATGGCCATGGAGCTGCTGGAGTTTCCCGGAGGCGTCATGGGCATGGTGCTTAACCTTGAAGAAGACAACGTCGGCGTGGCCTTGCTCGGCGCAGACACTGGCATCAAAGAAGGCGACCCGGTCAAGCGCACAGGCCAGATATTCTCTGTACCTGTGGGCGAAGCTGTTTCCGGCCGCGTGCTTGATCCTTTGGGCCAGCCCATTGACGGCAAGGGCCCGGTCGAGTCCAATGTTTTGCGCCCGGTGGAATTGAAGGCTCCCGGCATCGTTGCCCGTAAGTCTGTCCATGAGCCTTGCACTACCGGCTTGAAGGCCATCGACGCCATGACGCCCATCGGCCGCGGTCAGCGCGAACTGATCATTGGCGACCGCCAAGTCGGCAAGACTGCTGTCTGTGTAGACGCCATACTGGCTCAGAAAGAAACAGACATGAAATGCTTTTACGTGGCCATCGGCCAGAAAAAAGCCAACGTGGCCTTGGTTGCTGACGTGCTCGAAAAGCACGGCGCCATGGAATACACCACAATTATCTCGTCCACCGCTTCTGAGCCGGCTCCGCTGCAGTTCATTTCTGCCTACACTGGCTGCACCATGGCGGAATTTTACCGCGACAACGGCCAGCACGCGCTGATCGTGTACGACGACCTTTCCAAGCAGGCTGTTGCTTACCGCCAGATGTCCCTGCTGCTGCGGCGTCCTCCTGGCCGTGAAGCGTTCCCCGGCGATGTGTTCTACTTGCACTCCCGTTTGCTGGAGCGCGCAGCAAAGCTGAATGACTCCAAGGGCGCCGGCTCCCTGACTGCTCTGCCCATCATCGAAACCCAGGCAGGCGACGTTTCTGCGTACATCCCGACGAACGTTATCTCCATCACCGACGGGCAAGTATACTTGGAGCCCTCGCTGTTCATGGCAGGCATCCGGCCCGCCATCAACGTCGGCCTCTCGGTCTCCCGAGTCGGCGGCGCTGCTCAAATCAAGGCTATGAAGCAGGTGGCCGGGACCATGCGTCTGGACTTGGCCCAGTACCGCGAACTGGCTGCTTTCGCCCAGTTCGGTTCTGACCTGGACAAAGCGACCCAGGCCAAGCTGAACCGTGGCGCCCGGCTTGTGGAGCTGCTTAAGCAACCTCAATATCAGCCCATGCCCACCCACGAGCAGGTTGCCTCTATGTTCTCCGCCACCCGCGGCTACATGGACGACGTTGAAGTCGAACACGTCCGCAAGTTCGAAAGCGAGTTGCTCGATTTTCTGCGCAACTCCAAGGCTGAAGTGCTGAACGCCATCAAGGACAAAAAAGTCCTTGACGAAGAAATTGAAAAAAATCTGAGGGCCGCCATTGAGGAATTCAAGAAAGGCTTCCAGGCTTAAGGCGAAGGAGGAATAAACTATGCCTTCGCTCAAAGACGTCCAACGTAAAATCGGTGCGGTCAAAAAGACCAAGCAGATTACCAAGGCCATGAACATGGTCGCTTCCGCCAAGCTGCGGGGCGCGCAACAGCGTATAGAGCGTTTTCGGCCCTACGCTGACAAGTTCTATGAAATGCTGGGCGAACTCGCCTCCAAGGCTGACGCAAACGCTCACCCGCTTTTGGCCAAACGGGAAGAAGTCAAAACTACCGGTATTCTGCTTATAACCTCAGACCGAGGTCTGTGCGGCAGCTTTAACGCCAACTTGATCAAGCAAGCCACACGGTTGGCCCATGAAAAGGCCGGTGAAGGAAAAGTGGTCAAGTTTTGGTGTGTAGGCAAAAAAGGCGCCGCCGCCATGAGAAAAACCAACTTCGAAGTCATCACAGAGCACAAAGACGTGATGAACGGTTTTGATTTCAGCCTGGGCAATAGCTTGGGCATGGAGGTCATCAACGCCTACCTGAACGAAGAAGTCGACGAAATCCTGCTGGTGTTTGGCGAATTTATCAGTATAGCCAGACAGATACCAAGAACACAACCTGTGCTGCCTTTGGCCCAGGCTGAGACAGAGGCATCAGCGCCTGCTGAAGGCGATTCTTCTGGGGCCGGCAGCGAATATATCTATGAGCCTGACGTTGAAGGGCTTTTGGCCGAATTGCTGCCGCGGTTCATCAAGGTGATGGTGTATCGCGGGTTGCTGGACACATCCGCCAGCGAACACGCTGCGCGTATGTCCGCCATGGACAACGCCACCAAGGCGTGCGACGACATGGTCGAGCAACTCAACCTCGTATACAATAAGACCCGGCAGGCAGCCATCACAAAGGACCTGATGGACATCGTCGGCGGCGCTGAAGCGCTGAAAGGATAAGAAGGGAGCAGAGAGATCATGAGCGAACAAATCCACGGTAAAATTGTTCAGGTCATCGGCGCAGTTGTGGACGTGGAGTTCCCTCCCGGGAAACTCCCCTACATTTTCAATGCGCTGGAAATCAATAACCCCAACAACACAGACGCCCCGGACCTGATCTGCGAAGTGGCTCAGCATCTGGGCGACAACGTGGTCCGAACCATTGCTATGGACGCCACTGAAGGCTTGGTGCGCGGGATGGAAGCCAAAGACACCGGCCAACCCATCCAGGTGCCGGTGGGCAAACAATCCCTGGGCCGGATCATGAACGTGGTCGGCCGCCCGGTGGACGAACTGGGGCCTATCGAAGCAGAAAAGACTCTGCCTATTCACCGCCCTGCTCCTTTGTTCACTGAACAGTCCACAAGCGTGGAAGTGCTTGAAACCGGCATCAAAGTTATCGATCTGCTTATCCCTTTTCCCAAGGGAGGCAAGATGGGCCTGTTCGGCGGCGCTGGCGTGGGCAAGACTGTTATTCTCATGGAGATGATTAACAACATCGCCAAGCAGCACGGCGGCATCTCTGTGTTCGCCGGCGTGGGCGAGCGCACCCGTGAAGGAAACGACCTGTACCACGAAATGAAAGACGCTGGCGTTCTGGAAAAGGCTGGCCTTATCTACGGCCAGATGAACGAACCTCCGGGAGCCCGCGCCCGCGTGGCCCTGACTGCTCTGGCTTCTGCTGAATACTTCCGCGACGAAGAAGGCCAGGACGTGCTGCTCTTCATCGACAACATCTTCCGGTTCACCCAGGCCGGCTCTGAGGTGTCTGCGCTTCTCGGCCGCATGCCTTCCGCGGTGGGGTACCAGCCCACTCTCGGCACTGACCTTGGCGCCCTGCAGGAACGCATTACCTCGACCACCAAGGGCTCCATTACTTCGGTTCAGGCCGTGTACGTGCCTGCGGATGACTTGACTGACCCTGCGCCGGCCACGACCTTCTCGCACTTGGACGGTACTCTCGTGCTGTCGCGTCAGATCGCCGAGCTCGGCATCTACCCTGCAGTTGACCCGCTCGACTCCACTTCCCGTATCCTGGACCCCAACGTCCTTGGCGTCGAGCACTACTCAACAGCCCGCGAAGTGCAGTCTGTGCTGCAGAAGTACAAAGACTTGCAGGACATCATCGCCATTTTGGGTATGGACGAACTGTCCGACGAAGACAAACTTACCGTCGCCCGCGCCCGGAAGATTCAGCGCTTCTTGTCGCAGCCGTTCCACGTTGCCGAACAGTTCACCGGCACCCCAGGCCGCTACGTCAAGCTGGAAGACACCATCAAGGGCTTCCGCGCCATCCTCGACGGCAAGCATGACGACATGGCTGAAGGCGATTTCTACATGGTCGGCGACATCAACGAGGCTGTGGAACGGTCCAAGCAAAACGCCTAGGAGGCCTCGATGGACAAGTCTCTGCAACTGGACATCGTCACACCAGACAAGCTCGTGCTCAGCACTGACGTGGAATACGTCGGCGCGCCGGGCCACGAAGGGGAGTTCGGCGTCCTGCCTGACCACATCCCGTTTTTGTGCGCTTTGCGCATAGGGAACCTGTATTACAAGAAGAATGGCAAGTATAACTATGTCTTCTTGTCGGGCGGGTTTGCCGACGTATCCAACAACAAGGTCACCATCCTGGCTGAATCTGCCGAAAAAGCTGAGGAGATCGACCTGGAACGCGCCCGAAAGGCTAAAGAACGCGCAGAACAGCGTATTGCCGAGCAAAAAGACCGCTTTGAATACGTCCGGGCTCAAGCTGCCCTGCAACGGGCCATGGCCCGCATGCGCGCCCGCGAATCCGCTGGCTAGCAGCCTTATCCCCCTGTGGGGGCGCCATAGAGCTTACCAGAAAGCAGGCCGTCACGGTCTGCTTTCTTTTTTTCTGGGTGCGTCTGGCGGTAAAGCAGTTTGCCCATGGACAAAGATAGGGGAGTGAACGTATATTTTGGCGTAGGAAGAATGACCGAACAAGGAGTAGTCGATGACGTCAAGCCGACTCGGGGCCATTGTGCTTGCTGCTGGCAAAGGAACGCGCATGCACAGCAAGTTGCCTAAGGTGATGCAGCAGCTGCTGGGTGAGCCGATGCTCAGCTATGTCATGAAAGCAGTTGAACAGGTTGTACCTTCAGAGCACTTTTTTGTTGTGGCCGGGCATGGCGCTGACGCATTATACGCGCATTTTCCAGAGCTTAATGGCCGTTGGGTGCTGCAGGAAGAACAGTTGGGAACCGGCCACGCCCTGCAATGCGCCTGGCCGGAAATAGAACAGCTTAGGGTAGAGTATGCTCTGGTCGTCAACGGAGACGCCCCGCTGCTCTCTGCTGTGCAGCTGAAAAAGTTTGTTAAAGACGCCATAACCGCCCAGGCGGACGTCGCCTTCATGTCCATTACGCTGCGCGATCCCGGGGGATATGGCCGAGTAGTCCGTAGCTCTGATGGCAGCATAGCCATTGTCGAAGCCAAAGATTACGACCAGGAGATTTTCGGTCCTCCCACCGGCGAGGTAAACGCCGGTGTGTATTGTCTACGCGCCGCCACAGTGGGGCCCATGCTCCAATTACTGCAAAACACTAACGCAAGCGGCGAATACTACCTGACCGACCTGGCCCATCTGGCAACAGAACGGAGGCTGCGCGTAAGCGCTGTCTGTTGCGGAGATGATAAACGGCTTATGGGCGTGAACACGCCGCAAGAGCTTGTTGAGGCTGAAGATCTGATGCGTTATGCACTGTGCGCCAACTGGATGGAGGCTGGCGTCATTATCAGGGGGGCAGATGTTGTGCGCATAGGGCCGGACGCGGTCTTGGAGCCCGGCGCCAGCATCACTGGGCCTTGTGAATTGTACGGCCGCACCTGCGTAGCGCAAAACGCAGAGATTCGATCCCACGTCTGGATGCGCGACGCAACAGTGATGCAGGGCGCTGTGGTGCATCCTTTCAGTCATTTGGAGGGGTGTACTGTGGGCGAGTCTGCTCAGGCTGGACCGTACGCGCGTTTGCGGCCAGGCGCGGTGCTGGAAAATAATTGCCGGGTAGGGAATTTTGTGGAGATCAAGAAGGCGGTCTTGCACGAAGGGGTTAAAGTCAGTCATTTGTCGTATATTGGCGATGCAGAGATAGGCGCTGGAACTAATGTGGGCGCTGGAACGATTACGTGCAACTACGACGGCAAAAATAAACACAAGACAGATATTGGCGAAAATGTGTTCGTCGGCAGCAACACGGCGCTGGTGGCGCCAGTGCGGATTGGCGCTGGTGCCTTGATAGGCGCTGGTTCTGTGATTACCAAAAATGTGGAGGCAGGGCAGACGGCCATAGCCCGCGGCCGGCAAAAAAACCTTGACCGCAAGCGTAGATCTTGATTTTCAGCGTGGTAAATTGTAGGAAGAGATTATGGAGCTTGTTGAAAAACTGGAACAACGCATAGACGAAGTTTTGTCGAGCCTTTCCTCGTTGCGCGAGGAGAATAAAAGGCTCAAAGACGAAGCAAGTCGTGGGCGGTCGCTGCTGGAAGAAGAGAACGCGCGCCTGAAGCAGGAGCTTGAGCGCGAACGCGCCGCCAAAAGCGCTGTTCTCAACCGGGTGGACGCCCTGCTTAACAAGATTCATGACGCGACATCGGAGTCGTGATGCCGAGTCACAGTCTGACGGTGTTGGGCTTGGACGTTTCGTTCAAGGCTGAAGCGGATCAGCACAGAGTTGAGAACGCAAAAAAACTTGTCGAGAACCGGTTTCGGCAACTCGACGCATCAGGAAGACAGCTGAGCAAAGAGAAGTTGCTCACATTTGTGGCTTTAGGACTTGCTGACGATCTGTTACAATGCAATCAGAAGGTAAGCGAGCATGAATCGCAGCTGCTTGGACTTCTGGCTAAAATAGAAGAGGCATAGCCTCTGCTACAGGCGTGAAAGGTATTGATGCAAATTTCCCTGGGGTGTGCGTGATTGCACTGCTGTTTTTTGAGCCAACGATCAAAAAACAGGGAGCCGCTTCAGCGGGCCCGTGTGCATACCTGGCTGCAAGCCAGGGAGCCTGAAGGTTCGCCAGTGGAGCCCACCATGCCTTGCATGGTTCAAAAAAGCATGCAACACGGCTCCCTGGGGATGTCCTTATACCCTGCCGCCTGAATGGGGCTCCGGCGTACGTCATATAGCTGGCCAGCCTTTACTGCACGTATCCGAACTGTTGCATCTCCTGCCGCCACACAGCGCCATGCCGCTGTGTGCATCTGTCTCCTGAAAAAAAGATGTACCGCGCTGTCAAGGCAGCGCTCTATTTTACAGGTCGGTACAGCCTGTTCATTATAAAAGGAGAATCCACATGTCGTCCAATCTACTCATTCTCGCTCTCTCGCTGGGAGGGCTCATCGTCGGTTCGTTGGCGGGGTACTTTTTACATCGTTTTTTTGCAACCAAACAACTGAACGACGCAAAAGACCTGGCCAAACGCATTGTCGATGAAGCCAGAAAAGAGGCCCAGGCGCATAAAAAAGAAATCACGCTCCAGGCGCACGATGAGATTTTCAACCAGAAAAAGGAAATGGAGCAGGAGTTTAAGGAGCGTGAGAAGGAAGTTAAGCGCCGGGAAAGCAAGGTGCTGGAGAAGGAAGAGCGGCTTGAAGAAAAGCTCGAAAAAGCAACCCAAAAAGAGAGCGATGTACTCGCTCTGGAAAAGGAGCTCTCCAAAAAAGAACGCGAGCTGGAAGAGCAAGAAGCGCGCCTGGAAAGCCTGATCCAGGAGCAAACGCAAAAATTGCAAGATATATCTGGGCTGACTGCTGATGAAGCGCGGGAGCAGCTTTTGGCTGACATTGAATCGCGCACCCGCCACGAAGCTGCAAAAATGATCCGCACGATTGAAACCGAAGCCAAGGAAAACGCCAACCGCAAGGCCAAAGAAATCCTGGCCACGGCTATCCAACGCTACGCTGGAGATTTTGTAGCTGAAAACACCGTCACTGCTGTCACCCTGCCCAGCGAGGATATGAAAGGCCGGATCATTGGCCGCGAAGGCCGCAACATCCGGGCTTTGGAAGCCGCCACCGGCGTTGACCTGATTATCGACGACACCCCGGAAACCGTTATTTTGTCCGCTTACAACCCCTTGCGCCGGCAGGTGGCGAAAATGTCTCTGGAGCGGCTTATCAGCGACGGCCGCATCCACCCGGCGCGTATTGAAGACATCGTTAAAAAAGTGGAGCAGGAGCTCGACGTGAAGCTGCGGGAAGTGGGCGAACAAGCCACCTTCGACACCGGCGTGCACGGCATCCACCCTGAGATTGTCAAGCTACTTGGACAGCTGCAATACCGCACCAGCTTTTCCCAAAACGTGCTGCAACACTCCTTGGAAGTCGCCTCGCTATGCGGCGTCATGGCTGCTGAACTGAACCTGAACGTCAAGCAGGCGAAACGGGCTGGATTGCTTCACGATATAGGCAAAGCAGTGGACCACGAGATAGAAGGCCCTCACGCTCTTATTGGCGCAGATTTGGCTAAAAAATATAATGAAAGCAAGGACATAGTCCACGCTGTGGCCGCCCACCACGAAGACGTGCCTCCCACGACAGTCATGGCGGTGCTGGTGCAGGCGGCAGACTCACTGTCCGGCGCCCGGCCTGGCGCACGCAAGGAGCTGCTGGAAAACTACGTGAAGCGATTGGAGGAGCTGGAAGGTATCGCCACAGGCTTCGACGGCGTTTCCAAGGCCTACGCTATTCAAGCTGGCCGGGAAATCCGCGTCATGGTCAATTCCGAAAACGTGGACGATGACCGGACGTATATACTGTGCAAAGACATCTCTGAAAAGATTGAAAATAATCTCACTTATCCTGGACAGATCAGGGTCACTGTGATCCGCGAGCGCCGGGCGGTGGGCTACGCCAAGTAAGTCATCAGCAGGAGGGTTCACCGCAGCCCTCCTGCTTTTTCTCTGATCGCACATTCTTTCTACTTTCAGGAGTTCGTTGTGGCTGAGCACAAGCGAAACGTCTATTTGACCACTGTTTCTTTGTCTGAAGCGCTTGAGACCGCCAAGGCTGTGCTTGATCGGAGCCTGGTCAAAACAGAGACCGTTCCAGCGAATGAAGCTGCGGGCTGCGTATGCGCCGAGCCTGTCTATTCACGCTTGTCTTCGCCCACCTTCCATTCTGCAGCCATGGACGGCGTGGCGGTGAGGGCTGCAGACACCTTTGCCGCACGGGAAGGACGGCCGGTGCAACTGAAGTTGCATACCGGCTACGAGCCGGTCAACACAGGCAATCCCTTGCCCGAGGGCATGGACGCTGTGGTCATGATCGAAAACGTAGACCAGGTTGACGAGACAACAATAGCTCTTGAGTCGTCGGCGTTTCCCTGGATGTACGTTCGCCGCATCGGCGAGGACATAGTGGCCACAGAACTGCTGTTTCCCCGCAATCACGAATTCACCGCCTATGACGTGGGCGCTCTGCTGGGCGGCGGCGTTTGGGACGCGCCTGTGTGGGAGCGGCTGCGAGTGGCCATCATACCCACTGGCGACGAGGTGTTGGATTTTACCACCCGGCCTACGCCCAAACCAGGGCAGGTGGTGGAGTCAAACTCCCAGGTGCTTATGGCGCTCATTCGCCAGGCTGGGCATCTGCCTGAGCGGACGCCTCCAGTCAAGGACGATGTTGACGCCTTGGCTGACGCCGTAAAAACAGCGCTGGACAGCGGCGTCCACGCGGTGGTGATAGGCGCAGGTTCTTCCGCCGGCTCCAAGGACTACACCCGCAAAGTCATGGAAAAAGTTGGCCGGGTGCTGGTGCATGGCGTCGCGGCCATGCCGGGCAAGCCTTCATTGCTGGGCGAGTCGCGCGGCAGACTCTTGGTTGGCGCGCCAGGGTATCCAGTCAGCGCGGTGGTCTGTGCTGAAGAATTGTTGCTGCCGCTGCTGGCCTGGCTTTCCCACAAAGAGCCGGCAAGCCGGCCCAAGCTACAGGTGGAGCTGTCCCGCAAGTCGCCTTCCAAGCCGGGCCGGGAAGAATTCTTGCGGCTCTCCGTGGGCAAGGTAGACGACCGCTACGTGGCCACGCCGCTCCATCGGGGCGCAGGCAACATCACCACTCTGAGCCGGGCTCAGGCAGTGGTCCGTATACCGGCGGCTAGCGAAGGGATAGAAGCCGGGGAGATGATTGAGGCCGAGCTGTTGGCGCCGAGGCGCACTTTGGACACAACCCTGGTGGCTGTGGGTAGCCACGACAATATTCTAGACGTGTTGGCTGACGAACTGATGGACTTGGAGCCGTCGATACGGCTGGCTTCCAGCCATGTCGGCTCCATGGGCGGTTTGACAGCGCTGCGCAACGGTTCTGCTCATATCGCCGGCGCGCACTTGTTTGATCCGGAAACCGGAGATTACAACTTTCCTTTTCTTGCCAGGTATCTGCCGGACACGGAGGTGTTCGTGGTGAACCTGGCAGTCCGTCATCAGGGCCTTATCGTGGCCCCTGGCAACCCCCTTGGCGTCACGTCCGTGAATGATTTGTCCAGGGAAGACGTGCGGTTTGTCAATCGACAGAGAGGCGCCGGGACGCGCATCCTTTTGGACTATCATTTGAAACAGGCAGGCATTTCGCCGGACGCGGTCAACGGCTACGGCAAGGAAGAGTTCACCCACATGGCTGTGGCCGCCAACGTGTTGACCGGAACCGCCGACGCCGGCCTGGGCATCTATGCTGCTGCTAAAGCTCTGGGGCTGGATTTTGCGCCCCTGGCCAAGGAACGTTACGACTTGGTCATTCCTGTCCGGTTCGCTGAGCAGGAGCGTATTCTGTTGTTGCTGGAGACCATCCGCAAACCTGAAACCGCAGAGCGCATACAGGGCCTTGGCGGCTACGAGACGCGCCTCACTGGCCAGGTCATGCAGCCAGGCGCAGGATTGGGGGAATGAGCGTGCTGTCTCCGCAGGAGTATATCCGGCAATTGCTGGAGCCGGAGCAAACAGTGAACGCTCTTCTAACGCACCTGGGCGCCAAGGCCGAGGAAATATCTGCAGAGCGGGCCGTGGTGTCGTGTACGGCAGAGCCGCGGTTGTTGCAGGGCGTCAAGCTGCTGGCTGGGGGGATAACCGCTGCGCTGCTGGACGAAGCCATGGCGTACGCTGTGCTGGCTCGCTTGCATGAGGGGCAGTCGACCACTACGGTGGACTTGAACGTTCGCTATTTCAGGTCTGTGCAGCAGGGCGTCCGGGTTCGGGCCGAGGCCTGGGTGGAAAAAGCCGGCGGCCGGATCATGTCCGTTGAGGGCCGGGTGCTGGCCGGCCCGGACGATGTAACGGCGGCCAAGGGGTCAGCCTCGTTTCTGGTGCTATGATGCACTGGCGCATGGGAGCGCCTACGTTTTCTCAAAGCCAAGAAACTCTATTCGCCCATAAAAGGCAGGGACAGCTGCAGCAAACCGGGACTGGCTGAATTCTGGGCGGACTTACGCAGCTGCTTGCGCCGGATGCATGTCTCAGGCGGTGCTGAATCCATGAGAAAGTAGTTGCGTTCTATCATGCAGTCAGAGCAGACCACGCCGTCCTCGTGATGCATGTATAAATCCAGCCGGCCAATACGCTTGCCGCACACTTCGCATTTCAGGTTTCGCATAGCTTTTCTCCTTGCCGCGTCGGATATTCCACGCGGTAATCAAGAAGAAGCAAATGCCGTTCCAAAAATGAAAAGCCAGAGGGGAGGCGTTACTTGCGTTTTTCCAGCTTGACGTGCAAGGCTTGAGCAGGATTGAGGGGTCTGGAAAAGAGGTAGCCCTGTCCGCTTTCGCACTGCAGGTCGCTGAGCAAATCCCACTGATCGTGCAGCTCCACGCCTTCAGCAACTACGTCCAGCCCCAGACTGTGCGCCAATGCAATGACAGCCCGGACAATTTCCAGATTTTCGCTGTCCTCGGCCATGCGGCTGACAAAGGACTGGTCCACCTTGAGTGTATCTATGGGGAAGCGTTGGAGATATGACAGCGATGAATAGCCAGTGCCAAAATCATCGACACAGAGCTTAACGCCCAGCTCCTTGAGCCTGCGTAGCGTGATAAGGGCCACTTCCGGGTTGTCCATGATAACGCTTTCAGTGATTTCCAGCTTAAGGGAGGCAGGATCCATGCCGGTCGATTTGAGGATGTTTTGCACTGTGTCCACAAATTCCGAGCTCCCCAACTGCCGGGCGGAGACGTTGACGGATATAAACATGGTGCGCATGTGCTCCATTTCCGCGCGCCACTGGGCCATGGCCTGGCAGGCCTGCTCCATAATTTTGGCGCCCAGGGGAATGATCAGCCCGGAATCTTCAGCCACAGGAATGAACTCAGCAGGAGATATGTTGCCCTTTTCCGGGTGGTTCCATCTGGCAAGAGCTTCGAATCCCATCACTGTAGATTTGTCCAGGGCGACAATAGGCTGGTACTCAATGTGGATGTGGCCTTGGGAGAGGGCCTTGCGCAGGTCTGTTTCCATGTCCATGAGCTTTACTGCTTCTTCCAGCATGCGGGTGTTGAACACCTTCAGCCGGTTACGGCCAAGGTCCTTGGCCCGGTGCATGGCGATGTTTGCGTTGCGCAGCATGTCTTCGGCCCGTTCATACAAGGCTGGGCTGAGCACGACCCCCATGGACGCTGTGATGTGCAAGGTATGCCCGTGCAGGCTGAACGGCTCGGCAATCTCCGCGCGAATGCGCCGGGCGATACGGATGGCTTCGCGCACGGAGCCCACTTCTTCGAGCAGCACCACGAACTCGTCGCCGCCAAGGCGGGCAACAGTGTCCAGGCTGCGCACGCAGGCCATCAGCCGCTGCCCCACGCCAATAAGCAGCTTGTCGCCGATGGTGTGTCCCAGAGAGTCGTTAACTATCTTGAATCGGTCTACATCCAGAAAGATGACCCCGTAGTGGTAGTTGTCGCGCCTTTTGGAGCGCTCCAAGGCCTGGCTGATGCGGTCCAGGCACAAGGTGCGATTGGGCAGGTTGGTTAGCGGATCGTGCAGGGCCTGATGCCGTAGTTGCGACTCCACCACCTTTCGGTCTGTGATGTCCCGCGCGCTGGCGCGAAAGCCCAGATCGGCCCCGTTGTCGTCAAACACCCGCTGGCAGTTGTACGCCAGCCACCGTACCTGGCCTGGAGGGGTAACAACGCGAAAGTCAATAGAGCCGACAGGCAGGCCGCCTTCTAGCCGCTCTTTGTGCTTTTCCCACAAGGGGATGTCGTCAGGATGCATGACGCGCTTGACAAATTCAGCGTCTTCTTCAAATTTTTCTCGTGGATAGCCTGTAATTCTTGTGGCAGAAGGGGAGACGAAAATGGTTTTGCCGTGCGGGTCAACCCAGGTTTCCCAGTCGTAGGTGTATTCTGCAATAATGCGGTAGCGTTCCTCGCTGTCCCGCAGCGCCTGTTCCACGCGTTTTTGTTCGGTAATGTCCAAGGCAATGCCGCCCAGGGCGACCACATGACCGTCTTTGTACAAAGGGAACTTGGACACCATGTGGACCATGGCGAGACCAGTAACAGGTGAGACAACCCGTTCAGTAAACATTATGGGCGAGCCGGAATCAAAAACTATTTTGTCATTTTTCACAAGAGCTGCGGCGATGTCAGGCTTCCATAGGTCTTCGTCTTTGCGGCCCAGCCAGTGATCCAGAGATACTTGCAGCGTGCTGAGATAGTATGGGTTTACATAGATATACCGCCCATCGACATCTTTAATGAACGCCAGAGCCGGGACGTGTTCAAGAAAATCCGCAAGCCATTGCGGAGAGATATATGCTTCGGAGTTGGCCGGAGAAGTAAAAGTTTGGTGTGCCATGCGGCTTCCTTCTCGTGAAAAACGTTACATGAACACATACCTCAGATATAAAAGCCAGTCAAAGGAATGCAGCCGCATAAACGTAAAAAGCGCCGGAGGCGAGGCCTCCGGCGCAGAGAAGCTGAGTGGAGTTGTCAGCATCCGCTGTCAACGATTGAAAGTTACAGAACGCGGAACTCACAGCGCCGGTTTTTGGCCCAGGCGGCTTCAGTGCTGCCTTTAACAGCAGGTTTTTCTTCACCAAAGCTCACCATTTCCAGCTGGCTGGGGTTGACGCCTAGCAGGATGAGGAATTCGTACGCAGCGCGGGCGCGTCGTTCGCCCAAGGCCAGGTTGTATTCTTGAGTGCCGCGTTCATCGCAGTGGCCTTCAATAAGTATGCGCAGGTTTTTATGCTTCTTCAGAGCTTCAGCCTTGCGCTTGAGCATGTCGCGGGAGCTGTCTTTGAGGTCATATTTATCAAAATCAAAAAAGATTTTTTCCGTCATGATGATTTGCTTTGCCTCGGCAAGCTGCTTCTCCTGGGCGGCAAGCTCATCCACAGTGGCGGAATCAGTTGTGGTCATCCCAGTGGTTTCAGACCCGCTGACGGCAGGCGTATCTGCGCCGGCAGCTTCCGGAGTTTGCGCCACCTGCTTCTTGGCGCACCCAACGGCGCCCAGCGCCAGAACCAGCATGGCCAAGACTATCAGACGCAGCCAAACGTATTTCATACCTTCCTCCTCAAGCTCTGTTTGCATGATCTGAGTGCTATCCGGCCTTACCTGGCCGGCTGGCACTCTCCTGCCCATGGAGGGCAAGCTCCATGAGGTGAAAATCGAGTCTATGCTATCCGTGATGCTTGGATATTGTCAAGACTCCCGCGTTTCTGGCGGGTTGAGCCCTTGCCGCTTATTGCTTGCCCGGGTCGCGGCCCCAGGCGGGAAATTCTGCATCGCCAGGTCCTGTGGGTACAAGTTTGGCAGGGTCGCCATGCCGGGTAGTCAAATAAATCTGTTTATTCCCAGACCTGTTAGAGGTGAATGCAAGAAAATAACCGTCCGGAGCGAAAGACGGCTCCTCGTCGCTGCCAGGGCCAAAGGTCAGCTGCCTCTCCAGGCCGGATTTCAAGTCGTGCAAAAATATTCTGTGCCCGTCTCCAGTCATGCGGGTAAAGACGACCAGCGAGCCGTCAGGGCTGATGGACGGGTGGGTGTTGTACGAGCCGGCTGTTGTGACGCGGCGGGTTTCGTTGGTGTCCATGTCTTTGAGAAAAATGTGCGGATTGCCCAGCCGGCTGGAAACAAAGGCCATCTTTGTTCCGTCGTCAGAAAGGCTGGGCGAAACGTCGATGGCCCAGTTGTCCACCAAAGGTTTTTCCTTTTTAAACATGTGGTTGATCAGGTAGATATCAGGGTTGCCGGCCATGGCCATGCCCACGGCGATTTTGTTGTCTGGGGTAAATGTGGGGCCGATGATGGTGTTGCCCGGGAACTTGACTGTCCGCACTCGTCCGCTCAACCTGTCCCATATGCCCAGCGAGTGGTACCGGTCGCCAATGTGGCTGAATACGATGTAGCGGCCGTCCACAGACCAGTCCGGGGACAGGCAAATGCCATCCTGCTGGGTAATCTGTTGTAGATTTGAGCCAGTGGGACTTACCGTCCATATGTTTTTACTTAAGCTCTCTCCATCGCGTTTGACAAAGGCCATAGCCGAACGGAAAAAGTCCCCGTGGCCTGTCAGTTTTTCCATGAGGGCTGCGCAGAATTTGTCCGCCACCACAGGCAAAGCGTCGCCCTTGGCCTTTGGGTAAGCTTTGCCCACCACTATGGAGCCGGTAAAGACCTCATAGACCCGCAACTCCACAGTCTCAGGGCCCACCCAGCCGGTAGTCAGCAGCAGGTCCGCCCCGGCTAGTTGGAAGCGCTTGAGGTCCACGTCCGGCAGTTGAAATCCGTCAAGTGTGGTTCCGCCCAGAATGGCCTCGTCCGGCACGCGCTCAAAAAAGGGCAAAAAGTTGATGTTAGTTTGCAACAGCTGGCTCAACTCTGCGGCCTGGGGGGGCAGAGCGTCCTGAGCTGGTCTGCGCAAAGGCTCGGCCACGGAGAGCTTCAGACGGGTTTGCCCTGGACCGAAAATGTCGATGTTCACTTCCGCCCGGGCTGGGCCGGCGGCAAAAAGCGTTACAATCGTCGCCAATACAAGACATGCATTGCGTAGCGTTACACTGGTCGTCATTAATAGAGTTCCTGTTGGTTAAAGTTGATGACGATCATTTCCATCTCAACAGTGGGCGGCGCAGGCAGCTCCTTGGTGACGGCCACGGCTTTGAGCGCAGAAGCGTCAAAGTCTGGGCGGCCGGAGGAGCGTTCCAGAGCATAATCAAGAATTCGCCCGCTTTTGTCCATGTGCAACCGCACTGCGGCGGAGAGAATGTCCCGGCCGCCGACATTTGGATAGGTCCAGTTCTGCTTGATGATTTGCGCCACCATGCCAGTGTAGACCTCCACCAGGCTGGTCCCCGGGGGCAAGCCGCCATTGGCTGGGCCTTCTTCGCCCCCAGCCTGCTGTTGCTTCTTTTTCACGTCGCTGCGCAAAGCCGCCAGTTCGCGTTGCAGATCGCTGCGGTCGTCCCGCTCTTTATTTTTGGCTGTTTGTTTTGCGCTATTCAAGGCTTGGTCGAGCAACTGCTGCGGCGAAGGCTCTGGTTTGGACGGTTTTTGGGGTTTGACCGGTTCTTCAGCAGCGTTTTGCAGCGTTTTCTTGGGGCTGACTTTTTTTTCTTCCGGTTTGGCTGCTGGCTTTGCTGGCTTTTTGGGCGGAGCAGCCGGCGCATCCGGCTTGACCAGGGGTTTGGCGTCATTGTGCGCCACCCGCACAGGTTCTGGTTTGGAAGGTTGAGGGGCAACCGGTTCAGGCTTCGGTTCAGGTTCAGGTTCAGGTTCTGGCTCCGGTTCAGGTTCTGGCTCCGGTTCAGGTTCTGGCTCCGGTTCAGGTTCGGGCGGCGCAGAGACCGTGGCGTCCTTGACGGGCTCGGGCGTAGCGGCCGGCTTCAGGGTCACCAAGTCCACGTGGTAGACAGGGGCGCTCAGGTCTACCCGCGTAGGCGCGGCGTGGGCCATGTAAAAGGCGGCAACCGCCAGCATGGCGTGCACGAGAAGGGAAAGAAAAAAGCTTAGAGGGCGCATAGTATGCTGCGCGTCTTTGTCACGAGGCGCCTTGTTTGTCCGTCTCGGGGTTGTTGTCCGGGTTGTTGTCCGGGCTGTTGTTTGACCCGTCAGGAGCTTTTGCGTCCTTAGAAGCTTTGGCGTCCTCGTCCAGGTCCGGGCTTTCCGCCACCACTCCCAGCTTGTCAATGCCGGCGCCTTTTATTTCGCCCATGGCCCGCACCACCACGCCGTAGGCCACTGCAGAGTCCGCCTGCAGAAACAGGGACTTGTTCTGCTCTTTGACCAGCCGTTGCAGTTGCGCGGCCATGGAGTCCAGGGTCACCGGGTATTCGTCCAGAAACATGGAGCCGTCTTTCTTGATGGTCAGCACCAGGTGGTCGCTGTCTGTAGGCAGCGCTTCTACCGTTCTGGTCTGCGGCAAGTCCACTTCCAGCCCCTGGGTGAGCAGCGGCGCCGTGACCATAAAAATGATCAACAGCACAAGCATGACGTCCACAAAGGGCGTTACGTTGATTTCAGCCAACAGGCCGTTTTTGCCTGGCATGGAGGCGCCCATCTAGTCTTCTTCTCCCTGGGGCTTCATGGTGGTCTTGCGGATGTCTTTTTTCGTTCTGGCGCCGTCCAGGCCTGGCAACTCGCGCTGCACCCGGTTCAGAAACGCAGCAGAAAAGTTACTGAGAACGGTTTCCACTTCAGAGAGCAGTCCTTGGAAATAGTTATAGAAAATTGTTGCAGGGATAGCCACGGCCAAGCCTATGGCGGTTGCCACCAGGGCTTCGGAAATGCCAGGGGCCACCACAGCCAGGCTGGCGGTTTTCATCTGTCCGATGGAGTGGAAGGAGTGCATGATGCCCCACACGGTGCCGAATAAGCCAATGAACGGCGCGGCGTTGGCGCAGGTGGCCAGAAAAGAGAGCGACGCCGCCAGCTTGGAAAGCTGTTCGCCAGCGCCGATGGTCAGCGCACGCTGCAGGTTGTCCATGACGATGGCCATTTCACATGTTGACGAGCCGCTCTCCTCCAGCCGGTTCAGTTCGTCCACGCCCAGAGCGGCCATGCGGTACGTGGGCGACACCTTTGCCCGGCCAATGGACCGTACGGCGGCGCGCAGGTCTTTGGCTTCTTGAAATGTTTCCAGGTCAGTGGCGGCCTTTGCTTTGGCCTTGCGAATGGCCAGGAGTTTGTAGAAGATGATGGACCAACTGGCCAGCGACATGCCCACAAGCAATGCAAGCACGGCCTGGACCACCACCGTGGCTTGGGCGATCATTTCCCAGAATCCCAACTGCGGCATCTGCGCTCACTCCGTTATCATGTTGGTATGGTTTTCTTTTCTGCGCGACACAGTATCCTCTGACGCAATGCCAGCGGCTGCGGCGAAGGGTACCTGAATTTCACGTGCTTTCCAAGCGGGGTTCGTCGGCCCTTGTCAATATGTAATCTGCCAGCGCCGGAAGAATTTCTTCCGCCGGGCCGTGTAGAACTGCGTCTGGCATGGAGCCGAACTCGCTCTTGCCCAGATTGATCTCCAACACTTTGCCGCCATGGCCTTTGACCTGGTGCGACAAGGTGTTGGCCGGCGCCACCGCCCCGGATGTGCCCACAATGACAGCCAGGTCCGCCTTTTGGGCCAGGCTCAAACTGGCGGCCAGGGCCGGGCCAGGGATGTGTTCGCCAAAAAAAACAAAATCCGGGCGGATGACCGCGCCGCACCGTTCGCAGGTCCAGGGCAATTCAGAATCCGTCAAGCCTTCCACCAGCGCGGGGTCATAGTCCTGCTTGCAGCCCATGCAGTAAAACCGCCGGGCCGCGCCATGAAATTCTACGACATTTGCCGAGCCAGCTTTCTGGTGTAGCCCGTCTATATTCTGGGTGATTATGCCTTCGAGCTTGCCTGCCGCCTCCAGCCGGGCCAGGGCAAGGTGCGCCGGATTTGGCGCTGCCTGACTGAATGTGAGCACGGCTTCCTTGAGAAAGGCCCATACTTCGCCGGGCCTGCGGCGCAACGCCTGGATGGACGCCACCCGGTTCGGGTCGTATTTGGCCCATAGCCCCTCCGGGCTGCGGAAATCCGGGATGCCGCTGGGTACGGAGATTCCCGCCCCGGTCAGCGCAATGGCGCAGCGGGATTCCCGCCACAGCGCGGCGGCTTCGTCCAACATTTCATGCCAGGAATTTCCCATACTACTCTCCTGTCCCGTACTTGGATAGTCAATGCGCTTTCCCCTGGCAACCACTCAGTCCAGGAGTAACAAAAATGTAATCATCTGCACATACTTTGCAGAACTATCGGCGTTCCAGCAAGGCCGCCGACTCCACGTGGGGCGTGTGCGGAAACATATCCACAGGCTGCACCCGCAGCAGTCGGTACTCCTTGGCCAGCAAGGCCAGGTCCCTGGCGTGAGTGGCAGGGTCGCAGGAGACAGACACAATGCGCCGCGGTCCCAGCCGCAGGATGTCCTGCGCCAACCGCTTGGACATGCCGGCCCGGGGAGGGTCTGTGACCAGCACGTCTGGACAGCCGGAAAGCCTGGGCAACCCTTTATTCAGATTCACAGTCATGAAGCGGCAATGGTCCAGACCGTTGGCTTGGGCGTTCAGCGCGGCGTCCTTGACTGCCAGGGAATTTGCCTCCAAGCCCAGAACTGAAGCGGCGTAACGGGCCAAAAACAAAGATATGCCGCCATTGCCGCAATACAGGTCCCACACGGTTTCGCCGCCAGTGAGCCCGGCCATGCCACGGACAAGGCCGTAAAGCAGCTCTGCAGCCCGGGTGTTGGTCTGAAAAAAGGCTTGCGGCGAAATGGCGTATTGCACGCCGTCCAATTCTTCCGTGAGCCTCGCCTTGCCCAGGCTCAGGGCGCGCGTTTCTCCCTGGGCTATCATTTCCGGCGCCCGCCGCAGATCAACAACCGCGCCAACCACTTCTGGCCGGCCCAGCAGCGTCTCCGCCAGCCCCTGGGCAAGCCCGGCCTGGTTCTTATCCGTGGCAACGAGTATCTGGACCAGATGTTCGTTCTGTTCATTGGAGCGGACCACCAGATGCCGCCACAGGCCCTGGCGGGAGCTTGGATCGTAGGCCGCCGTCTGGCCGGCCCGGCAATAATCCCGCGCAGCTGTGATAATGCCTATGGTTTCAGGCGTCTGCAGTAGGCAGGTCTGGATGTCCAAAACACCGTGGGAGCCGCGTTGGCGCAAACCCAGGAGCGTCGGCGCCCCCGGACTGAAAGCGAATTCCATTTTATTGCGGAACCACTGCGTCTTGGGAGAAGGAAGCACAGGTTCTGCCTGGATGTGGGAAAATTTGCCCACCCTCTCCAAGGCGTCCTGGACCAGAATCCGTTTCCAATGGAGCTGGGCGCCGTAGTCCAGCTCCATCCACGGGCACCCTCCGCAGCTGTCCGGGTCTGGCGCCAGGGCGGGAGCGTGGGGGCACGCAGGGACTATGCGCTGGGAAGACGGCTCGATGACCCGCACTACAACCGCGTTGGCGAACCGTTTGGAAAAGTTTGTCATCCTGGCTTCCACAAGGTCGCCAGGAAGTCCGCCCTGCACAAAGACGGCCATTCCCTCATGTCTGGCCACGCCCTGGCCGCCCGAAGCAGGTTTCTCTACTTGCAGGGTGTAATTCTTGCTGTAGTCCATGGATGCCAAGGTGTTAACTCCTATCGTGGCGTCAAAGCTAAAATATTGCTCTTCACTTGCCCGGTCCCTGATGCTATAGCGGTCCAATGCAAGTCAAACTGATAGATATGGTTCACAGCTTGTCAAAAGCCATGGACTTGATCAGCCCAACGGTGGTGAACCACCACAACCGTGTCGGGTATGTGTCCGCGCAGCTTGCCGGGGTCCTTGAGTTGGATTCGCAGATGCAGTCGGATGTGCTCATTGCAGGCCTCATGCATGACGTAGGCGCCCTTTCCCTGCGCAGCCGGCTGGACGCGCTGCAGTTCGAGGCGGACGGCTCTGTCCACGCAGAAGCCGGCTACCGGCTTATCCGGTCCTTTGAGGATTTTACGGTTGTTGCCCGGCTCATTCGTTATCATCATACGCCATGGTCCCGGATGCAGGCAATGGGCCCTGAGGAAGCGCCGCCGGAAGGGAATCTGATCAATCTGGCGGATCGTGTGGACGTGCTGCTGCGCGTGTTGCCGGACCCGGGGCCGCAGCTGAAAACGTTAGTGGACCGGCTGCACTCTGTTCCAACGGGTTTTTTTCGTTCCACGTATGTAGAGGCCCTGGAAGAGTTGGCCCAGGACGACGTTTTTTTGCAACAAGTGCGCGAACCGGGAAAGCATTTGCATAGTATGGCGGACGAACGGCCCGAGGAAAGGATGCTTGGCCTGGATGAGATGTTGTCCTTTTCCCGTTTGTTTTCCCACATCATCGATTTTCGGAGCAGGTTTACAGCTACGCATTCGCGCGGAGTAGCAGCCACAGCAGCCGAGTTGTCCCGGCTGGCGGGCTGCAATGAGGAAGAGAGTAAGACCATGTTGGTGGCGGGCAATCTGCATGACCTGGGCAAGCTGGCTGTGCCTAGCGAGCTGTTGGAAAAACCTGCGCAGCTGACCGAGGAAGAGTTTGCCGTGGTCAGGTCGCATGCAGAGTATAGCGACCAGATTCTGAGCGGCGTGCCCGGTCTGGAAATAATTAAGGAATGGGCTGCGTCGCACCATGAGCGGCTGGACGGTCGCGGGTATCCGCACAAACTTTCAGAAAAAAACCTTTGTCCTGGCGCTCGGATAGTGGCAGTGGCCGACGTATTCACGGCCATTACCGAAGACCGGCCCTACCGGGCCGGCATGACAAAATCCCAGGTGGAGCGGGTGCTGCTGGATATGTCTGCTAAAAACGCACTGGACAGGGACGTTATCAATATTCTTTTACGCAACTACGACACCGTGAATGCAGCGCGCATAACCGCCCAGGACATGGCGCTTGTGGAATTCTCCACTTTTAATGGACAAGACGCAGCAGCCGGCGCGTTGCAGGTTGTCTAATTTTGTAGACAGGAGTTTGGCGTGATTTCTACCGTGGCCGTGCTGGCGCGAATGGTAAAGATAGAGCATTCCGTTTTTGCCTTGCCCTTTGCCTACACCGGAGCGTTTGTGGCCGCTGGCGGCTGGCCGGGCTGGCGGGTGTTTCTGCTGCTTACGCTGGCCATGGTCATGATCCGGTCTTTTGCCATGGCCTTCAACAGGCTGGCTGACAAACGTTTTGACAGTCTTAACCCCCGCACCCAGGACAGGCCTCTGGTGACTGGGGAGATATCCAGCGGGCAAACTATGGTCTTTCTTGTTGCCACAGGCGTAGTCTTTGTGGCGGCCTGCGCCGGTTTAAACAGTTTATGTCTGGCCTTGTCCGGTCCGGCGCTGGCTGTCTGCGCCTTCTATAGCTACACCAAGCGCTTTACCTGGCTGTGCCACTTTGTGCTGGGCGCTGCTCTGGGGTTGGCGCCTTTGGCCGGTTGGATGGCCGCCAGGCCGGAGTTGGCCTTGCCTGCTGTGCTCTTTGGGCTGGGCGTGTTGTTCTGGGTGGCCGGGTTCGACATATTATACGCGTGCCAGGATGTGGAGTTCGACCGGGAGCACGCGCTGCACTCTGTTCCAGCCCGTTTTGGCGTAGGTCCTGCTTTGGTTGTGTCCGCCTTTTGCCATATAAATACCGCGTTGTTCTTTGTGTTGGCGGGGTGGGCTGCTGGTCTTTCGCCCGTCTACTATATGGTTTGGGCTGCGTCATCCACCATCCTTGTACTGGAGCACCGGTTGATTTCCGAAGACGACATGAGCCGGGTCAATTTGGCCTTTTTCACTATGAACGGGATTCTGGCCGTGGTGTTCTTTGCCGGGGTGCTGGTGGCTTTGTATGTTTGACGTGATGTTGTTTGCGGCGCTGGCTTTGTTGGCCTTTGCAGTGCTGTGGGACCCTTTCTGGCGGCTGTTGGGCGTGAAAGCCCTGTTCCCGTGGGAGCTGCAGCGCATGCTGCGCGCTGACCCGGAAGGCGTTCGGCTTGTGGACGTGCGGCAGGGGTGGGAGTACCGGTGGTTTCACATCCCGGGCGCTGCACACATGCCGGAAGTCCTGGACAATCCCGGCGCTTTGCCCGAAGTAGCCGGAAAGACCACGGTGTTCATCTGCATGACCGGCCATCGCTCGCCAGTGGCGGCTTGGCGCAGCATGCGCAGCTGTGGCCACCACGCCAACCTGGTGTGGGGCATGGCCGGCTGGAGGCTGTGGGGAGGCAAGACCGTTTCCGGGAGCGGCGCCGGATATTCGTAGTCAGGTGGTTTTAGGCTCTTCTTCGCGGATGACCTGAAAGGCTTGGTTGGATTTGACAACGCCCGGCAAGCCCCAAAATTTAGGCACGTTCTGGACCTCGGCCAGCAGCAGGTCGTCTGTGTCCGTATCCAACAGTATGACGTCGCCAACTTCCAGTTTGCACAGCTGCCGGCTGGAAAGCTGGGTGTGGCCGAAATTGACCTTTAGCTGGACCGGCGTTTCCAGAAGCCGCTCCTTGAGCCGGGAGACCC
>CAYTSA010000024.1:0-43035 GCA_964440345.1 uncultured Desulfovibrionaceae bacterium | reverse complement strand
TGTCTTATACCGTTTGCCATCGGCGGCAGTTGTCAAGGATTCCTTGACAACTGAATTCGAATCCAACTCCCCGTCCGCGAAGATGTTCTTCAGGTGCAGGGAAATGTTCTGCTTGGTGGCGTCGAAGAGTTCTGCCATCTCCAACTGCGTCAGCCAGACCGTGTTCTGGTCAGCACGCAATTGAATCTGGCTTCGGCCGTCTTCGGTAGTGTACAGAACTAGGCCGTTCATGATGTCAGGCCTCTTCCGGCGTGAGGAAGAGCTGCTGCATCAGGCAGCGCTTGTGGGTCTTAAGTGCGTCAATCTTCTCAGCCTGTGCGGCTATCTGGTCGTCGAGGGAGAAGAGGCCGTCGGCGATTTTTGGCTGCTCGGCGGGCGACGGGAAGGCGACACGAATCTTTGCCATCACTCCGTTCATAAGCTTAGGATTGCCAACGTAGGAGACATGCTGTCGGGAGACGCTGTTGATCAATGCTGCGGTGCATGGGTTTGCGAATCCCTTATCGCTGATTAGTACACCACAGACATTTGTGCAGAAGAATTTTTCGGGACGATGATTCACATCGCCCGCATTAGCGCCGTCTGTCGTCCATGTGATTGCGACTTCATACAGGTACTCCGAATAGTAGCCTGCCAACCCGACGTTTTTGGTCTGTGAGGAGTATATCGGATAGGGGGTGCCTTCTGTCCGCTCTTTCTTGACCAACGGCATTGCAAGCACTTCGCTCCGAGTAAGCTTAAACACTTCGCCAACTTCTTCCTCCCACTCCCCCTTACCCCGAAACTCCGGAAACCGCAGTTTCGGCGTCACTGTGCGTTTGCTCTTCTTGCTCATCGTTTCAGACTCATTGCTCGTATGCGTTCAGTCCGGAGATGGTTCGGCCGGCCGCGCGTTTCTTCAGCAGCGAGACGAGGCCGTCCACGAGCGCCAGCCCATATCCAGCGGTTCCAGGGGCAGCCCAGGAGAATAAGTGGAAGATGTGGAACATTAGAAGAACGTCGAGTATCGGTCAAACGATTTATGCTACCGACACGATTTGTGCTGCGCCTTTGCAATGGCAAGCCGCAGAAACCGACGTTGTCAGGCATGGGGCAGGAAATTTAGGCTGGAGGAAACCTCGAACCACAGTTCCTTGCGGTAGCTTTTCATGTGCGCTCCTTTATTCTTTTGTGAGCCAAGACCACACAGACCCCGTCAACACCGCGGTGAGTCCCAGGGCCAGCAATGGCAAAGCCGTGGACGACCGGCCAGCAAGCAAGCTGAGCAGCCCTACCGCCAGGCACAGCCCGCCCGTGACCTGCAGGGCGATGAAAGGCTTCACTCTTTTCTTAGGCGGAGGCGGCGGAGGCGGAGGCGCATCCTCAGGCGCGCCCTTGGGCCGGCCGCAATGAATGCAGGCCGGAGCGTGTTCAGAAATTTCCTTGCCGCAATCAACACATTTTATCAGGGCCATGGCGTTTTTCCTTTGTTGGATGTGTATCAATTTCGCGTTGCCCTGGCAAAGGGCATGGTCCGTCCATGGGCATGGTCCGTCCATTGGACTGCGTTTTAAGCTTTTTCTTCATACATTTTATAGTGCTGTCTTACAAAAAATTTAGTCAAAATATTGACCTGAGCAGTTGACTGCTCGTTTTGTTTGCTTATGTATTGCGTGAATCACCGAAGGCGGAACCAACTATCTTTCATACAGGAGGTGACGGATATGGTCATCGATTTCAGCCCATTTTACGATTTGAACAGAAACATGGACCGGCTGCTGAACGCCTACTGGACCCCTTCTTCCATCAGCCAGCGGCGCGAAGCCTATCCGCTGATCAATATCAGCGAAGACGACGGCCACGTATATGTACGCGCAGAGCTGCCCGGCGTAAAAATGGAGGACGTGGACATCACCCTGGTGGACTCAAGCTTGTCCATCAAAGGCGAACGCAAGCCCATGGAAGGAAAATACTACCGGCAGGAGCGGCCCACCGGCGTGTTCCAGCGGGTGGTCAAGGTCAACACGCCTGTAGACCGCGACAAGGTTTCAGCCACGCTGAAGGACGGACTACTCACCGTGGTGCTGCCCAAAGCCGAAGAATCCAAACCCCGCAAGATAAGCATCACCTAGCACACAAGGAGGACGCCATGAGCAACGAAACAGCTGTACGCGAACTGCCGCGCCACCGGCCGGCCACAGATATCATTGAACAGGAAGACGGCTTCCACATTCTGATGGATCTGCCGGGGGTGACCAGGGAAGCGCTGCATATCGACCTGAACGAAAACGAACTTACCCTGAGCGCCAAAACCGGCTATCCGGCCAACCCCGGTGAGGAATCCGCCGAAAAGTACGCGCACATGGAATTTGGCGGCGCTGAATACAGGCGGACATTCACCTTGTCCGACACAGTGGACCAGAGCCGCATTGAGGCTACATTGAACGACGGGGCCTTGAACCTTTTCCTGCCCAAGTCGGAGAAATCTCAGCCCCGGCGCATTGAAATCACCGCCGGGTAGGCAAAGACTGTTGAAACAGGAGGACACAGCCATGTTCGAAAGCTTCTTTCCGGCAGTAAAAAAACGTCAAGACGTTGGCTCGGAGTTTTCGAACCAAACCAATTTCCCGAGCCTGGTTCCTGCTATGTTCGAAGAGATGCTCCGCTCGCCGTTTGGCGGCTGGCAAGACCTAGCCGGCTCGCGCTTAGTCCCGGCCTTGGACGTGACGGAATCGAGCGAGTCCGTCACCGTGACGGCGGAACTGCCTGGCCTAGACCCCAAGGAAGTGGACATCTCCATTGAACGCAACATGTTAACCATCAAAAGCGAAAAGAAAACCGAGAATACGGAAAAAGACAAAAATGAACGCATTCTGCGCACTGAACGTAGCTACGGAGCGTTCCAGCGGTCCATCACCCTGCCCGCCGCGGTAGACAGCAACAAAGCCAAGGCGGAGTTCAAGGACGGGGTACTCTCCATCACCCTGCCCAAGGACCCTAAAGCGCAGCCCAAGAGAATTGCCGTGAGCTAGCGTATCTGTTTACAAAAGTTTGCAGGACAGACATATACAGAGCCGGCGGGACTGGTTCCCGCCGGCATTTTTTTGCTCTCCTCCGCCAAAACATACAGTTTTAGAAGGGATTTTACGTTCATCGCTATTGACAACGCAAAAGGAACGTATTAGGAATTGTTCTTACACATTTGGAGGACAATATGACCACCGCCCCCGTGAGACGCATGACATCCCAGCGAAAAGTGATCCTCGAAGAACTGCGCAAAGTGACCTCCCACCCCACTGCGGACGCAGTGTACGATATGGTCCGCAAACGGTTGCCCAAAGTCAGCCTCGGCACCGTGTACCGCAATCTGGACCTGCTGGCTGAAAGCGGAGAAATACTCCGCCTGGAACACGCCGGCGGGCAAATGCGCTTTGACGGCAATCCCGCCCCCCACTACCATGTTCGTTGCGAAGTCTGCGGATGCGTTGGCGACGTGGAGGCTTCGTTGCCAGACAACCTATGGAACGCGCCAGACTGGGAAACGCTGCAACAATGTAACGCACACGGCTTCACCATTACAGGCGCCTGCCTGGAGTTCTCCGGATTGTGCCATGGGTGCCGTCAGCGCGTCCAGTCCTGACGCAATCACTGAGTTTGCTTCTACCTTACGCTGCAGCCTTTGCAGCCGCCAGCGCGGCGCCGTAGTCCGGTTCTTCTGTCATTTCCGGCGCTATCTGAACGTGTGTCAGCTTGCCGTCTTTGCCCACCACGAACACAGCCCGGGCCAGCAACCGCAATTCTTTGATCAATACACCGTACGCTTCGCCGAACGACGCGTCCTTGTGGTCTGAAAGCGTCGTCACCTGGTCCACGCCTGCAGCTCCGCACCACCGCGCCTGGGCAAAAGGCAAGTCCATGCTCACGGTCACGATGACTACCTCATCGCCCAGCGCTGCTGCTTCCGTGTTGAACCGGCGGGTTTCCACGTCGCACACTGGGGTGTCCAGCGAAGGCACAGAAGCTAGAATCACCACCTTGCCGGCGAAATCCTGCAAGCCCTTGGGCTGCAAGTCATTGGTCAAAGCCGTAAAATCCGGCGCCGCGTCTCCTGGTTGCAGCGCCGGCCCCAACAAAGTCAAAGGATTACCTTGAAACGTGGTCGCACCTGCGCGCTCTTGCATAGTAATATCCTCCTGATATTTTTTTACGTAAAAAGAAAAATCCGACAAAGGGTCTAGATTCAGTATATACGGAGAGCCGGCCTCGGGGTCAACCAGTTATGGGAGCAGAATACTAACGATATTCTGTGCTTGTTAATTAAAACTTGCCCCAGCCAAAAACTGTGGCATACTGCGCCCAGCCATTGTGTGCGCAAAGGAAGAGCATGATATCCACAACCACCGTCTACGTCCTCATCGCTTTATACGGGGTGATCGTGCCCGTGTACTACGTCATACGCCGCTATTTCGCGCTCATGACTGCAGTCCGGGCTGACGAACACTCCATCCAGAGCCTAAAGCGCGAGGTAAAAGACAGCGGCTGCACCGACGAAGCCATTGAGTTCTGGCTGATGCAGGATTTTCAGTGGCGCAGCGTGGAACTGAACGAACGCCACCAGCGCGCCGCCAAATTCGACGTCTTCTTCTACATGGTCTGCATCATGTCCGCCATCCTCACCGTCATTTTCATGGAGCGCTGATCAGCCTGCTTTCTGAATGATGCAGCAGTCTTTTTTCACTTGCTGTTACATGGGCTTCTGCCCCACTATGGACGCAGTCGCCGGGCCAGTATCCACCCGCTGCAAAGCCTGAAAACCACACTGCTCCAGCCAGCCGCGGACCTCGTCTTCGGTATACACGTCGCCCGCCTGGGTAGAGACCAACATGTTCAAAGCAAAGAACGCTCCGCGGGCCGGGCTGGTTCGGTCCGGGTTCATAATAAAATCCTGCACAGCCGTCCGGCCGCCCGGCCTCAACGCCTCCCAAACCCGGCCCAGCAACTCCGCGTTCTGCGCCGGCGAGAGCATATGCACTATGGCCGAGACAAACACGAAATCGTAGCCTTCACCCAGTGGATCGTTCAAAAAATCCCCGGCCACGCCGCGCACGCGGTCTTGCATGCCGGCTGCAGCGGTGTAGCGCTCCACCAAGGGAACAACCTGGGGCAGCTCGAACACGTCCGCCTGCAACCCGGGATTGGCCCGGGACATGGCCATGGCGTACACGCCTGAGCCGCCGCCCACATCCAGCAAACGCTTCACCCCGGACAGGTCGAACCGGGCAGCCAGGTCATCCGCCGTGCGGCTGGCCCGGTAGTGCATGGCGCCGATGAACCGTTCAAAACGCTCCGTGGTCCAATCCTTCATGGTCCGGGTCTCGTCCCCAGGCCGGGTCCCTTGCCGCACGGCCATGTCCAGGGCCGCCCAGCGCTTGAATTGCCCGGCCTGGTGTTCTAGGCTGGCCATATACTCGGGCGAATCTGTAACCAGATAGCGCTGGGCCAATTCTGTGTTGGCAAAACCGTCTGCAGTTTTCTCCATCAACCCCAACACAGTGAGCGCGTTGCCCAGCCGGTCCACAGCCCGCTCGTCTGCAGCCAGAGCGGCGGCCAGGCTGGCCAACCCTCCCCCTGTCCGCTCCACCGCTGTGAAAAATCCCATTTCCACGCCAGCCAGCAAAGTCCGGCAGTGCTCAAACGACCCGGCCAAAGACGAAATGTCTTCAGACGACCTCAATTGATGACTGGATGTATACTGCATATGAGCCCCCTGGTTTGTGGCGTTGCATTACTTGGAGCAACAAAATGGCGCCTATTTTGTGCTTTCAGTAATATGTGACAATTTCTCATAAGCCCTGCACAACCGCAAGGATTGCCTTGACGGTCGTCACGGAATTGTAACAGCATGCCAGCCAAGCTACAAAAGCGTGACGGTTCAATGACCACCGCAGGGGGAAATATGAGTCTTCGGGCCCAAATGATCGGTTTTTGTCTGTTGATTGGCTTGGCTCCTTTGGCCGGCATGGGCATTTACGCCGTGAATGTCGCCGGAAACGGGCTGGAGAGCCAGGCCAGCGACAGGCTGGCCTCCCTGCGCGAAGCCAAAAAGGCCGGGCTGGACGCCCTGCTGGGCCGCTGGAAGCTGGAAACAGAGATGTTCGCCGCCAGCAAAGAGGTGTACAACGCCCTCTCCATGCTTCGGGACGCCACCCTGGGCGTGGTCGAGGGCCAGCGCCTGGACCTGGAAGACGAAGAGTACGTGGGCAACCGGGACTATCTGGCCCCGGCGTTCGCCCCCTTTGTGGAAAAACTCGGCTTCCCGGACGCCTACCTCATAGGCGACCACGGCTAGGTTCTCTACGCCCACGCCAGATGCAACGAACTGGGCCAGGACCTGGCCCACGGCGAATTGCTGGCCCAAACCAACCTGAGCCAGGCCTGGCAGCGGGCCATGCAGGGCGAAACCGTTTTTGCCGACGTGGCGCCCAGCCCGACCCTGGACGGCGAGCCTTCCGCCTATTTCGCAGCCCCGGTGTACAGCCACACCGGCGAAATTCAGGGCGTGGCCGCCTTGCGGCTGCCGCTTTCCGAAATCAACGACCTGATGACCATGCGGGCCGGCATGGGCGAAACCGGCGAGACCTACCTGGTGGGCGCGGACGGGCTGATGCGATCAGACTCCTTCAAGGACCCGCAGCTGCACGGGGTGGCCGGATCCTTTGCCAAACCGGACAAAGCCAAGGCGAAGTCTCCCTTTGTGGCCAAAGCTCTGGCCGGCGAGTCCGGCATAGGCGCTGGACTGGATTTTTCCGGCAACGAGGTGCTGGCGGCGTACATGCCTGTGGCCATAGGCCAGACGGTGTGGGCGCTGCTGGCAGAGATAGAGACGCACGAAGCCCTGGCCCCGGTGCGGCTGCTGCGGCAGGCAGCATTGTTCCTGGGCGGGGCCTGCGCGGTCATAGTGGTCATCGCCAGCGTGATCTTTTTGCGGATGCAACTGCTCAAACCACTGGCTGTGCTGCGCGATTTTGCCGGCAAGGTGGCCGCAGGGGACCTTTCCGGCTCTGCCGAAGGCCGCATGAGCCTGGAACTGGACAAGCTGCGACGGTCCATCACCATCATGGTGGAAAACCTGCAGGCCAAGCTGGACGAAGTGCAGCGCAACGCAGAAATAGCCAAAAACAAGACAGAGGAAGCGAAAACAGCCCTGCAGGAAGCCGAACAGGCCAAGCGCGAGGCCGAGGAGGCCAAGGCCAAGGGCGCACAGGAAGCCGCCGCCACCCTGGAGACCGTGGTGCGGAGCGTTTCACGGTCCGTGGACGACCTGGCGCAGGTGGTGGAGCAAGCCGCCAAAGGCGCCCGGGCCCAGCGCGACAGAGCCGCCCTGACCGCCACGGCCATGGAGCAAATGAACGCCACCGTCATGGAGGTGGCCCGCTCCACCGGCCAGGCCGCCACAGATGCGGACACAGCCCGGCAAAACGCCGCCGAAGGCTCCAAGGTCGTCACCAAGGCTGTCTCCGCCATAGAGCAGGTGAGCTCGCTTTCCGGCGGACTGAAGACGGACATGGACTCCTTGTCCGGCCAGGTGGAAGACATCGGCCGCATCATGTCCGTCATATCCGACATTGCCGACCAGACCAACCTGCTGGCCCTGAACGCAGCCATCGAAGCCGCCCGGGCCGGGGACGCCGGCCGGGGTTTCGCCGTGGTGGCGGACGAGGTCCGCAAGCTGGCCGAAAAAACCATGACCGCCACCCGCGACGTCTCCCAGGTTATCCAGAACATCCAGTCCGGCGCCCGGGCCAGCGCCCTGTCCATGGACCAAGTAACCCTGGCAGTGGAAGAAGCTTCCGCCCTGGCCGACGAATCCGGCAAGACCTTTGCCGCCATCGTGGACCTAGTGGCCTCTGCAGCAGAACAAGTCCAATCCATTGCCGCCGCAGCTGAGGAGCAGTCCGCCTCTTCGGAGCAGATCAACTCCGCCGTGGAAGAGATCAGCGAAATATCCACCCAAACCGACGAGGGCATGGCCCACTCCTTGGAGGAGATCGAGGGCTTGAACGCCATGGCCAAAGAGCTGCAGGATCTGGTCTGCAGACTGCAAGACCAGTCTCATTGCAAATAAGTTGCATAATGCTGTGTCCGGATGACACGATATCGTAACAACGGTCAAGTATCGTTCATAAAATCTGGCGTAAACGCATTTCGTTAAGCCCTGCAAACCCAAGGGAAACCGTATGAAAACCCTGGTCATAGACGACGATTTCATCAGCCGGCAAGTGCTCATCGGCGTTATTGAAGACTTCGGCCCCTGCGAGGAAGCCGCTTCCGGCGCCGAAGGGCTGGATGCGTTCAACGCAGCCATACAGGCCGGCGACCCTTTCAACTTGGTCATTACTGACGTGCTCATGGCCGGCATGGACGGCCACCAGACCGTCAAGGCACTGCGCGAAGCCGAGGACAGCCACGGGCGGGCGGCCAGCCGCACCCCCATCATCATGATCACCACCATCAAGCAGTTCGCAGATATGAGCAACCTGGGTCCCAACGCCCAGCCACTGGGTTTCATTTCCAAGCCAGTGGACCGGGCGGAACTCATCGAAACCCTGGGCAAGCTCAACCTGCCCTGATTTCCCGCCTCCCTGGCGGCGCCCTACGCGCGCTGCAGCATCGGTCACTTTCATGTGTCATTGAAAACAGTACGGCTAACAGTGCTTCGGCTGATGGTTGCCGGCTTTGCATTTTCCCGCTATGCTGCTTGCTGCCCAATGCAACCATTTACCTGTAGATGCACATGAAAAAACAAAAAGTCCTTCTCGTCAGCCTTGCTGTCGCATGCGTTTTGATTGCTGTCGCCATATTGAACTGGCAAGCCTTGGTGGGCGCCCTGAAGAGCAAGCCTGCGCCGCCGCCGGTTCCGACTGCCCAAAGCCAACAGTCCGCGCAACAACCTCCACTCCCGGGTCAAACGGGCCAAACAGGTCAATCGGGCCAGACAGGTCAACCGGGCCAAACAGGTCAACCGGGCCAAACAGGTCAATCGGGCCAGACAAGCAGCGAACAAGGCGTCGAAACAGCCGAGCCCTTGCCCCAACCCGGCCTTCCCGGACAGGAGCCAGCAGGACAAACGGCTTCACAGAAGGATCAACAGGTTAAACAACAAGCTGAACAACAGAATTTACGACAGACTGATTTCCCAGAAGTCACCCGCCCCGAGGACGAACAGCAACCTGCAAGCACAGGGCAACAGACAGCCGCCGCAGACGATGACGCCAGACAAAGCCAGGCTGAAGAGCAGTCCCCGGACCGTGTCACTGGCCGCGTCACTGACCAGGAAGGCCCCGTAAACCGCAACGCCACAGCCTCTGGCGCGCCAGAAGAAGACAAGGTGATCACCTGGAATTTCGTCTCAGACCTGGCCCGCTTTGTTGTCGATAATTACTACCCGCCTGGAACGCACCCCAACGCCGGCTCCAGAGGCTTGACCACGCTTAGCGTCAAGAAGCTGAACATGCACTACGGCACGGACATGACCGGCCTGGACGCCCCGGCCCAGGCCAACGGCGACCTGCTGCAGGCTCGCGAGGAAGTCTACCAGTACGTGCTCTCCCCTATGATTCTGCGCATTATGTACGCGCTCTACGCCAACCGCTTCATCGACTCTCTGGTGGAACAGGGACAGCGCATGGAAAAAAGCTTTATCGAAGCCTCGCCCGTGCAGACACGGCCCATGAACCGCGAGGAAATCAACGGCATGCTCCTGGTCAACGCCGACTGGGCCCGGGGCCTCGCCGACACCTTGGCTCGCGCCGCCGCAATGGACGATCTGCGGCTGCGGGTGGAAAACTACCGCAACGCCGTGCAGGAAACGCTGCAGGCCAACGAAGCCTTTATCCAGGCCCTGGCCCTGGAGGAAGAACGCCGCGAACAGGTGGAGCAGGCCGGCGTGGCCTCAGACGAACTCAAACAGCTCTTCAACGAAGCCCGGAACCGCAAAGACCAGGCCGGCGCGGCCTATGGCGAGGCCATCCGCAGGCGTGAGAAAATCAAAGCCGACCTGGCCGCCAGGCTGACCCCCAGCGCTGACGACAAGCGCATGACCCCGGACGCCCGCGTCTACGTGAGCATGTGGGTGGCCCGGCGCCTGGTGGATACAGACGCCACCCGCGAGGCGCTGAAAGTTTCCGCCTCCCTGCTGCACAAGTTGGCCGACCGCATGCAGGCCCGGGGCGAACCGCGCGGGTAGTTCATCGCCGCCAGCGACGTACCACACAAGATGTGCAACCGGGTAAATAGCATACACCAAAAGCTCGCCGCTGCAATGTTGTGGCGCGTCGCATCCGGCGTCTTTATTCTGCTGGCGGGCGTTGCTGCGTGGGCGGCTGACGCGGAAACCACGGCTGGGGACAATGCAACCCGCTTGCTCATTACCCGGCCGGAAAAGCCCCGCTTCGGCGACTTGCCAGAACTGCGAAAAAGCCGATTCATCCGCGTTCTCACCTCCTACTCCAAGACAAACTTTTTCCTACACAACGGCCAGCCACGCGGCTTTGAGTACGAGCTGCTCCACGCCTACGAACAACACCTGAACCAAGGCGTAGCCAACGCCCTGAAAAAGGTACAGCTTGTCTACATTCCTGTCCCGTTCGACACGCTGTTCCATAAACTAGAGCAGGGTCACGGGGACATTGCCGCGGCCGGCCTGACCATCACCCCCGAGCGCTCCCAATCCGCCGATTTCACCACGCCTTACATCACAAACGTGGCCGAGACGGTGGTGGAGCACAAGGGCGCAGAGCGGCTGCAATCCCTCGACAGCCTGGCCGGAAAAAAAGTCAGCGTGCGGGCCGGGTCCAGCTATGTGGACCACCTGGGCCAGCTGAGCAAGGACCTTGTTTCCCGAGGTTTGGACCCGATATCCATCGTGAAAATTGACAACCGCATGACCACTGAGGACATCCTGGAAATGGTCAACGCCGGGGTGCTGGACTACACCGTGGCCGACAAACACATTGCCGACGCCTGGGCCGGCGTCCTGCCCCACATCGTGGTCCGGCCTGATCTAACAATCCATGCAGGCGGCGACATTGCCTGGGCGGTGCGAAAAAATTGCCCGGAGCTGCTCAAAAGTTTGAATACGTTTCTGGCCAAGAACAAGAAAGGTTCGTTGCTGGGCAACATCCTGTTCAAACGCTACTTTACAGATTCACGCTGGATTACCGACCCGGCCACACACTCCGGACGCAGCAGACTGCGGCGCATGGAGGTCATATTTAAGACCTACGGAAAACAGTACGATATAGACTGGCTGGCACTGGCAGCCCAGGGCTACCAGGAGTCCGGCCTGGACAACTCCAAACGCTCCAGCGCTGGCGCCGTGGGCGTCATGCAGCTGCTGCCCTCCACAGCCAAAAACCCGCCAGTTTCCATACCCGACTACACAGCGCTGGACGGCAACATCCACGCCGGCGCCAAATACATGCACCACCTGCGCGAACAATATTTCAACGACGCAAAACTACCCGGCGACGTGCGCATGGACTTTGCCTGGGCAGCCTACAACGCCGGGCCGAACCGCATTGCTCATCTGCGCGCCAAAGCCGCCAAACGCGGCTACGACCCTGACCGCTGGTTCGCCAACGTGGAGGCCGTGGCTGCAGAAGAGGTGGGCCGGCAGGTGGTGGACTACGTGGCGAACATCAACAAGTACTACATCGCCTACCGGCTGTCGTATGAGGAGCGGGGCCAGAAAAGCCACCAGACGGAATAAGCCGCCAAAAACAAATGCCCCCTAGCCAACCAACCACTAGGACGCTGCATGATACTCTACGATCCTGACAGCCTTATTCAATTCGTCGATTACGGCATACAGGTGCCGCAGTATGCCTCCCGGGCCAGCAAAGCCCTGCAGGCTCTGAGCGACCACCCGCGGCTCGGCCCGCTCAAGGACCAGTGGCTCTGCAATCAAGCCATTGAAGACCAGGCAACCATAGACTGCGCAGACCTGACGGCTGTGCATGACACGGATTTCATAGACCTCGCTTTTTCTGACGCTCCGGAACCGGCGCTCATGGATTGCTATGAACTGCTGGACGCCAAGGGCGAGTTCAACCGCTACACCCCGCAGACAGCTGAACTGCCCCTGAAAGCCATAGTACAGAAGGTGCTGCGCAACGTGGCCGGAACCTGCGCCGCCAGCGAGCTGGCCCTGCAGCACGGGTTCTGCTTCTACCTGGCCGGGGGCATGCACCACGCCATGGCCGGCCGTGGCCGGGGCTTTTGTCTGCTCAACGACATGGTCATTGCCGCAGACCGGGCCATACGTTGGGGCAAGGCAAAAACCGTCTGGATCATTGATGTTGACGCCCACCGGGGCGACGGCACGGCGCGTATGTGCACGGGCAGGGACGACATACTGACCCTGAGCGTGCACATGGCCCGGGGCTGGCCCCTGGACGAGCCGGACCTGGACGCCGAGGGCAGGCTGCAGGAGCACTGCTACCCCTCCACAGTGGATTTTGGCGTTCCAAAAGGCGGCGAAGCCTGGTTCCTGCCAGGGCTTCAAGCCGCACTGGACCTGTTGCAGGCGGCTGCAGGCGGTACAAAGCCGGACCTGGCCCTGGTGGTGGCCGGCAGCGACCCGTATGAAAAGGACGAGCTGGACAGCGCTAAGGACCTGAAACTGACGCTGGACCAGATGGAGGAGCGGGACTGGGAGGTCTATAGCCGGCTGGAGAAACTGGGCGTTCCCCAGGCCTGGGTGACGTCCGGCGGGTATGGCGCTTCCGTATGGGAAGTCTACGCCCGCGGTCTGACCCGAATACTCAGTTGGCGGCTGGGAGTGACGCCGTAACAGGCATGCGCACGGTAATTGTTACGCCTTCGCCTTGTGCATGGCGCAGGCCAATGTCCCAGCCTTGGGCCGTGGCCATGAGTTTTGCGCTGTAAGTCCCAAGGCCGGCGCCGTGCGTCTTGCCAAAGGTGGCGTACTTCTCAAAGACCCGACCGTGCATTTCCGCGGGCAGGTCTCCCTGGTTGTGCAGTTGCACGGTGCAGAAGTCGTTGCCGCAGTCCAGCTCCAACCGCAACACGCCGTCCACAGGCGAGGCCTCCACGGCGTTCTTGATCAGATTGCCGAAAAGCGCATAGGCCAACAACTCTTCGCCGAGCACCGTGGCCAGTGGAGGCGGCTCGCCTTCTACGCCTCCACAAGACCACTGCACCTTCAATTCCTTGTCATGGATGAGAATTTCGTTGTCTTCCAGATTCCGCCGCAGCACTGGCAGCAGGTCAAAAGGCCGGGGCCGGCACACGTAGCTCCCCTGCTCCATCCGCAGAATGTCCATGGAGATGTCCACCATGCGCAACAGGTCTTCGCAGCGCTTTTTTATGTGCCCCAGGTAGTCGCGTTGGCGCGAATTGAGGTTGTCATCCTGCAGCAGCATGTCCGGCAACAGGGCCAGGCCGGCCAGCGGAGCCTTAAGGTCGTGCCGCATGATGCGCTCCACTTCCTCTTTCATGTCTTGGGCCGCCTTGATGTCTGTGATGTCGCGGATGATGGCTATTACTCCATGCACCTGGCCGTCATCGTCCTTATCCGGAGTCAGCCTGACGCTGATGAAGCGTCTTCCCGCCGCGGGGTAGTCCTGCCACCGGTTGTGCACCAGCCCTTCCCCGGCGAGAACGCTGTTCAGGTGAAGTTTGACCAGTTTTTCGTACATATCCCAGCCTATGAATTCCCCCATAGGCCGGCCCTGCAATTCCTTTGGTTTTTTACCGAAATACTCGGCATAGGTGGCGTTTACCAAGGAGTAGCGGTGCTCCTTGTCAAACAGGGCTATCAGATCCATGGGCTGGGACACTATGCGCTCATACTGGCGCAAATGCTGCTCCAACTGCTTGCGCTCGGTGACGTCCTGGGCTGCGCCCCGGAGCTGCAGTGGCTTGCCCTTGTCGTCGCGCACCAAAAAGCCCAGCGCCTGCACCCAGCGCACTTCGCCCGTGTCCTGGCGGATAATTCGGTGCACGACGTCATAGGGCGCGCCTTGCGTTGCCTCATGCAGAGCTGTTTCGAGCATGGGCAGATCGTCCGGATGCGCCACTGGACGCAACTCGGAAAAAGTGGCCGTCATTGACGGAAAGCCGTGAATGCTGGCCCAGTTTTCTGAGAAGCGGCTCACGCCGTTGGCAATGTCCAGCTCCCAGGAGCCCACGTTGGCCAACCGTTCAGCTGTGGCCAGCATGTCATTGTATTTGTGCATGGCCTCTTCTGCGCGCTTGCGTTCGGTGACGTCGCGGGTGACGGAGATTATCTTCAACACCAGGCTGGGCTCCCGGCAGGGAGCTAGGTCGGGCGCAGGGGACCGCATGCTTTTGGCTATGCTCTCCATCCACAGCCATGCTCCATTTTTTATTTTAAACCGATAAGTTAATGCAACTGTTGTATCTTCGAGCAACAACTGCTCGTGGCGTTGTTTGATATACGGGATGTCGTCCGGATGGAAAAACGCATAGACATTGCGGCCGAGCATCTCCTCAGGGGTATACCCGGTCAGCTGCTCTGACATGGGCGAAACATAGATAAACACGCCCTCTGCATCGTGCGTGGTGATGAGGTCTGTAGCGTTTTCCGCCAGCAGCCGGTACTGCCGTTCTTTGGCGGACAGCCGGCGCTCCGCTCTGCGCAACCGCAACGTATTCACCATAAGCATGATTGTAAAAATGACGAGCAGTAACGCGCCGGCCGCCCCCCAGCCGATGGCGGTGCGGTGCTTTTCGAGCAATGACGTGGGCGCATAGGCCACAATGCTCCCGTCCGGAATGCGCGACTGCAGACGAGGAAAACGTTGCAACTGCCGGTAGTCGAACATGTACCGGTTAGAGCTGCCCACAAAAACCGGCTCTTCGGAAACCGCCGTTCCCTGCAGCAGGCGCAACGCCTTTTCTCCGGCGGCGGCTCCGTGCGCCTCTGCGCTCAACAGCTTGCCGCCCAGCACGCCATGGCCCAGATACGCCTCCGCCAGCGTGTACACAGGAACCGGCGCCGCCTGGGAAATTCGGGGAATAATGTACTCCAACGGCAAGTGCGCCCCGTTTTTATCCAGAAAGAACCCCATAAAAAATACGACGGTGTCTTCCTGCAGGCCGGCAAGGTATTCCAAAAGCTCGTCCTCGCTCAGGCCGCCTCCGGTATCCGGAAAAACAAATTCCAGATCGCCGGCAAACTCCGGGGCCAGGTGTTCAATAGTTTGCCTGTCCATCTGGCCGGAAGTAGTTCTGTCGTGCACAAACGCAATGCGCTGCGTCTGCGGCTGCATGGAGGTTATCAAATCAATGGTTGAGCGAAAATCCAACCTTTCCACTACGCCGGTGTAGCCGGAGCGGCCTTGCAGCATTGCAGGGTCGTAGCCGTCAGCGTTCAACCCGCAGAAGACCACGGGCACGCCGGGAAACAGCTGGTTGCGGTACTCGAATAAAAACTCCAACGCGTCGTCGTCGCAGGAAAGAATGACGCCCGGCTGATGCTGGGCGTACTTGGCTTCGAAATAGCCGGCCAGCTCGTTGAAGTACGTTTGCACGTTGTGACGCTTGGCGTCCATGTATTCAACGTCTATTTCCAATGGCAGGGACGATTGCTCCAAAGCGCTTTCCGCGCCCTGTTGCACGGAGTCTGTCCAGGTGAAGCCTTTGTGGTAGGAATGAAGCACCAGAACGTTGCGATGCTCAGCCAGGGCTGCAGCAGGCCACAGCAGCAATAGCGCAGCAATGACCAAAGCGGGCTGCAAACGGGTTCGCATTTGCATCAGCAGCTCACTCCACAACGCATGGTTTCCAGATGGGCCTGGCGCAAGGCGCTAGAAGAAATTGACGCCAGTAAGGTTGAGCCACAGCTCCACGCGGTCTTCCAGACCTGTGCTGGAATACACCGTGGTCACGTCAAAACACTCATGGCTGTAGGTTAAAGACGCCTTTTTCTCCACGTCCTGGGCCAGCTCCATGTCCGCTTCGTACTCCAACTCCAGCCGCCAGTAGTCCACAGGCCAGATGGCCAGGCTGGCGCGGACCATGCGGATCACCCGCTGATTCTTGCGGGTGTATTCGTCTATGTCGTCCATGTAGTCGTAGCCCAAAACAGCCTCGCCCCACTCCGGCCAGGTGAGCCGCAAGTCCTGTTCATGCTCCGTTATCTGCGCCAGATAGGGTGAAAACCAGGTCCTGCTGCGCAATTCCACATAGTCGCCGTAATAGAGCGTTACATCCGCCAAAATATCCGAAAACGGCCGCCTGGGATACGCATCCAGGTCCTCGTCTCGGGTGGCTTCGCGAAAATTGTACGCACCCTCCAGCCGCAGCCGCAACACGTCCTTGTAGTCTGCGCCGTACGCCACAGCGTCGCCCTTTTCCTCCCCTTCTGCCGGGGTCTGCACTGATTTTTTCCGGGTCATTACGTTGGTCAGGGTGTAGCCCAGCTCATGCACGGGCTCTATGCGGTCCAGCTCGTCGAAAAAGGGATACTTGGCCTGACGGACGTAGGGGATGTACGTGTAGCGCAACCGGGGCTGCACCGAATGCCGCAGTGCAGTCCAGTCCAGCAGTTGGGAGTCCAAAGCATACACCCGAGCGAATTCTGTGAAGCCGTCCACCTGCACGTCCCACATGGTTCTGGCGGGGAACCGGTCCTCGCTTTCCGGCTCGCGCAGGCTCTGTTTCCGCTCCACAGCGTAGAGGGTCTGGCGGTACCCGGCCGACGGGACTAGCGCGCCGTATGGCGTTTGCCAGGTGATGCTGGCGCGGGGCGCAAAGTCGAGGCGGTTGCCCTGGGTGCCTTTTGCCCGCCAATATTTGCCAAAGCGGGTTTCCGCCTCCAGCTCCAGGGGCGTTCCCAGCACTTCTGACCGGTAGAAAAATCCGTACAGCTCCGGCAGCCGCTGCAGGGTGGGGTCGTTAGAGGGCGATTCGTTGCCGTGCCCGTGTTCCACACTCTGGGTATACTTCGCCATGCCGGCGGCGCCGAAGCGGTCCCAACTGCGGGAAACCAGAAGCGTGCTGGTCCTGTTCTGGTCCTGCTCGGCAATACCGCGGCCAAAGCGTTCCACCAGAATGTCCCTGCTGTCGTCGTACCCGGATTGGCCGGCCTCAAATTCGCGCAGATAATTCTGGTCCGAGACAAAATCCAGGTCCAGTTTCACTTTCCAGTCCGAGCGGCCCAGGTGGCTGTCCATCTTGGAGCGCAGCCAGTAGCGCACGTGGTTAGTGCGCACCAGGCCGTCATTGTCCAACGGGGCCTGCTCATCGTTTTCGTTGGTTACCACTTTGGAGTCCTGCATCACATCCAGGCGCCAATAACTCTTTTCGCCCAGGTCTGCGTGGCGGCGGTACTCCACCCCCTGCATGAAACCACGTTTGGACATGAAATTCTCGTACAAGGTGGCGTCGCTTTCTTCATTGATTGCCCAATAGTATGGGATAATAAGCTGGCCGCCCAGCAAGGAGCTGACGCCAATGTCAGGATTCAGAAAACCGCTCTGGCGGCGTGTTTTCACCGGCACGGAAAAGACTGGCGCGTAGAGCACAGGAGTATCCTTTACCCGCAGGCTGACAGACCACAGCTGGGCGTAGCCGTCCAGGGTGATGTCCCCGCGGCTGGCGGAAAAGGACCAGACAGGCGGATCGCCGTCGCAGGCGGTCAATTCAGCGTTGCGAAAGGTGTAAGTGTCGCCCCAGCGCTTGCGGATCAGCTCGCCGGAAAAATACAGATGGGAGTCGGATATGAACAGCTGACCGTTCTTCAGCCAGCCAACCCGGTTCTTCAGGTCAAACTCTGCCTCTTCCGCCTCAAGATGGTCGCCCCGCCAGCGGGCTTCCACCCCGCCGCGCAAAAACACCCACCCTGTGGCCCGGTAGTATCTGGCAAAATCAGCACGCAGATAATCATTCCCGCGGCGCAAGGTGACGTTGCCAAAGGCCTCCACCACCTCGGACTCGTGCAAGCCCACCAACGTATCCGCCTCTATGCGCCAGGGCGCATCAGCGTCGTGTTCAACCCCCAGCCGGTCCAACAGCTCCGCCGGGGCAAGGCGCGCAAAAAAGACAAGCTGCGCAAGGACGAACAGCAGTACTAGGGCGGGCAGGCAGACGATGGCGCGTTGTTTCATGGCGTTCACGAGACGGTTGCAGTACTGGCCACAGCCCGCTACAAAGCGGCTGTACCAGGCTGTTGAAAAATCCACGATGGCTGCGTTGCTTCAAAAAGTTCAAAATCTCTCATATCAGGATATACGCGTCGATCTTGAGCTTTTTTTGCGCCTTGCCCACGTGTTTTTTGAACAGCCTACGAAAATAGACTATTTCAACACTCAGTTACACGGTTCCTAGCACGCAAGCTTCCGATGAACAACCGGAAATCTCCCCAAGGAAAGGAGAACACTGCATGACTATTGGCTACAACCACTTGCAAGCCACTGTCCACGCCTCGCGCATAGCCGCCAACTACCGCCTCCTGCTCCGGGCCGGAACGCCGCTTATGCCGGTGGTCAAATCAGACGCGTACGGCCACGGCTTGGAGCCGGTGGTTTGCGCTCTTGAAAAGGAAGGGGCAACTTTTTTTGCTGTAGGCGCAGTGCAGGAAGCTGTCCAGCTGCGCGAATCCGGCTTTGCGGGACGCATCCTCGCCCTGCTGGGCGCACAAGACGACGAAGAAGCAGAAGCATGCTTTGTCAACAATATCATCCCCCTTGTCTACCGCATGGACCAGCTGGATATGCTGGACTCCTGCCGGCTACCCGGCAGCGCGCCTGTCAGCATAGCCCTCAAGTTCGACACCGGCATGGCCCGGCTGGGCTTTCCTGCGGACCAGGCCGCGGCCGCGGCTAAACGGCTGCAGCGGTCTCCCCGGCTGCGCACCGCGCTGGTCTGCTCCCACCTGGCCGCCGCAGATGAGCCGGACAAGGAAGACTTCACCCTGGAGCAGGGCCGGCGCTTCGACGCCGTGCTGCAGGACCTGCGAGCGGGCGGCGTGGACGGCTTCCAGGCCAGCCTGGCCAACTCCGCCGGGCTGCTGGCCTGGTCTGAGCTGCGGCGGGACTTGGCCCGGCCGGGCATTTCTCTGTACGGGGGCAATCCCTTCCACCACACCGCCTGGGCCCGCCTGGCCGGCGGCCTGGTCCAGGCCATGGACGTTACCGCGCCGGTGCTGCAGATACGCGACCTGACCGCCGGAACGCCCATCAGCTACGGCTGCACGTACACCGCGCCGCGGGACATGCGCGCCGCCATCGTGGCCGCCGGCTATGCAGACTGCTACAGCCGGGTGCTCTCCTCTCCACAAGGCAACGGCGCGGCCATGCAGCTGCACGGCCGCCGGGCCGCGGTGCTGGGCCGGGTGTGCATGCAAATGACCGCGGTGGACGTCACCCACATTCCGGAAGCCAAGCCCGGAGACCAGGCTTTTCTGCTGGGCGGCGACGGCGAAAACGCCATACGCGCCGAGGAACTGGCCGACTGGTGGGGGACCAACTCCTACGAGGTCATGTGCGTGCTGGGCCAGAACCCCCGGCGCCATGTGCAGAAAAAGTGAGCCACTCGGGGCACCCAGTCTTCAGGTCCCCAGTTTTCATTCTGGACCTGTCAGCGAAAAAACTCTACTCTGCCTGACAATGGACACACACAGGACTTTCACAGCCCGCAGCCAGACCCATGGCTGCAAAGCGGTTAGATAGCATGGCCCAGGCCGCCGTCTCCCCCTTTGCCGTGCCCAACGTGCGGTTGTTCATTCTGTTCCGGGTGCTGTTCAACTCCCGGTTCTACTACCCCGTTTTTACCATTCTCTTTCTGGATTTTGGACTCACCCTCTCGCACTTTGCCCTGCTCAACGCCATATGGGCGGCCTCCATTGTGCTTCTGGAGGTCCCGTCCGGGGCGCTGGCGGACACCATTGGCCGGCGCAACCTGGTAGTCACTGCCGCGGCTTGCATGGTGGTGGAAATGTGCATCCTGGCCTTTGCGCCCGCGGGCGATCCGGACCTGCTGTTCTGGCTGTTCGCGTTGAACCGCATCCTCTCCGGCCTGGCCGAGGCTGCAGCCAGCGGCGCGGACGAGGCCCTGGCCTACGACTCTTTGGCCGCGGCCGGCGACCCCAACGACTGGCCCAAGGTGCTGGACAAGCTGATTCGCGTCCAGTCCATCGGCTTCATGATCGCCATGACCCTGGGCGCCGCGGTGTATGACCCGGCCCTGGTCAACACCGTGCTGGGCTGGCTGGGCATAGACGCCCAATTGACCCAACAGACCACCATGCGCTTTCCTCTCTATTTGACGTTAGGCTTGGCCGTGGCCTGTTTGCTGACCACGCTTCGCATGCGCGAGAGCGACGGGCGAAACGAATGCGGCGAGGCGGCCTGCGGCGTGGCCGTGCTGAAGGCTTTCCGCATCACTCTGAGGGCCGGACTGTGGATACTGCGCACGCCGTTTGCCTTGTGCGTCATTCTCTTCGGCCTGCTCTTTGACCACACCGTGCGCATGATACTGACCCTGAACAGCCAATACTACCGGATCATTCAGTTGCCGGAGGCAACCTTTGGCTTGCTGGGCTCGCTCATGGCCGTGATGGGCATATTCACCCCGCGGCTGGCCCGGGCTATGGCCGAACGGCTCTCGCCCACAACCAATACCTTTATCGTGGCCGGGCTGCTCGTGACCGGGCTCACCGGCATGGCCTTTGCCTGGCCGTATTATGGAATCATCCCGGCCATGGTTACGGTGTCGGTGATGCACTTCACCGTGTTCTTCGTCAGCCACTACCTGAACTCGGTCACGGAGTCGCGGCAGCGGGCCACAGTGCTCAGCTTCCGCGGCCTTTCCTACAACCTGGCCTACGGCGCGGCCGGGGTGCTCTACTCCCTGCTACTGGCTGTGCTGCGCGGCCGGGCAGGGAAAACCATGCCCGCGGCCGGCGACGTTACCGACGCGGTGTTCAAGGAATCTCTGGCCTGGTTCCCGCCATATTTCCTGGTCTTGTTCATTGGCGCAGCGGCGTTCGCCTTTTGGCGTTTGCGCAAACAGTAGCCGGCTTGCCGCTTTCTTTGTGGTTTTCCGCTCCCAGTTGCCGCCCCTGTGTAAACATTGTACTGTAGATAGCTACGTACAATTTGCTACACGTTAAAAGGGGGTCGCATATGCCTGAATTCATACTTTCCTATCTGCAAAACGCCAAAGTCTGGCTGCTGGCCGGCGGGCTTCGTATTTTTCTGGTCATTCTATTGGCCTTCGTCGTTCTCAAGGTTGTCAAATCCACCACCCGGCGAATTTTTGAACGCTTGTCCAAAAACCAGGACGAAGAATTCAAAAAGCGCATGAACACCTTGGCCTCGCTCATCTCCTTCACGCTGGCCGCGTCCATCATGGTCATCAGCCTGGTCCTCGTGCTGGGCGAGCTGGGCATTGACATAGGGCCCATCCTGGCCGCAGCCGGGGTCGTGGGCCTGGCTGTCGGTTTCGGCGCCCAGCAGCTGGTGCAGGACGTCATCAGCGGGTTTTTCATTTTTCTGGAAGACCAGATACGCGTGGGCGACGTGGTGGAAACCGCGGGCAAATCCGGCCTGGTGGAAAAGGTCACCCTGCGAATGACTATCCTGCGAGACCTGTCCGGCAACGTGCACTACATCCGCAACGGCCGCATCGACGTGGTCACCAACATGACCAAGGACTATTCCCGTTATGTCTTTGACATCGGCGTGGCCTACCGGGAAAACGTGGACCGGGTCATCGAGGCCATAAAGGCAGTGGACGAAGACATGCGGGCCGACCCGGAACTGGGTCCGGCCATCCTGGAGCCCATCGAGATACTGGGCCTGGACCGCTTCGCCGACTCTGCCGTGATCATCCGCGCCCGCACCACGACCAAGCCCATCATGCAATGGACCGTGGGCCGGGAGTTCAACAAGCGGCTGAAAGCAAAGTTCGACGCTGGAAACATTGAAATTCCCTTCCCGCACCGGACGATATACTTCGGCGTGGACACCGACGGCAACGCCCCGGCCATGCGGCTGCGCAAGGCTAGGGAGGCGGGGGAAAGCGGTTGAGCCCTGCACTCACCCGCTTTTTTCGTTGCCTTGCGCTGCAAAAACAGGTAACCTTTCGATTTTGCGGCGCAGCCAGGCCCTAGCAGCCCGTGCGCCCCTGTCTGTTTCACACTACGCACAGCAACACTACGCCACAGGAGTCTCACATGCTCAATCCCAATGAATGTACCCTTTACAGCGGCGGAGCCAAGGGCGCTGAAGCCTTCTTCGGCCAGCTGGCCGAACAACACGGCGCCAACGAAGTGAATTTTTCTTTTGAAGGCCACCAGGTGGAGCGCACCCGCGGCGAGCGGCAGCTCACCCCCGAGGAACTGGTCCGCAAGGACGTTTCCCTCGCCTACGTCTCCAAGCTGCTCAACCGCAAGTTCACCAACGCCCCGCTCATGCGCAAAGTGCTCCAGTCCATCATGTACCAGGTGGATTCTGGCCACGAAGTATTCGTCATCGGCACCATTCAGGACGATAACACCGTCAAGGGCGGCACCGGCTGGGGCGCTGAATTTGCCAAGATATGCAACAAGCCCCTCTACGTCTTCGGCCAGGTGAAGGACGGCTGGTTCCGCTGGGAAGAAAACACATGGGCTCCCGTCGAACAGCCGGTCATCATGCACCGCCATTTTTCAGCCACCGGCACCCGGTTCCTGGAAGACAACGGCCGCAAAGCCATTGAAGAGCTGTTCGCCCGGTCCTTTTCGAAATAATACGATAGCACGGCAACCACAGACTGGCGCAGAAATCCGCGTCAGTCTGCGGTTGATTCTTTTTATCTACTCACCCTCTCCGGCCGCGCGCATGCGCCACAGCAGCAGCAGTCCCAACGCGCCGACCAGCGCGCCAGCGTCCTGCAGCGTAGGAATGGCCGCCGCGCCCTCATACGCGCCTATATCAATGCTTCCATCCGTCCGGGCCGCGCCGTCCAGGTCCGTGGCCGGCGCCATGGCTGACGAGCCGGCGTCCAACCCGGGCGAGCCTGCCTGCAGCCGGAAGTCATAGTCGTCGGCGTCCATGACCAGAAACGTCTCATTCTGAATCAGCTGCAGCGAGTCGTCCTCGCGCACGGCGGCAAAGAGCGGGTCGGCCTTCACCGTATTCCCCATCCAGGATTCCACAGCTATCTCGTCCGGCGCGTCAGACCAGATGATATTGTGGTCAAAGTCGAAATCATCCGTGGGAATGCCGTTGTGGGTGAACACCCCGCCGTAGTCTTGCCCGCCAGTCTCGCGCGTGGGCCTGGCCCAGAGGATGTTGTTGCGGACCACGGACCCGGCGTTGGCGCCATCCAGGTGTGATTCAATGAGCCGCATTTCCGGCGTCTTGTATTCTATGTCCGTGTCCCAGCCGTTGCGGTAGCAGGTGTTGTTGATGATGTAGGCCACGCCGTCCATGGCCTGAATGCCCGCAGCGCCGTTATTGTAGCACAGGTTGTTTTCAATACGCGCAGAGCCGCCCCCGCCCATGTCGAACATAATCCCGTTGCCGTCGGTGTGGTAGTCCGAGCCGTCGTAGTTGTTGTAGCTGATGTTGTTGCGGATGACATGGTGCGAATCCGCACCGCCCTGGCCCTTGTTGTTGATGTGTATGCCGCTGGCCCAGCCGTCGCCCCAACCGTTTTCATAGGTGGTGTTGTTCTCCACGGTCATGTGCGCGTTGTAGCTGGCGTGGGGAAAGTCCGCATAGTTCATCTCTATGCCAGAGGAGCCGTTGTGGTAGGAAATGCAATTGCGCACGGTGATGTAGCCGGAATAGCGGGCGGACACGCCCGTGCTCTTAAAATTGCGCAGGGTAAAGCCGTCCACCACGAAGCCGTCATTTTTATTGAAGGCAAGAAACTGCCAAAGAGTGAAATTGCCGTCGACAATCACGGTTTCGCCCGCAACAGCCTGGATGGTGACAGGGTTGTCCTTGTCGCCCACTACCTTAGGGGTAAATTCGCCCTCGATGTAGGTCCCGGCGCCTATGTACAGGGTGTCGCCTGGCTGCAAGTCTTCAATGATGCGGCCAATGGTCTGGAACGGCCGCGTCTCAGTGCCCGGGTTGTTGTCGTCCCCTTGGGGCCGGACATAATAGTCAGCAGCCAGCGCAGCCCCAGCTATGGATAGGAGCAGAACCCAGGCGCACAGAAAGACGGCCAGCCGCCTCCAGATATGCATAAAAGCCTTCTCGTACATGCACAGCCCTTCAATCCCCCACTTATGAAGAGGTGAATATACTATTGATATGTGTGCAGGGTCAAGGAAAATGCCGAGAGAGTGTCGAGAGAGGTCAGAAAGTCTGTACGCAGTTGCGGCCTTTTTTCTTGGCGGCGTAGAGCGCCTCGTCGGCAAATTTGAGGAGCGTTTCCATTGACCGGGACGTGGGAGGTCCGGCGGCTTCTTCATCCGACTGCATAGCCGTCACGCCTATGCTCACCGTGACGCGCACGTCGCCCCGCTCTGTCTGCACGGTCTGTTCCGCCAGCCTCTGCCGCAGCCGCTCAGCCACCATCGCGCCAGGCTCCAGCTCGGTTTCCGGCAGCAGCGCGGCGAACTCCTCGCCGCCTATGCGGCCAACCATGTCCACCTCGCGCAGCACAGAGCGAAACACCTGAGCCAAGGCTTGCAGCACCTTGTCGCCGGCCTGGTGGCCGTAGCTGTCGTTCACGGCCTTGAAGTTGTCCAGGTCCAGAAACATGAGGCACAGCGGCCGGTTGTAGCGCACAGACCGGCTCAGCTCTTTTTCGGCCAGCTCCATGAAATATTGCCTGTTCCACAGCTGGGTCAACCCGTCGGTGGTGGCCAGCTCCCGCAGCCGGGCCTCGGTGCGCTTACGGTCGGTTATGTCTTGCACAGCGCCGTAGAGTTTGACGGTTTTGCCCTGGCGCACGTCAGCGCGGCCCAGGGCGCGCACCCAAATGTCTTCGCCTTCCACAACCATGCGCAGCTCCAGGTCAAAAGGGGCGCCCTTTTTCCTGGCGTCGTCCAACACGGCCTCCAGGCTAGCCCTGTCGTGGCAATGGCAGGCAACAAGCAACGCGTCAATGGTAGACTCCAGTTTGCGCTGCGGGTCCACCACTTGGCGTAATTCTTCGCTGAACACCATCTCGTCTGTTTCTATATCCAGTTCCCAGCCGCCCACCCGGGCCAGCTTCTGGGTCATAGTCAGCAAGCTTTGGTGCTTGCGCAACGAGTCTTCGGCAATGCGCCGCTCTGTCACGTCGCGGGTGACCACCACGGCAGCTGTTGGTTTTGCAGCCTCGTCGGAAAACGGGTAGTAATTCACCTCAAAGCAGCCCCTCCCCCGGTCGCGGAAATCCAGCCATATCTCGTACTGCACCTCGTTGCCGGCCAGGGCGTTATCCAGCCGGGGCTGAATGGCGGTTTCGAATATCTCCTTGCCCCAGATATCCTCCACTCTGGCGCCGACCACGTCCTCCCGGGCCAGCCCCACTGCCTGGCAGTAGGCGGAATTTGCAGCCCGGTAGCGGTAGTCACGGCCTATCATGGTCATGTAGTCGCGGGTGGCGTCGGTGATGAATTGGTACTGCCGCACAGACTCTTCGCTGCGCTTGCGGGCGGTGATGTCCGTGGCTATGCAGCCCACAGCAGTGGTTTCTCCCGCGGTGTTGCGCAAAGGAAACCAGACCGTCAAAAAAACAGTCTCCCGGCCCTTTATGATAAATCTGTCCTCGCTTTTGGCCACGTCGCCCGCGGCCAAAATCCTGCGCGTCCGCTCCCGGACAGAATCGAGCACATCCGGAGGATAATATCCGGCGACGCCGGCGCCCTGCAGCTCGTCAGGGTGCTTGTCAAAAAAGGCGGCAAACGACGAATTGACCAGCACAAACGTTTCATTGGCGTCGATGATGGCGATGTTGGACTGGGCATGGCGCATGAAACTCTGCACCCACTCGCCCCGGCGGCGCAGCTCCTCTTGGGCCTTGGCCCGTTCTGCTGCTTCGCGCTCCAGCTGCTTGACGGTGTGGTCCAGGGTTTCTGTACGCTCGCGAACCCGTTCCGCCAGCCGGCCCTGCATGGACTGCAGCCACTCCTCCAGGCGTCTGCGCTCGGTCACGTCCAGAATGGCGCCGTGTATCCGCACAGGTTTGCCGTCGCAATTCTTTTGAATCTCCGCCTGGAATAACGCCCGGCGCACCGCGCCGTCCTGCCGAACCAGCCGAAATTCAGTGGCCGGAACTTCCCGGCCGTCCATCAATTGAGCGCACAACGTGGAAACCTGCTCCCTGTCTTCGCGGTGCACAAACGAGAGGAACATGTCGGCGCTGGGCTCGCTGGTCGCAGGGTCGGCCCCCAGTAAGTGAAACAGTGAATCGGTCCAGTAGAGCCTGTCGTCATCCAGGCTTTTTTCCCAAGAGCCGATGTGCGTGGCAAAGCGGGTCCAGTCCAGCCCGCTTGCCCCATGGCTGCCGGGTTGGGGAGACGACGTTGCAGAATAGCAGGAAAACAGAAAGAGGTTTGCGGGCTCAGTGTGCAACGCCTGGGCCAGCTTGTTGATAACCTTGAATGACGGCGAGGCCAAACCTCGTTCTATCATGCCTATGTACTGCTCAGAGACGCCAATAACCTCAGCCAGATGGGCCTGGGTCACATTCTCGATCTCCCGCAGAAACTTCAGCCGCAAGCCGAATTGCCTGTTTAGCGCCTTGTCTTCCATATACACATGCCTACTTCATTATGAATCCTATTAACACAAACAATGGGTTTGGCCTGTCTGTATTTGCCGCCTTGGGCGTACGTTGTCATGGTAATGCGCTCACTGGGCGAAAATAAAAAATCCTAGCGCATGTTCGCTTTGCGCATTTACCTGATACCTGCGCCTGTGTCCTGGTGCTGCACGCCTCTTGCCGCCTGCTCCAGCGCCTGCCACAGGGTCTCCTTGCCCACGCCAGTCTTGGCGGAAAACAGCAACGGCGCCGCCCTACCGCCCAGGATGTTTTTCCACTCCCGGCGCCGCTCGGCGTGCTCCTTCTGCTTGGTCTTGTCGGCTTTGGTCAAAATGGGTATGAGCTGCAAGCCCAAGCCTTGCACATACGCAGCCAGCTCCAGGTCGAGCTTCTGGGGCGGGTGCCGGCTGTCTATAAGCATGCCCACCGCGGCCAGATATTTGTTGTTCTGCACGTAGGCTTCGATGAGCTCGGCCCAGTATTGGCGCTCCTTCTTGGAAGTCCGGGCGTAGCCATAGCCAGGCAGGTCCACCAGCCACCAGTCCCCGGGCGTCACTTTATAGAAGTTCAGCGAGCGCGTCTTGCCCGGGGTGGAGCTTATACGCGCCAGGGACTTGCGGCCAGCCAGGGTGTTGATGCAGGATGACTTGCCCACGTTGGACCGGCCGGCCAGAGCCGTCTGCGGCCCGGGCGGGACAAGCAGCTGGCCTTTGGTGTATATGGTCTGTTCAAGCGTTAATGTACGGTGCATTACAAGACTCTACCGCAAACACGCCAGCGATGTAAAATGACAAGGAGAACGCCATGACCTGGAACATACTCGTCTGCAACGGGCCGAACCTGGGCCAGCTGGGCCAGCGGCAGCCGGAAATATACGGCCACCAGACCATGCAGGACCTGCCTGGTCTGGTGGAAAAGCTGCTGGGCGACACGGCGCGGCTCATTTCCCTGGATTTTTTCCAGGCCAACGGCGAAGGCCAAATCATCGACCGGCTGGAACAGGCCCGGGCGCAACGCTGCGCCGGCATAGTGCTCAACGCCGGCGCTTACACCCACACCAGCCTGGCCTTGGCGGACTGCCTAGCCTGGATAGACGTGCCCACTGTGGAGGTGCATCTGTCCAACGTGCTCGCCAGGCCCGAGCCAGTGCGTCAAAAAAGTTATATTGGCCGGCATGTTATAGGGGTTGTTGCCGGATTCGGCCTATTAAGCTATGCCCTTGCGGTGCAGGCGCTGGCCCATCGCCTGCAACAGGACAGCCTTCATACTTAACCTGCGAAAAGTACTATACTGGAGAGAACATGCCTTCAACCACCGACTTCAAGCGCGGCTATAAGTTCGAAATGGACAAAACGCCGTACGAAATTCTGGAATTTCAACACGTCAAACCCGGCAAGGGCGGCGCTTTTGTGCGCACCAAACTGCGCAACCTGCTCAGCGGCAAGGTCATCGAGCACACCTTCAGGGCTGGCGAAAAAGTGGAAAAGCCCGACCTGGAAACCCGCGGCATGCAGTTTCTTTACCGCGAAGGCTCGGACTACGTGTTCATGGACATGACCACCTACGAGCAGATCAACGTCACCGAAGAACAGACTGGAGGCAGGGGCGGCTACCTCAAGGATGGGCAGGAGGCCAAGGTGCTCATCTACAACGGCTTGCCCCTGGACATTGATATCCCGGCTTCGGTGGTGCTGCAAATCACCCAAACCGAGCCCGGCGCCAAGGGCGACACCGTTTCGAACACCACCAAACCCGCCGTGGTGGAAACAGGCCTCACGGTTAACGTGCCGCTGTTCATCAACCAGGGCGACTTCATAAAAATCGACACCCGATCCGGGGACTACATAAGCCGGGAGTCCCAGTAGCTACTTTGTCTGAAGAGCATGCCGGCGACGCCGGCGCCAAGCAACCTCCTGTGGAGACCGGCAAGCTGGGCCGCGAGCTCTTTGCACTGTTTCTGGTGTTCTGGGCGGCTTTTCTGCTGCTTAGCCTGGTCACCTATAGCCCACAGGACCCCACCTTCAACCAGGTGGTCAGCTCCAGCCATCAGCTGCAGAACGGCGCAGGACTGGTGGGCGCCTATCTGGGCGGCTTGCTTGTGGATATGTGCGGGGTAGCCGCCTACGCCTTTCCTTTGGCCTTTGTGCTGGCCGCGCTCAAGCTGCTGGCAGCCCGGCTGCGCATTGCCTGGCCCCGCTGGGTTGGCCTTGTGCTGCTCTCCGCCTGCCTGACGGCCGCTGCAGCCACTGCTTGGGGCCGAGCGCACCTGATGGTGGGAGAAATTGCCGGCGGCGGCTTCATGGGCCGCACGCTGCTCACATGGTCAACGTACTACCTGAAGACCTGGGGCGCCCTTCTGTTCTGGCTCTTGATCTTCGCCGTAAGCTCGCAAATGCTCACCGGCCTCACCTGGACCGGCGCTGGCAGGCGCGTGCGCAGCCATGTCGGCGCAGCATGGCAAACGTACAGAGAACGGGCTGTCCAACGTCGAGCCCGGCCCAAGAAACCCACGCCCGCCAAAAAAGATGAAACAGAGGCCATAGAACCGCCCGCGCCAGACGCTGCACAGGCCCAGGAGCCGGCCCCTACGCCCGGCAACGCCTCCGGCAAGAAACCGGGCAAGGATGACGAGGGCGAGATGCTAGACCTGCCCTTCCTTCCCGAATCCGGCCCGGACGACGTGAAGCGGGGCAAGGCCAAGCCATCCATCTTTAAACGCCAAATGCCCGGGTTGGAGTTGCTCAGCGAGCCTGCAGGCCAGCAGAACCACGACATGGAGGTTCTGAAGCACCACGCGAAGCAGCTCACGGCCAGCCTGGCCGACTTTGGCGTGCAGGGCGAGGTGCAGAACATATCCCCGGGGCCGGTGGTCACCATGTTTGAGTACAAGCCAGCCCCGGGGGTGAAAATAAGCCGCATCGCCGGCCTGACCGACGACGTGGCCATGGCCATGAAGGCTGCAGCCGTGCGTGTGGGAGGCGCAACCCCAGGCAAAGACACTGTGGGCATAGAGGCGCCCAACGAGAACCGCCGCACAGTGCTGCTGCGGCAGGTGTTGGGCTCTGACGTGTTCAAAAAGTCCGAGTCCATGCTGACAATGGCCCTGGGCGTGGACATCTCAGGCGCGCCAAAAGCTGCAGACCTGGCCCGTATGCCCCACCTGCTGGTGGCCGGCGCCACAGGCGCTGGCAAGTCCGTGTGCATCAACGCCATCATCCTCAGCTTTTTATACAAAGCCAAACCCGAGCAGGTGAAGATGCTGCTCATAGACCCCAAGCGCATCGAACTGGCTGTGTACGCCGACCTGCCGCATCTGGTGCATCCGGTGGTCACAGACATGAGCGAGGCCAAAAACGCCCTGGACTGGTGCGTACACGAAATGGACCAGCGCTACGAGGCTATGGCCCGGCTGGGCGTGCGCAACATCGCCGGCTATAACGCCAAACTGGCCGGGCTGAGCCAGGAGCAACGCGAGGGCGGCCTGGCGGACCTGGAACCCATGCCCTACTTGGTGCTCATCATCGACGAGCTGGCAGACCTCATGCTCACCGCAGCCAAAGAAGTAGAGGTTTCCATTGTGCGGCTGGCCCAGCTGGCCCGAGCAGCAGGAATACACATGATTCTGGCCACCCAGCGGCCCTCGGTGGACGTGGTCACCGGCCTCATCAAAGCCAACTTCCCCTGCCGCATTGCTTTCCAGGTCACCTCCAAGCACGACTCCCGGACCATCCTGGACCAAGTGGGCGCGGAATATCTGCTGGGCAAGGGGGATATGCTCTTCAAGCCCGGCGGCGGCAAGCTGCAGCGCATGCACGGCGCTTTCGTCAGCGACGACGAGGTGATCGCAGTGGTCAGCCACTGGAAGGCGCAGCAACAGCCTTCTTACGCTGTGGATTTTGCCGAGTGGGCGTCTGAGGCAGACAACTCCGGCGGCGGGGAGGGAGAACCCGGCGGCATGGACGGCGACCCCGTGTACCAGGAAGCTGTGGACTTCGTCTTGAACCAGGGCAAGGCTTCCATATCCTTTCTGCAACGCCGCTTCCGCATAGGTTTCAACCGCGCCGCCCGGTACATTGAACAGATGGAGATGGACGGGATCATTGGCCCAGCCGACGGCTCCAAGCCCCGCCAGGTGCTTAAGAGCCGGGAGTAGCAATTATTGAGAATAATTATGATTCTGCTTGCTGCAGGCAAGCCTTTTCAGTAAATATTTACATTCAGCACATAACCGCGCTTTTTCTCTCACACTGATTCTTTTTCTGCAGGCAACGCCAGGAGACTGCATATGAAAAAAACTATTCTTTTTTTTCTGGCTGCCGCCATGCTGGCCGCAGTGGGCTGGCGTGTCTACGCTGTTCTTTACGCTGCCGAGGCCGAGCCACGCCGAACCGCCCGGCCCGTGGCCGTGGCCGTGGAGCCGATTCGCACTACCACGCTTCGCCATGTGGGCGAGTTTTCCGGCGAGCTGCAGTCCACCGCCCGCTACGTTGTCGCGCCCAACATCTCCGGACGGCTGGAAAAACTGCATGTTAACTTTGGCGACGTCGTGGAAAAAGGCCAACTCATTGCCGAACTGGACGCCCGGGAGTACGCCCAAGCCCAGGAGCAGGCCCGGGCAGAACTGCAGGTGGCAAACGCGGCAGTAACCGAAGCCGAAAGCGATCTGGCCACCGCTAAACGCGACCTGGAACGCTCTCTGCGGTTGTACAAGCGCAACGCTGTTTCCCAGTCCGAACTGGATCAGGACCAAGCCGCTTTTGACGCGGCTCAGGCCAGGCTGGAAGTGGCCCAGGCCCAGGTGCGGCAAAAACAGGCCGCCCTGGAAACCGCCCGGGTGCGGCTGGACTACACCCGCATTCACGCTTGGTGGCGGGGCAACGACGCGCTCCGGGTGGTGGGCGAGCGCTTTGCCGACGAAGGCGCCATGCTTCAGGCCAACGACCCGGTGGTCTCGGTGGTGGCCACTGAAGAACTGCTGGCGGTCATCAATGTCATCGAACGCGATTATCCCCTGATCCATATTGGCCAGGAAGCTGAAGTGTTTGCAGACGCCTACCCGAACCAAGCCTATCCCGGCACTGTGGCGCGCAAAGCGCCCGTGCTGCAGCAGAAAACCCGCCAGGCCCGGGTGGAGGTGCTGGTCCCTAACCCCGACGGCGTGCTGGCGCCAGGCATGTTCACCGTGGTCAAGCTGGTCTTTGCCGAGCGCGTAAACGCAACTGCCGCGCCTGTGGCCGCCCTGTCCCGGCGCATGACTAGCAGCGGCGAGCTGCACGGCGTATTCCTGGTAAACGAAGAAACAGATCCCAAAACCGTAACCTTCACGCCGGTGATTGTGGGCGTGCGCCAGGGCGACCTGGCCGAGGTCGTAGAACCGGACCTAAGCGGTCGCGTGGTCACCCTGGGCAAGCATCTGCTGGAAGACGGCTCAGCCATTTCCATCCCTGCAGACAGACAACATTTCACAGACGCGGCTGCCGTCGTTGCGGAGTAGATTGTGAACCTGCCCGCCTTTTCCGTGCGCCGGCCGGTGTTTACCACCATGGCCACGCTCATCGTCATACTGCTGGGGCTGGTCTCCCTCAGCCGGCTGCCCATAGACCTGATGCCGGATATCACCTATCCGACCATTTCCATTCGCACCTGGTACGAAAACGCCGGCCCGCGGGAAATTGAAAACCTCATCACCCGGCCCATAGAACAGGCCGTGGCCGCCGTGCCAGGCGTGGAAGAGATAACCGGCCGCTCCCGGGAGGGCCAGAGCGACGTACGGGTCAGCTTTGTCTGGGGCACAGACCTGGACGCTGCGGCCAACGACCTGCGGGACAGGCTGGACCGGGTCGTTCCCTCGCTACCAGACGACGCCGACAGGCCCATGCTGCGCAAGTACGACCTGGCCGCCACGCCCATCCTGATACTGGGAGCCTCTAGCCAGCTGGACCCGGTGCAGACTGTAGACCTGCTGGAAAACCAGGTCCGCTACCGCATCGAGCGGCTGGACGGCGTGGCAGCGCTGGAGGTATGGGGCGGACTGGACCGGGAAATCCACGTAAACCTGCTGCCGGACCGTGTCAAAGCCCTGGGCGTTCCCCTGGACGCCATAATCAGCCGCCTGGAAGATTCCAACCTGAACCTGCCCGCGGGCGTGCTGGAAAGTGGCATGCACGAAATATCCATCCGCACCCCGGGCGAGTTCACCAGCCTGGAGGAGCTGGGCAACACAGTGGTGGAGCGCCGCGGTGACGCTGTCATCCGGCTGCGGGACGTGGCCGAAATACGCGACTCCTGGCAACGCGTCACCAGCATCGCCCGGGTCAACGGCAAGCCAGGGGTGCGGCTCTCGGTTTCCAAACAGTCGGGCGCCAACACCGTCCAGGTTGCCGAGCTCGTGCTTGCGGAGCTGGCCAAAGTCAACCAGGACATCCCCCAGCTTTCCATTATTCCGGTCATCGACACCTCCTCCTATATCAAACACGCCATCAACAACGTCATGCGCTCGGCCGGCTATGGCGGGGCTTTCGCCATGCTGGTGCTGCTTTTTTTTCTGCGCAACATCCGGTCCACGCTCATTGTGGCTGCGGCAATACCCATCGCCATCATTGCCACCTTCATGTTGCTATACTTCGGCGGTCTTACCCTGAATCTGATGACCCTTGGCGGGCTGGCCCTGGGAGTGGGCATGCTGGTGGACAACGCCATAGTGGTGCTGGAAAACATCTACCGGCTGCGAGAGCGAGGGATGGACCGGGCGCAGGCCGCCATTCAAGGCGCGGGCGAGATGTCTGGGGCCATTGTGGCCAGTACGTTGACCACGCTTTTCGTCTTTCTGCCCATGCTCTTCATTCGCTCTATGGCCGGCATCATGTTCAGCCAGCTGGCCTATGTGGTGGGCTTTTCCCTGCTTTGTTCCCTAGTCGCAGCTCTTACCGTGGCTCCCATGCTGGCCTCCAAACTCATGGAAAAAAACCCGAATCTCCAAGATTTGCGCAAAAAACCTCTCAAGCGGCTGGCTGCCTGGGCTGGCCAGGAGATCGCGCGGCTGGAAAACGAATACCGCCAGTTGCTCGCCTGGGCGCTGCGCCGGCGCTGGGCCGTGGTCTCGCTCACCCTTGTCGTTTTCGGCGCCAGTCTGCTGCTCATCCCGCTCATAGGCGTGGAGATGTCGCCCAAGGCGGATGAAAGCGAGGTGCGCGTCTATGCAGACCTGGAAATAGGCGCCAAGCTATCCCTGCTGGACGTAACTTTCCGGCAGATCGAAGCCATAGTGGAGCGCGAGGTTCCCGAGGCAGCCAGCGCCATCACCATGCTGGGCGGCTCCTCCTGGCGGCGGCGGGGCTCTCATTCCGGCCAGATGCGCATAGGTTTGGTGGAACAGTCCAAACGCAGCCGCACCAGCCACGAGATAGCCGCAGACCTGGCCAAAAAGCTGCGCCATATTCCGGGCGCTAAAATCCGCACCCGCTCTCGCCAAGGTCTCTTTGTGCTGCGCATGATCCAGGGCCAGGAGGCCCAACTGGAAGTGGACGTGCGCGGCTACGACCTGGACGCCGCCGACAGCCTGGCCCAGCAGGTTATGAACGTGATGGAGTCCGTGCAGGGCGTCAGCAACGTGGAGCTGAGCCGGGAAACCGGCTCGCCCGAGCGTATGATCCGCGTGGACCGCGTCAAGGCCGAATCCATGGGCGTTTCTGTGGAAGATGCAGCCCGAATGCTCAAGACCGTGCTGGGCGGAACCCGGGCCGGTGAATACCGCGAAGCCGGCGACGAATACCGCATAGTGGTCAAGGTGAAGGATGCTGAACACCTTTCATTGAACAACTTGCTGGACATGGCGGTGACCGCCGACGACGGCCAGGCCGTGGTGTTGCGCAACTTGGTGGCTGTAGACACAGCCGAAGGCCCAGTGGAGATAGAGCGCAAGAACCAGGACCGGGTCATCACCGTGGAAGGCGACTACGCCGGCCGGGACCTGGGCTCCATCATCGAGGAGCTGCAGGAAAAACTAAAAGACCTGCCTGTGGCCCAAGGCTTTTCCGTGGCCATAGCCGGCGACTGGGAGATGCAGCAAAAATCCTTCAACGAGCTGTTCACCATTCTTATCCTCTCGCTGCTGCTGGTGTACATGGTTATGGCCTGCTTGTACGAATCGTTGCGGGATCCCTTCATCGTCATGTTCTCTGTGCCCCTGGCAGTGGTGGGCGTCTCGCTTATGCTCTTTCTCACCGAAACGACCTTCAACATGCAGTCATATATAGGCTGCATCATGCTGGGCGGCATTCTGGTGAACAACGCCATTCTGCTGGTGGACCAGACCAACCGGCTCTACCGCGAAGAAGGTTGGGAAATGCACGCAGCCATAGAAGAAGCTGGCCAGCGCAGACTGCGGCCCATCCTGATGACCGCGCTGACCACTATGTTCGGTCTGCTGCCCCTGGCCCTGGGCTGGGGCGAAGGCGGCGAGACCCAAGCGCCCATGGCCCGGGCGGTTATCGGCGGGCTGGCCAGCTCCACCCTTATCACCCTGATCTTTGTGCCGGTCATGTACTCGTTGCTGGCGTCCAAAAAAACTCCAAATACCCCCGATCCATCATAACAACCTCGTTGTGTACGGAAAACAAAACAGATAGATTTCATTTGCGAGCAATAATCCATCACCAACGAGGCACGGCTTCAATGCCGCAAAGCGTTCTTCCTTTCATTTATTAAAACGAGGCCTATTGCTGGGCTAGAGCATTGTTACATTGAAAATGACCAGGGCTTATCTCTATAGCATTTAACGATTGAAATGCTCTAAATAACTGTCTGCTGCGTTCGGTAATAATTGCATCATGCGCAAGTTGTGTGCGTCAAGGCGAGCGGCCGCAAGGACCTACATTATGACGTATTGATGTAGCGTATCATACGTGTACTGACCTGACCCCATACCCCCTGTCCTGTAACCGTGTTGCCACGTCGGTGCTGCCAGGCGATGGATTCAAAAAACAACACCGCATTGACTTTTCCCAGACGCTGTGTCTTAAACCGGAGAAACCAAAGGAGACGTCCATGAGCCGCATGCGTTGTTTCGCCCCTGTCTGCGTCCTGTGTGTTGCCTTTGCCCTTCTTGCCGGCTGCAAGCTCGGCTCTGATTCCGGCAACGGGCTCGACAACCGGGCCGGCTTTGTGGAGCTGGGGCCAGTTGACTTTACCGTGCAGGACCAGAACGCTTCCCTGGACTTGACCAGCTCCAGGGCGCGCATGTGGTGGGTCTTTCAGGCTGCAGACGAGGCCCCAGAAGCCAAGCCCCTGGCTGTGTTTTTCAACGGCGGTCCGGGCGCCTCGTCCATGGATAATTTCACTATGAATACTGCCTATTACACTCTTCACAACGACGTTACGGGCGATGCAGCCTATGTGAAGAACCCGCACTCGTGGACGTCCATCGCCAACCTGCTCTACATTGACGCCCGCAACGTCGGCTTCAGCTACCTGCTGGACGCCGGCGCCCAGAACCCGGCCGTGCGCCAGGCCGCCTTTGACGCGCAGAACTTCAACCCCTACCTGGACGCCGCGGACTTTATCCGCGTGCTGCTGCGGCTGCTGGCCGGAGAGCTGGAGGAGCTGCAAACCACCCCGGTGATGATCGTAGGCGAGAGCTACGGCGGGGTCCGGGCCACGGCCATGCTGCACATGCTGCTCAACTCGCCCATGTACGGCGCCGGCGGCAACGCCTACTACCTGGACCCGGCCCTGGCCGAGGAGATTCAGGATCACTACGCCCGGGTCTTTCCCGGCGCAGCCCGGCCTGTTACCCGTGCACAAGCCGCGGCCCAGTTCAGCCGGCAGGTGCTCATAGAGCCCCTGCTCTGCGGCGAGAACCAGTCCACTGTGGCTGGGGAAATGTGGGAAACCCCCGGCTCAGCCGTTTACCAGGTGGCCGCAGACACAGGGACGGCCTACCAGACCTGCGACGAAAGCAACCAGGCAAACTGCGACCCTTATTACAACGCCCTTACGTTTGTCAGAGACACCGCTAACCGGTCCATCTATGAATACACCAAGTACAACGGCTGGCTCTTTGACCAGTTCGGCAACGCCACCATCAAGCTGACCTGGGCCGACGTGCTCCAGGACGTGACCTTCACCCCAGCCGAGGACCTGCCGTACATGTTTTCCGGATTCCGGGGCGAAGCCTTCCGCGCCGCGGACGCACCCACGCAGACCGACGCCGACGCCGTCTTTGCCCTGCTCCGAGAGCTGCAGCGCAAGACCGGCAAGACGCTGACGCCGCCATTTTACGCAGGCGGCGGCCGGTCCATCGAAAAGGGCGACCTGCCCGAGACCTTTGGCGAGCTGCAGCCTTGGGACGGCTATTTTCAGGACCTGAGCTATGACATCCTCAGCGCTTTTTACGACAACCAGGCGCTGGACGCGGGCATAGAGGCCGTGCACCCGCAGAGCAATGAATTCGGGGAGATGTTCTTGGACAACCTGCTGGACGTGGAAACCTTCATCACCCGCGCGGCCCGGGACCTGGTCATTTACGCCGACGCATTGCCCGAGGCCCTGGACCGGCTGGAGCTGGCCGGAATGACGTGGGAGCCCGGCGAGCCTGCGGACGCCGCCCGGCCGGGACGCATAGTGGCGGCGTATGGCGCAGATGCAGGCGGCGCAGTGCGCAGCATACGGTTTCCGTTCTACGACCACAGTCCGCACTCGGTGACCGTGGTCCAGCCTGGAGACCTGCTGGCGGACGTGAAGGCGTGGATGCAGTAACCATATATCTCCGATGAAGTTTCTGCCCGCACAATTCGCCTTTTTGCTCCATAGCAAGGAGCAGCAGCGCAACATAGGTTTTTTGTTGCAATTTTTGTTGATGCTTGCAACAGTCATCACGCTTTACAGCGTGCTCTTCCATTTCATCATGGAGAAGGAGGGGCAAAGCCACTCCTGGATCACGGGCTTTTACTGGACGCTCACAGTCATGTCCACGCTGGGTTTTGGGGACATCACCTTTACCAGCGATCTGGGCAAAATCTTCTCCCTCATCGTGCTTCTGTCGGGCATCATCTTTTTGTTGATCATGCTGCCCTTCACCTTTATCCAGTTCTTTTACGCGCCCTGGCTGGAGGCCCAGACCCGGTCCCGAGCGCCCCGGGTGCTGCCCCAAGAGACCCTTGGCCATGTGATCATCGTGGGAACGGACCCCACCGCCAAACACCTGGCCCGCAAGCTGCATCAGTACGGCCACTCCTACGCCATGCTCACAGCCACAGTGCAGTCAGCGCTGGAGCTGCAGGACCAGGGCTACGCCGTGATGGTGGGCGACCATGACGACGTGGCCACTTTTCACAATCTACGGGCGGAGAACGCCGCCATGATCGTGGCGCTGGAGTCGGACGTGTTCAACACCAACGTCACCTTCACTGTGCGCGAAGCGTGCAAAGAGACCCCTATAGCCGCCAAGGTGGACCAGAATAGCTCCCTGGACATTCTTTCCCTGGCCGGGGCGACGCACGTTTTCCACTTTACGCAGATGCTGGGCCAAGTCCTGGCCCGCCGGGCGTTGGGAGGCGCCATGCACTCGCGCATAGTGGGCCGCTTCGGCGGGCTGGTGGTGGCGGAAACGCCCGTGATGCGCACCAACCTGGAAGGCAAGACCCTGCGCGAATGCGGGCTGCGCACGGCGGCCAACGTCAACGTAGTGGGCGTGTGGACGAGAGGCGCCTTTTCTCTGCCGAACCCTGACACCGAAATGACCGCAAACATGGTTCTGGTGGCGGCCGGCGATGAAGACCAAATCGCGGCCTTTGACCGCTACGCCGGCGGACCGGTGATCACCGACCCCATGGTGGTTATTCTGGGCGGGGGCCGGGTGGGCCAGGCCGCGGCTGAGCAACTGCGAGACCAGGGCCGGCGCTACCGCATGGTGGACAAGAACCCGAAGGTGGCCAAACACGATAAAAACGCCGTCATCGGCAACGCCGCTGACCTGGAGGTGCTGGAAAAGGCGGGCGTACGCGAGGCAACTTCCATTTTCATCACCACCCACGATGACGATTTGAACGCCTATCTGACCATCTACTGCCGCCGGCTGCGGCCGGAGATACAGATCATCAGCCGGGCCACCCTGGACAGAAACATCGGCGTGCTGCACAGCGCCGGAGCAGACTTGGTCATCTCCCACGCCTCGCTTGTGGCGAATACGATTCTGAACCTGCTCAGCCCGGACAAGGTGCTCATGCTCACCGAGGGGCTGAACATCTTCCGCGTGCCTGTGCCCCCCCAACTGGCGGGCAAAAGCTTGCAGGAAAGCCACATCCGCGCCAGAACAGGCTGCAGCGTGGTGGCCGTGAGCGGCGACCACGGCCTGGAAATCACCCCGGACCCCTCCAAACCCTTGCACGCCAACACGGAACTCATCCTCATCGGCGTCACAGAGTCAGAGCGGCAATTTCTTGACCTGTTCCCTAAAGCATTTAACGATTGAAATGCTTTAGAAATGGCCGCAAAAAGGAACCGGCCAGATAGCTATCCAAATTTACTTAATTTTTCTAGCAAATTTTCCATATCAACGGTTTTAGACACATAGGCGTCCATTCCGGCTGCCAGAAAATGCTCCTTATCGCGCTTCATGGCGTAAGCAGTCATGGCGACGATGGCGACGATGGGGACGCATATTTTCCGCCGGCCAGCCTTGCCTTCACGTATAGCCCGAGTGGCCGCGACGCCATTCATGCGGGGCATCTGCACGTCCATGAGCACCACCTCGAAGGCGTCTTGTTGCAGAGACTCCAGAACCTCTGCGCCTTTTTCCACCGCCTTGATCCGGAACCCGAACTTTTCCAACTGCTTTTGCATTGGGATCGTCCAGTTGTAACGCGCAATAAGGACAGCCGGCGGACAGCTTGGCTTTGAAATCGCCCTCACTTTGTTCCATGAGGCAATACATTAGGAGATCGCCGTCTTCGGCGCCCTGGGCCAGAAAGCCCATGTTGATCTCGTCGCGCTCAGCTTCCGTTTCGTACAACCCACAAAAATGCGTTCCCCAATTGCAGGTGTAGCCGCCAAATCCCATGTTCAGGTCCGCCTGCGCGGAAGTACGGATGTGCACAGCGTTCTCCTTTGTGCCTACTGGGAAAATTACCAATAGACTCTATACCAGTATACAATACTCCTCTTGCCAGTGCAGGGCGTTATAATGTGAACTGTCTTAAAAAACAGAGAAAAAATGGAGTTTAACGCTCTATCTGCCTATTGGCGCTTTACGTTCCAGCCCTCCCCTCTTCCCACGTTTGCACTATTCGCTCCCACTTGTGCTGGTCAAAATCCTGCTCAAATGTATCATACTCAGCCAACATTTCGTCCATTTCTTCCTTGCTGAAGTAATTCATGCAGGGGTGGAAAAAGTAATTGTCTTCCTTGTTTATATGCTTGGGGTAAAAGGCGGCCAGCCTTTCCAAAACATGGGAGATATCCTTCCCAGACTCGGTTTTCTCCAGCTCCCCGACTATCTGCCTGCCATGCTTGTGATCCTCTATCAGCTCCATAAGCATTTGCCGGTGCTCTTCGTTCAGGTCCTTTTCCTTGAGCCTGGCAAAAAGAATATCCTCTTCCTTGCCGTGATGCAGGGCGTCGGCGTAGGTGCGGAAAAAGCCAACCATGTCGTCGCGAAAGCGCGTATCCGGCGCGCCGCCCTGCTCCAGTCGCTCTGTTTCGTTAAGTATCAGCTCCACTGCGCGTTCAATGAGCCTGTGTTCCCACATGAGGGGTCCGATAGGTTGCATATTTCACTCTCCCTTATCTTGTTGCGGTGTATCCAACGCAGCCTTTTTAGGCTCGATGTCCAGTATTTTCAGGACATCGTCTCCCAATATATTCCTGGAACTGTCAAACTCTACGAGTCCCCCGGCAAAGCCAGGGGTTTACCTTGATTAAATTATCTTGGCCCAGCGGGCCAGAGTGAGTATTTCTGCATCCTGCAGCACGAACTGCATGCGCATATCGGTGGACGTGCGTTCGGTGCGGGTCTTTTCCGTGCCCCCTGTGGCGTAGACCATGCGGGTTTCCTTGGCGCCCAGGGTTTTCTCCACGATGGGGACCAGGGTTTCGTTGTCCAGAAACGGCTTGTAAACCCGGAATTCATCGGGCGTCACTGTGCCCTGGACCACGGTTTCGCCCAGGCCCCAGGCGCCGTCGATGACCACGGCGTGGGGAAAACCCGTTTCCGTGTCTATGGAGAACATGACCCCGGAACAGGCTTTGTCCGAACGGACCATGCGCTGCACGCCCACGGACAGCGCCACTTCCAGGTGGTCGAAGCCGTGCTCCTCCCGATAGCTGATGGCCCGGTCTGTAAAGAGCGAGGCAAAGCATTTCTGCACTGCTTCGAGCAATTCATGATCACCGCTGACATTGAGAAAGGTCTCCTGCTGCCCGGCAAAGCTGGCCTCGGGCAGGTCTTCGGCTGTGGCGCTGGAGCGGACGGCCACGTCCATGTCATCCCTTTCGGCCTCGCTGCACATCTCCTCATACGCCTTGGAGGTTGCCTCGGCCACGTCGTCGGGCATGTCGCCCCGGCGAAACATGCGGCGCAATTGTGTTCCCGTCTCCTCCAGGCTGGCCTTTTCCGCGTGCATGGCGTCTATGGCCTCACGTATCTTATCGTGCAGGTCATTATGCTCTATGAACGCCCGATAGGCGGAGGCGGTGACGGCGAAGCCGCCCGGCAAGCGAACGCCTCGCTTTTGCAATTGCTGTATCATTTCACCCAGTGAAGCGTTCTTGCCGCCCACAGCGGCAACATCGTCTTTGCTCAGCGTTTCAAACCGGCGGACAGGTTCCTGTGACATTCCAGTATCCTTCTCTTCTGGGTTCTCTGTTGCTTTCTTATACACCCACATGATCCAGACTTTCCCGCAAGGTTTTAGCGGAGTTGCGCAGGCCCTCCACCTCGGAATCTGACAAGGAGGCGTGAATAACCTTTTCGACGCCGGCTGTGCCCAGCACGCTGGGCAAAGAGAGAGCCACATCATTTATTCCGTAATAACCCTGAACAGTTGTGGAAACGGTAAGGATGGACTTCTGGTCCTTGACTACGGCCTCCACCACCCGTGTGGCGGCCTGGCCTATGCCGTAGTAGGTGGAGCCTTTGCGTTCTATGATGCGATAAGCCGCGTCGCGAACGTCCTGAAGGATTTGCTGGCGCATTTCCAGCTCGCAAGCATTTCCGCAGACCGGGCAGTATTCGTCCAGGGGGATGCCGGAAACATTTGCCCGGCTCCAGGCCGGCACTTCACTGTCTCCGTGCTCGCCAACGATGTGGGCGTGAACGTTGCGCGGGTCCAGATTGCAGTGTTCTGACAGCCGGTACCGAAAACGTGAGCTGTCCAGCACCGTGCCGGCGCCGATGACCTGTCCTTCGCCCAGGCCGGTGCGTTCGCGCACTGCGTAAGTGATCACATCCACCGGATTGGTGACAATGAACAGTATGGGATTGGGCTCATGTTCCAGAATCTTGTCGGCAATTTGGCACACTATATCGGTATTCTTTTTGGCCAGGTCCAGCCGGGTTTGTCCAGGCTCCTGGGCGGCTCCTGCGGTAATGATCACCATTTTGGCGTTCTTGCAGTCTTCGTAGCCGCCGGCGTAAACATCCATGGGCTTGGCAAAGGAGACGCCGTGGTTGATGTCCATGGCCTCGCCCTCAGCCTTAGCGCGTGTGCGGTTGATAAGCGCCACCTCCCGCACCGTGCTTTTGATGGACATAACGTAGGCAATCGTGGCCCCCACGTCTCCGGCCCCGACTATGGCCACTTTAGTGGTGTCTCGCATATCTTCCCTTCCTATTTTTTCGCTGTGAAAACGTCGTTCTGCCACTACAGCGCATAATGGCGCTGAGGAAAATGCGTCGTTTTCTGAAATGCGTGTAGGAAGGCGCAGACTGCGTGTCGGAGTGAAGCCTACACGCAAAGGAAGAGAGGGGCAGAGACGCAGCCCTCGTACAAGAAAAACCGGCCGGTACGCTTCAGAGACTTCGTCTTTTCACAACTCAGTATCCAAGTGCTTCGTCGGCGAACCGTCGCCTTTACTGCGTCTTGGGCTCTTCTTCGCGGACGACCTGGATGGCTAAGTTGGATTTCACCCGGCCGGCGATGCCGTGGAACTTGGGCACTTCTTCCACTGTGGCCAGAAACAGATCGTCCGTATCAGTGTCCAGCATGATGATGTCGCCCACTTTCATGCTTAGCAGTTGACGGCCGGAAAGCTGGGTGTGGCCGAAGTTGACCTTTAGCTGGACCGGCGTTTCCAGAAGCCGCTCCTTGAGCCGGGAGACCC
>CAYTSA010000023.1:0-43044 GCA_964440345.1 uncultured Desulfovibrionaceae bacterium | reverse complement strand
ATTTTGTATATGCAACAATTTGCCGACGCAAGGGCTCAGCTATGAAGATACTCGGTTTATTTCTCGCCAATATCGCCTGCCTCATCATGCAGGCCTCGAGTTTTGCCATGACCGTGGTCAACAAGGACGCGAAACCGCACCGCATACGCACTGTCTGCGCAATGCAAACACCTGTTGAAAATGGACAAACTTCAACAGACAATTGCAGCTTCTGCTATTCGCTCGAAACACTCCTGTCTCCAGGCAGGTCCCGGTCATTTCAGTGCACTTCCAATGCAGGCTTTGCCGTGTATCTGGGCGCGCAACGGCTTGAAACCGGCCGGCTAGACCGTGTTGTTATATCCGGCGGTCGTTTGAGCAAGTAGCCGGCGCAGCACGCTGACGGCTCGCCACATTTTCTGCACAAAACCCTTTGCTTGACACCCGCTCTGCCTTGGGAGAAATTAGTAGTATGCCAAGGAGGAGTCAATGTTGGTAGTCTGCGATTTGATGACGCGCGAAGTCTTTGCCTTAAAACGCACGGATACGTTGAAAACCGCCCGGTCCATGATGTCCCTCGCCCGCATCCGGCACATACCTGTGGTCAACAACAGTGACGAGTTTTTGGGACTGTTGACCCACCGTGATATTCTGGGCGCTTCCATATCGCGGTTTGCAGAAGTGGATAAAAAAACCCAGGACGAAATCGATTCCGGCATCCCTGTGGGCGAGATCATGCGCACAGACGTGACAACTGTTTCCCCAGACGTTTCCTTGCGGGACGCTGCAGAGATATTGCTGCACCACAAATACGGCTGCCTGCCGGTTGTGGTGGACGGCAAGCTTTCCGGCATCATCACAGAAGCAGATTTTCTCAAGCTTGCCATCAGTCTGATGGAATCTGCCGAACAGTTCGACTAGGGGCTGTTCTGCCGCTCACAGCTCTCGCACTCCAAGCGCCGGCCGGTGTTTTAAGCGCATTTTTCCTTTGAAAGCGCTTACACACTCTTATATATTTACCTGAGATAACAGCAAATTGTTTCAGAAGCGAGCGTTGCCGCAACCCGGCAATGCGCTCAAAGCCGTCAGCATCCTTGTTCGGACGTACGTTTCCCTCCTTTCGAGTTCTGTCTTTTATTGAGTTTAAAATACAGGAACTTACATTTGACGCCAGCGAGGACAGCGGGAAAGTACTTCCTGCTCAGACGAGCTGAGCGTGCAAGAACATTCGGTAGCATTTTCTGCACACGTTACCCCACCTTTTCGAAGCTGCCGCTTTTCTCGCCTGGCAGCATGCAGCTGGCAAAAGATGCTCATATATTAATTTGCCTTTACTTCTCCTTTTGTCATACAATATTCACGAAAAATATAGCAGTTGACACTTCATTTTTTCGTTTTATTAGTGTAACGTTTTATTGTCGTGGCTATTGTGCGGCAGCAGCACATCTACACTGACTATGCAGGACCCAAAGGAACACGAGCAACACACTGCGCAGGTATATACGCAATTACATTTCACAACCGCCATGAAAGCACAACGCAATACAAACAGACACAGACAGGACAAAAGCGCCCAACAATGCTTATCGCTTATTTGATACACCGCTTTCTTCGGCCACGATAGCACAGCAGCTTTGGCTTTGTCGGGATCATTTATAAGTTATACTGAAGAAATAGCAGCATATACATAAATATCGTTTTCAATGAAGGAGTTCTTTTACCATGCACTCGCTGGCCGTGTTTGACGCAGGTGGATTGCCGCCTTGTAGGGAACTGCTGCAAAAGCATTTTCATGTCGCTGCTTGCGACACGCTGGACCAGTGCATCGGCTTTGTTGCGCTGCAAGATGCAGAATGCACCCTGCTTGACTTTACAGGCTTGGAATCGCTCGAAGACGCCGTGCGGTATGTCAAGCGCGCCGGGCCGCGTACTAAAGTTATTGTCTGCGCCCCCGTATCCATGGCCGGAGCTATTTTTGCGAGCCTGCAGGCCGGGGCCGAAGGCGCCGTTGTGCCGGACTGCGCTGCCTGCTCGCTGTTGCAGGCAGTCCGCGGCGTGCTTAACGGCAACGGTTATCTCGCTCCAAAGCTGCAGAGTCTTGTTTCATCATCGCATGCGCAACACGCCGCAGCCGGCGTTTGCTTTTCGCCAGAGCTGCAACCGCTCAGCCAGCATGAGATCAAGATATTTAAGCTTATCGCATTGGGATATCAGGATACAGAAATTGCCAAGCTGCTTTTCAAGGACAGTGCGGCCATTGCAGCTTACCGAAGCAGCATCTATGACAAGCTGGAACTTGGTTCAGCAGCGCAAGCACGGGAACTTGCTGATGCGCACGGCTTGTTTAAAAGGAAGAAGCCCTGACAAAAAATATTTAGAGACCCTAGAGCATTTTACCAGTGAAAATGTTTAGTTGCTCTTTTGCATTTTCCTGAAACAATTGTAAATGTTTCAGGAGCAAGAGTTGTCTCAACGCGAAAATGCGCTAACGTGTCTCACAAAACCGGTCTTCGCATTGAGCGCGAGCGGTTTGCCGCGTGAATGCAGACAAGGTTGAGGCAACTGCTCTTATTCCAACGCTTCCACCGGCTCTTCTTCAGCTTTTTTCTCCACTTCTTTCCAAATGGCAGGAGGCTCTCCAAAGAACTTTTGGGCCTGTTTCAAGCCCAGGTCAAAGGCCTTGCGGTTCATGGCGTGCAGCTTCTGAGGCAGATTTTCCAGCAGGCTGCGGCGCATAGTCCGAGGCTCTGCGAAAGGCAGCACATGGCTTACGGCCCCCAGGACCATGGTGTTCAGCGTCATTGGGTTGCCGATGCGCTCCTTTGCCAGGTCCGTGAACGGCAGGCCCAGAAAAATATTAGTCGGCGTCTGCGTCACCAGCGAATTGTCCACCAGCAGCAAGCCGTCCCGTTTCAACGTCCGGTAGTAGGCGTTGCAGGCTTCCTGGCTGAGCGCCACCAGCAGATCCACATTTTCTGTCTTGGGGTAGCTGATAGGGTATGAGCTGACCACCAGGTCCGCCCGGCTGGAGCCGCCCCGGGCCTCAGGCCCGTAAGACTGGGTCTGGGTGACGTGGTAGCCGTGGCCCAAAGCCAGGGAGTAGCCCATAATTTTGCCCAGGGTAATGATGCCCTGCCCGCCCAGGCCAGAAAGGCGAATCTCGAAGCGGTTGAGCTCCTGCTGGACGCTCTTGCTTCCGGCGCTGGATTTCTTTGTATTCTCGGCTGCTTTGGCGGTCATGCTTTTGCCTCCATCATCTGCTGCCTCATGGCTGCGTAGCGCTCTTCCAGCCCAGGCTCGTCGCGTTCCACCAATATGCCAATGGGATCGCGGTCACGGCGCTTTTCCGGGTCCAGCTTGTCGTATGACTCCACAGCCAAAGTAGTTTTTTTCAGGTGCTCGTACATCTGCACCGGCGTCTTGAATTTGTTCTTGCGGCCGTACTGGGTGTGGCAGGGACTGAACACTTCCACCAGATTGAAGCCGGACCGCTGGAAGGCTGTGGTCAGGATGCGGTCCATCATATGGGCGTGAAAGGAGGTGGTCCGGGCTACGAAGTTGGCGCCGGCTGCCTTGCCCATCTCCATGATATCAAAGGATTTTTCTAGCGAACCAAAGGGCGTGGTCATGGAGAAAGAGCCTGTGGGCGTGGTGGATGAACACTGTCCGCCGGTCATGCCGTAGATGTTGTTGTTCAAAATAAGGGCGGTGACGCCGATGTTGCGCCGGGCGGCGTGGATAAGGTGGTTGCCGCCAATGGACAAGGCGTCTCCGTCGCCCATGATGCAAATGACCGTAAGGCGGGGGTTAGCCAGCTTTATGCCGGTGGCAAAAGTAAGGGCGCGGCCGTGGGTGGTGTGTACAGTGTTGAAGTCCACATACACAGCCAAGCGGCCCGAGCAGCCTATGCCGGCAACTACGACAACGTCGTCCTTGGAAAGTTCCAAGGTGTGCACCGAACGCACCAGCGAGCCGAGAACCACGCCGTGGCCGCAGCCTGGGCAGAGCACGTGCGGAAATTTCTTGGTATGCCGCAGGTAATGGTGGATCAATTGCGTTACTTCAGCCATGGCTACACCTGCGCAATGTTTTTATAGATTTGGGATGGCGTGATGATCTGGCCGTCCACGCGGTTGATGGTCCTTACCCGAGAGCGGCCAGCGTTCACACGCTTCACCTCCCGGGACATCTGGCCCATGTTCATTTCCGGCACAATGACCGCCTTGCAACGCCGGGTCAGCTTTTCCACAGCCGGCCGAGGAAACGGGAAGAGGGTCTTCAGGTTCAGCAACCCGGCCATAATGCCCTGCTCGCGAGCGTTATCCACAGCCAGCCGGGCAGACCGGGCCACGGAGCCGTAGGCGATAACGCCTATGTCCGCATCGTCGGTCATATACTCATCCACAATCATGATGTCGCTGAAGAACTGGTCGATCTTGCGGAAATGACGATGCACGGCTTCGTCCACCTCGTCCGGCTTCTGAGTGGGGTAGCCCATGGCGTCGTGGGTAAGCCCCGTGACATGGATGCGGTAGCCAGAACCGATGGGAGGCATGGGCGGCACGCCGCGCATGGTTTCCTCGAAAGGTTTGAACCACTCCGGCGGCACAGAGGGCACCACGCGGGAAAAAACCTCGTATTCCCCGTCGCGGGGGATGACGATCTTCTCCCGGGTGTGGGCGGTTATTTCGTCCAGCAGCAGAATGACTGGCGTACGGTACTTTTCTGCATAGTTGAAACTAGCGATGGTCATCTCCAGACACTCCTGGACTGTGGAGGCGGAGAACACGATAATGGCGTGGTCGCCGTGTGTGCCCCAGCGGGCCTGTTGCACGTCGCCCTGGCCCGGGCACGTGGGCAAGCCGGTGGACGGCCCTCCGCGCATGACATTGACGATGACCAGCGGGACCTCCGCCATACAGGCGTAGCCCAAGTGCTCCTGCATAAGGGAGAACCCCGGGCCAGAAGTGGCGGTCATGGACTTGCGGCCAGCCAGTGACGCGCCAATGCAGGCGCCCAGGCTGGCGATTTCATCCTCCATCTGGATGAACACGCCGTCCTCCACCACAGGCAACCGGGAGGCCATGGTTTCCATAATTTCGCTGGAAGGGGTGATGGGGTAGCCGGCGTAAAAAGTACAGCCGGCCAACAGCGCCCCCTCCGTTACCGCCTCGTTGCCAAGGGCAAACAATTCCTTGCGTTTGCGTTTGTTTACAGCAGGCATGGCGCTCGCTTCGCTCTGTTAAAGGGTGTGCAGTAAAAGGGTCCAGCCGGCCTCAGGCTGCGCCTTTGCCAGCGTTCTCGCCGTCCAAATGGCTGGCGCTTTTCCCCTCGTCCGCCTTGCCAGCAGCCGCTTGGGAGGAGGGCGTACAGCCGCTCTTGCCGTCTTCAGGCTGGTGGGGAAGGGGCGAATGCACTCCTGGACAAAAATCTGTGCCGGGAATGGGTTTGGTTCCGTTTTTCATGACAACGGAAATGGCAAAATCCGGGCAGTGCAGCTCGCAAAAACCGCAATTGACGCAGTCGTCTTCGCGAACCACTTCGGCTTTGCCCTGGTGGTTCATTTCCATGACCTTGCCGGGGCAAAAAGCGGCGCATACGCCGCACCCTTTGCACCATTCCGGGTAGATGTAGACTCGGGTCTGGCCTTTCTTTTTGGACATGATCGCCGGCTCGCCTTGCGCACAAAGCTGGTAAAAGGTGTACGACTGTTTGCACGCCATAAGTGCTGCGCGTTTGCCAAGGGCGTGCGTTGTCATTTTTCTGTAACAACATCTTATGACTGGAAATACAAAAATGCAAGCAAAAAAGTCCAATAAATGTCAACACCCTTTAATATTGCGGTATTCTTATTGGCGCGAGAGCTCTCGCCATGCCCCCACGGCCTGTTACACTCCGAAATCCCGCATTGAGGTAAAAAACGCTTCAGCGTCCCAGTCATCGCCCAGCATGGAGCCGATTTGCTCAAAAAACACGTCCCAGCCTTCTATCTCGCCTAGCTTCGAGCCGTTTTTAAACACTTTGAAGATGGTCCCGCGCGGGCATTTGGTCAGATTCAGCTCCACGCTGGCGCCAGAGGGCATGGTTTCCGTCCAGTGCGCCGACCAGGAGCTCCGGTCCCCTTCCGTTTTTTTGTACTTCTCAAAAAAAGCTTCGAATATTTCCTGAATTTGATTGCGCTCCATATTTCGCTCCCAGGATTGCGCTCGGCCCGCGCCTGTGGCAACCTGTCTTTTTGCGCGCACAGCCGTGCAGATTTCAACATGCAACCATCAAGAATACAAGGACACCCTCGTGCGCATCCCGAATAGAGTCAAGGAAAAACTGCACCAGCCCATGGCTGTGCGGTTGCGCCGCGCCGTCATCAAACACGCCGTCATCACCTTTGGCGCCGCCCTCACCGCCTTTGGTTTTGTCATGTTCCAGACCCCCTACAACATCACTGCAGGCGGGCTCAGCGGGCTTTCCATTATCATACGAGAATTTACAAACATTCCAGAAGGATATGCCGTCCTGGCGTTGAACATTCCGTTACTGGTTTTAGGCTGGTTCCATCTAGGCAAATGGCGCTTCGTCAGCTCCACTGTCTATTCCATATTCGCGTTTTCAGCCTTTATTCAGCTGTTTCTGGAAATATTGCCGCGATATGCGCCCCGGTACCCTCTTACAGACGACAAACTCCTGGCCTGCATTTACGCAGGCGTGCTGTTCGGCCTGGGTCTGGGCCTCATTCAACGCGCCGGCTCCACCATTGGCGGCGCCTCCATACCGGCCCGGATCATCCATGACAAAACTGGCTTTCCCATGAGCCAGACCTACCTTTTCACCGACATGGGCGTCATTTGCCTTGGCGGTCTGGTCTTCAACTGGGAGATGGCCCTCCTGGCCCTGCTTACGCTGGTGCTCACAGGCATGTTTTCCGACTTCACCCTGGAGGGCGTCAGCCAGCTGCGCTCCGCCATCATCATCACCAAAAAACCGGAAAACATGCGCTACGCCATCGCCCACGAGCTGCAGCGCGGCGTCTCCATGTGGGAAGCCGCCGGCGGCTACTCCGGCGCCGCCCGGACCGTACTCTACTGCACTGTCCGGCGCTCCCGGGTGCACGATTTGCGCTATACGGTCTCGCGCATTGACCCGGACGCCATGATCGTTATCGGCGTAGTGCAGCAAGCGTGGGGCGGCTACGGCAATTTTAAGCTGAAGTCAGAATAGCCCCCACAAAACCGGCTACTCTTTCTTCTTTTTCCGCCACCGCAGCTCGTACAGATCAGTTCGCCGGCTGTCAAAGTTCTGCACGCTGCCCATGGCCCGCAATTCCTTAATCAGGTCCAGGTCCAGGTCGGTGATGACCATGGTTTCGTTGCCCGGCGTGGTTTCTGCAGCAATGGCGTCGTGCGGAAAGGAAAAGTCGGAGGGAGTGAACACCGCGGCCTGGGAGTACTGAATGCCCATGGTTTCCACCTTGGGGATGTTGCCCACGCTGCCGGATATGGCCACGTAGCACTCGTTCTCGATGGCCCGGGCCTGGGCGCAGCGGCGAACCCGCAGGTAGCCGTTCTTGGTGTCCGTCCAGAAGGGAACCAGCAGTATCTTGGCCCCAGACAAAGCCTGCAGCCGGGACAGCTCCGGAAACTCCACATCGTAGCAGATGAGCACGCCCACCTTGCCCACGTCAGTGTCGAACACCTTGAGCTCGTCCCCGCCGGTCAAGCCCCAGCTGGACTGTTCGTCCGGGGTAATGTGCAGCTTGTACTGGCTGTCCCAGGTCCCGTCCCGGCGCAGCAGGTAACTTACGTTGTACAGGTGGTCGTCTTCGCGAAGGTCCGGCATGGAGCCAGCCACGATGTTGATGTTGTAGGCCAGGGCCATGTCGCTCATCTGCTGACGAATCTGCTCGGTGTAGCCAGCCAGGGCGCGCATGGCCTCATAAGGGCTCTGGTCCTCGAATTCGTGAATCAGCGGCGCGTTAAACAGCTCCGGCAGCAGCACAATGTCTGAGCCGTAGTCCGACACTGTATCGATAAAGAACTCAGCCTGCTGCATCACATCGTCCAGGGAGTCGAACCGGCGCATTTGCCATTGCACCACGCCCAGCCGGACGATGGATTTGGTCCCGCCGATGAGCCGGGTGGTCTTTTCATAGCCGATGTTGGCCCACTCCAGCAGTACGGCGTTGCCATGGGACTTGTGGTCCCGCGGCCAGTAGTTCTTCAGCAACCGCTTAATATGAAAATCATTGGCCAGCTGAAACGTGAGCACCGGGTCGTACAACTCGCGCTTCTTGACCCGCTCAATGTACTCGCGGGGGCTCATCTCGTCTGCCTGCTTGGCGTAGCCAGGTATGCGCCCCCCCACGAGAATTCCCTTCAAATTCAGGTTCTCGCACAGCTCCTTGCGGGCGTCGTAGAGCCGCCGGCCCAGCCGCATACCCTGGTAGTCTGGCGAGACAAATATCTCGATGCCATACAGGTAGTCGCCCTCAGGATCGTGCTTGCGAAACGAGCCGCCCACCACTTGCATGTAGGTATGCCGCTCGCCGATCATGGCGAAGTCCACCATCATGGTCAGGGCCACGGCTACGGCCTTGCCGTTGTCCTCCACGCATATCTGGCCAGCTGGAAACCGCTCTATGAGCCCAGCCAGCTCGTGCCGCTCCCAGGGCGTATCCACCGTGCGGTACACCCGGCCGCAGATGTCGCGGATCTGCTCGTAGTCGTCCATGGTCAGGTTGCGCAGACTTAGTTTGTGAGTGGTCTCTTCATGTGTCATGCCGGCAGTATGGCTCATTTGCGGCGGGAAGTAAATTTTTCTTCACATTCCTCTTGACTGCAACAAAACCGCTATGTAGAGGTGACTTGTCTGACAAGTAGACGTCTGAACAGTCACTCTTACAATTTTGTAGGCACAGTATGCCCCAATTGAAAAAAGTCCGGCTCTCTGAGAGCATTATCGACGCCATCAAGGACATGATCCGCGACCAAGGCTTAGGCCCGGGCGACAAATTCCTCTCTGAGAAAGCGCTGACCACAGAGCTGGAAGTAAGCCGCTCTTCTGTGCGCGAAGCCTTGCGCATTCTGGAAATCACCGGTCAGGTTGAGGTCCGCCAGGGCAAGGGCATTTTCATCACCCACTCTGTGAATCAAGAAGTGGAAGCTTTTGCCGCCTGGCTGCGGAGCAACGAGCAGTCCATTCTGGACCACTTTGAGGCCCGACTAACCCTGGAGCCGGTTACTGCGTGGAAAGCTGCACAGCTCGCTGAAAATGAAGATATTGTAGCGCTTTCTGACATCCTCCGGGAGTTCAACGAATACGCGGCCAAGGGCGACACTGTGGCCACCATTGAATGCGACCGCGAATTTCACCGCCAGCTGGCCCGCACAACAAAAAACAAGACTTTGTATTTCCTGCTGAAGTTCATGACCACTTCCCTCCCCGAAGGCTGGATAACCAGCCTCTACACGCCGGGCCGGATCAAAAAAACAAAAAACGAGCACCAGGACATCCTGGACGCCATTGAACGGCGAGACCCAGACGCGGCCAAAGCCATGATGACCGCCCACCTGGAAAAAGCCATGGCCGACATCAAGGCCCTGCAATGCTGAAAAGCCCCAGAGAGCGACTATGACCCTGCACATAACAACGCTTGTGGAAAATGCCCCGTGCGAACACAAAAACCTGCGCCATGAACACGGCTTGAGCTTTCACGTTCGCGTCAACGGCCGGGAGCTGCTCTTTGACGCCGGCTCCTCCGACGCCTTGCTGCACAACGCCGGCCAACTGCGCATAGGCTTGGACGCGCTGGACTACGTGGTGCTCAGCCACGGCCATTACGACCACACCGGCGGCTTTCAGGACCTGGCCGAGCAGCGCTCCGGTTTTTCCCTGGTCACGGGCAGGAATTTTTTTGCGGAAAAGTACGGCGAGAGAGGCGTACTGCTCGACTACCTGGGCAACAGCTTTGACCCCGGTTTTTTGCAAAAAAAGTCCATCCCTCATGAAGAAGTGGGCGACCCTGGCAACAAACCCACCGTGCGCGAGCTGCTGCCTGGCGCTTACGTGGTCACGGGTTTTGAGCGCACTCACAGCGACGAGACCGTGAACCCCCGCTTTGTATTGCGTGACGACGCTGGCCGCATCACGCCGGATGCATTTGATGATGAAATACTGCTGGCGCTGGACTCGCCCCGGGGGCTGGTGGCGCTGCTTGGCTGCTCTCACCCGGGCGTCAAGAACATGCTGGAAACAACGCGCAAGCTGCTGGACCGCCCCCTGTACGCGGTGTTGGGCGGCACACATCTGGTGGAGTCTTCGCCGCAAAGCGTAGAAATGACCCGGCAGTACCTGCTGGACGCCGGCGTGCAGCTCATCGCCGTATCGCACTGCACTGGCCAGAATGGCATGGACTGCTTGTCGTCCTTGGGCGAGCGGTATGCGCACAACTGTACGGGTAGCGGCCTGATTGTGACCGAATGAGTGAAGAAACGCGCCGTTTAAGGCAGCGTTTATATGGGATTGCCGGAGCCACGTTCCGGCGCATTGTCAACACTATGAGGAGGTTCAGGATGTTCAGTCGGAAACAACACACAGTGGTATTGGCCCTGGCGATGGTCGCCGCGTTCATGTTTATGCTGCAGGGCGCCGCCCTGGCCGCGGACAAGATCGTCTGGAAATCTTCGGGCCACGGCCCGGCGTCGGACCCGTCGCAAATTTACCACGACAAAGTCTGCAAGATGATTACCACGGCCACCAACGGCCGCTTGACTATAAAGCCTTTTGTGGGCGGCTCCATTGTGCCGGCGTACAAAGAGCTGGACGCCGTGCACGAAAATGTACTGCAGATGGCCTACACCTGCCCCATGTACAACCTGGACAAATGGCCCGCCGCGGGTCTTATCAGCTCCCGCCCGGCCGGCCTGCCCGGCGAGGCCCTGCGCACCTGGTTTGATTTTGGCGGCGGCGCAGACCTGCTGAACAAGATGATGGGCGACTACAACACCCTGACCTTCCCGGGCGCGCTGGCCCCTCTGCCGGCCGAGGTCTTTTTCCACTCCAAGAAAAAGCTGGAAACCCTGGCTGACCTGAAGGGGCTGAAAGCACGCTGCATGGGCGACGGCGGCGAAATTCTCAAGCGCATGGGCGCGGCCACAGTCATTATCCCGGGCGGCGAACTGTATGAAGCCATGCAGCGCGGCTCCATCGACGCCTTTGAATACTCCACCCTGGCCTCCAATTGGAACATGCACTTCCAGGAAGTAGCTGATTACGTCTATCTTTCTCCTTCCCGCGCGCCCAGCGATCCGCAAGTTTTTTTTGTGAACAAAAAAGCTTGGAACGAGCTGCCTGAAGACCTGCAGACCACGGTCAAAGCCGTCATCGCCAAGATGACCCAGGAACAGCACCAATATCTGGTGTATGAATCCATCAAGGCTGTGGAAAAATTCGAAAAGGCTGGCAACAAAGTGTTGAATGTTCCCTCTGAAATCGAGGAAGCCCTGCACGCAGAAGCCAACGCCTTCTACGAAGAAAAGGCCAAGAAGGAAGACCCGATCTACGGCGAAATCTACTATTCTATGAAGGAATTCGGCGAAGCTTACGACACCGTGAAGTAGCGTCTGAATCACTTACTGCAAACCGGGAAACAGGAGAAGAGCATGGCCTTTGTAACGAAAACCCTGCGCTGGATAGACTTCATGAGCGAACAGTCCGGGCAAATCGGCAAATGGTTCGCTCTTCTCCTGGTCCTGGTGGGCTCTTACGAGACTGTGGCCAGGCACTTTTTCAACGCGCCAACCATATGGGCCTACGACATGCTCTGCATGTCTGGCGGCGTGGTCTACATGCTGGGCGCTTCTTACGACTACAAGCACGGCGCTCACACCCGGGTGGACCTGATCTATAGCAACCTCTCGCGCCGGGGAAAGGCCATGGTGGACGTGGTCTGCTCCCTGCTTTTCTTTTTCCCGCTTATGATCATCATGCTCAAGCTGGCCATACATTGGGCCGTCAAAGCCTGGCGCATCAATGAGGTCATGTTCAACAGCTTCTGGTATCCGCCTGCAGCGCCGTACCGCACCATATTCGCCCTGGGATTGCTGCTGATGATCCTGCAAGCGCTGGCCAAGCTCATCCGTGACGTGCATTTTCTGGTAAAGGGGAAGGAAATTGATTGAACTTAGCGCGGAAATCGTGGCCTTCCTCATGCTGGGGGGCGTCTTTGTCCTGGTTCTGACGGGCTATCCCATCGCCTTTGTCATCGGCAGCGTGGCTTTTCTGGTTGGCTTGCTGGTCTTCGGCCCCACCACCACGCAACACATTCTGTATAGTCGTTTTTACGATCTTTCTTTGAATTACCCCTACTTGGCGGTTCCACTTTTTACCTTCATGGGGGTGGTGCTGCAGCACTCTGGCATAACCAAGGATTTGTATGAAAGCTTGTACGTGGCCCTGGGCCGGCTCAAAGGCGGGCTGGCCATCGTCACCATCCTCTTCGGCACCATCTTGGCCGCCTGTTTGGGCGTCATCGCCGCTTCGGTGACCATCCTTACGCTCATCGCCCTGGCTCCCATGATCACGCGCGGCTACGACAAGTCACTGGCCGCTGGCTCCATAGTGGCCACCGGCACGCTGGGCATTCTCATTCCGCCCAGCATTATGCTCGTAGTCTACGGGCCCCAAGCCGGCCTTTCCATTGGGCAGATGTTCATGGGCGCGGTCTTTCCCGGGCTCATGCTGTCGTCATTCTACGTTTTGTATGTTGTCATCCGCTGCTACTTGAACCCGGAACTGGGCCCGTCCATCCCGGCAGACCAGATGACGCCTTTCACCGCCAAGAAGCTGGGAAAACTTATAGCTTCTCTGACGCCGCCTGTGGTGCTCATCGCCGCAGTGCTAGGCGCCATTTTTTCAGGCGTAGCGCCGCCTACCGAAGCAGCAGCCGTGGGCTGCCTGGCCGCCATCGTCCTGTCCATTGTTTACGGCAAGTTCAGCTGGGGCCTCATCAAGCACGCCTCGTTGGAGACATTGCGCGTGGCTACCTTCGTGGTCATGATAGCGGCGCTGTGTTATGCTTTTGTAGGCATTTTTATGAACGCCGGCGCCGGCGACGTGGTGGCGGACCTGATAATGTCGGTGCCGGGCGGCCGGTGGGCCTCTTTTGCCATGATCATGCTCATTGTCTTTCTGCTGGGGCTGTTCATCGAGTGGATAGGCATCGTGTTCATCATCGTGCCCATCTTCACGCCCGTGTTGGCCGCGCTGGAGTTCAACCCTCTATGGGCCGGGATGATGATCTGCATCAACCTGCAGATGGCCTTCCAGACGCCGCCCATGGCCATGTCCATTTTCGTTCTCAAGGGCACGGCGCCGGAAGAGCTGGGACTGACCTTGGGGCACATCATCAAGGGCGTGCTGCCCTTTGTTCTCATGATCATGATCACGCTGGTTCTATGCACCATCTTTCCGGGAATCATCACCTGGCTGCCTGAAACAATGATAGGCAGGGCGCACTAATGGCCGCCTTGACCATTCACGAAGCCCGGCAAGACCTGGAGACCATTTTCCGCGCCGGCCTGCAGCGCGTGGACCCCATGCGCATGATTGAGGACCACGTAACGCTGGAGGGCGACAGACTGGTTGCGCACTTCGACGGCCAAGAACACGTTCAAGACCTGTCAGCCTATGACAGAATTCTTATTCTGGGATGCGGCAAGGCCACTGCGCCCATGGCCAAGGCGCTGGAATCCATTCTAGGCGAACGCATCAGCGAGGGGCTCATCGTGGTCAAATACGGCCATGCCTTAGAGCTGAACAAAATCCGCACCGTGGAAGCAGGCCACCCCGTGCCAGACGAAAACGGCGTGCGCGGCGCGCAAGAGCTGGCCCAGCTGGCCGGTGAAGCGGATGAGCGCACACTGGCTCTCACGCTTGTATCCGGCGGCGGTTCCGCCCTGCTGCCTGCGCCCCTTGCTTGCCATATCAACGGCCGGGACGTGCAGCTTAGCCTGGAGGACAAGCAGACGACCACACGAGCACTGCTTCGTTGCGGAGCAAGCATCCAGGAGATCAACTGCATCCGCAAACACTTGTCCGCGCTCAAGGGCGGACGGTTGCTGCAACTGCTGGCGCCGGCCGCGAACATGAGCTTCATCCTCTCTGACGTGGTGGGCGACGACCTGAGCTCCATCGCCTCAGGACTGACCAGCAGCGACCCCTCAACCTTTGGCGACGCCTTGGCCATTATTGAACGGTACGGTGTTGTGTCTGAAATACCGGCCCTGGCGATGGAGGCTTTGCGCGCCGGAGCCGACGGTCAGGTTGAAGAAACGTTGAAGCCTGGCCAGGGTCCTGAAGCGAAAAATATTCTCATCGGCACGTTGTCCGCCGCCATGGCTGCAGCCCGGGACAAGGCCGAAGCGCTGGGCTACAACGTGGTCTGCCTGACCTCGCGCATCACGGGCGAAGCCAAAGAGACCGCTTCTTTTCTGGCCGCGGTGGCTGCGGACAGCGCCAACGCCGCATTGCTTGCGCAACGGCCAGCATGTATCATCTCTGGAGGCGAACCCGTGGTCACCCTGCAGGGCACGGGCAAGGGCGGCCGCAACCAGGAGCTGGCCCTGGCTTACCTGTTGCTGATGCGCGATAATCGGAACCTTTTTGGCAACGTAGCCTTTCTGTCCGCTTCCACAGACGGCAACGACGGCCCCACCGACGCCGCCGGCGCATATGCAGACCTGGAGTTGCTGAAGCAAGCCAAATCCCGGGGTCTGGACCCGGCCGCATTTCTCCGCAACAACGACTCCTACCATTTCTTCAAATCTATAGACGGTCTGTGCATCACCGGGCCTACCAACACCAATGTCTGCGACCTGCATTTTTCGCTGATGTTCTGACAGGGCTGGGGGCGCCTGGCGCTGCTGATTCACCGCAACCACCGATTCGCCACACCACTAATTCGCCACAACCTGTTGCAATAGCTGTTGCAATGGGGTAGCGTATGTGAGCTGTCCAGTATGCGTTTGCATTCGTACAACTACATAGCAATGATCCCTGTGGAGGGCTGTATGCCGCGTTTCGCCAAGCTGTTACCCATGACACTGTACTGTCTGCTGCTGGCTTACTGGCCTGTGCAAGCTGAAGTTTTGGATGTCTTTTCAGGGACATTGCCGGGCGCGCAGCCCAACTTTGCCTCCGCCGCGCTGCCTGAACTCACCGTGGACGGCTTGCTCACGCTGGACATCAGCGTAGACCAGGCCCTTGCAGGCCAATCCTGCACCGTCGGCATTCTGGATGTGAACGAAACGGCCATAAGCTATACCTCCGTGCAAGAAACCTCGGCCGCGCTCAGCATTCCCCTGGCAGCCGGAACCTACGCCGTCTATATTAGCCACAGCCTTAGCAGCGCCGGCGCTTTCACCATTCAGGCGTTTTTTGAAATTGCCAACAGCAGCGCAACAGAAACAGAAATAAACGACCAGTTGTACCAGGCTGACAGAGTTGATCCCATAGACGCGTATAGCGGTTCTATTGGTTACAGACGAACGGCTAAAGAAAGAGACCAGAATGACTGGTACGTACTTGAGGTTGACGAAGACGGTCTGCTTTCGCTGGAGTTACAAGCCGCCGCGACTCTCGACAGCCCCGCCGCCTCGCTGCACATTACAGACAGCCAGGGCGAGAGTCTGTCCACTGGCTACATTGACGACGCCAAGGCAAGCGCAAGATATCCTGTAGCGCCAGGTACATTCTACGTCCGGCTGTTTCTGGGGCTGGACTCTTTGTACGGCGCTTACACCATTACCAGCACCTTCACTCCGGCCGTAGCTGGCAAAGCCAGCGAAAGCGAGACAAACGACACCAGGAGCAACGCAGATTCCGTCAACATCGACGAGACCATCTATGGCTCCGTAGGCTATCGAAGAAGCGAGACCGTTATAGACTTGGCCGACTGGTTTGTATTCCAGCTGGAAAAAGACGGTCTGCTCACGTTGAGAGTTGAGTCTCCTGATACGTTGTGGTCCGCCACAAACTACTTGGCTCTGTTGGACAACCAAGGCAGGGTTCTGGCCTCCAGCTATCTTGCCAGCGAGGCGGTGAGCTTCAGCTACCCACTGGCGCAGGGCCAGTTTTATCTGCTGGCCTCACTGGGACAAAGCAACTTCTTCGGTTTCTACACCATAACAAGCCAGCTTGCGGCAGCCTGCGCCTCCACCACGGAAACAGAACCGAACAACACGCAGGACCAGGCCAACGCGGCCAGCATCTCCGCTTCTGGCTCTGTTGGCTATTTTACAGACAGAAACAACAGAGACTCCACGGATTATTTCGTTTTCCAAGCCACGGAAAATGGCGGGCCGTACACCCTTTCATTCACTCCAGCTGATGTCCAGCTGAGCGCAGCGTGTTACGATGTTGAGGGGGAGACTCTGGCCTCAGTGGATACAAGCGAACCGGCCGAACTGCTGCTGGGAACCCCTGACGCCGGCCCGTGCTACTGCGCCGTCACGGCCAGAGACGGCAGGTACGGCTGTTATACGATGGCAGGATTTCCGAAAGACGAAACCGCCAGAGGACCGTTCACTCCTGCACCGGGCATCCAGCAACTCTTGCTCCGGGAGGAGCCGCCCGAAGAATAGGCCCTACCCCGCCTTGCGCATAACTTCCTGCGCCTCGGCCAGCGAAGGGTCCGCCTGCAAGGCCATTTTCGCGTAGTCGTACGCTTTGTCGCGTTTACGTTGCTCCAGGTAGAGCTTGCTCAAGTTCAAGCATGTCACCGGATGATTGCCGAACTGCTTCAGGGCGGCCAGATACACGTCTTCAGCGTTGTCATATTCGCCCAGCCCCTTGTAGGCGGCAACAAGGTACTGGTATGCCTTGTGATCATTGGGAAAGTTTGCAACGCTCTGTTTGAGGATGTCTTTTGCCTCGGTGAACAGCTCCGCCGCCACCAAACGACGACCCACGTCTGTCATTAGCCCGGGCTCGCCGCCAAAGTCGTCCACAGCCCGACGCAGATAGGCTTTGCCCCGGGGGAATTCGCCTTTGTTCAACAAGTCCTGGCCTTCGCGCAGCAACCTCTTTTTTTGTTGTTCTTTGGCGCTGACAGCCCGCTCCTCGGCTTCGCGCTCCATGTCTTCCAGGCGGGTTTTGACAATATCCAACCGCCCGGCAATGGCTTGCTCCAAACCTGGCTGATACGCCACAAACGGTTTGCGCCGTATCTTCATTTTATCAAGAATTTGCAATATTTTTACATGCTTGCTAAATTCATCGCAATACTCGACCAGCATAAACTCTATCTCATACTTATCCTTGCCAATGAGCTTAAGCCCGTCGCGGCTTTTGAATGCGCGAATGGCTGCTGCAATAGACGGGATAAACTTGTCGCGCTTCAAGCAGCCTTTGGCCCGGCCGATGTTCTCGCGAATAATTTTTATGTTTTCAGCCGACATTCTTTGTCTCCCGGACACATTGGCGTGCGCATCCTTGCAACCGCCGCGTTTGTACGTGCGTTTTCCAGATGTATATATCCATTGCAACTGCAGTTCAAGCTATCGTGCGCGTCAAAAACCGTGTAGCGTATTTTCCTGACCAGTTGATTATTTTCTGACCAACATAATCAATAGCATTTTCCTTCACCGTGCTTTTGCAACACGGGTCAGAAACTGAGATCGTCACAGACCGGGAGCCTGGTCACAGCAACTGGCCTGTCAGCTCCCCCTTGCGCATTCTCCTGGCCGAAGACAACGCCGACAACCTGCTCGTGGCAACAACGCTGCTGCACAAGCTGGGCCATGAAACCGTCCCGGCCGGCGCAGCAAGCCGCATTGCCAGCCACCACAACTACAATGATGAAGCCCTGTATAACGCTGTGTGCGAAGACTTTCTGACAACCGGGCCGAACCTGTTGCAACGGCTGCAACAGGCGGCCGCAACAAGCGACATGGAGCAGGCCGCCTTGCTCGCCCACTCATTCAAGAGCATTAGCGGCACAGTGGGCGCCACGAACTGTTTTTCTCTGGCGGAACAGGTGGAACACGCCGCGCGCCGCAGCGACAAGAGCGCCACCCTCGCCGGCCTGGAAAAACTCTCCAGGGCGGCAAGTATCCTCTGGAAGGCTATTCAGTAGCCGGTCCTGGCCACTATTTGGACATCTCTTCCATGCGCCGGCGCAATGACTGCATGGCGCAGTCGGCGGCGGTTTCGCACGATGCGTCCTCCCCTGAACCTTTACATAGTTCCTGGGAGGAAACAGGCTCGCCAAACGTCACCGTAGTCTGCACTGGTTGTATCCACCACCGCCCTGTCGGCATGGCCTCAAATGTTCCTTGAATATGCACAGGGACCACCCAGGCGCCGCGTGAAGCCAATATGCGGCCCAACCCCGGCTGGAAAGGCGCCAGCGCTCCCGTACGGGAGCGCATGCCCTCCGGAAACCAGACCAGATTCCTTCCTCGGGCCAACACGCCCGCGCCCAGGGCCAGACTCGCCCCGGGCCGTTTTGCCGGGTCAATGGGTATGCCTTGAGCGGTTCTGGAAATAAAGGCCAAAGCGACGTTGGCAAAGGCCGCTCCCTGCCAGCCAATAAAATGCGTGCGCTCCAAAAGCGAAAACGGCAGCGCTGCAGCCAGCACTATGGGGTCCAGGTAGCTCACATGGTTTGGCGTGAGCACCATCGGCCCTTGGCGCTCCAGATGCTCCAACCCGTGCGCTTGCAAACGAAACAGAGCCCGTATCAGCGGGCCGGCGGCCGCGTGCAGCGTTTTGTACGTTCTCAGCCGCCAGCCCGTGGAAGGCTGTAGCAGCTCTTTTTCCGCCTCGTCCAGATATCCATCCGGGTCCTGCACTGGGTTTGCCCTGCGGCCGTTTGACCCGTTGCCGGCCCCGACCGGGCTTTGGTTGACCGCCCGCAACAAATCCCGCACCGAATGAATGGACGCTATGAGTTCCTCGTCCAGCTCTGCGCCCGTTCGCTCTGCCAGGACCACGGAAAGGTCGAGCCACTCTAAAGAATCCACGCCCAGGTCGCCCGCCAGGTCTGAATCTGGCGCAAGCCTCCGTTTAGGGTAGCGCTGCGCCAATACATTCCACGCTGCGGCTGCGGCGTCCTGCTCCAACAAACGCCGGTCCGCCACGGCCATCTCATGGAATGGCATGGGCTGCATATCCTGTTCGGATATCCCCTCCAGCGCCCGGTCAAAATGCTCCTCCAGCTTGTGGCGGCGTATCTTGCCCAGCCGGGTGCGGTCTATGGGCGTTGCGGTGAGAGCGACATGGGCCGGCCGCTGGTACGAAGGCAGCGACTGCGCAACCTCCCGCACCGCCTGCCGGGCGGCGTCTTCCGGTTCCAGGCTTTCCTTGCGGGCGGCCTGCACGTCTGGGACAATGAGCACGGCTATCTTGCCGTCGCGCTCCAGCACGCCGCTTTCCTTGATAAGCATATGCTTGTCCAAGGCCTGCTCCACGGCGTCCGGCTGCACGTTTTCCCCGCTCCGGGTCACGATAAGGGTGGACGCCCGGCCGCAGAGCTGCAGCCGGCCGTCCTGCATGCGGCCCAGGTCTCCAGTCTTGAACCAGCCGTCTGGAGTAAAGGCCTCTCGGGTTGTATCCGGCAGGTTGCGGTAGCCGGCAAAGACCCCCGGTCCCCGGGCCTGCACCTCGCCGATTCCGTCCTTTCTACCGCCGGACTGATCGCTCCCCACAGCCTGGTCAATGCGCAGCTCCACTCCCTCTAAAGGCGGCCCCACTGTCTCAAAATGTCCATCTCCCGGGGGATTCAAACACAAAATGGGTGATGTTTCAGTCAGCCCGTAGCCAATGGCCACCCGCCAGCCCAGGGCCTCCATGGTCCAGGCCAGTTCTGGTTCCAGCAGCGCCCCGCCAGAAGCCATGATGTCCAGGTCCCGGCCCATGCGGCGGTGCAAACTGCCAAGCAATATCTTGCCCAGCCGCAGCCCAAACCGGCGCCTGGCAATACGCGAAACAGCCAGCAAGCCCTTGGCCGCCCGGCCGGCCACAAAGCCCATGGAATCCATGCGGCCCAGCACGCCGCCCACAAGGGCTTCATATAGCCTGGGAGCCCCGGCCGTCACAGTGGCCCGGCCCTCGCGTACGGCCCGGGCCACCTCTGCGCCCACCAGCGCCCGGGGAAAAATGACGCACAGCCCCAAGGCAAGAGGCGCAAACAAACCCACCACAAATGGATAGACATGGTGCAAGGGCAAGGGCAGCAGAACGCGGTCTCCGGGCGACACCACGCCGCTGTTGATAAGGGCCTGCTGCTGAAAAACCAGATTGGCGTGAGTCAGAGGAACGCCCTTGGGCCGGCCGGTGGTCCCGGAGGTATAAAAAAGGGCCACAGTGTCCCCAGGAGCAGCCCGGCGGGGAGCAGGCCCTTTCTCCTGGGCAAGCTGGCGCCAGGAGCGGTCTCCTTCGTCAGTGTCAGTATACAACACCTCGCACGGCGGTTCGCCCACGGCCTCGCGTATAGCGGCTTCCTGCGGTTCAGAGGCGAGCACCAAAGACGGCGCGGCGTCTGCAAGCACGTGGCGCAAAGCATCCCCGGACAATTGCGGATCCAGTGGAACCGCCGCCGCGCCGCTCAGGACTATGCCCGCCGCCAGCACTGCTGTCTGCCAGCGATTTTCGGCAAACAGAGCCACCCCGTTCTCAGGACCTGCTTCCCGGGCCGCCAAGCCCAAAGCAATGCGTCCAGCCATATCTGAAAATGCCGCGTAGCTAAGAGAATCGCTCCCTTGCTCCTCAAACCACAGAAGACAGTCGGCCTGGCCTTGTGTTGCCAAGGCTTCGACCAGCTCTTGCATGGTTTTGAATTGACTATTCATTGCATATCCTCGCGTACAACCGTTGCCAGCCAGCGGTGCGCTTGCCTGGGGTTTCCTGTTTCGATATACTTGTGCGCGCGTTGCATTGCAGTTTGCAGCGGGTATGCCGCCACGCAAATTACAAAAAATTTAGCCTTTGAGACCTTGCCTTTCACCTGTAATGCTGTACTCTTTTTTGGACGATAATGGTAGAGATTAGCATGTTCCAACGTATTTCACAGGCGCCCTTTGAAACACGATGTATATACACCGCGATCTTCTCCTTATGGTTCTCACATTTCTACCTCTCGTTCCTTCAACGAGTTGCGCCTTCAGCCCCAGGCGCCGCCGACAATGAACACGATGCAGCGACAAACTGTTGACACTGGGGACACGGCCTACAGGCGGCCTGAACGCCTTTACACATAGTCACCGCAGGCAGAGGCCTTGGCGTATTTTTTGCTCATATCATTGAAAACATAGTGCGTGAAGCATTCGGGCAAATTGCCCGTTCATTTTTTGAAAGGAGTGTGACTACATGAAAATACGAGTGTCAATTCTTGCGCTGGCCTTGTGCCTGGCGCTTGGAGCTGTAAACGCCGCCTTTGCTGCAGATTGCGAAGGCAAAGCCGCAACTGGCAGAGTCTACGACTGCGTCCAGGCTTTCATTCCCAGCTCCATGACAATACCGTGGCAGGCCGGCGAGTATGAAATCCAGGTGGATGTAGACAGTAACTTTTGTAACTACAACCTCAACGACAACCAGAGCTGGATAAACGCTCCCTGCCCGTGAGCAGGCTACAAAGGAGACAAGGTTGTCTCCTTCAGCGTACAAGAGAACACCATGGACATCGAACGCCATGGTACTATCATCGCGTACTCCAGAGAAGTGGGCTATGACGGCGCCACTGTATCTTTCAAAATCACTCAAGAAGCCAAACCCTGCATCGACGGCATAACGCCCACTGCAGCTGAAACGCCCATGGAAGGAGGAGAAGTGCTGCTCTCGGTCAGCGCCAGCTCCCCTGATTGCCAATGGACTGCCAGCTCCAACCAAAGCTGGGCGCACCTCTCCCAAACATCCGGCACTGGCGACGGATTGATCACCATCACCGTGGACGGCCATGCGCATGCTGACAGCCGGCAAGCCAAAATCTCTGTGAGCGGCATGGAGCTGACCATCACCCAGGCCGGCGACGCCAACAACCTGCCGCCCACAGCCTCAGCCGGCGCTGACCAACTGGTTGCGCCTGGCGACACAGTTGTCCTGGACGGCTCTGCATCCCGCGATGCTGACGGCTCCATTGTCAGCTATACGTGGGAGCAAAGCAGCTCCGGCGCAACCGTAACGCTGATGGGCGCAAACACGGCCCAGGCCAGCTTCACGGCGCCCGAGCCGGCTGGCGGCTCGGAAACCCTGCGCTTTGTCCTCACGGTCACGGACGATTCCGGCTCCACAGCGTCTAACGCAGTGCTGGTTACCGTACAATCCGGCGGCGCCCCCGCACAAGTGGACACCCGCACCGGCTGGTGGTGGGACTCCAGCAAGGCCGGCACAGGCTTTGCCATTGAAACCCAAAGCGAAGACCGTGTCTATGTTGCCTGGTTCACCTACGACGCTGAAGGCGCTCCCCGGTGGTACACCTGCCTGGCCAGCCTTTCCGGCAATGAATTCGAAGGACAGATCGAAGCCTGGAGCAACGGCTGGGAACTCAACGCCGGCCCGTACCAGTTCCCCCAGTCCTCGGTCGCCGGCAACATGCATGGCTGGTTCAACAACAACGGCACAGGCCTGGTGCTGGAATACTTGATTAATGGCGGAGACGTACAGTCCGTCAACCTGACGCGGTTCATGGACGACCAGCACGGCGGCGAACGCAGCGAAAGCGACTTGGCGGGCTGGTACGTTGACCAGGCGTATCTGGGCATGGGCCTGTTCATTGAAACGCAGAATGGCCAGATGTTCTCTGCCCTGTTCCACTATGGCAAGGACGCTTCCCCGCGCTGGTATACTTACGCCGGGGCGTATTCCGGCGCTGGCGCCTCCACAAACGTGGAGTACTGGAGCAACGGCCAGGTTGCCGGCTCCCTGGAATACCGGTCTCCCGCCAACGTTATCGTGGGCACAGCCGCATTCGCCAATGGGAAAGGGCAAATGGCCTTCACCCAGGACGGTCAGCCTTACTCCATGGTTCCGTTCGCCATTCCCTCCCCACAGTAACACCTGCATCAGATTAACTGAAAAGCCCCCTGCATTTTCAATGCGGGGGGCCTTTTCTGCTTGAATGGCTGGCTATTCGCCGCCGGCCTTGGCGTCGGCTATCACCTTTTCCGCCACTGGCGGCGGCGCTTCCTCATAGTGGTCAAACTCCATGGTAAAAGCGCCCTGACCGCCGGTCATGGATGAAAGCGCCTGGGCGTAGGTGAGGATTTCATTCATGGGAACATGAGCCTTCACCTCGGTGACGCCGCCATTGGAGTCAGAGCCCAGCACCTTGCCCCGGCGGCTGGACAAATCGCCGATAACATCGCCCATGGCGTCGTCCGGAATGGTCACCGTCACCAGCATGACGGGCTCCAGCAACACGGGTTTGACTTTTTCCATGGCCGCCTTGAAAGCGATGGACCCGGCTATTTTGAACGCCATTTCCGAGGAATCCACGCTGTGGTATGAGCCGTCGTAGCAGGTGGCCTTGAAGTCCACCATGGGGTTGCCTGACAGGTAGCCCCGGGCTGCGGCTTCCTGAACGCCTTTGTCCACAGCGGGAATGTATTGCCGGGGAATGACCCCGCCCACAATGGCGTCGACGAATTCGTACCCCTCGCCGCGCTCCTTGGGTTCGAACCGCACAAAACAATCGCCGAATTGGCCACGGCCGCCGGACTGTTTCTTGTGCCGGCCCTGCACCTCGGCTGTGCCCTTGAAGGTCTCGCGGTAGGGCACCTTGGGAGTTTTGAGCATTATCTCCACTTTGGACCGTCGTTTGGCTTTTTCCACGGCTGTTTCGATATGCAGTTGACCCATGCCGGAAAGCAGAATGTCCCCGCTCTCTTCGTCACGCAGCAGCTTCAGGTTCACGTCTTCATCCAACAGCTTGACGATGGCGGCGTAGACTTTGTCCTCTTCGCCCTTTTCCTTGGGGGCCAGGGCGTAAGTCAACAACGTGGGCGCCAGGTCAGGCAGGGCCACGGCAAACGGACTCTTCTCGTCGCTCAGGGTGTCTCCAGTGTGCGTATTCTTCAGCTTGGCTGCGGCAACTATGGCGCCAGGGCCCAAAGACTCCTTGGTCTGCTCCTGGGTCTTGCCGTTGAGCAGCAACAAATGGCCCACACGCTCTGCTTCTTCGGTACGGCTGTTTTTCAGGGTGGAGTCTGGCTTTATCTCACCGGAAATGACCCGGAATACATTCAAACGACCGGAAAAAGGATCAGCCAAAGTCTTCACAACCACCGCGGCCACGGGCTCATCCGGCGAAGAGGCGCGTTCACCCTCCTCCGCGCCTTGCCAGACGCCCCGCTGCAGAGGAGAAGGCAGCAGAGCCTGCACTGTGTCCAACAACGGACCGGCGCCCTTGTTTTCCAGGGCCGCCCCGGCAACGACCGGAACCAGTTCGCCGCTGAGAACGCCTTTGGAAAGGCCCTGGCGCAAATCGTCGCCGGAAAGCTCGCCTTCTTCCAAATACTTCTCCATCAGCTCTTCATCACTCTCGGCTATATTTTCCACTGTGGTTTCGCGCAGGGTCTCCACGTCGTCAGCCATGTCGGCTGGTATCTCGCCTTCTTTCACAGAGCCGTCCGGCTGAAACAGAAGGGCTTTGCCGTCCAGGACGTCCACAAGACCAGCGAAATTCGACTGTGCGCCTATGGGCATATACAGCAGCACCGGCCTTATGCCCAGCATTGCGCTCAGTCCGTCATAGGCCATCTGAAAATCTGCCCGGTCGCGGTCCATCTTATTGATGAACACCACTGCCGGCAGCCCAGCCTTCTTCACGTCGTCCCATAACCGCTTGGTCAAAGGCCGCACGCCGTCAACTGCGTCGATGACAAAAACCACGGAGTCTGCGCCCATGAGCAGATACGGCGTGTCGCCGATAAAGTTGGTGTCGCCCGGAGCGTCAATGAGAAAATGGAGATTTTTTTTCCAATCGTAGTGCGCAAACCCAGGCTGAATGGAACCGTGCCGCTTAATTTCTTCCGGCTCGTAGTCCAGCGCGGCTGATCCTTCTTCCACCTTGCCCAGACGCTTGATCACTCCGGTCTGGAGCAAAAGCATTTCTGCAAGGGTTGTTTTGCCGCAGCCGCCTGTGCCGATAACTGCGTATGTTCGTTGATTTTCTAACGCTTTGGCCATGGACATCTCCCTTAGTGTGGTGTTCGCGCCCCGCGCGCAGGGCTTCTACCTCTGCCGCAGCCTCCCCGGTTTTACACCGGGACTGTCCGGTTATGAAAGCACTAGTCATATGGAGGAGGAAAGAAAGTTGTCAAGTGAATTACGGCTTGGTGACGATTTCAGGCCATTTTGAGACAGCGCAGCGCCTTTTTTCCACTTGACCGGCCGGGCTGGCCTCTGCAATGTGGGGCCCATGCGCGCGCAACGAGACATCATCCACCTGCCGCCTTCCGCCGTAGAGCCGGATGGAGCCTGGCTGTTCTGGCCCGGCGACCCGCCTGCGGCCCTGGCCGCGTCTTTGGAGTCCGCAGGACAAATGGAGCCTGTGCTGGTTGAGGAAACCGTATCCGGCTATCTGCTGCTGGCCGGCCGGCGGCGCTACAACGCCCTCAAACATATTGGCCGCAACATAGCCGCGGTGGTCTTGAGCCGTGAGGACGGCAAACCCTTTAGCGAAGCCGAGCGTGGACTCATTTTTCTGCAGTCCAACGCCACCCGGTCCTTGGACCGGAGCATGCATCTGGCCGCCTTGCGCTACCTTCAACTGTTCCTCTCCCCGGCCCAACTGGAAGCGCACGTCGCCCCCCTGCTGGGCCTGGTCCCGAAATCCAGAGAATGGAAGCTGCTCAACGGCTGGTTCACTCTGCCACAGTCTTTTGACCCGCACTTGGAGGCCGGCCGCGTCCCTTTGGAGATATCCCAACCCCTGTCGCGACTGTCGCCAACAGACATGCAGGCCGTGGAACCTTTGTTCCGCACCTTGCGCTGGTCCCGCTCCGCCGCGGTGGAGCTGGCAACCTTGCTTCTGCAAACAGCCGCGGTGCAGGAAACTTCTGTTTCAGAGCTGGCCGGCCAGCTAACGCCAGTGCTTGAAAAGCAGCTTTCTCCCAACGACGCCATGCGTACAATCCTGGACCGAGCGCGGGCCATGCGCCGGCCTGTACTGACGGACCTGGAGGGCCGCTTTGACCGCACAGCCCGAGAGCTGGCCGGCGGCGGGCCATGGCGCGTGAGCCAGCCGGACCATTTCGAGACGCCGGCTGTAGAGCTCTCCACGCGCATCGCCACCCGCGCCGACCTGGACAAGGCCCTGGCCCATCTGCAGCGCATGGCCGAAAACTCGGCATGGGAGACCTTGTGGACCTTGGCTGAAGACGGCCCGGAATGAGCCTGCCCCACTATCTGCAACACATCGACACGGTGCTCTGCGACCCCGAAGCCGAACCCACGGCCATTGCCAAGCGCGTCCGCCAACGGCTTCCCGCCGCGGTCTGGACCACACTACCAGGGGGCGGGCTAACTGACATGTCGCTGCTCACGCCCTCCACGCTGTACCTGAAACACTACCGGGGCGCATTTCTGCGCTTTTGCCCGGGCACGCGTTACTACCGCTGCTGCGCCTACCGCATCGCCCACATTGGCGAGAACTGCCCCCTAGGCTGCGCCTACTGCATTCTGCAAGCCTATTTCGAAGATAAGGCCCTGAAAACCTGGGCCAACACCGACGACTTATTCGCTGAACTGGACCGGACCTTTTGCGCCAACCCGGCAATGCGCTACCGCATCGGCACCGGGGAGTTCACGGACTCCCTGGTGCTGGAGCCGCTCACGGGCATGGCCCGCGATATGTGCGCGTTTCTGCAGGACTATGACAACGTCGTGCTGGAGCTGAAGTCCAAGACAGCGGACCTGAGCTGGCTACCCGCGGCCCGTCCTGACCGGGTGCTGCCGGCCTGGTCGCTCAACGCTCCCTCTGTGCAGCGGGACCACGAGCCCCTGACCGCCACGCTGGAAGAGCGCCTTGCCGCAGCCAAAGAATGCGCCGGCCACGGTTTTAGGGTCTGCCTGCACTTTGACCCCATTTTACCTATACCGGAATGGCGCAAGGAATATTCTCGAACTATCGAAATGATCTTTGATTATCTGCAGCCCAAGGACATCGCCTACCTGTCCATGGGCTCCTTCCGGTACATGCCGAAGCTGGCTCAGGTGCTAGAAGACAAGGGCAATCCCCCGGCTTGGCTGTACGCAGAATACGTCCGCGGGCTGGACAACAAGCAGCGCATCGTCCGTCCCCTGCGCACGGCCCAGCTTCGCCACGCAGCCCGGGAACTGCAACGCCGCGGCGTGAACGAGCAGCTCTACTTATGCATGGAGTCGGACTACGTGTGGCGCGCAGCCCTGGGCCGCACGCCCCGGGAACTGGGAGGATTAGCCAAGCATCTGGAGAGGCTGGCGTTTGGAGAGTAAGAAACAACCAGTTTTAAGGAAGATTCAATCTCCTGCGAGGCCCAGCTGGACAGTACCCTGAAGCTCTGCTTCAAATGCTTCCGCAGTTTATGCTGCGCGTATGCAAATAAGAACATGTGCATGGCTCTCCTATTCTCGTAGCGCATGTTTTCGTTGATACAACGCTCGCTCCTGAAACAAGTTACATTTTTTTAGAAAAATGCATAAGAGCATGTTAACATTTTTAATGTTACATGCTCTAGGGTCTCTAACGGAGTGCTTGCATCAAGTGGCGCTCGCCAGGCATACAATGTACGCCATGGCGGAGCGCCAAAGGCTTACGCCTGCTGCCGGCCGTGCTACTGCGCCATCTTTCCGTCCTGCATAAACCACACGGCGTCGGCCACGGATTCGAGCCAGTTCATGTCGTGGCTGATGACCACCAGCGTGGTTCCCCACCGGGTTCTGGCGGCCAATGACGCTTCCCGAATGCGCCGGGCGCTTTCCTTGTCCACGCTGGCTGTGGGTTCATCCAGCAACAGCACCCGCGGCCGGCAGGCCAGCCGGGCGGCCAGGGCGGTCCGTTGCGCCTCGCCGCCGGAAAGCTCGCGCCATGAGCGATTATTAAAGGCGTCAGGGGCCAAACCCACCATGTCCAGGGCTTCGTCCACACGCTTGGCTGCGCCGTTGCGCCAGCCCCGCACTTTCAGTCCATAGGCTACATTGGCCCGCACGCTGCGCAGCAGCAGATACGGCTCCTGGTTCAGCATGGTCGCCTGCCTGCGCAGCGAGGCGCCGACTTTGTCAACCTTTTTTCTATCGAAATAGACTGTACCTGTCGCCGGCTCCTCCACAAAGGCCAAGATGCGCATCAACGTGGACTTGCCACTGCCGTTGGGCCCAGCCAGGCCAATGATGGACTTCTCATCTATCTCCATGCGGGGAATATCCAGCACCACTCGGCCGGCGTATATCTGCCGCACCTGCTCAAGTCCGTACAACACGCTTGCCTCCCACGGCGCGCCGGCGAAGGCCGGTCAGACATATGTTCATGGTCAGGGCTATGGCCATGAGCACCATGCCCAGGGCCACGGCCATGGCGAATTCGCCCTTGCCCGTTTCCAGGGCTATGGCCGTGGTAATTGTGCGGGTGTGCCATTTAATGTTGCCGCCCAGCATCATGGATATACCTATTTCCGAAACTATCCGGCCATAGGCGGCCACTACGGCCATGGCCACGCCGAATCGCGTTTCGTACAGCGTGTCCCACAGAATCTGCCGCCGGTCTGCGCCCAGGGTGAGCAGCGTGGTACGCAGCCGGGGGTCGGCGCTTTCCACGGCCGTGGCCGTCATGGCAATGACGATTGGCAGGCCGAGCAGAGTCTGGCCCAGGGCTATGCCCGGCTGGGTGAAGAGCAACTCCATGGAACCCAAGGGCCCCCGCCGGGTGACGAAGGCGTAAAGCAGCAGGCCGATGACTACCGTGGGCGTGGAGAGCAGCGTGTCCACCACCGTGCGCACTGCGCGCTTGCCAGGAAAGGACGTGTAGCCGAGCAGAAACCCCAGGGGCGCGCCCATGAGCAGACAAGCCGTGATGGACATGGACGACACCGTGAGTGTGACGCGTATGGCGTTATAGGTCTCCGGGTCGCCCTGCAGCAAGAGCACAAAAGCGTGGGCAAATCCTTGAAGAATGAAATCCATATTTCTTGTTTGAACTTATCCGTTCATTTTCGGTGTTTTTCTTAATGGAGTGACAACTATACAAAATGACCAGAACAAACACAATGTTAAATCGCCCCTGACGTTAATTCCCATCCCCCCTCAATGCCGGTTATTTCTCTGGCATAAGTGAACATACGAGCTTTTACACTGTGCCAGACCACTCAAACTGCAGCGCCCTATAGACAATTGTTACACTTCCATTTACTACTCTTTTCAAGTAAGCATAGATTCTTTCAGGATGCTATTAATCTTAAACAGATTTAAACGGAGGGAAATGGAGATGAAACGACTTTTAACACTGTTCTCGACACTGCTGTGCGTGCTGACCTTTGCCGCCTTTGCCGGCGCAGAGTCCCTGTTGATGGCCACCACCACCAGTACTGACAACACCGGCCTGCTGGACGAGCTGGCCCCTATGTTCAAGAAAGACACCGGCATAGAACTCAAATGGTCGGCCATGGGCACAGGCAAGGCCCTGCAGTTCGGCAAGGATTGCAACTGCGACATCCTGCTGGTGCACGCCCCGCCCGCGGAAAAGGCCTACGTCAAAGAAGGCTATGGCGTAGACCGCCGCGAAGTGATGTACAACGACTTCGTCATCATCGGCCCGGAATTTGACCCGGCCGGAATCAAAGGCATATCCATTGTTGACGCCATGAAGAAAATCGCTGCAAAAAAAGCCGGCTTCGCCAGCCGCGGCGACAACTCCGGCACAAATAAAAAAGAAATATCCCTGTGGAAGGAAGCCGGCATGGACGTACCGGACAAGGCGGACTGGTATCACCAGACCGGCCAGGGCATGATCAAGACCATCGGCATTGCTGAAGAACGCGACGCCTACACCATGACCGACCGCGGCACCTACATCAAATACGAAGCCAACAAGAACGGCAACCCGCCGCTGCACATTCTGTTGGAAGGCGACAAGGCGCTGTTCAACCAGTATTCCGTGCTGACCGTGAACCCGGCCAAGTGCCCGTCCGTGAAAAAGGACCTGGCCGCCAAGTTCTCCGACTGGATTACTTCCGACAAGGCACAGAAGGCCATTGCCGGCTTCCGGTTGCTGGGCAAACAGCTGTTCACGCCGAACGCGAAATAAAGGAGAGACGCATGAACAAACACTACGTGTTTATCGCGTCCTGTCTGCTCCTGCTCTTTGCGGGCCAGGCCTGGGCAGCCTATCATCATATGGGCGAAATTGATTCGCCGCATTTTCTCGCAATCCATGACGACGCTGCCGGGACTAAGCTTGACAACTGCGCCACCTGTCACGCAGGCGGCGAATATGAAAAACGCCCTGGCGTGTTCATCAAAATGGGCAGCTGCCAGTGGTGCCACCATGTAACAGAGTACGGGACCAAGCCTGAAACCTATGGCGAAACCTTGAACTCTTATGGCAAGGACTACCTGGACTATGGCCGCGACGAGGCGGCAATCGCCTCCATTGCTTCTATGGACTCCGACGGCGACGGTTTTTCCAACGCGGAAGAAATCGACAAACTGTCTTATCCCGGCAACGCCGAGGACGACCCGACCCTTGTCTACCCTCCGTCCGTCGTTTTCGACATGAACGACATTGAAGCCATGCCCTCACACCACCAGGTGCAGTTGATGAACACACACAAGTCTGGCGATTATTACGCTGGTTACACTGGCGTGACTATTCAAAAGCTATTGGAAAAGGCGGGCATGCTGGAATCAGCTGAATCAATCACCGTATTCGCTCCGGACGGCTGGTCCCACACCTTCCCGCTGCGCGGCGAAGGCGCGCCCAACGACGTGTATCCCATGCTCGCAGACTATCCAAACCCCGTGTATTATTACACCACCGAGGCGGACAAGGCGCTAACAGACTACGGCTGGTGCGACTATTCCTCACCTGAAGCCGCCAATCTTGTCCCAGGCGAAACATTGCCAAACCCCGACGGCGTAAAAGCCATTCTGGCGTACAGAATCGACGGGGAGTACCTTACTCCAGGCGTCCTGGACGAAGAGAACCGGCTTAATGGCGACGGCCCCTACCGATTGGTTCCTCCACAGGTGACGCCTTCGTCGCCGGACCAAGCCTCCACCGCTGAGAATCAGGACGTCATCTGGCCCTTCACGGAAGAATGGGACCACAACGCAGGCTTCTCGCCGCGCTCGGTGACCATGATCCGCGTGGACCCCTTGCCCGAAGGAACAACGGACATCAACATCCTGGAAGCTGGCTGGAACTACATCGACGAGAAGAAAGTGGTGATCTACGGCGCCATTGACGACGGCGTCGATTCCGGCTGTACTATGCAGCGCGGGTCTGCATTCTCGCCGGCGCTGACGGGACTGGTTTTGGCGGCGCTTGGACTTATATCTCTGCGAAGGCGCAAACGCAGGTCATAAAAAAGGTCTGAACATCTTGAAAAAGCCCGAGGCTATGCGCCCGGGCTTTTTTTGTTCACGTCTCTCTCGCCATTCTATTCCCGCGGAAAGACAACCTTGCCGCTCATGGACACGTCGTACCCAGTCAGCTCGGCGGCCAGTTCTTTGAACTCTGCATCCGAGAACAAGCTCAGGAACAGCTGCACGTCCCGATCAAAGAACCGCTGCTTGGGGATGAGCAGGTCGAAGCGCTCCCAGCCCAGGGAGGCAAAGCCAAGGTTGAGCATGATCGCCGCGGCCTTGACGCCCGGCCCGGCGTCCGCTCGGCCGGCCAGCACCTCCAGCCCCACGTCCAGGTGTCGGGACACTTCCTTTTCGTAACCTGTAAAATCCGAAGGGCCCAGCCCCGCGCGCTCGGCCTCGCGATCAAAAAGCAGCCTCGTGCCCGTGCTGGCCGGGCGGTTAACCATAGTCAGCTTCTTGGAGGCCAGGTCTGATACCGAGGCTATCTTTTTGGGATTTCCCTGTGCAGTGATGAACCCCTGCTCCCGGCGGCAGAAATTCACCACCGCCGGCTGCTGAGGCAGCAGCTCTTCGGCGTAGGCAAAATTATAGTCCGCGTCGTCGTCCTGCACCAGGTGGCTGGCGGCCATATGGCACTGCCCCCGGGCCAGAGCCTCCAACCCGCTACGGCTGCCTACGTTGCCAAAAACCACCAGCTTACCCGGATTGCGCCGCATGAATAGTCCCATGGCGCGCTCCAGCAGAATGTCGTTGGATCCAGCGGCAATGAGAAGTCCTTCCGGGGTTTCGCCAGAAGGCGAGGGGTGGTTTATGGTGTTGGCGTCAATCCATTCCTCCACCAACCGCGCCGGGAATAGCCACTTACCTGTCACCTTGGTAGCCGGCAGGTTCTTCTCTGAAATCAGCGAATAGACCATCTTTTCGTTGACGCCCAGCATTTGGGCCAACTCTTTGGTGGAAAGTAGTTCCTTCACAAAAATCCCTCCTTGCAACAGTCACGAAAGCATTGAGTACGCCCTGAAATTCACAGGACTGAGTTTTTCAGCATCCGGTTATACGATCACGCAGGCGCAGGTTTGGCGGCTTTTTTCTTGGAGGAGCCCAGCACGTCCTGGGCCCACAGGGCTGCCCTGGAATATTCGCGGGCGGCAAGCTGCTGTGAAACCCCTATGGATTCGAGAATGGACTCCGCTTCTTCCCAGCGGCCCTCGCTCAGCATCTCCACCAAATTCAGCCAGGGAGAAACCACTGTCTTCTCGCCCAGCAGGGCGGTTCGTATGGAGTCGTCCAGGGGCATCTCTTTGAGCAGTTCTTCCATGGGCTGGCAAAGCATGGCGTCCAGCCTGGAAAACAAACCCAGCAAGAACATGGACTCGCCGTCCACTTGGGGTTTTGAGCTTGCTTCGGCGTACATGGTTTCCAAAAAGCGGCCGCGCTGCACGCTGAGCGCCGCCTGCTCATAGCTGCGCGGATTTGACACCATGTCGGAAATGACGACCACCATAAGCCACTGCTTCAAAGGCCGGGCGCCCAGTAGCGCCACCGCCTGGCTGATGGACGTGACTTTGCTCTGAAACGCGAAGGCCACAGAGTTGATGTACCGCAACAGCCGATAGCTCAATGATGTGTCTGTGGAAATGATCCGGCTGAGGGTTTTAACATTGTAGTCCTCGCGGGAAAGCTCCTGCAGCAGCCGAACCCGGGCCATAGCGCCCACGGGCAGCGTGCGGCCGGAGATGATGTCCGGCCGGGAAAAATAGTAGCCCTGAAACAACGCGTAGCCCAGAGTCTTGGTCAGCTGCAGGGTTTTCTTGTCTTCAACCTTTTCAGCCAGCAGGTCCACGCCTCGCGCCTTGAGCGGTTTGGTCACGGCCATCACTTTTGGCGGGGCCATGTTAAGCAGGTCCACCTTGACCAGGTCGGCCAGCTCCAACAAGGGCTCATAGCCGGAATCGCCCACAAAGTCGTCCAGCGCCAGTGTATAGCCGGCTTTTTTCAATTCCTTGCAGGCGGCAATCACTTCGTCGTCCGGCTCTACGGTCTCCAATATCTCCACTACGCAGATGTCCTTGGGCAAGGCGAAGGCCGTGCCGTTCACCAGCAGTTTGCGGGGAAAATTGATCAATGTCCGTTTGCCCTGGGGTACGCCGGCCATGGCCAGGCTGAAGCCGTCTACGATGACCTTGGCTGTGGCTTCATCTTCGCTGGACACTTGCGCTGTTCTGGCCTCGGCGCTGTGGCGAAAAAGCAATTCATAGCCCCAAACGCCTGTTTGCCTGTCGTAGACGGGCTGGCGGGCCACGAATACCGGTTCATACTGCTCCACCAGAGAAGTGTCGTGCTCATTTGCGCTTCTGAGGCTCATGTCCGCTCCATACTACTCATGGTCACACGCACACGGTTCGGATGAATGGACAAAATACCCGTTGGACCAGACCATGCCCTCGTAGTAAGCGGCTGAGACATCCAGCGAGGAAAGGCCCAGCTGTTCGATAAGGTCGTTGAGCACAGGCCAGGCGCCTTTTTCGAAACAGACAGCCATATCTAGCCACTTGGAATAATTGTTCTTTGCCCCGCACAAGGCGGCTTTGACGCCCTCTTCCAGCGGCAGGTGTTCGACGACTTGCTCCATGGGAGTGTCCAGCATGGCGTTGAGCAGGGAAAAAAGTCCCATCAGAAACAAGACATCCGGGTCCTCCCGAGAGTTCTCCATGGATTTGGCGGCGAGCTCTAGAAACTTGGCCCGCAACACTGCAATGTAGCACAGCTCTACTGTTTTTGACGAAGGCGCCACGTCTGTAAGGATGACCACTCGCAGCCAGTGGCGCAAATTGCGCCAGCCCATCAGAACAATGGCCTGGTGAATGGACGTAATTTTTTTCGAAAAGCCAAAGAAAGGCGAGTTCAGATAATTGAGCAGCCTGTAGCTGATAGACACGTCCGCCTGAATATCCTCGGCAAGTTTGGCGAAATCTGGGTCGTCCTGCTCTATGGCGTTAAGCAGTCGCAGTTTGGTTATCTCTTGCGTGGTCAGCTTGCGGCCGGTGATGTTCTCCGGCTTCTGGAAAAAAAACCCCTGAAAAAACTTCACCCCCAGGTCTTTCACTGTGGCGAACATTTCACGGGTGTCCACGCCTTTGGCGCCGCACTTTTTGCCAGCCTCAGCCGCCAGGCTTACAGCCTTTTCCAACTCTTCTTTCGAGGACGTCTCCACCATGTGCAAAAACACAGAGTCCACAACATCAAGGGGAACGGAAGCCAAGCTGTCCGGTTCTCTGACGTCCAAGCCTATCTGAAATCCTTCGCGCCTGAACTCTTGCAGAGCGTCGACAATTTCCTGATGTTGCAGCTGATCAGGGTCAACCAGAATCATTGTCTGTTGCGGCGGCAAGGCGTAAGGCGTCCTGTCCAGCAGGGTCTTGCCGCTAAAGGCAATACAGGTTGTCTTGTTTGCATCGACTATCTGTCGCCACGCGGCAAGCAGGTCCCCTGTCAACTCCAGAGCGGCTGTGTCTCTATCTGGTTCGGTCTGGCACGCTTCATCGGGATCGGCTCGAAGCAGCAGCTCGTAGCCCCAGACGTGTTGTTCTGCAGTAAAAACAGGCTGTCTTGAAAGAAAGAATGGCAAGGCTTTCTCCTCAGTAGTGTCGGATTGGTTCATAGTTGCGGCCCGTTGTATAAGTGTTTGCGCCCCCGCTTCGTTCAGCATTCCATATATTCTTGTAGTGGATTTTCTCTGTATTTTGCAATAGACAAGAAGAAGAAAATTATCCGCGGGATACTGAAAACTATCATTGTTACGTCGCGCTGGCGCAACCCGGGGGGGGTGGCGCGCAAACCAAAGGCGGACGCATGAGCCCTCAAACAATCATACGCGAGCCTTCCGGCAGGCTGCACATTGAACCTGGAGACGACCTGCTGTTTCGCACGCCCAAAGTCAAAGGCGATTTCAAATCGTTCCTCATCGGCATGCAGCTGGGTGAATTTTTGTGCCTGCGCATGCCGCCAGTGCCTTCGGCCGACAGCCGTCTGGCCGTCAACCAAACCGCCGTCATCCGCTATCTGCACGACGGCGCTGTCTATGGCTTCAAAACCAAGATTCTTCACCTCATGTTCGAGCCTTTCAAGCTGCTCTTCGTGTCCTACCCGGATGAAGTGGAGCGCTACGACCTGCGCAAAAGCAAGCGCATCAGCTGCATCATCCCCTGCCGCATCTACCACGAAAACGGAGAATTCCAGGCGTTTATCGTAGACCTCTCCAGCGGCGGCTGCCGCATCAACGGGCAGATGGAAACCTCGGCCGGTCTGCTGAACCTGGAAATGGGAACAGAGGCCGTGCTGGACTTCACCTTGTGCGGCCAGCAGGAGAACATGATGCTCAACACCGTGGTGGTCAGCAGCGCTTCTGACAAGAAAACAGTCTCGCTGGGCCTGCGCTACGAAGAGCCGGACGAAGAAACTGTCCAACGCATAGATTCGTTTATAGACTCCACCAAAGACTTATTTTAGAATCTGCCGCACAACGTGCCACCGACAACGAGGCAATGCTGTTGACATTCTCAACCAAGTGGATTAACCATTTGTTTAAACCTTATCAACATGAGATTTTACCATGAAACCGCTTCTTCACCACGTTGATTTCGATCTGGATGGCCCCAAGCACAAATTGATAGCAGCCGGTCTGGACTTTTTTGGCAAGCGCGGCCGAGACGGCGTTTCCACCCGGACCATAGCAGAAGCCGCCGGCGTGAACCACGCCGCCATCTCCTACTATTTCGGCGGCAAGGATGGGCTGTACCTGGCTGTGGCGGAACACGTCGCCCTGTTTATGCGCAACAGAATACAGCCCTGGCTGGAGAGGTTGCAGCGGGAGCTGGCAAACACGCCGCCTAACCTGCAAACCCTTTCCAACAACCTGGCTGGGCTTGCCTCCGCCATGCTCTCGGCAATGACATCAGCAGCATGTGAGCAGGTTCCGGACCCCATGTCGTACGTCATGCGTGAATATGCGCAACCCGGACCTGCTTTTGACGTGTTGTACGAACGTAACATCCAGCAGGTACACACAGTCCTTACAGGCATTGCCGCCTCGGCACGCGGTCTGGACCCGGACAGCGAAGAAGCCGTGCTCCGGGCTCATGCGTCTCTGGGTCTTATCATAAGCTTTTTTCTCGCCCGCCCAGTCTTGCTGCGCAGGGCCGGTTGGGAGGGAGGCTACCCGCCAGACGCCGCACAGCGCATCATCCCCCTGGCCCTAGATATGTTGTGCGCCTCCATCGGCCTTCCCGAACCTGAAGAAATCAGCGACACAGGAGAACATCAATGACTCGGTCAACGCTGAAAAAGCTGCTCATCATCCCGGCCCTCGCCCTGGGCGTGGCCGCGTTCATCATGCTTAAGCAATCCCGGCAGGGCCCCGAACAGCTGCAACTGGAGGAAACCGCCCGGCCAGTGCGGGTCATCATCGCCCAGTCCGTAGACCTGATTCCACGCGCTCTGGGATATGGCGAGGTGCAACCAGGCCAAGTGTGGGAGGCCGTGGCCGAAGTTTCCGGCCGGGTAATCGAAACCCATCCGGACCTGGACAAAGGCGCCATTCTGCCCAGAGGCGCTGTGCTGCTGCGCATAGACCCCACAGACTATACACTGGCCAGGACACGGGCCGAATCCCAGGTGCAGACCGCTCTAGCCAGACTCCGCGAGCTGGACCAAAAGGAAGAAGACACCCTGGCTTCCCTGAAAGTGGAAAAAAAGGCGCTGCAGCTGGCCGAGGCAGAGCTGGAGCGCAAACGTGAATTGCTGCGCAAGGGACTCATCGCCAAGTCTGAAGTGGACAGGGAAGAAAAAAACTACCTGGCCCAGAAAAACGCCGTGCAGAACTACCAGGCCACGCTGAACGCCATACCCAGCGAGCGCGAAGACTTGCAGGCCCAGCTGCGCTCCGGACGGTCTAGCCTGGAAGACTCCATGCGCGACCTGGACCGGACAGTAGTCACCGCCCCTTTTGACTGCCGCATCAGCCAGGTGAACGTAGAGCTGGACCAATTTGCCACCACGGGCCAGGTGCTTGTGCGTGCGGACTCCATGACATCGTCCGAAGTCCTGGCCCATTTTCCCATGGAGTCGTTCCGAGCCGTCATGCCGCCGGAGCTGCCAGACGTTCCCCTGCAAAATATCAACATGGACCAGCTGCGCAAGCACCTGGATCTGAACGCGGTGGTGCGGCTGCGCACTGCAGATCAAACCATAGAATGGGAGGCCAGCTTTTCCCGCCCGGCTGAAGAGCTGGACCCGGCCACCCGGTCCATAGGCGTCTACGTAGCTGTTGATTCGCCCTATCTGAAGGTTCGGCCCAGCAGCAGGCCGCCGCTGGTAAAAAACATGTATTGCGAGGTGGAGCTGCGCGGGCCGGGCCGGCCGGGCCGCATTGTACTGCCCCGCTCCGCCCTGCGCCAGGGCCGCGTTTACATTGCCGGGCCGGACAACAGGCTGGAGATACGTCCTGTCCGGATCGACTATCGACAAGGATCGCTGGCGGCCGTAACCGAAGGCATACACCCCGGCGAACGCATTGTGGTCAGCGACCTTATGCCTGCAGTGGAGTCCATGCTGCTGGAGACGACGGAAGACCAGGAACTGCAGCAGGCCCTCGTTGCCGAAGCCACAGCCCAGGCGCCGGCCCGGTAGGAGCACGTCATGACGCCTAAAAGCAACCCCATCATTGCCTGGTTTGCCGGCCACCCCACGGCAGCCAATCTGCTCATGCTCATTTTTCTGTTCATGGGCGTACTCTCGGTAACCAATCTGCAGCGGGAGACCTTTCCGGAGTTCACCCCCAACGAAGTCAGGGTCAGCGTGGCCTATCCCGGCGCCACGGCCGAGGACGTGGAAGAAGCCATATGCCAACGCATAGAGGACGCCCTGGACGCCATAAGCAACGTGGAGGAAGTGCGTAGCGACGCCCGGGAGAACCTGGGCCAGGTAACCGTGGAGATGGTGGAAGGCGCCGACCCGATCACCTTTTTCAACGACATTAAGACCGAAGTGGACGCCATAGACAACTTTCCGGAGCAGGCTGAGGACCCGGTGGTCACGGAGCTGAACCGGACCGAGCTGGTCTGCGCCGTGGCCGTGGCCGGCCCCATGACGCCGGCTGACCTGAAAGTATACTGCGAGGACGTGAAAGACCGTATGCGGCGGCTGCCCGAAATTTCCGAAGTGGAGCTGACCGGCTTCTCTGACCGCCAGATTCGCATCGAGGTCCCGGTCCAGAACCTCATGCAGCTCTCCATGTCCGTCTCTGATCTGGCCGACCGTATCGCCCGCCAGTCCGTGGACCTGCCGTCCGGAACCATAGAGACCAGGGACGCAGACGTGCTTATCCGCTTTTCCGACCTGCGCCGCACTGTGGCTGAATACGAAGACCTTATCGTCATATCCGGCAACTCCGGGGCTGAGGTCCGGCTGGGCGACATTGCAACCATCACGGACACATTCGAGCTGGAAGAAGATAAGGTCATCTTCAATGGGCAGAGGGCCGGGGTCTTGAACATCAAAAAAACCCAGGACCAGGACGCCCTGACCATTATGGACGCGGTGCAGGCGTTTCTGGAGCGCGAGCGCCAGACCGCCCCCCCCACTGTGAAGTATGTTATCACCCGCAATATCTCCAAGATCGTCCGGGACCGGCTGCAGATGCTCGTGGTCAACGGCCTGCAGGGCCTGCTCCTGGTCTTTCTGACCATGTGGCTCTTCTTTACCTTCCGCTTTTCCTTCTGGGTAGCCATGGGCTTGCCTGTTTCGTTCATGGCGGGCTTCTTTTTCATGGACGCTTTGGGCTTTTCCCTGAACATGCTCAGCCTGGTGGGCTTGCTCCTGGCCATTGGCTTGCTCATGGACGACGCTATCGTCATATCTGAAAACATGGCCGCCCATTTGAAGCAAGGCAAATCCCCGCTGCAAGCGGCCGTGGACGGCGCCAGCGAGGTGGCCGGCGGGGTGCTCTCCTCCTTTATTACTACGGTCTGTATCTTCGGCTCCATCGCCTTCTACATTACCGGAAACATAGGCAAGGTCCTCTGGGTTATGCCCGTAGTGCTCATCATTACCCTGTCCGTGAGCCTGGTGGAGGCCTTTCTCATTTTGCCCAACCACCTGTCGCACGCTCTGCATGGAATGGAAAACAAGGGCCGCTTTCGGCTATGGTTTGAAGACCGGTTCGAGAGCTTCCGCAAAAACGTTGTTGGCCGGCTGGCCTCGCTGGCTGTGTCCTGGCGCTATCTGCTCATCGGATTGGTGCTGGCTGCATTTGCAACCTCCTTGGGTTTGCTGGCCGGCGGAGTGCTCAAGATGCGGGCCTTTCCAGACATAGAGGGCGATGTGTTGGAGGCCCGGCTGCTACTGCCCCAGGGCGCGCCTCTGCAGCGCACCGAAGAGACCGTGGCCAGCATTACCGAGGCCCTGGGCCGGGTGAACGACCACTACAAGCCCATGCAGCCGAAAAAACAAGACCTGGTGCAGAATGTGAACATCCGGTTTTCCGAAAACGCGGACGCTTACGAAACCGGCCCGCACGTGGCCACGATAACCGCGGACCTGCTCAGCGCCGAGACGCGCAACGCGCCCATGGACGACATCCAGAACTTGTGGCGCGAAGAAACCGGCCAGTTACCTGACGTCATTTCCCTGACCTTTAAGGAGCCGGCCATGGGGCCGGCCGGGTTGCCCATAGACATCCGGCTGATGGGCGACGATCTGGCTCAGCTCAAGGCGGCGTCAGGAGAACTTATCGACTGGTTGGACGACTACAAGGGCGTGTTTGATCTGAACGACGACCTGCGGCCCGGCAAACCGGAAATTCTGGTGCAGCTCAAGCCTGGCGCGCTTTCTCTGGGCCTGGACGCAGCGTCCATAGCCCGGCAGCTACGGGCCGCCTTCTGGGGCCAGGAAGCCGACGAAATCCAGGCCGGGTCCGAATCGTTCGAGATTGACGTACGCCTGGCCAAAGAAGACCAGGACAGCCTGGCTGACCTGGACCACATGCGCATCGTCACCCCGTCCGGCGAACAGGCGCCCCTTTCCAGCGTGGCCAACCTGACCGAAGGCCGGGGCTGGTCCCGCATCGCCAGGGTGGACGGCGTGCGCACAGTAACCATTCGCGGCGACATGGACGCCCGCGTAGCCAACAGCGGCGAAATCATCGCAGACACGCAAAAGCGGTTCCTCCCGCAGCTGGCCCAACAATACCCTGGCGTAACGTTCGGCCTGGAGGGCGAATCTGCGGAAGGGGCCAAAACTGGCCAGTCTTTGCTCAAGGCCTTTGCTGTGGGTATTTTTGGGATATTCGTCCTGCTCTCTTTTCAGTTCCGCAGCTATCTGGAGCCCTTCGTGGTCATCGCTGCCATTCCCCTGGCCTTTATCGGCGTCATTTGGGGTCACGCGCTGCTGGGCTATGACCTGTCCATGCCCTCCATCATGGGTTTCGTGTCCCTGGCCGGAGTGGTGGTCAACGACTCCATATTATTGGTCTTGTTCATCAAGAAAGGCGTCGCCCAGGGGCTCTCCATCCCACAAGCCGCCGCCCAGGCCAGCCCCCAGCGGTTCCGGGCAGTGCTGCTCACCTCCCTGACCACCATTATGGGGCTCATCCCTCTGCTGCTGGAGCGCTCACTGCAAGCCCAGGTGCTCATTCCCCTGGCGGTGAGTTTAGTATTCGGCCTGACCACAGCCACGCTGCTGGTGCTGTTTGTTATTCCGGCGTTCTACGCCATATTGGGAGATATGGGTTTGACGAAAACGCCACTTGCGGCGGATTACCCGGAGTGATTGTCACAGAGAACGCCCTGGGCCTGGTCTTCCAGCACAGGGTCGGCGCCGGCGTTTTTCTCTAAAGCAGCGAGCGCTGAAGCGCGAGCTTGGTCATGGCGACCCATGCCTTTAAGAGCGTGGGCAAGCAGCATATGAAACCATGGCTGGCTCGCGTCCAGGCCAAGAGCAGCTTCAAATTCTTCCACCGCCTCTTCATGACGTTCGTGCTTCCACAAAGAGAGGCCAAAATCAAAGCGTACCCAGGGGTGCTCCGGGTTTAGCTGCGCTGCTGTGGCAAAGTGCGGCAAGGCCTCAGTTTCGCGTTTTGCCTCTCGCAGGGTCAGGCCAAGCTGATGATGGGCATACTGGCTGTCTGGAAAAACATCTACCGCTTTGCTGCCCCACTCAACGGCAGCTTTCAGATCGCCCAACAACCGGCAGGCCGTCGCCAAGTCTCCAAACACTGACTTCAAGTACGGCGCCCGATGAGCCACTCTCTCCAGCAGAGAACGGGCCTCACGTGTCTGCTCTTGCCATAGCAGAGCGGCTCCCAAACCGTAATCGGCTTCAGCAGCGCCGGTTTCTTTGGCTAGCGTGGCAAAAAATCCTGCGGCCCCTGCGTAGTCGCCAGCCTGCACCAGCGCCCAGCCCTGGCTCAAACCCAATCCCAGTTCCGCCTCCGGCCCGGGGAAAATCTCCAACGACTCTTGAAACCGGGCCGCGGCCTCGTCCAGATGGCCCTGACGGTAGGCTTCCCAACCGGCTTCAAGCGCCCGGGTCTCCGGCCCGGCGTACTGGCAGCCCATCAGACACAGCTGGCAACTCTTGCGGAAAGCGTCAAAATGTCCATACGCATCGCTTTCCACTATGGCTGCAGGGTTGGCGTCGGACAGCGAAGCCAAAGGCTCGCAAAAAAGGCAGCCGCGCACCTGAAACTGTGAATTGACGAACAGGTAGCGGTCGGCCCCGCAGACTTGCTTGACGCCTGGCGGCTCCTGAAAAAATTCCGGAAACTTGGCCAGCATGGACGGCGGCGTCTCCACCAGCCGGGGATGCTGCAGCGATATGTCTTCCAACTCGTGCAACTGGGACTCCAGCGCGGCAAAGAAGGCTGCGTCATACGCTGGCGCAGTGAAGTCCTGCATGGAGGGGTAGACAAAGCCGTAGGGATGATACGGCTGATAAGCAACCCGGTCCAGGCCGTTGTCTGCAGCCCAGCGGGCCAGCCCGGCCATGTCCTGCACGTTGGCTTCGTTTATGGTCGTTATTATCCCCAGCTCCAGGCCGGCCCTTGCTGCATTCTGCAAATTACGCGTGACAATATCAAATGTTCCGGGCTTGCCGCGCAGCGCGTCATGCACGTCCGGCCGCACGCTGTCCAGAGAAACCCGCGCGCCGGCCACGCCGGCTTCGCGCAGACTGCGCACGGTCTCTGCGTCCAGCAACGTCCCGTTGCAGACCAGTAATACGTGACCGAACCGCGCAGCTGCCAGGCGGCATATCTCCACAATCTCTGGATGCAGCAGAGGCTCGCCCCCGGTAATGGTGCAAAACACCGCCCCGGCCGCAGCGGCCGGACCAAACACCGTGGCGTCTATGGCCTTTGCAGAACCGCCCCCGCTGCTGCGCTCTGGCAGGTAGCACCCCGGGCAGCGCAGATTACACTGCTCGTTCACCTGAAAATGTAATTGCGTGGGAAACATAGCT
>CAYTSA010000022.1:36452-43338 GCA_964440345.1 uncultured Desulfovibrionaceae bacterium | reverse complement strand
CGTATGCCCGGTGGTGTGAGAGGACGGGGGCCGCAAGGCCCCCTCCTACTCGATGCTTACAAAAACAACCGATAGTCCGTTTGCAGCGCCTTGCCCAGCCGCTTGGCCATTTTCAGGCCGATAACGCGCTTGCCGTTTTCCATTTCCGAGAGGTTGCTGGGGCTGACGCCGATCATGGAGGCCAGGTCTTTCTGCTTGAGCCCTTCGCGGTAGCGGGCTCCACGGACCAGCCGGCCGGGATTGCGCGGGCCAAAGACTTCTTCGGTGGCGTACAGGCGTTCACCATCATTCCCTATGGGCAAGGGGTCTGGTTGTTGGGCGGCATTGTTTCGGACCTGGACCGGGTAGCCCAGTTCTTTGAGGCCGTCAACAATTGCCGCAGTGGCGAGTGAGGCAACGCTGGCTGGCACGCCGGTAATTTCCAGATCAACAGCGCCGTTTATAGTCGGCTTTTTCATGAGTTCCAGCATAGGTCATCTCGATATGTTTTTCCTTTTTGTTGATGACTTTCCAGACTGCAACGTAAGTAGGGTTGCCTTTTTGCAGGTGGCAATGATGGCAGTCTTTGCGTAACAGACCGTAGTTTGGCCATTCTCCTCGCACTGGGCCGTTTCTTTCCAGGTCATACACTAAAAATTCAAGCGCCCCTCTGGCTCTTGCGGGTAAACGCTTGATACGTTTTCGGACTTGGGAAGAATACAGCACTATTCATGACATGATAAGATATTACCATTTTTTGTGGAATTGTCAAGCACAAAGGCGCTGCTTAACAGGCTGTCAAGCCCTTCACGGTAGCGGGCGCCGCAGACCAGCCGGCCTGGGTCGTGGGGGCCAAAGACCTCTTCAATTAGATGCATAAATTTTGCGGATATGTTGTTCTGCGCCACTAACGGGGTCTCCTCCATGCTGTTCTCCTGCTATTGCGTTTCCTCCCCGCCGAAGTCACGCAGCACCCGCTCGATGAAGTCTATGGTGAAGGGGATGCGGCTGGGTTTGCCGGCCAGGTCCATGTCCAGGGTGGTGAAGGCCTGCTCCAGCAGGAAGCTCTGCAACAGGGCCATGGTCATTTCTGGCTCGGGCGGCAGCGCAGCGAGGTCCTTGGCTTCTTCTGCGTAGCTGGCCAGAAAGGTCCGGGCTGCGGCTGCAGACCAGGGGTCCACCCAGGGGGTCAGGTGTTCCCGGTCTTCCGGCCGCAGGTGCAGATGCCGACGGCAGGCGGTGTGCGCCGCGTAGTGAAACGAGAGCACCATGCCGGCCACGTCCCGCAGACAGGAGCGTTTCAGTCTGCGTTCGCCTATAGGCTTGGCCGGGTCGCCTTCAAAGTCCACAATGGTGAAATCCTTGCCGGTGAAAAGCACCTGGCCCAGGTGGTAGGCGCCGTGGATGCGGATTTTCTGCGCCGTGACCGGCTGGCGGTTCAGTTTTTCGATGCGGTCCAGAATGTCCCTTTCCCGGCCGAGCAGTTCGCCTGCCGCGCCCCGGGCTTGTTCCGGGACTCTGTTCATATTTTTAGACAGCTTCTCCAGGGTCCGGCGGACCAGGTTGCGCATGGACTGGTATACGGAGCGGCGGTAGAGTTTGGAAAAGGGCTCAGGCTTGAACAGCTCGTTGCTGGTGGGCCGGGCCAGGGCATGGTGCATCTGGGCGGTGCGTTTGCCCAGCACTCGGACCATTTCCAGAAAATATGCGCCCACGCAGTCCTTGTAGCCGTCGTTCATTTTGGGCGGTTCCAGACTGGCCAGGGAAATGGCTGCAGCCTCAGGACAGGATTCTTCGCCTTCGGTGAGTATGGTTTCATAATACCGGCTGGCGGCTTCCAGGGCGTAGGACCAGCCGTCCATGGAGGCCGGGACAAAGTTCTGCAGCAGCCCCAGGGCCAGTGGCTCGCCCTTGCCCGGCGCGTATTCCAGCACGCCTGCTGGCGTGGGAACATGGCGGAAGCCGGCGTCGCGCCACAGGTACGTGACCATTTCTATTTCTGGGTTCAGCCCCGGCTCCAGCCGGCGGTAGAGCTTCAGGAAAAAGGAGTCTTCGTAAATGATGGCGGTGTTGGAAAGGTCGCCCTTGACCGCCAGGGAGGTAAAGCAGGACTGGCCGTTGCAGAGCGAGCGGAAGCCTGCGTGCTGGCTTCCCTTGACCTCGCCGGCCAGGCCGCGGGATTTGCGGCGTCTGACGATAAAGTCCATCAGCCCGTCACGGACTTCGCGGTCGTACACGCCGTCGTAACACAGCGCCGGTTCGTCTGGGCTGCGCCCCTTGGCCGCAGCGTCTGTAACCACGGCTTCTGGATGCTGCCGGCGCACGTCGTCTGCCTTGTCGCCCAGGGCCAGCGAAAGAGGCATGAGGTAGCGGTCGGTTTCGCCCTGGTCATAGGCCAGTTCCAGCAGGAGAAGCCAGGCTCTGGGCGCGCGGCCGGGCATGGGGATGATGTCTTGTATGGATATGGACCGGATGGACCGCAGCCCGGCGCCGAACCACGGGGCCTTGCGGAGGTAGCGGGGCAGAATGCTGTATTCCAGGGCTTCGCGGACATCATCGCCGGCCAGGGGCTGGCGCAAATCCCTAATAACCAAGGCTCCGGCGCTGGCGGTTTCGTCCTCGTCCGCAGGCCGGCAGAGTTTGAACCAGTAGTAGTTGTGGAAGCCCAGGGGCAGCACGTATGGTTCGTTGTGGATTGCCGGGAATCGGGTCTGGCTGAAAACATCCACCGGCGTGGCTCCGGCGTAATTGGACAAATCCATTTCCACCACCTGGGAGTAGCGGGATAGATTCACCACCACCAGCACGGTTTCGTCCTCAAAGCGGCGCACAAAGGAGAGCACCTTGGGGTTGCCTGAGCGGACGAACGCCAAGGAGCCGCGGCACAAGGCCTTGAATCGCTTGCGCATGGCGATGACCCGGCGCATCCACCACAACAGCGAGGAGAGGTTCTTTTCCTGGTTTTCCACATTTATCACTTCGTAGTGGTACTCAGGGTCAATGATAACGGGCAGATAGAGTGAATGCGGGTTGACCCGGGAAAAGCCGGCGTTACGGTCTGGCGACCACTGCATGGGCGTGCGCACCCCGTCGCGGTCGCCCAGGTGATAATTGTCGCCCATGCCGATTTCGTCGCCATAATAAATGATGGGCGTGCCCGGAAAGGAGAAAAGCAGAAAGTTGATGAGCTCTATCCGACGCCGGTTGTTGGAGAGCAAGGGCGCCAGGCGGCGGCGGATGCCCAGGTTGATGCGCGCCTTGCGGTCCTCGGCGTAGACCCGGTACATGTAATCCCGCTCTTCATCGCTGACCATTTCCAAAGTCAGCTCATCGTGGTTGCGCAAGAACATGGCCCATTGGCAAGCGTCTGGAATGTCCGGGGTCTGTTCCAGAATGTCAATGATGGGGAAACGGTCCTCCATCCACAGGGCCATGAAAATGCGCGGCATGATGGGAAAGTGGTAGCACATGTGGCATTCGTCGCCCTGGCCGAAATAGGCAACGGCGTCTTCCGGCCACTGGTTGGCCTCGGCCAGAAACATCTTGTCTTCGTAGCGCTCGTCCACATAAGCCCGCAGCTCGCGTAAAACTTCGTGCGTTTCCTCCAGGTTTTCGCAGTTGGTCCCCTCTCGTTCATACAAATAGGGCACGGCGTCCAGCCGCATGCCGTCCACGCCCATGGAAAACCAGTAGTCAATGACTTTGAACAGGGCCTTTTTCACCCTGGGGTTCTCAAAATTCAGGTCTGGCTGGTGGGAATAGAACCGGTGCCAGAAATAGGCGCCGGCTTCTTTATCCCAGGTCCAGTTGGAGGCTTCGAAGTCCTTAAATATGATCCGGGCTTCTTTGTACTTGTCCGCAGTATCCGACCAAACGTAGTAGTTGCGGGCCGCGGAGCCCGGTTTGGCGAGCCGGGCTTTCTGGAACCAGGCGTGCCGGTCAGAGGTGTGGTTGAGCACCAGCTCGGTGATGACCCGCAAGCCGCGGTCGTGGGCGGCTTTGAGGAACCGTTTGAAGTCGCGCATGTTCCCGTAGTCTGGGTGGATGGACTGATAGTCGGCGATGTCGTAGCCGTCGTCGCGCAGTGGCGAGGGGTAGAAGGGCAGCAGCCAGATGGCCGTGACGCCCAGGTCTTGCAGATAGTCCAGCTTCTCTATCAAACCCTTGAAGTCGCCTATCCCGTCGCCGTTGCTGTCGCAAAAGGCTTTGATGTGCAGCTCGTAGATGACGGCGTCTTTGTACCATTGCGGGTCACAGGCTGTATGTCCGGTGTTGTTCACAGCTTGTCCTTGTGCTTTTTCAGCAGGCTATGCGGGCCGCTACGGGCATGCGCCAGCCGGTTCCGAAGGCCCGGTCGGTGATCTTGACGCACGGGGGCGCTTGTTTGCGTTTGAATTCGGCGGCGCGCACCAGTTTGCAGACCTGGACCACGGTGGCGCGGTCGAAACCAGCCTCTACAATGGCGTCCACTGGCTGGCGCAGCTCCACCATGCGCTCCAGTATGGCGTCCAGTATGTCATAGGGCGGCAGGGAGTCTTGATCCGTCTGGTCAGGCCGCAGCTCGGCCGAAGGAGGTTTGGTCAGCACGTTTTCCGGGATTGCCTCGCCCCGTTTTGCGTTAAGCCAGCGGCAGACGCCGTAGACCAGCCCCTTGGGCGCGTCGCCGATGACGCTCATGGCCCCGGCCATGTCCCCGTATATGGTGCAGTAGCCCACGGAGAGCTCGCTCTTGTTTCCAGTTGTCAGCACCATGGCCCTGAATTTATTTGATAAAGCCATGAGCAGAACGCCCCGGATGCGGGCCTGAATATTCTCTTCGGTTACGTCCTTGTCATACAGCGCAAAGGGCTTGCTCAACACGTCATCATACGCCTGCATAATGGATTCAATGGGCAGGGTAAGGCTTTTTACGCCCAGATTCTCCACTAGTTTTTCAGAATCAGTGATGGACGATTCGCTGGAGAAAGGCGAAGGCATCATGACGCAGAGCACGTTGCGTGGGCCAAGGGCTTCGGCGGCAATGGCCGCAGACAGCGAAGAATCCACCCCGCCTGAGAGGCCGATGACGCCGCGGCTGAAGCCGCATTTGCGCACATAGTCGCGCACGCCCAGCACCAGAGCCCTCCAGGCGTTCTCTTCTGTGCTGCTGGCGTCCTCCCACACGCCATGGGAGGCCGCATGGCAGCCGTCCAGGTCGGCCAACTTCACCTCTTCATTAAAAGCAGCCGCCCGGGCGAATAACACCCCGTCAGCGTTGAAGCCCATGGACCGGCCGTCAAAGACCAAGTCGTCGTTGCCGCCCGCCTGGTTAACGTAAATGACAGGCGTTCTACGCTTTTTTGCCAGTTGGGCAAGCATGGCCTCGCGCACTTTCTGTTTGCCCAGGGAAAACGGCGAGGCAGACAGGTTGACGATGACCTGCGCCCCAGCCTGCATCAGGTCGTCCACCGGGTCGTTGTCGTACATTGGCCGCGGGGCCCAGAAGTCTGTGTCGTTCCAAACGTCCTCGCAAATGGTTACGCCCACCCGGAAACCGTCCAGGTCAAAGACGCCGGCGCATTCGCCGGCTGCAAAGTAGCGGTGCTCGTCAAACACGTCGTAGGTGGGCAGCAGGCGCTTGCGAAAAGTTTGCTCCACCTTGCCCCTGCGCAACAGGGCTGCGCTGTTGTACGCCGGCTTGCCCCATTGGGAGGGGTTGGGTTCGGGAACGCCCACCAGGCAAGGCGGCAGATCAGCCATTTCCCTGGCCAGGGTATGCACCTGGTCCCATGCGGCGTCCAGAAAGCTGCTGTTCAGCAGCAAGTCCCGGGGCGGATAACCGGTAATGGCCAGTTCTGTGGCGACACACAGTCTGGCGCCGGCCATGGAGGCTCGCTTGGCTGCTTCCAGAAGGCGGGAGGCGTTGCCTTCCAGGTCCCCCACGGTGAGGTTGCACTGCAGCATGGCGATGAGCATAGACTCTCCTGAATGTTACAACATGTCTGCAAAGGTATAGAGCTTCCCGGGCTTCTGGCCAGCCAGCCATTTGGCGCAACGCACAGCGCCCTGGGCAAAGGTCTCCCGGCTATGCGCCTGGTGCGTCACCTCGATGCGCTCGCCAGGTCCAAGAAAGTAGACAGTGTGCACGCCCACCACGTCGCCGCCGCGGATGGTCTGCACGCCGATTTCTTCGTGCGGCCGCTCGCCTATGAGGCCGTCGCGGCAGTAGCGCTTGGTTGCGCCGTAGTCCCAGTCCCGGGCCTCAGCCAGGCATTGAGCAAGCTTGATGGCCGTGCCGCTGGGCGCGTCTTTCTTCATTTTATGATGCAACTCGACCAGTTCCATGTCGTAGTTGGGGCCCAGCTTGCGCACCAGGTCGCCCAGCACCTGCAGCAGCGTGTTCACGCCTATGCTCATGTTCGGAGACCAGAGTACAGGCACGGTTTGAGCTGCTTCGGCCAGCTTGGCCTGCTGTTCCGGGGTCAGGCCGGTGGTGCCGGAAACTATGGGCGCGCCCAGCTCGGCGCATTTGGCGGCCGCCGCCACAGTGGCCTCCGGCGCAGTGAAATCGATGACCACCGCCCCGGGAGCCTGGGGCAAGACCGCGTCCAGGCTGGTCCCCTGGGTGCAGCTGATGGCGTCTCTCGTGGGCTTGCAGACAGCCTTGTCCACCATGCCGGCCAGGGATACGTCCGGGTCGGTTTGAACGACGGAAATGATGGTTGCGCCCATGCGGCCCAGGGCCCCGTTAACGACGATTGGCGTGCTCATATGTGCCTCCTTGTATGGTTTGCGCTGCGAACGGCGGTTACGGCCCGTTCAGTAATGAGAACTGTGTGTTCGCTTTTTTATGATTTTCATGTGCGTCGCCTGAGTGCAACAGGCTGAGAAAGGCGTCTGGCTCAAGCACTGGTATCCCTAAGTCCCG
>CAYTSA010000022.1:35870-36442 GCA_964440345.1 uncultured Desulfovibrionaceae bacterium | reverse complement strand
CCCGGGCTTTGTCCAGCTTGGAGCCGGGGTCCGCCCCGGCCACGAGATAGTCCAACTTTTTAGACACTGATGAAACAACGGCGCCGCCTAGTTCTTCCACGCGTTGCGCCGCCTGGGACCGGGACACGCCCGGCAGCGAGCCGGTGAAGAGAAATGTCTTCCCCGCCAGAGGCGAAGGGCCGCCTGCCCGGGCCGGCGTGGCCGCCTGGGGCCATACGCCGCGCTCCTTGAGCCGTTGCAGCTCCTTCTGGTTGTCTTTGTTACGGAAAAATGCGAAAATGGAGTCCGCCACTATGGGGCCAACGTCTTCGACAGCGATGAGGTCTTCCTTGCTGGCCTGTTGCAGCGCGTCCATGGACTCGAAGCGGGCAGCCAGAGCCCGGGCGGTCTGGGCGCCCACGTGGCGCACTCCCAGCGCGCGCAGCAGCTTGTCCAGCGTGGCCTTTTCCCTGGTTTCCTGGATGGAGGCCACGATGTTGCCGGCCAGCTTGGGACCCATGCGCTCAAAGTCTAAAAGTTTGGACTCGTCCAGATCAAATAAGTCGGCCGGGGTTTGCACCAGCCCGCTGTCC
>CAYTSA010000022.1:0-35860 GCA_964440345.1 uncultured Desulfovibrionaceae bacterium | reverse complement strand
GCTGGCCACGAGCTGTTCCACCCATTTACGGCCCAGCCCTTCGATGTCCAGCCCTGCCTTGGAGGCAAAGAAAATGACCCGCTCCTTTTGCACAGCTGGGCAGGCCATGTTAACGCAGCGCCAGGCGGCCTCGCCGGGCAACCGCTGGGCCTGGTCGCCGCAGGCCGGGCATTGGGTGGGGAAATCAAAGGGCTGGGAATCCTCCGCCCTGTGTTCGAAAAGGGCCCGAACCACTTCTGGAATCACATCGCCAGCTCGCTGAATAACCACCCGGTCGCCTTCGCGCAGGTCCTTAGACTTGATTTCGTCCTCATTGTGCAGCGTGGCCCGGGAAACGGTGACGCCGCCCACGGACACTGGCTCCAGATGCGCCACCGGGGTCAGTACGCCGGTGCGGCCCACCTGAACTTCTATGCGCTGCAGGATCGTCTCGGCCTGGTGGGCGGGAAATTTGACGGCAATGGCCCAGCGCGGCGCCCGGGAGGTGTAGCCCAGGGCGGCTTGCAGGGCGTGCTCGTCCAGCTTGGCCACCACGCCGTCGATCTCAAAAGGCAGCTCGTCCCGTTGTTTTTCCAACTGTTCGTAATAGCCCCAGACCGAGTCCTGGGTTTTGCACAGCCTGGCGTGGGGCGGGATGGTGAACCCCAGCTTTTCCAGCAGGCCCATCACCTGGCTCTGGGTCTTCCACAGCGGGCCTTTGTCCCACTCCACCACGCCCACGCCATAGGCCATAAAGCGTAGCGGCCGCCGCGCCGTGACGCGAGAGTCCAACTGCCGCACGGATCCGGCTGCAGCGTTGCGCGGGTTGGCAAAGACCTTGCCGCCTTCAGCGTCCTGCCGCTCGTTCAGGCGGGCAAAGTCCTCCCTGGCCATGACCACCTCGCCGCGCACTTCCAGCAGCGACGGCAACGTTCCGTCCACAGGCGTCAATCTTAGCGGCAGATTGCGCACGGTGCGCATGTTGGCGGTCACTTCTTCTCCGGTTTGGCCGTCGCCGCGGGTGGCGGCCACGGTAAGCACGCCTTTTTCGTACACGGTTTCCACAGCCAGGCCGTCCATTTTGGGGTCCACCCAGAAGGCCAGATCGGCTTTGGGCTCCAGCCGGCGCACCCGGGCCACGAAGTTATCCCACTCCTCGCGGTTGAAGGCGTTGTCCAGGCTGTACATGCGCATGCGGTGTTCGTAGTTGGGCAACTCGTCTGCAGGCGGCGCGCCTATGCGCTGGGTGGGAGAATCCAGCCGCTGCAGGTCTTCGAAGCGTTGTTCGAGCTGCTGCAGCTCCCGAAACAGCGCGTCGTACTCGGCGTCGCTTATCGCGGGTTGGTCCAGTATGTAGTACTGGTAATTGTGATGCTCTATTTGAGCGGCCAGCTTTTCTGCCCGCTCCCGTAAGTGGTTTGGCGCTGTCACGTTTTGCTCCTGTAAAAGTATGCGGCAACGAAACATTAAAACTGTAAACGCACCATAAATCAAGATGCGTAAGGCGTCGCGTTTGTGATGGAATTGACAAGGCCAATTGACAAGCCTGCCCGGTCGGAGCACAAACCAGCCATGACCCCCAGCATTGAAATGGTTGTGGCCCGTTACAGGGAAGACGTGTCCTGGATCGACGCCACTGGTTTGCCGGCTGTGGTGTATGACAAATCCGGCCAGCCTGCGGAAAATCCCTTACCCAACATTGGCCGGGAGAGCCACACATATCTGCATCACATCGTCAGCCGTTATCCGCAGTTTCCAGAACACACTGTGTTTGTGCAGGCTGCGCCCTTCGGCCATATGGCTCCGGGGACCACGCCGGAGTCCTTTGGCGAGCAGGCGCGGGAGCTGGCGGCTCGCGGCGTCCCGTTCAAGGGCTTTGCCTTTTATAAACTGCGCTGCGACGTGCTGGGCCGGCCGCACGAATTAAAAGACGAAAAGAATCGCAGCCGCTGGGCCGGGTTTGGCAAGGACATTCCGATGGGCGAAATCTACGCGCAGCTATTCGCCGGCCCGGTTCCAGAGTCCTTCCACGTGCGGGCGCCGGCCGGGTTGTTCATGGTTTCCCGGCGGCGCATCCTGTTGCGGCCCTTTGCCATGTATCGAAAGGCATTGAAAATAGTGGAAAGCGACCCTCACGACGCCAATAATACGGGCCACGCCTTTGAACGGCTGTGGTGTCTCATCTTCGGCGGCAACGCGCGGCTGAACATGGAGTGGCGACACAAATAAAAATGAAGACGCACAGTATTCAACGCAGCCTTCGTCTTTGCCGGTGCTGCGTGTTGTTGCGGAGCAAAGGCAATAGCACAGTATACTTGAAAAAGCGTGCGCGCCTTTTGATCACTTTAACCGCCGCATCAGCTCCACGGCCATGGCGACCCGGTTGAATGGGGGAATAATGTAGGCGCCGGCCAGGTGCGGCCAGGCGTATTCCAGCAGCTCCCAGGCGATGTCCACGCCTTCCTGCATGGCGCGTTCCTTGTCGCCGTCAGTCTTACGCATACGTTCGCGGGCGGCGGCGGGTATTTCTATGCCTGGGAATTCGTTGTGCAAAAATTCAGCGTTGCGATGACTGGCCAGGGGCATGACGCCCACGAAGACTGGAACGCCGGCTTTTTGCGAGGCTTCGATGACCACGTCCGCCCGTTCTTTGGAGTAGACTGGCTGGGTCATGAAGTAGCGGGCGCCCAGTTCTTTCTTGCGTTCCAGCCGGCGAACTTGAATGGCGGGGTTCTTGGTGTTTGGGTTGAATACTCCGCCCACGCAGAAACCGGCCGAGCGCTCCAGGTCGTCGCCCTGGGCGTTGCGGCCGCCGTTCATGGTTTCCAGCAGTTGGATAAGCTCGTAGGACCGTAGGTCAAAGACGCCGGTGACCTTTTCCGAGGCGCCAGTGCTGGGCGGGTCGCCGGTCATGGCCAGAATGTTCGTCAGGCCCACGCTGGCCAAACCCATGAGCATAGACTGCATGCCGATAAGGTTGCGGTCGCGCCCGGTGACGTGGATGACAGTTTCAGCCTTGGCCTCTTCGCGCATGGCCATGGCGAGCAGCGTGTTGGAAAGCCGCACCGTGGCCAGCGGGTTTTCCGGCACAGTGACCACGTCCGCCCCTGCTGCTACAGTTTCGCGGGCTGCGGCTATGGCCGGCTCCATGTCCAGATGTTTTGGGGCGTGCAGCTCAACGGCGATCATTTTGACGCCAGAGGCCAGCTTGCCGGCAAAGGTCTCTGGAGCAGGCGTAGTTGGGGGCGGGGGGGCGTGGGCCGGGCGTATGGCCGGCTTTGGCCGGACGCGCCGGTCCTCAGGCCGTTGTTCTTTGTCGTGTTCAAGGGCTGCGGCCAACGCCTGGATGTGGGCTGCGTCCGTGCCGCAGCAGCCGCCCAGCAGCGTAGCGCCATAATCGGCGCAGCTGGCCGTGGTCCGGCCGAAATATTCAGGGTCCGAGGCAAAGACCAGCCGGTCCTCCACTCGCTCCGGGTAGCCGGCGTTGGGGAAGACAGACAGCGGGACAGTGAGTTCCGGCAACTGCTCCAGCACGCGCACGGCGTCCCGCGGGCCCAGGCCGCAGTTAAAGCCAACCACGTCTGCGCCAGCGTCCGCCAGCTCTATGAAGCAGGTGGCCGGGTCTTTGCCGTCCAGGCTGCGGCCGTTGGGGGCCAGGACCATCTGGGCAGCCACAGGCAGGCCTGTGGCGTCCTTGGCGGCTGTCAGGGCCAGCAGCAGCATGTCCAGGCCGGGAAAGGTTTCCAACAGAAGGATGTCCACGCCGCCCTGAGCCAGGGCCAGGGCTTGTTCAGCAAATATTTCACGCAGTTCTTCAAGCGGGGGAGGGGTCTCTGGCAGACGGCGCAGGGGGCCCATGGAGCCGGCCACCCAGCGCTCTTCGCCGGCGGCGGCCCGGGCCAGTTCGGCGCCGCGGCGGTTTAGCTCGTCCACGGCGTGTTCCATGTCCGCTTTGGCCAGCTTCATGCGGTTGGCGCCGAAGGTGTTGGTCTCTAAGAGCATGGCGCCGGCGGCCAAATAGCTGTGGTGCACGTGGGAAACCACGTCCGGCCGGTCCAGGTTCAGGGCGTCCAGGCAGTGGTCGGCGTCAGCCCCGGCGGCTATGAGCGCTGTGCCCATGGCGCCGTCGCCCAGAACCACGCCGTTTTCCAGTGCTGCGATAATACTTTTACGCATGGCGTTTGATTCCCTTGTGCTGTGGGTTTTGCTGCTGCGATATCTGCATGACTACACCAAAAGGGCTGGCGGCGGCAAGCGACTCTGATTATTGGCTTGCGCCTCTGTGTGCGGAGAGTTGTCGGCGAGCGCGTTTGAAGACAGCCAGGCTTGCGGTTGCGCCTGCGCCTGCGCCCAGCGTGTTGCACAGGGCGTCTACGAGGTCAAAATTTCGGTCAAACAGGGGCTGCAGAATCTCCAACGCCAGACCATACAGAACAAGCAACAGTAGCGCCGGCCAGACCCTGCGGAACAGCACTGGCGGATAAAGTCCCAGCCAGGCGTAGGCCAGGCCGTGCATCAGCTTGTCCCCCCAATCTATATACGGCGTGGGATTGACAACCGGTCCCAGCGAAAAATAGGCCGTGCCAACCAAGGAGAGCAGCCAGACCGGCCAGATAACCCGCAACAGCATGCAGCCCGGCTACTGCAGGAGCGCGCCGGCAAAATCCTCGCCGGAGAATGGCCGCAGGTCCTCCATTTTTTCGCCCAGGCCCACAAAGGTGATGGGCGCCCCGAACTGCATGGCGATGGCGACGATGACGCCGCCCTTGGCCGTGCCGTCCAGCTTGGTGAGCACTATTTCGTCTACGCCCACGGCTTCGCTGAAAAGCTTGGTCTGCGAAAGGGCGTTCTGTCCGGTGGTGGCGTCCAAAACCAGCACAGACCGGTGCGGCGCCCCAGGATGCCGCTTGCCCAAGACCCGTTTGATTTTGATCAACTCTTCCATGAGGTTCTTCTTGGTGTGCAGCCGGCCGGCCGTGTCCAGAAAAATCATGTCGTAATTTTCGCGCACGGCTTTGTCCACGGCTTCGTAAGCCACGGCCGCAGGGTCTGCGCCTTCGCCCTTGGCGTGGAAGCCCACGCCCACGCGGTCCGACCATATCTGCAGCTGTTCCACGGCGGCCGCCCGGAAGGTGTCGCCGGCCGCCACCAGCACCTTGCGGCCCTGCATCTGGGCCCGGTGGGCCAATTTGGCGATGGTAGTGGTTTTGCCCACGCCGTTCACGCCTATAATCATGACCACTTCGGGCGGGTTGACGGCGGTGATGCGCGGCCGTTTCTTAAAGATGTCCGCCAGCTCCTGGCGCATCAAGTCCTTGAAAACGGCCGGGTCCTTGGTCCCGGACTTGCGGACGCGCTCGCGCAGGTTCTCTGTCAATTTCATGGCGGCTTCAAAGCCCACGTCAGCAGTGATGAGAATTTCTTCCAAACTCTCCCAGAAGGCCTCGTCCATTGCGTCGTGGCTGGCCGTCAAGCTGTCTATCTGCTTGGTGATGGAATCTTTGGTTTTGGTCAGGCCTTCGGAAAGTTTCAGGAACAGTCTGCTGCGCTCGTCCTCCTCGTCTTCCAGGTCCAGGGCCAGGGCCAGGCGGTACTGCAGCTCGGACCGGAATTCGCTGACGTATTCGTAGTCCATGTCGTCCAGCCACTTGCGGAACCGGGCGATGAAGTCTTCGCTTTCGTTGCGGGGCGCTTCCAGGGCCTGGAACAGAAAGTCCAGCCGCCGCCACAGCTCGTCGCCGGCTTCGTCTATGCCGGCCAAGGTCAGGTCCAGCCAGGCGGAGAGCCGGGGCTCGGCCTCGCGCAGGGCCAGGGTCAGCTCCTGCTGCCAGGGCTCGCGGGCTTCTGCGCGCTCTTCCGGGCCTTGCGCCGGCGGCGGTTCTGCGCCGGGGGCTTCCGCGGCGGCTTTTTCTGCTATTGACTCGGTTTCGCGGGCCTGCTCCTCTGCAGCAGCTTGCGGGGGTTCTGCCGGCCGGGCTGGTTCTTCAGCAGCAGTTTCGACAGCCGTAGCGTCTTGGGCTGCAACCTCTTCTGCTGCAGCTTCGGCCGCCTCGGCCTGGGAGGGAAGCTCCTCCTCCTTCTTGCCCCACATGCGTTTAATTTTTGAAAAAAATCCCATATATCAACTCCTTGAGGGTGTTCAAATGGCACAGACGCAGAGCTGCTCCCGCCGCGCCGCCGCATAGTGTTCCAGGGGCCGCCCCGCGTCAAGTGGCGATGTAAAACCTGAATTAACCGCCTGACAGCGCTTGCCAGGCAACCGGGCTACCGGTCAGGGAGAAATAGGCGCAGATCAGTACTCGCGCGATACGCCCGCTCCTGAAACAATTTAGAATTGTTTCAGGAAAATGCTCTGGCGCAGCAATATGCCTCTTTTTTGTATGGGAAATGAAGGAAGACTTGGGACATGGCGGCGGCGCCTTGTTGGTGATGTATGTCTGCTTGTATGCGCACTCTTTTTGTGTGGTTTTCCAAATGTAACAAGGTGTTTTAGATTTTCAGGCGGTGGATTCTGGGCGTTTGTAACTATTGGCAAGCTTGCCGGACTGTGGTAATAACAACTTGAATAGCGGTTTTGGAGGAAACCATGCCCCATTACATGGAAATGGCGTACGCTACCCGGGCCACAGAGCCGCGCAGGATTCTCAGCCTGGCCACACAGCCAGTGCCGTTTGCCGACGCCACCAACTCCGAAGACGCGGACAGGTTCTATCGTTACCAGGCGGAGTCCATCATTGAGCGCAACAAGGACCGAGCCCGCTGGCTTCATCATGCCATGCAGCCTACAGGCGGCATTACTGACCGGATCGCCTGATTGGGGCTTGTGGCTTTTGCTTTTTTTCTGTTCTAAAGAGCACAACAGAACGTCGTGACGGGGTCATCGCATATCAATGTCCCATTCCCAGTTTTCTGAGTCTTGCGCAGGCCAGGGTTTTCCTTGCCCAGCGCCGGACAACGCGGGCACTAACAGCCTGCTGGCGCAGATGGTGGCCGCCAATGTGGACGGGCTGATGGTGCTCGACATGGACGGCGTGGTGCTCTACGCTAATCCCGCCGCTGCCTCCTTGTTTGGCCGCGGCTGCAAACAACTGACAGGCTCCATGTTCGGCTATCCTTTGCTACGGGATCAGGCGGAGCTGGACCTGTTGTTGCCTGACGGCGACGTGCTGGTGGTGCAGGCCCGCACGGCGCAGACCTGCTGGGGAGGCCAGGACGCCGTGCTGCTCAGCTTGCGGGACGTCACCGGTTTGGTCCAGGCTCGGGAAAAGACCCGCCGCGAAAAAGAACTGCTGGATGAGCGCGTGGCTGAGGCGTCCCGGGAGTTGGAGGATTGGCGGCAGGAGAAGCGCACTGTGGAGCGGGTTCTAGAACGCGAGCGCAGCTTGCACGCCGCCGTGCTGGACCAACTGCCCGTTGGCGTTTTGGTGACAGACGCTGCACAAGGCAGGCCCCTGACGGCCAACCAGGCTGCAGCGGACATGCTGGGCGGGGAGATTGATTACCAGGATTCATTGAAAAACATGCCCCAGCGCTACAATCTGTACCGCCGGGGGGATGACGCTCTCTATCCATTCGAAGAATTGCCCAGTGTACGCGGGTTGGAAGGCGAGTTCTGTACTGTAGACGACATGGAGGCGCGCCGGCCGGACGGAAGCCGCCTGATTCTGCAGGCGCGGGGCGGGCCCTTGCGCGACGCCGCCGGAAAAATTGTAGGCTCCATCTGCGTGCTCAAGGACATGACCAAGCTGGAAGAAACGCAGACGTTGCTGGAGGAAGCGCTCAACGAAATCCAGACCATCTTCAATAACAGCATGGTCGGCGTCGTCTTCCTGAAAGGCGGACGCAAAGTGGCGCGGTGCAACAAGCGCGCAGCCGAGATTTTTGGCTACCAGCCAGAGGAATTGCTGGGAAGAACAGTGGACATGGTCCACGTGGATGAAGACCATTTCCGCAGCTTCGGGCTCCAGTATTTTGACCGGCTGAGCAAAGGCTCCCTGGTGGACGTGGAATACCAGATGCGCAAAAAGGACGGCTCGATCATCTGGTGCTCCCTTTCCGGCAAAGCAGTGGACCCGGAGAATCTGGACAAGGGCGTCATCTGGGTGATGCAGGACATTACAGAACTGAAAGAGGCGCAATCCCTGCGGGAGGATATGGAGCGCATTGCCAAGCACGACATGAAGACGCCGCTCAACGCTGTGGTGAACATTCCGCAGCTGCTGCTGATGGACGAGAATTTGACCACGGACCAGAGAGAAGCGCTCAAAGCCGTGGAGCATTCTGGCTACGACTTACTTTCCATGGTCAACATGTCTTTGGATTTGTACAAAATGGAACGTGGGACGTATGAGCTAACCGCGGTAAAAGTGAATGTCGTATCTGTTATTGATAGAATTTTTAAAGAATTGAGCAGTCCTGCTTGGGCAAAAGACATTACGTTCAACATGACCATAACCGGCCGGCAAATCCGCGAGGAAGACGTCTTTTACGTACAGGGAGACCGCTTGCTCTGCTATTCTCTTTTAGCAAACTTGATAAAAAACGCGCTGGAGGCCTCGCCGCAAGGCGAGACCGTGTTTGTGAACCTTGATTCGCCAGCCAGCCCGGCAATATCCATACACAACCAGGGAGCTGTGCCGCGGTGCATCCGTGATGTTTTTTTTGACAAATACACGTCTTCTGGCAAGAAATACGGGACCGGGCTGGGAACGTATTCCGCCCGGCTGATGGCGGAAACCATGGGCGGCGCCATAGAGCTGGAATCGTCGGAAGCGTTGGGAACGCGGGTGACGGTGCGCTTGCCGGGGCTGGAGTCGTAAGCGGTATGCGGCAGTAGTCTTGCTGCATTGTAATGAAGCCAAGAAAGCCAATGAGTTGAAGAAAACTGTAGCTCGCCTCAACTTTTTTGACTGGACTTTTCCCCCAACCGGCATATATAAAGTACGTTTATGCGACGCCGTCCAGAAGACGTTTTTTTTCAGAGGAGTTGACATTTGAATAATATTTCCAAGAATCTCATGCTCTGGATCACCATTTCGCTGGTTATGGTGGTCCTTTTCAACCTGTTCAATCAGCCGCAGACGCAGCAGCAGAAAGTTCCCTACAGCGATTTTCTGTCCCAAGTGAATTCGGGCGACGTGGTGGAAGTGACCATTCAGGGGCAGCGGGTTACCGGCGTCACCCTGGACGGGCGGCAGTTCACCACCTATGCGCCTGACGACCCGGACCTGGTGCAGCGGCTCATGGACCAGAAGGTCAAGGTCAAGGCGGAGCCGGTAGACGACGCCCCGTGGTACATGACGTTGTTCATCTCCTGGTTTCCCATGCTGTTGCTCATTGGCGTGTGGATATTTTTCATGCGCCAGATGCAGGGAGGAGGAGGCAAGGCCCTCTCTTTTGGCCGGTCCCGGGCCAAGATGATTTCCCTGGAGCAGACCAAGGTCACGTTTGAAGACGTGGCTGGCGTGGACGAGGCCAAGGACGAGCTGCACGAGGTGGTGCTGTTCCTTTCCGAGCCCAAGAAATTCACCCGGCTGGGAGGGCGCATACCCAAGGGCGTGCTGCTGGTGGGCCCCCCGGGAACCGGGAAAACGCTGCTGGCCCGGGCAGTTGCCGGCGAGGCTGGGGTGCCGTTTTTCTCCATTTCCGGGTCCGACTTTGTCGAGATGTTTGTCGGCGTGGGCGCAGCCAGAGTCCGCGACTTGTTTGTGCAAGGCAAAAAGAACGCCCCTTGTCTTATTTTTATTGACGAAATTGACGCTGTGGGGCGCCAGCGCGGCGCTGGTCTGGGCGGCGGGCACGACGAACGCGAACAGACCTTGAACCAACTGCTGGTGGAGATGGACGGCTTTGAGTCCAACGAGGGCGTCATTCTCATTGCAGCCACCAACCGGCCGGATGTTCTGGACCCCGCCTTGCTGCGGCCAGGCCGCTTCGACCGCCAGGTGGTGGTGCCCACCCCAGACCTGAGAGGCCGCAAGAAAATCCTCGAGGTGCACAGCAACAAGACGCCCCTGGCCGACTCTGTGGACTTGGAGGTATTGGCGCGGGGCACGCCTGGTTTTTCCGGCGCAGACCTGGAGAACCTGGTCAATGAAGCCGCCCTGCACGCCGCCAAGGTGGACAAGGATTTTGTGGACATGGACGATTTTGAGCAGGCCAAGGACAAGGTGCTTATGGGCAAAGAGCGCCGCAGCCTGATCCTCTCTGACGAGGAGAAGAAAACCACTGCTTATCATGAAGCCGGGCACGCCCTGGTGGCCAAGCTGCTGCCAGGGACTGATCCGGTGCATAAAATATCCATCATACCCCGGGGCATGGCCCTGGGCGTGACCATGCAGCTGCCCAGTGAGGACAGGCATACGTACAGCTTGGAATATCTGGAAAACCGCTTAGCAGGTTTGCTGGGCGGCCGGGCAGCGGAAAAAGTGGTCTTGGGCCAGCTGACCACCGGGGCGGGCAATGACATTGAAAAAGCCACCGGCATGGCCCGCAAAATGGTCTGCCAGTGGGGCATGAGCGAAGCCTTGGGCCCCCTGGCCCTGGGCGATAAGCAGGACGAAATCTTCATTGGCCGGGATATCGGCCATTTCAAGGATTTCAGCGAAGACACCGCCCGGCTTGTCGATGCGGAAATCAAGCGCATTGTCGAGGACGCGCAACGCACAGCCGAGCAGTTGCTGCAAGAGAACCTCGAGATATTGCACAAGGTTTCCCTGGCCCTGTTGGAGCGCGAGACCATCAGCGGCGCTGAGATGGACTTGATCATGGAGGGCAAGGAGTTGCCGCCCAAAAACGGCGTTGATTCAGATTCCAGCTTCAGCGCTGGCAAAGCAGCGCACCCTGGCGCTGAGTCTGAAGACCGTGACGAGTTCTCACTGGAGCCAGGAGACAAAACCGGCGACGATTCGGACACAGGCAAAGAGGAGTAGCCATGCCAGATTCACTCAGCGCAGCGGCTGTTGCTCCGCACTCGAAGAGTGCTGTTCCACTATGGCGATTGAAGGGGGGCGGGACGTGTGTCCCCGCCCCTTTTGCTGTTATGGCTATACTCAATGTCACGCCGGATTCATTTTATGACGGCGGACGCTTGCAAACACCCGAGGATGTCCGCATCCGGGCTTTGAAAAGCGTGGCCCACGGCGCAAGTCTATTGGACGTGGGGGGAGAATCCACCCGGCCATACGCTGCTCCGGTCAGCGAAGCCCAGGAGCTGGACCGCGTCCTGCCCGCACTGCAGCAGTGCGCCGGACTGCTGCAAACTGCCGAAGGGCAAGACGGCGAGGCCGCCGCTGGTTCCCCTGTACCTGTTTCCATAGACACCTACAAAGCCGGCGTGGCTGCCGCAGCGCTGGAGGCCGGCGCTTCCATCGTCAACGACGTGTCTGCTTGCCGCTTTGACCCTGGCTTACTGGACGTACTGACGCAGTACAAGCCTGGCTACGTGCTCATGCACAGCCTGGGCAAGCCCGGAACCATGCAGGACGAGCCGCGCTATGATGACGTTGTTGAAGAAGTGTACGCATTTTTGGCGGAAAACCTGGACCGGCTGACTGGAGCTGGGCTGCCAGAAGAATATGTCGTGGTGGACCCGGGTATCGGGTTCGGAAAGACGCTGGTCCACAACATGGCCTTGTTGCGCAATCTGAACCGGTTTACCAGCTTAGGCCGCCCTGTTTTGTTGGGGCTCTCCAACAAATCCTTGTTCGGCAAGCTGCTGGGCCTTTCCCCGGACGATCGGGAGTACGCCACCCAGGCCGCCACGGCCTTGGCGGCCGCCAAGGGCGCGGCCATACACCGGGTGCATAACCCCGGCCGCGCGTTCCAGACATTGCAGATAGTGGAGGCCATGGCCTGAGACCATGCTGGAATTCAGCAACATCAGCGTAAGTTTTACCTGGCGGGACGTGCTGGATATTGTCCTGGTGGCGTTCATTTTTTATCGCCTCATTCTGCTGGTGCGTGGCACCCGGGCTGTATCGGTTATCTACGGACTGCTCCTCGTCGTGGTTTTGTATTTCTTTTCCGAAGAGCTGGGTCTGTATACCCTGAACTGGCTGCTGGCCCATTTTCTCGGCTCGTTGTTTCTGGTGGTCATCATCCTCTTTCAGGCGGACATTCGCAAAGCCTTGTCCGAAGTGGGCGCCGGGCGCTTGTGGAGACGTCCTGCAGTGGCCGAAGACGTGCTGGACGAGCTGGTGGCGGCCATGTCCGCCTTGGCCAAGAGCCGCATAGGCGCTCTGACGGTTATTGAAAAAAACGTTCCCCTGGGAGACGTGGCTGAACGCGGGGTTGCTCTGGACGCCAAGATAAGCAAAGACCTGCTTATGACTATTTTTTATCCCAATACCTCGCTGCATGACGGGGCGATTATTTTGTCTGGGGGCAGGGTGAAGGCGGCTGGCTGCATACTGCCTCTTTCGGTCGGACTCAAGCACAAGACAGAACTGGGCACCCGGCACAGGGCGGCCATAGGCATTACCGAAGAAAGCGACGCCGTGGCCGTGGTGGTGAGCGAGGAGCGCGGCGCCATATCCGTGGCTGTCCGCGGCCGGCTGACCACCGCCCTGGACGAGGTGCGGCTCAAACGCGTGCTGCGCAAGGTGTTGGAGCTGTAGCCATGCGGGAGAACTGGCAATATGCTCTTCTTGCCGTGCTGTTGGCGGCCATATCCTGGTACTGGGTTTCCGGTCGGGAAAAAGTGGACACCTGGCTGGAGCTGCCCGTTGAGCTGACCGGCATGCCTGGGGACATGGTCATTCGGCAGGGCCTAGATAAGAGCATCGCAGTTCGCGTGCGCGGGCCGCGGGGGTTGTTTTCCGCCGCAGAACTCAAATCCACCGCGTACAGCCTGGACTTGAGCAACATCAAAAAAGGCGTCAATGTGGTGGCCATTGACCCGGAGAGCGTGCCCCTGTCCGGCCCCTTTGAAGTAGTGGAGGTGACGCCGTCGCGCATGCAGCTACATGTGGATCGCATAGTTAAAAAAATCGTGCCGGTGGTGGTGGTCTGGTCTGGCGAGGTGGGCGAAGACATCCGCCTGGAGGAATCGAAAGTGACCCCGGACACCGTGCAAGTTCGCGGGCCGGAAGACGTTGTTAAAGATGTTGTCAACGTGTCCACGCAGGAGCTGGTTGTGGACGCGTCCCAGGCAGTGACAGTAGCCTCGGCCGCTATGCTGAATGTCCCGGACGCCGTTGAGGTGGAACCCGGCCAGGTGGAGGTGGAGTTCGTATTCTCTGTTAAGCGGTTGGTCACGACCATTACCGTTCCGGTGCAAGTAGCTGCGCCAGAAGGCTGGAAGGTGGCTGTGAAACCGCGCACAGTGGCGCTGGAGGTGGACATGCCCGTCCACTTGTCCAGACAGGAGGGCCTGCTGGAGCAGTTCGGCGCTCTGGTTGTGGTCCGGCCTCCTGTTGCCGCGGGCGAAATGAATATGCGGTACAGGCTGCAGCTTCCCGGAGGAGTGTTCCGTGTGGCTGTACAGCCTGAGACTATAAGCGTAACTGTCCGGAAATAATATTAAAGGGAGAATATATGGGTAAGCGGCTTTTTGGCACGGACGGTTTGCGCGGCCAGGTGAACATCTATCCCATGACGGCGGAAATGGCCCTGAAGCTGGGGCTGGCGGCAGGTGCGTATTTTCGCAACGGCTCCAAGCGGCATAGGGTGCTCATAGGCAAGGACACTCGTCTTTCTGGGTATGTTTTTGAAACAGCGCTCACATCAGGTTTTTGCGCCGCCGGCATGGACGTCTTTCTGGTCGGGCCCATGCCTACGCCTGCCATCTCGTTTTTGACGCAGAACATGCGGGCAGATTTGGGCGTGGTCATTTCTGCTTCGCACAATCCGTTTATGGACAACGGCATCAAGTTTTTTGACCGCCAGGGCTACAAGCTTGAGGACAGCGTGGAAGACGCCATCACTGGCATGATCACCAACAAAGAGCCGCAATGGGACTATCCTCAGCCTGAAGAAGTGGGCCGGGCCTTTAAGATAGCTGACGCGCCAGGGCGCTACATTGTGGCTTTGAAAAACAGCTTTCCCACATATTTGACTCTGGACGGGGTGAAGATTGTCCTGGACTGCGCCAACGGCGCCGCCTATCGCGTGGCCCCGCTCATTTTCGAAGAGCTGGGCGCCCAGGTGGTGCGGTTGGGAACAGAACCCAACGGCTTGAACATTAACCACAAATGTGGATCATTGTATCCAGAAGTTATGGCCCGCACAGTGCAAGAGACCGGCGCTGACATCGGCCTGGCCCTGGACGGCGACGCTGACAGGCTTATAGTCGCAGACGAGAACGGCACAGTTATGGACGGGGACCAGATAATGGCCCTGTGCGCCATGGACATGATGGAGCGCGATGAGCTGCCGGGCCGGCTGTTGGTGGCCACGGTGATGAGCAACATGGCCCTGGAGCTGTTCATGCAAGAACGCGGCGGCCGGTTGCTGCGCACCCCAGTGGGCGACCGCTATGTGGTGGAGGCCATGCGCCGGGAAGGCGCCCTGCTGGGCGGGGAGCAGTCTGGGCACCTTATTTTTCGCAATTACGCCACCACCGGCGACGGCGTGCTTGCTTCACTGCAACTGCTTAAAATCATGTGCGAAAAAGGCAAGCCACTGTCTGAGCTGGCGCACCTTATCCAGCCATTGCCGCAACTGCTGGTGAACGTGCACGTGGAGCGCAAAATCCCCTTTGAAGAAGCGCCGGAAGTCATGAAGGCCGTGGCTCAGGCGGAAGAAAAATTGGCGGGCAAGGGCCGCGTGTTGCTGCGTTATTCGGGCACCGAGTCTGTGGCCCGGATCATGGTAGAGGGCGAGGAAGAAGCCTTGGTCAAGGTGCTGGCCGACGGATTGGCTGACACGCTCAAGAAGCACTTGCGCTAAAATGCGAAAGTGTTATGACTACTATTGAATGTACGGCGCGTTAACTGAGCGTTGCAAAAGTCCTCGGGTTTTTCAATAGCCTGCTAAGACAGGAGAGAGCATATGGACATACACAAAGTCGTCATCCCCGTCGCCGGGTGGGGCACCCGGTCGCTGCCGGCCACCAAAAATGTGCCCAAGGAAATGCTGCCCGTCTACAACAAACCTGTGGTGCAATACGTTGTTGAAGAGGCCATGTACGCCGGGCTTGAAGACGTTATTTTTATTAACAATCAAAACAAGGCCATTATCGAGAACCACTTCGACTACAACTTGTCGTTGGAGTCCGTGCTTGCCCGCGCCGGCAAGGACGAGTTGCTCAAACAGGTTCGAACTGTGGCCGAAATGGTAAACATCATCACCGTGCGCCAGAAAGAGCAGCTGGGACTGGGCCACGCCGTGCTCTGCGCCAGAAACGTCATCAAAGACGATCCCTTCGCCATTATGGTCGGCGACGATTTGATGTTTGCAGTTGAGCCCGGCATAAAACAACTGATGGACGTAGCCCGCTCTGAGCGCTTGCCGGTTGTTGGCGTGGTGGAAGTGCCCAAAGACAAAACGCCCAACTATGGCATTATTGCTGCTGACGAGTTCGCGCCGGGTCTGTTCAGGGTCCGCGACCTGGTGGAAAAGCCCGAACCTGGAGAAGCTCCTTCGCGCATGGCCATTGTGGGCCGCTACGTGCTCACCCCGGAAATTTTCGACCACCTGGCCCAGCTTTCTCCGGGACACGGCGGTGAAATTCAGCTGACCGACGGTCTCAAGTCCCTGGCCAAATCCAGCCGGCTGCTGGCGGTGAAGATGCGAGGCCAGCGGTTTGACACCGGGGACTGGGCTCAGTACCTCACTGCCAACATTTTTCTGGCCCTGAAGGACGAAAAGCTGAAAGAGGACCTGGCCCCGTACCTCAAAGACCTGCTCCGCGGCCTGTGATTGCGCCGTTTTCTGAACGTTTTCCCGGCCGGGCCACGCACAGTGCGGGTCCGGCCTTCTCCATTACGTGACCATGCTATGGCAGGCGGCGGTGCTCAGTCCGCCCTATGCGACCCTCACTTACGCCGCGCCCCAGTGGCTGCCCGAGTCTGCCTGGGCGGCCGGCATGCGGGTATTGCTGCCCATGGGTAAATCTCTGCGGGTAGGGGTGTTACTGGAAGAGCGGAATCCGGAAAAGGACCCCCCAGACCCGTCCATGGAGCTTAAGGAGCTGCTCTGGCCCCTGGACCGGCCTGGCCAGACCCTGCTGGACGCCGGCTACATGCATATGGTCCGGGACCTGGCCGTGCGGCAAATGGACCACCCCGGCCGCATTCTGGGCTCGGTGCTGCCTCAGCCCATGCGTAGCTCTCAGGCCGCTTTCCGTCTTTTTGACGGGCCAAAGCCCGTGGCCCTGCGGGCCCGGCAACTGGCCGCGAAATCCTTTGCCGAGAAAATCCGCTTGGCGCAGCTGTGGGAGCAGGGGGCCATGTTGCCTCCCGAGCCGCAAGCTAACGCTGGGACTGACTACTGCACTGTGGCTGCAGATCCGCCATGGCCCATCCGGCCAGCCGCCAAGCGCCAGGTCCAGCTTATGGAGTATTTATGGGACCGGGGACCAACGCCCAAGCCCTTCCTGCTCAAGGAATTGGGACCGGCAGGCGCGCGAGCCCTGAGTCTGTTGGCTGGCCGCGGCTTGGTGACCATAGGTCCGCCGCCTCAGGGGACTGATCCGGCAGAAGACGACGAAACCCCGGAAGCAGTTGAAAAGTTGTGTCAGATAATCGAACCCGTGCGTCGGTTTCAGCTGAATGCAGAACAGCAGGGCGCCTTGCAGGGGCTGACAGAGCTGTTGCACGACCCGGCCGGCAAGACGGCGCTGCTCTTTGGCGTTACCGGCAGCGGCAAGACCGCGGTCTATCTGGAGCTGGCCCGGGAGTGCCTGGAGTCAGGCCGATCAGCCCTGCTGCTGGCGCCGGAGGTGGCTCTGGCTTGCTCCTTGCGCCGGGCTGCGGCGGAGTTCTTTTCAGACGCAAAGGTGTATTTTTATCACGGCTACCAGACCCCGGCCCGGCGCGAGGCCGTGTTCGCCCGGCTGGCCAGGTCCACGGAGCCGGCGCTCGTCGTTGGCGCCCGCTCGGCCCTGTTCCTGCCCCTGCCGCGGCTGGGGCTGGCCGTGCTGGATGAGGAGCACGACGGCTCCTTCAAGCAGGACGAGCGGTTGACCTATCAGGCCAAGGAAGTGGCCTGGTCCCGGGTCACCCGCTCCGGCGGACTGCTGGTGCTGGGCTCGGCCACGCCGGACGTGAAGACCTTTCATGCCGCGCAGCAGGCGGCCATGCCAGTGTTTTCCATGTATCACAGGGTAGGGTCCAACCCCTTGCCCGAGGTGCAGCTGGCTGACATCCGGTCCCAGGGGGTGACTGAACAGCTACTCTCTGAAGAGGCCCGGCAAAGACTGCGCGACACTGTAGAGCGTGGGGAACAGGCCATCATCATGCTCAACCGGCGGGGCTACGCGCCGCTGATGTACTGCCAGTCCTGCGAATGCGTGCTCAAGTGCCCGCACTGCGATATCGGCCTCACCTACCACAAGGGCCGCGAGCGCGTGGTCTGCCACTATTGCGGCTGGGCCAAGCCGTTTCCTCTGCTCTGCGACAGCTGCGGGGCCTGCGAGTTTCTGCCCATGGGCGAGGGGTCGGAAAAGCTGGAGGAAGGTCTGGCCCACGTGGCGCCCGGGGCCGCGGTGCTGCGGCTGGACCGGGACTCCACCCGCCGGCCCGGCCGCATGGAAGAGATACTGGCCGACTTTGCCGCGGGCAAGGCCCAGATACTGGTAGGCACGCAGATGCTTTCCAAGGGCCACCACTTTCCTGACGTGACGCTGGTGATAGTGGCTGACGGCGACCTGGGGCTGAACCTGCCGGACTATCGAGCCACAGAGCGGACGTTCCAGCTGCTCGTTCAGGTGGCCGGCCGGGCCGGCCGTGGCGACAAACCCGGCCAAGTGCTCATCCAGACCCGCATGCCCAGCCACTTCTGCTGGGATTATGTGAAAAGCAACGACTACGAGGGCTTCTTTGCCCGGGAGCTGGAGCTGCGGCAACGCCGGCGCTATCCGCCCTTTGTCAAACTGGCCCTCATCCGCATGAACTACCCCATGGACTGGGAGGACGGTCCGCAGGTGGTGGCGGACGCAGCCAAAACCCTGCGGCTGGCGGCCAAGTCCATTCCTGGCGTGGGCGATAAACCGGCGGACGTGGCCGTGCTGGGTCCGGCGCCCGCGCCCCTGGCCATGCTGCGGGGCCGCAAACGCTTCCACGTGCTGGTCAAATCAGCAGACTGGCCGTCCATCCGCACAGTGTACGCCACTCTGCGCCAGTCACTGCCGCCGAATACAAAGATGCGGCTCAGCCTGGATATGGACCCGGTGAATATGTTGTAACTCTTTGAAACAAAAACACATCGCTTGCCCATTGATGTCGGGCCAAAACAGAGGCGCGCACAGGCGCGTCATGCGCCCATGCGCGCTTAACAGGCTGTTAATAGCGCACAGATTGCGGTTGTTCAGCTTTGGGCGGCAGCCGCCGCAGCCGCTGACGCGGCGCATTCGTTTTTACCCAGGTCCAGAGTTTCCTGCTCTTCTTCGTCCACTTCCTTCAGGCCGGCGTTTACCTGCCGGATGGCCGCGTACTCTTCGGGCTGGGGCCGCATGTTGCTTTCTATGAAGGCGTAGAAATCGTCCTGCGAGGATATGCCGTAGATGGCGGCGTTGCGGCGTTTCACCTCGGCCATGGTCGCCATGAACCGGAATTCCTCGTCCGCCTCGCTCCACACGGCGTAGTGCCCGGGCAGAACCACCACATCGTCCGGCAGAGAGAGCAGTTTTTCTGTCATGGTGGCAAAGAGCATGTCCGACCAGGCCCGGGCCTGGCCGCCCAGGTCCGGCCGGCCGATGGACTCGATGAAGATGGTGTCGCCAGAGACGATGTATGTATCGTCAATGAGGTAGCAGGTGCTGCCCGGCGTGTGCCCCGGCGTGTGCATGGCCTTGACCGTGGGCCCGCCAGACGCGGCAAAGCGGTATTCCTGCCCGTCGGCCACAGGCGTGACCGGGAAGGCGACGCCGTCAAAATCCGCCATGTTCACATGCACTTCCACGCCGTGCTCTTTTTGCAGCCGGGGACTGCCGGAAATGTAGTCCGCCTGGCGGTGGGTTTCGAAACTCTTAGTGATCTTCGCTTCGTGCTTATGGGCAACATCCAGGTAGGCCGGAACGTTGCGCGAGGGATCGAAGACGAACATTTCGCCCTGATAGACCAGCCCGTAGCTGCAGGAGGCTTTGCCCGGCCGGCGGAACTGGTATATCCCGTAGGCGCCGCTTTGCGGGTTGATCCGCACGGCGGAGAGCATGTTGCCCCAGAACTTGACGCCTCCTTGCAAATAGGCCACGTCGGCAAAGCCATGGCTTTGCAGCACCTCGCCCACGAACTTGGAGGAGCTTTCCTTGGCGCAGACAATGCGGACAGGCTTGTCCGTCGGCACTTTGGCCACGGCCTCTGCTTCGTCTTCGTCAGAGAAATCAAAATAGGCCACGTTGACCATGGTAATTTGATACGGGCCTTCCACCTTGAAGCGGTTGAAGTCGTCCTCGTTGCGCACGTCAAGGATAACGATGTCTTCTTTGGCCAGGAGCCAGTCGAACAGCTGCTCTGCGGTGTACGTGGTCAGTTCCATGATCCCCTCACTGCTAGGTTCTGGTTTACAGTAATTAATGCTAATGCATATCATTGCAGTGGGCTTATGGCAAATAGTATTGCCAGCCAAAGGGCAGACACGGAAACAAAAAAAGCAGCGCCAGGCAAAGAGCCGGACGCCGCAGAAAAATTCAGGCGCGCTGTGTTTAGCGGGGGCGGTAGGTGATGCGGCCGCGGGTCAGGTCGTATGGGCTTAATTCCACGACAACATTGTCGCCGGGCATGACGCGGATGCGGTATTTGCGCATTTTTCCGGAGATGTGGGCCAGAACCTCATGGTTGTTTTCCAAGGCCACGCGAAACATGGCGTTGGGAAGCGCTTCCTCCACCGTGCCGTTGACCTGTATTCCTTCTTCTTTGGGCATATGCTGTTCCCCTGTGGTTGTAGGTGTACGCATCGCACGAGGCGGCGTGAGCCGCTTGCGCGTCTGGGCGGACAAGAAGCACAAAAACTGTCCGCTTTGCCCGGCCTGGAAGCCGGGGCGGCTTGTGAAAATGCGGCGGAATTCGTTCCATCAGAAAGGCGGCTGAAAGGCAGTTCTTCAGCGCAGGCAAAAGAGAATCCACAAGCTAGAATTTGATATTATACACGAGGGCGGCAAAAAGTCAAATAGTAGTTTCGGGCCAGAACAAGGCGCTTGGTCGAAGAACTAGATACGCCTGTACACAGTGGGCCGCACTTGCTCTAGGGGCAGGGTCATGCCGGCCAGGCTTTCCGAGTGGCCGATGAAGAGATGTCCGCCGGGTTTGAGCTGCTTGCAGAACTTGTTGAAGAGTACTTCCTGGGTGGGCTTGTCAAAGTATATGACAACATTGCGGCAAAAAATGATGTCTTTGGGCTCGGGAAAGGAAAAAGGCTCCATGAAATTGAGCCGCCGGAATTCTACTTTTTTCCGCAGCTCGGGAACGATGCGTACGAGCCGTTTTTTACGGTCTTTGGATCGGAGCAGATATTTTGTCTTCATCTCGTGGGGCACCGGCGCCACGCGTTCCTCTTCATAAATGGCTTTGACGGCTTTTTCCAGGGCCTGGGTGGAAATGTCTGTGGCCAGGAGGGAGTATTTAAAGCCAGAGTTCTTATTGGCGAATTCGGTGAGCACCATGGCCAGGGTATAGGGCTCCATGCCAATGGAGCAGCCGGCAGACCAGAGGCGCAGGGCCCGCGCCGCGCCGTTGGCGGCCAGCCACTGAGGCAAAATCTGTGAGGCGAGGAATTCGAAGTGCATGGGCTCGCGGAAAAAATCTGTGGTGTTGGTGGTGACAACGTCGATGAGGTGGATGAGCTCGCTTTCCATGCCCTGTTCGCTGAAAAGGAACTCCACGTACTGGGAGTGTGTCGGAATAGACAGGGCGCGCATGCGTTTTTGGAGCCGCGCTTCGATCATGGTTTTTTTGGAGTTGGGCAGTTTGATGCCAACTTCCTTGTAGATGAATTCGCTGAACCGTTTGAAATCTTTGTCTGTCAGCTGGCTTTTTTGAAACGCTTCGCCATTCTGGCGGCGGACTGCTGGAGATGTCTGTGCCATACGGATTTCCCCCCTGTAGTGAAAGGTGTTTACCTGATACTGAGAAAAAATGCCACTAGCGCAACGCCGGGGATGGATTATTTTTTTCCCTGCCGTGTCTCCTGGTCGACAACCGGTCTACAAGCGTTTATCATCTTGCGGCGCTGCTGGCCGAGAAGCCGGCGAGCCGCTGTGGCGAGCTGCGCAGAACTGAACACGACTGACACCCGCAAGGAGAGCAACAGTGCCTCGAAAAGCTTCCATGGAACGCAATACTGAGGAAACGCGCATAGCTGCCGCCCTGGAGCTGGATGGGGCGGGCAGGGTCACCATTGCCACAGGGATTGGCTTTGCCGACCATATGCTGCATTTAATGGCGTTCTGGGCCGGCTGGAACCTGGAGGTTACCTGCAAAGGCGACCTGGAGGTGGACGGGCACCACACCTTGGAGGACGTGGGCCTGTGTCTGGGCGCCATGTTTCTGGAGGCCTTGGGAGAGCGCAGGGGAATCGCTCGGGTGGGGTGGGCGAGGGCGCCCATGGACGAGGCGTTGTGCGACGTTGTCGTGGACCTCTCCGGCCGGCCGTACCTGGTCTATGAAGACGGCCCCGTGCCAGCGCTGGTTGCCGGCGAGGAGAAGGACTTGTGGCGCGAATTTTTCAAGTCGTTTGCTTTCGCCGGCAGGTTTAACCTGCATATGCGCTACCTGTATGGCAAAAACGGGCACCACTTGCTTGAATCCGGCTGCAAAGGACTGGGCCTGGCCCTGGGCCAGGCTGCCGCCACAACCCGGCAGGGAGTGACAAGCACCAAAGGGAGCCTGGATTAATGCGCTCTGCAAAGTATATGGCCCTGTTGGCCTGGGCCCTGGCGGTTCTTCTGGTTGCCGGTTGCGCATCGCGGGAGCCGGAAAGGCCTGTCCCTGCCCCGGTCTCGCTTGCTGCGGCGGAGTTCACCCAGCCCACGCACGTTTCGCAACTGCTGGCCGGGTATGTGCCGGACCAACGCGGCAAAGCCTTGCCGGAGGACCTGCTGTGGCTGGACGCAACCTTGCTTAAGCTGCTGCGCCAGTCTGAGCGGACAGTGGCCGGCAACAACGCCGTGCGGGCTTGTCAGGAGAAGATGCTGGCGCAGGATTCTTCCTTTTCCGGTTCTGCCTTGGATTATTGGGTGGAGACCGGCCGTTGCGCTGGGGTGGAGTATTTGCTTGTGCCACAGCTTTTTGACTGGCGGCCGCGCAAGGGAGGCGGCGCCGGCGTCATGCAGCCGGCCCGGGTGATGTTTGACCTGTATGTTGTCAACGTTCGCGGTAGTTCGCTGGTGTCGCGCTATCATTTTGAAGAAACCCAGTCCTCGCTGCTGGAGAATCTGCTGGACGCTGATCGTTTTTTTGAGCGCGGCGGCCGCTGGCTCACGGCGCGGGAACTGGCTGAAGAAGGCTTGCAAGAAGGCCTGGAGGAGTTGGGATTTTGATTCTTTTTCCTGCAGTGGACATACAAGGCGGGCGCTGCGTGCGCCTGAAGCAAGGCGTGGCCGACCAGGCGACGGTTTTTTCCGACGATCCGGCGGCCATGGCCGAGCATTGGGAAAAGCTGGGCGCAGAATGGCTGCACGTTGTGGACCTGGACGGCGCCTTTAGCGGCGAGCCGCGGAACAAGAAACTTGTGGCAGACATCTGCTCGCGGTTGGACATTCCTGTGCAGCTGGGCGGCGGAGTGCGCAGTCTGGACATTGCCAAGGCGTACATTGACGCTGGCGTTTCCCGGCTGCTCATTGGCACCATGGCCCTGGAAGAGCCGGAGACGTTCGCGGCCGTATGCCAGGCCTTGCCTGGCAAGACGGGCGTTTCTCTGGACGCTGTGGACGGCGCGTTGAAAACAAAAGGCTGGGTGGCTGATTCCGGCTCCCGCGTACTGGACGTAGTTCCCCGGCTGACTGACCAGGGGGCCGCGTTTTTTGTCTACACGGACATTGCCCGCGACGGCATGCATTCTGGGGTCAACACGCAGGCCTTGACAGAGCTGGTGAACGCCACAGAGCTGCCGGTTGTGGCGGCTGGGGGCGTATCCACCATGGCCGACGTGGAGGCCTTGGCGGCTCTGGAGGCTGACGGTTTGCAAGGCGTCATAACTGGCCGGGCTATATATGAAGGAACGCTTGATTTTGCCGAGGCTGCAGCCTGGCTGCGCAACCGCCGCGCTGCTTCCTGAGCGCATGCCAGCTGGCCGGATTTTATGCCTGGCGCTGGTTGCCGCAGTTGCTGTGACGTGCTGGGCCCTGCCGCCCTCGCTTGCGCCAGCCGAGGAGCCGCAGACGACGGACGAGCTGCGCGAGTCGCTGGAAGAGCGCCAGGAACAGGCGCAGCAGGCAGAAGATCAGTTGGTGCGGCTTACTGCCCAGGAGCGCAAGCTGCACGAAGACCTGGCCGCCGCCGAGGACCGGCTGAGAAAGCTGGAAGATTCGGTGGCTGAGCAGGAGAAGGCGCTGGAGCAGGTGCAGCGGGAAGAGCAGCGGGTGCAGAACCAGTACGCAGATTTGATCCTTGAAAAAAAACTGGCTTTGGCCGACCTGGAGCGCTTGCTGGAGGCGCTGTGGCCTGCGCATGTGGAAAACAAGGCCAACCGGGGGCGCAAATTGCCTGCCTGGGACCGGGCGGACCGGCGGTTTGTCTGGCTTTCCACTGTGTATTCAGCCACCCGGGAAAAGCTGGCCCAGGTGCGGGAAAAGCAGTTGCGCATCCAGGCTTCGCTGACCAGGCAGCAGGAACTGGCCTCCCAGATACGCACCCGGCTGGCGGCGGTGAACAGGGACAAGGGGGCGCTGCTTTCTGGGCGCATTGCCTTCCGCAAAAAATTAAGCGCTCTCCGGCAGGAGATCGTCAGCCGGGAAGAAGAGATGAACCAACTGATGGAGGCTATCTCCAATCTGAACTATCAGTTGGAGCGCAACCTTTCCGGCGCTGACGTGGAATTTTCCCGCCGCAAGGGGCTTTTGCCCTGGCCCGCCGGAGGACCGGTGGTCAAGGACTACGCCCCGAACAGTTCTCCTCCGGTCCGGGGGCTGGGCCTGGCGTTGAACGATGGCGATCAGGTGCAGGCGGTTTCCTGGGGAAAAGTGGTGCACAATGACCTCTTGCGTGGATTTGGCCGAGTGATTATTCTCCTTCATGGAGAGGACTACTACAGTTTATATGCATATCTTTCTCAAAGCAGCGTGGAGCTGGGCCAGGAAGTGGAAAGCGGGCAGCCGCTTGGAGTGGCGGGCTATTATCCTGGCGCCGGCCAGACAGGACTCTATTTTGAATTGCGTTTTCATCAAAAAGCCATTAACCCCAAAGGCTGGCTAGCCCCCAGGGGCTGATGTATCCATGGCGAGGCGCAGCACTCAAAGGAACCTGCGTTCCTTTATTATATCCCATTCGGAGGCATTTATGCGTTTTACTATTGTTTTTGGCGTTCTCGCCGCGGTCTTTCTCATAGCGACAAACTGCGGCCCAGGCATGGCCGACAACGATTCTGAAAACAAGTACGATTCGTTGAAGCGTTTTAGTCAAGTGCTGGATATGGTGGAACGTTATTACGTCCGCGACGCAAACCGTACTGAGCTGGTGGAGGGCGCCATCCAGGGCATGCTGGAGAACCTGGACCCTCATTCCAGCTACATGGATGCAGACGAGTTTGAGGAGATGCAGGTCAACACCTCCGGGGAGTTCTCCGGCATAGGCATAGAAATCAGCACCCAGAACGGGCAGTTGGTGGTGGTTTCGCCTATTGAAGACACTCCGGCTTTTAAGGCTGGCCTGAAAAGCGGCGACATCATCCTGGAGATTGAAGGCGAATCCACCCAGAACATGTCCTTGATGGACGCCGTAAAGCGCATCCGCGGACCTCGGGGCGAGCCTGTTGAGTTGACCATTCTGCACCCCAAAGCCAAATCGCCCGAAAAAATTGAAATAGTCCGCGACACCATACCCATCTACAGCGTCAAGACCCAGAAGTTTGAGGACGGCGTGTTCTACCTTCGGCTGACCAAGTTCAACGAGCACACCACCGAAGAACTACATGACGCCCTGAACGCCTATATGGAAGGCAACGGCCAGGTGGAAGGTCTGGTGCTGGACCTGCGGAATAATCCTGGCGGGTTGTTGGACCAGGCCGTTTCCGTGGCTGACGCCTTTTTGGAGGAAGGGATGATCGTCTACATTCAGGGCCGCGACGACGACAGCCGCAAAGACTACGTTTCCAGTAGCTCTGAGCGGGACCTGGACTCGCCCATGGTGGTGCTCATCAACGCCGGGTCCGCCTCCGCCTCGGAGATTGTGGCTGGCGCGCTGCAGGACCACAAGCGGGCGCTTTTGCTGGGCGAAAGAACCTTTGGCAAGGGGTCTGTGCAGACCATTATCCCGCTCTCCGACGGGGCCGGCGTCAAGCTGACCACGGCCCTGTACTATACCCCCAGCGGCCGGTCCATCCAGGCCGAAGGCATAGAGCCCGATTTAGTCATACCCTTTGAGCAGCCCGGCGAGGATGAGGAAGAAAGCGTGGCCTCCTTCTATTCCAACTTGCGCGAAAAAGATCTGAGCAAACATTTGGAAAACGAGAACGGCGACAACGGCGCAGCAGAAGAGGGCGGAACGGATGAAGATGCCAACAAGCAAAGCGATAAGGCGCAAGAAATGCTCAGCGCCGACAACCAGTTGCGCCTTGCGGTGCAGATGGTGAAAAAGTTGTCGACCATAAAGGAGTTGCAGTAGATCAATGACCGACACCCGGCCAGATTCGAAGCTCCATTCGCGGCCAGACGTGAGCCCGCCGGAAAACAGCGGCGCACGCAATAAACGGTTTTCGCTTGTATTGCGCATCATTGGCGCGCTGTGGGGTGTGTGTCTGTTGCTGGCGGCGGTCCTCATGCTCATGGGCAACGACGGTCCGGACGGCTCCCTTTCCGCTACGCAAGAGCAGAAAACTTTGCAGCCCGCGCCGTACAACGGCGTCCGGGCGCCCCTGAGCCACAACGGGCCGGTCTACGAAGAGGCCCTGGGCGGGGCGCTGGAAACCATGGTCAAGCGGGTTGACTACGCTCTGGTGCAGAACATGGTCGTCCTGGACCTGGAGCCGGAGAGCCTGAAACTGGACGAAGTGGCTATGCGGCGCTCTGATGAGGGGCCCTACCATCATCAGAAACTCACTGTCATGCTGCAGGGCGGGCCGGAAGAGTTTTTGTCGTCGCTGCAAGCTTCCTTGCGGCAGTGGGCGGAAGGCGCAGAGCTGCTGGAGCACAACGGCACAGTGTGGGCCATTGCCGTGCTGGGCAAACCCACACACCAGTTGACATTGCAGCAGCAGGGGACAAAGGAGGCCCAAGGCGCCGGAGACGCTGACCAGGAGCCCCCGCCGGCGGCCGCAGAAACAGAAGGCGCTCCGGGCAAGCTGGCCATTGTTATAGACGATCTGGGCGAGGACCCGGTGTTTGCAGCGCACTTGGCCGCCTTGCACATCCCGGTTACGTTTTCCGTATGGCCCCAGGCTTCCAACTCTCGTGAGACTGCCCTGGTGGCTTATGAATCCGGCCGGGAGGTGCTGCTCCATCAGCCCATGGAGCCGGAAGGCTACCCAAAAGTGCGGCCTGGCCCCGGCGCCTTGTTCGTTACCATGACCGCCGAGGAGATAGAACGCGTCATTGATGCAAATCTGGACCTTGTGCCCTACGCTGTGGGCATGAACAACCACATGGGCTCCAAGTTCACCCAGCACCACGCCGAGGTCAAGGCGGCTCTGCGCCGGCTCAAGGAGCGGGGCATGTTCGTGCTGGACAGCCTCACCCATCCGGGCTCCAAGGTCGTCCGTGTCGCCGGAGAGCTGAATATGCCCGCCCTGCGCCGAGACGTGTTTTTGGACGTGGCGCCGCATGAAAAGGCTGTGCTGCACCAGCTGGAAAAGGCCGCCCGCATTGCCGCCAAGCACGGCCGGGCCATCGCCATAGGCCATCCTTTTCCGGCCACCCTGGCCGCGTTGCAGATATGGCAGAGCCGGGTTCCCGCCGGCGTGCAGGTGGTTCCGCTCAGCGATTTGACTGACGCAACGCGGAAGCTGGCCCAGGCTGTGCGAAACAGCTCCTGAGAGTGCAGCCCCACAACTTGAAATTCGTTGCATTTATCGGTACACGCTGCTTGCAGCCGCCGGCTGCAATGAAACGACTATCCCTATCTCACGAAAACATCCTTTAACGATTACATCCGGAGGAAATAATGAGCGAACGCACCTTTTCCATCATCAAGCCAGACGCCGTGGAGCGCGGCCTGGCCGGCTCCATTCTGAAAATGATCCAGGACAGCGGTCTGAAGATCGTAGGCATAAAGATGATCCACATGACCAAGGAGCAGGCCCAGGGTTTTTACGCCGTCCACAAGGAGCGGCCCTTTTTCGATTCCTTGACCGACTTCATGAGCTCCGGCCCGGTGGTTGTTTCCGTGCTGGAAGGCGATGACGCCATCACCTGTTACCGCGCGCTGATGGGCGCCACCAACCCCGCCAACGCCGACGAAGGCACCATCCGCAAGCTTTTTGCCCTGGACGTGGAAAAGAACTCTGTGCACGGCTCGGACGCGCCTGAGACCGCGGCTGTGGAGATCGCCTATTTCTTCAATCAGCTGGAGTTGGTAGGCTGATGGCCGCCAGATTAGGGTGCATCGGCACTGGCGCCATGGGTTCGGCCATTTTGCGCGGCCTGGCCGACCGGGACGACCTGGAGCTTTTCGGCTACGACATCGCCCGGGAGCCTTTGGAAAAGCTTGCCGGCGAGATTGGCTTCAAGGCCATGAATACGCCCAAGGAGCTTGCCAAGGCCGTGGACTATGTGGTGGTGGCCGTCAAACCCCACCAGGTCGCCTCTCTGCTCAAGGACCTGGCGCCCATACTCGGCATGTCCGAAACTGTCATTTCCATTGCCGCGGGCGTCACGGTGGCGCAGCTGAAAACCTCTTCCAGCGGGGTCTGCCCGGTGGTGCGGGTCATGCCCAACACCCCGGCCATGGTGCAGTCCGGCGTCTTTGCCGTCTGCCTGGATGACCCGGACCTGAAGCCGGCGCAAAAGGAGATGGTGCAGTCCATCTTTGCGCCCCTGGGCCAGGTGCACGTGCTGGAGGAAAAGTACTTCGACGCCTTCACCGCTGTCTGCGGCTCCGGCCCGGCCTATGTCTTCTATTTCATGGAGGCCATGGTGGAAGCCGGGGTGACCCTGGGCCTGACCCGGCCCCAGGCCACGGAGATGGTCAAGGGGCTGTTTTCCGGCTCGGCCAAGCTGGCGGAGCAGGACATCCACCTGTCCGTGCTGCGGGAAATGGTGACCTCCCCGGCCGGAACGACCATAGAAGCCACGGGCTGCCTGGACCGTTCCGCGGTCCGCGCTGCGATAATCGACGCGGTCAAGGCCGCAGCCCGACGCAGCAAGGAGCTGGGCGAGTAGGCGTTGCTCCGCAGCTTTTGCAATGCACACCCCCTGAAGCGGCTGCGGCTGTTCCAGGGGGTGTGTGTGGTCAGATTGTTTCTGCAGCGGCTGCTGGCGTCTTTTCCAGCCAGGACGCCATTTCGTGCTCCAGCCCCACAGCCTTGCGGCGCATCATGCACGTTCCGCAGGGGTAAGCCCATGTTATCTGCCTGTTTACGCCTCCCTGTCCGAGAAGACCAGCGCGTCTGTCAGGCCGAAGCGGCCGCTCAGCGCGCGGCGCAGCAGGTTGCGTTTGTCTTTGAACGGCGTCCAGACGCCGTCCTGATAATGGTACACATAGCGGTGCTGCAAGAAAGAGTGCAGCGCCGACAGTCCGTAGAGGAACTGGTGCAGCGTGTTTTCGTATTCGTCGTCGCTCACGTGTAGATGGCTTGGGTTGAAGGCGGCCAACACGGTGGGTCTCCGTTCTTGCAGCAGGGGGGCCACGTGTTGCAGAATTTCATATTCAGCGCCTTCCGCGTCCAGCCGGATCACGTCTTCCGGCCCGTCGACCAGGTCCGCAAGCATCTTCCGGGCGTCCAGCACCGGGGCCTCCAGCGAGGGAGGCAACAGCTCGTCTCCGCCGGTCTCAAAATGCACCACCGGATATATGGATGAATTGGACGCGCCGACGGCGTTGCTGAAAAGCTGCATCTTGCCCGGCCTGGGACCGAGGCCGGCGTTGAAGACGGTGGTTTTAGCCACCAGCTCCGGGTTCAGGGCCAGGTTGGCCTGCAGCCTGGCGCAGGCTGTGGGGTCCGGCTCAAAAGCGTAAACTTCGCCGGCCAGATGCGCTGCATAGAGCACGGTGGGGCCGATCCACGAGCCGATTTCAATATACGCGCTTTCGGGCCGGACGAATTGCTCCAGGGCTTGGATGGTCTCCTCTTCCCGGCCGTTTTCAAAAGAGTCCCAAAAGGAATCGCCGCCGGCGACAAGAAACGAGCGTTCCCGGCGGATAACGCGGCGTTGCGGGGTTGGGGCGAATGTCATAAGGCCTCCTGGGGAATGTCAGCGAATGTGGGAAATTCCTTGCGGCTCGCCCAGTTCGGGCATGGTCTTGTGCAGCGTGTTGGCCACGGAGAGCAACGTCTCTTCGCTGAAGGCCTTGCTGATGAGCTGCAAGCCTACGGGCAGGCCGGATGCCTCGCCCAGGCCGGCTGGGATGGAAATTCCGGGCAGGCCCGCCATGTTCAGCGACAGGGTGTAAATGTCCATGAGATACATCTGCAGCGGGTCCGCCGTCAGCTCCCCCAGCTTCCAGGCCGTCACGGGCGAGACCGGGCCGGCAATGACGTCGCACTCGTTCAAGGCGTTCTGGAAATCCTGCAGGATGAGCCGGCGGACCTTGGCCGCCTTGCGGTAGTAGGCGTCGTAATAGCCTGCCGAGAGAACGTAGGCGCCCATCATGATGCGGCGCTGCACCTCGTCTCCAAAGCCCTGGGTGCGCGAGCGCACGTACATGTCGATGAGTTCTGCGGCGTCCTTGTCCCGCAGGCCGTAGCGCACGCCGTCGAACCGGGCCAGGTTCGAGCTGGCTTCGGCCATGACCACAATGTAGTACGCGGCCACGGCGTAATCAGTGTGCGGCAGGGAAACGTCAACCACCGCGGCGCCCAGGCTGCGGGCCGTATCCACGGCGGCGCGCAGGGCGTCCAGCACTTCCGGGTCTGCGCCTGCGCCCCAGTATTCGGCAGGCAAGCCGATGGTCACCCCGGAAAGCTCCTGACGGGCATGCAGCGCGGCCATGTAATCCGGCACGGGCTCCTGGCTGCAGGTGGAGTCTTTGGGGTCGTGCCCGGCCATTGTCTGCAGCAGCAGCGCGGCGTCTTCCACCGTGCGGGTCAGCGGGCCAGCCTGGTCCAGGGAAGAGCCGTAGGCCACCAAGCCGTAGCGGGACACCCGGCCATAGGTGGGTTTCAGGCCCACGCAGCCGCACAGAGAAGCCGGCTGACGGATGGAGCCGCCGGTGTCGGTGCCCAGCCCGCCGAAGCACTGCCCGGCCGCCACCGAGGCGGCGGCGCCGCCGCTGGAACCGCCAGGCACACGGCTCATATCCCAGGGGTTCATGGTAGGGCCAAAGGCGGAATTCTCTGTGGACGAACCCATGGCGAATTCGTCCATGTTGGTCTTGCCCAGAACAATGGCCCCGGCGTCCAGCAGCCTGGCCACGCACTCAGCGTCGTAAAAGGGCGAAAAATTTTCCAGCATGCGGGAGGAGCAGGTGCACGGCGCGCCTTGCACAGCCATAACGTCCTTGACAGAAATGGGAACGCCCCAGAGCGGTTTTTCTGGGTCTGGACCGGCGTCGTCCAGCTGCCTGGCGCGGGCCAGGGCCTGGTCCGCCGTCAGGTTTACAAAGGCGTGCAACTGAGGTTCTGTGGCCTCTATGCGGTCCAGGCAAGCCTGCACAGCGTCTACGGCGGAAACGTCGCGCTGGGCAAGCATGTTGCGAATCTCTATGAGCGTATGCGTGGTCAGGTCCATGGTGCTGTCCAGAAATTTAGCTGAGTGTTGAAAAGTCCATCTTCGCAGGCTGTTCAAAAAACACGCAGGAAGGGCGAAAAAAGTTCAATAGTGACGTGCATATGTAATGCACGAGAGTGTAAACTTTTTGCAGCAACGCAGCATCGTGAATTTTTCAACAACCTGTTAGACAATCTTGGGGACAATAAAAAAAGAGCCGTCTGCTTCGGGCGCATTAGCCAGCACGTCTTGGCGCTGGCGGCGGTTCTCGGCCTTGTCTTCGCGGAACACGGTAGCGTGCTGCGAGGGGCTGTACAGCGGCTCCACGTCGTCGGCGTCCACCTCGCCCAGCTTTTCCACATAGCCCAGTATCTCGTTGAACTGGCCAGCAAAAAGAGTGAGCTTGTCTTGGTCCAGGTCCAGCCGGGCCAGCTTGGCGATGGCGGCGGCGTCGTCTGCTGTCAGGGGCATTGGCGTCCTCGTTCAGGGTTTCAGTGCGTCGTTGGTTCCAGTTTGCTGTGCTTTTTCTTTGGCCGCTTGGCGCTTGTCCAGAATGGTTTGCACCCACCAGGCGTGGCGGCGGCGGGCGTTTTCCAACCGTTCGGTCATGAGCGAAGCATCCACCTGGGTAACGCCTTGAGCTGCAGGCTGGAACATGAACAGGTCCTGGCTGGCCAGGCCTTCGGCGCTCCAAGAGACGGGGGCCATGGTCCACTCCATGCGCTGAGCTGTTTGTACTCTCTCATTGACGTCTTCTGGCGTCCAGCCGGCGGCCAGCGCGCCCATGTGGTTGCTGAAGCGGACAAAATCGTAGCCCAGGGCCACCCAGAAGTCTGGCTCGCCCAGGGCTTCGGCCTCCAGCATGGCCCGCAGCTCTATGACGGCCGGGGTCTTGGCGTCCGGCGCCCAGGCGCCCGGGAAGGCGGCCAGACCATAGTTGCGCATCTCCAGGCCAGAGGAATTTTCAAGAGCCTGGCCCCACAAGGCTGTACCCAGCACCACCAGCCGCTCTTCCTGAAAGAAGAAAAACTGTGGCACAAGAATCTGCGTGTTGCTCCAACTGTCTGGAATGAACACGGCGTCTATGCCTGGTTCCGGGGGCAGGGCATTTTCCTGGCGCATGGAGATGCGGTTTACGCCCAGAAAATCGGCCACAATCTGGTTCCAATCTTCTATTTTTCCAGTGGGATAGCTTTTTGACGATCTGAGGCTGAGCCCGCGTTCGCGCACGGCCTGGGTGAACAGCTGGGCCATGCGCTCGCCATACGGCTCCTGGGGATAGAGCACGGACATGCGGTCCAGGTGCAAGGTGTTGTGCGCCAGGTCCAGGTCGGCGTTTACCTGGTCCAAGGGGCTGGCGAAAAAGCGCCAGGCGTCCTGGCCTTCGGCCGCCTCGCGCAAAGAGGGCAAAAAGCCGAACACCACGCGGTCTGCACTGGATGCTTGCAGCTGGGCGAACTTGGCGCCGCGCAAGGGTCCGCCTGTGAGCGCGAACGACGGCTCAATCGTCTCCATCTGCTCTATCCAGCCGTCCTGTTCAGTGTTCACCGCGTGAATGACTATCTCAACGCCTTGGCCAGCCAGCTTTTGCTGCGCCACGCCAGCCCCGCGCAGTATCTTCCAGCCCACGCCGGAAAAAGGACCGGATAGCGGCAGCGCCAGGGTGACGCCGTGCATGGGCTGGCCGTATTCTTCTTCCAGCGGGCCGAGCACCTCGGCGGCCAGCTCCCGGTTCGCCAGCTCTCCCGACGAAGCCAGCCGGCGCATGGCCTGCCAGGCCTTGGGCCAGTCTTCTGCATTGGCCGCAGCGCGCCGGTGCTGTTCCAGGGCAATGATGGTGTAGGGGAACTGGTTCGCCGTCTCGGCCGTGGCTGTCTCAGTCAGCCGGTCCAGGGTCTCGCTGCTCAGTTCTTGCAGCTCCCGGAACAGGCCGGCTTCCAGCTCGGCCTGGTAGTCCCCGGGCTTGGAGCTGCTCACGGCCTCCAGTTGGTCAGCCACTTCGGCCACCTTGGCCTCCTGGTGCAGCAAGGCCAGGGTTTTCATGGAATCCTGCAGCCGGCCCTGGTCCCAGAAATATTTCGTGAGCAACAAACCCGCCTCTGAACGCAACGGCCATGGCAGCGTGGGGTCCATGAGCATGTCGCGCAGGGGCCTTTCGGCGCCGCGCACCTGGCCAATGCCTGCGACGGCCTGTCGAGCGGCTGAACGCCAGGCGTCTGAATCAGGCGCGTCCGGCAAAGCCTGGCGCCAGGCCGCCAAGGCCTCCAAAGCCAGGTGGTAGTGGTCGTTGGCCACGGCGCTGCGTGTGTAGCGTTCCCAGGCTTGGGTCTTCATATCGGGGGCTAAGTTGGGCTGGCGGACCAATTGCTGGTACAAAGTCTCTGCCCGCACGGTGTTGCCCCGCTCCCAGGCAAAATCGGCCTGCTCCTCCAGACTGCGGGTCTGGGCGGCCGGTGTCCGGGCGGGCTTGTCTGGCGTGCGGGTGGGCGCTTTGCCGGGCCCGGCGCAGCCGGAAAGGAACAAAGCTCCGGTCAGCGCGAGGGCGAAGAGAAAAAAGGATGTGCGGAACATTTGGTAGTGTCGTGTTGTATGTTGTGTTTGCGGAGCATGAGTCGAAGAAAGCAAATTACCCGTTCGCAGGAAAGATGGCAAGCGGCGGGGAAAACCTATGGCGGGGAAAACCTAAATCCACCGCCTGGCTGCGCTGGCCAGGCAACCTGGCTACAGGTCAGGGAGGAGTTGCCTCAGGCCAATACACGCACAATATCTTACACCAATACGTTATTGAGTGCGGGCGGTTCTTGCGGCCGCCCGCCCTGATGCTCTGTATATCTTGATGCTCCATTGAGCATGGCGGCGACGCCTCGTTGGTGATAGGTTTCGTGACTGCAAACACATTCTATCTGTCTGGTTTTCCGAACACAACGAGTTTTTTTGTTTTTTGGGCAGTGGATTACGGAAACGTCCGCTACAGGAAGGAGATGGTGTTTCAAAAAGTGTTGTGTTTCGGGTTTTCCTGTAGCGCCACTTACACAAGTGTTTTAGCCCCATAGAGGCGGCAGGTCAGGGAAAACGCGCGTTTTGCCCGGGCCTGTATTGCCGGCTCGTCCAGCGGTCCCAAACGGCCCAGGGCCTGACGCATCTGCACCTCTCCAAAAAGCAGGCTAATGTAGGTTTCAGTGGCCTCTGCGGGGTCTGCGTCTGCGCGAAAACAGCCGTTGAGTATGAGACCCTGCATCAGGTCCTCGATGAGAGCGACCATGTCTTCCCGCGCAGCTCGATCAATGGTCTCCGCCAGGCAGCCAGTTTCCACAACGTCAGCGATGGCTGCGCGATTGACGATAATAGCTTTTCCGCCAGTGGTGAACTGCAACAACAGCGGACCAAGAGCACGCAATGTCTCAAGAGGGGTGCGTTCCCTTTCGAGCGTATTGCGAAGCAGCGTTTTTACCTCGCGCGCGTTATTCTCTATCAGGCTCTGAAAGAGGTTTTGCTTGTTGCCGTACCAGGCGTAAAGCGTCTGGTTGGAGGCTGACGCCCGCTTTGCAATCTGCAGCATGCTTGTGCGGCGGTAGCCTTTCTCTTCCAGGAGCTCAAATGCTGCGGCTTCGATCTGTTGTTTTCGTTCTTCTTGTTTTGCAGGTTTCATTTTTTTTCTCACGTTTCTATGCTTGACAGGAGTCGTACACAAATATACGGATAAGTCAACAGGCGTACACATATATACTGTTTTTGGAGGTTGAAATGAAGGCATTGAAATTTCTTGTGATCGGGGTAGGGCTGCTCACGTTGTTTGTGGTGGGCTTTGTGTTGTTTGCATCTTGGCGAACAGAGCAGGACATCGCTGCATTTCGTACTGAAGTGGGCAAACTCGGGGCTGAGTTTCCTGCGCCTGCCTTGGACGCTGCGGCGCTAATGAGGTTGCCTGAGCCTGTACAGCGGTATTTCGCTTTCACGTTTGCCGGCCCGGCGCCGCGTCACACGTCAGTGCGCCTGAAAGCGCAGGGGATGTTTCGCCGCCCTTTGACCGAGGGCTTTACCGAGACCAGCGTAGAGCAAGTCATCGCTATAGGGACGCCGGCTTTGATGTTCTCGGCAACCACGCCGATTGTTCCCGGCATTTGGGCCCGGGCCTATGATTATTTCGCCCAGGGGAAAATGGAAATGAAGGCCAAGGTATTGTCTGCGATTACAGTAGTTGATCTGCGCGAATCACCAGAACTCAACCGCATCTCTCTGCGTCGCTGGTTGCTGGAAAGCGGTCTCTACCCTCAGGGGCTTTTGCCAGGAGGCCCGGTAACCTGGACGCCCATCAACGACACCAGCGCGAGAGCGACAGTCACTGCAGACGGCCTTTCAGCATTCATGATCGCGCATTTCGATGCGCAAGGACGCATGACGCACATGGTTGCCGAAGAGGAAGGGGATTTGACCACTCCATACCACGGCTCGGGAGAGCATGTAACGCGCAGCAATTGGCAGAAAGTGGGCAATCAGATGATCCCCCACAACTTCACCATCTCCAGGATGGCCCAAGGAAAACTGTATCCCTTTTGGGAGGGGCAGATCACTGAAATCAACTACGTAAACCAGTAAGGCCAGCAAGTATGCCTGGCGCCAGCGCCGCCTCATGGGGCGTTGGCGCATGGAGTCCGGGGTGTCGAGGGGCGCATCCGCTCACCCCGACCTCCCTCTGCGTCATCCTTGACTATCTACCCAAGCCCCCCGCGCTCAAGGGCCACCAGGTCTTCGTGGCTTTCGCGTTTC
>CAYTSA010000021.1:0-47403 GCA_964440345.1 uncultured Desulfovibrionaceae bacterium | reverse complement strand
CAACCCGGCGCGGTTGCGAAAATACCGGGCCCGCTCCACCGGCTGCAGCAGAGGCCGCGGCGTATGTTCGGCCATTTTATAGCCGGCCTGGATGCGCAGCATCTTCGTGAAATATTTTTCTATCCACCCTTCGGGCCTGGTCACGCCGGCCCGCAGGCAAAACTGCGCAAAGTTTCCAGCCAGGTCGCCGGTAGCATCGTTCCGACTCGGTTTTTCCAGGTTTTCCAGCACCGCAGCAGCCCGGTCCGGCTCGTTGCGGTAAACCAGGTTCACCAGTCCGGCGGCCAGAAAATACAGCGCGTCGTACTGGCTGAAGTGGAACACGGCGTGATGCGGCGGATAGAAGGAGTCCACCATGGTCAGCGACCGGACCTGCTCCCCGGCCTGCTGCAACAGCCCGGCCAGCTCGTAGGCAAAGCAGCCGCCAATGGAGTAGCCCCCCAGGTCGTAAGGTCCGGCGGGCTGCACGGCCCGCACGCGCTGCAGGTAAAAGGAGGCAATGGCTTCCACGCCGGTCAGGGGCACGGCGTCGTCGAACAGCCCGCGGGCCTGCAAACCGTAGAACGGCCGCTCCACCGCCCGGGCCAGGGGCGTGTAGACGCTGGCGTCGCCAAAAGCGCCGTGCACCCAGAAAACCGGGCGACCCTGCGTTGCGTGGTTCAGCCGCTGGCATTCGATGAAAAACGGCTCGACCCCGTGTTCGCTGGCGGACTTCGCCTGGCCCTGGCGCAGGGCGGCCACCCTGGTTTTCACGTCTGCGGTGGACAGCCGGCCTTCACGGTATGCGTTGATGATTACCTCCAGATTCATGAGCCGGCTCCTTGTTTCACGACCGCTTCCACATCCTCCAGACGCAACCCGCCGGCCTGGCACAGCTCCAGCGCAGCCAGCACCTGCGGGTCCGCATAGGCGGCCAGTTCTCGTTTTTGCGTCGATCCCCAGCGTTGCGTAAGCGCCCGCAATGCATCAAAATCATCTTTATATTCTACACATATATGCTCCACTGGCCGTTGCGGATCGCTGGCCAGAGCTGCGGCAAGCTCGCCTAGCAACCAGGCCATGCGGTCGATGATTGCAGCCTCGAAAATCTGCCTGCGGTACACGGTGATGATGGAAACGCGGCCGTTTACTTTGAGCAGCTGGAACGAAAGCGTGGCAAAGGTTGTTTCCTGATCGCTGTCGTCCTGAAGCACGGATTCGGCAAAGAGCGACCGCCCGCCGCGCATCTGGCCGGCCGCGTCCAGACCGGCCGCGTCCAGGTCTGTACTGTCCAGAACCACGTCGCCCAGCTGACGGTAGTACCCATCCAGCCCCTCCAGCCCGGCCAGGGCAAGCAGGTTCTCCAGCCGGATTTTCTGCCGCCCCAGGAGCTCCAGAAAACGCGCCTTGACCGCGGCCAACAGCTCCCCTGCGCTGGCGGCGTCCGCGTCCGTGCCAGCCTCCAGCGGCAGGAACAACAGGTTGGCGAACTCGCCCACCGCGTCGGCCAGACCGGCCCGGTCCCGATGGCTGGTCGTCATCTGAACAACTGCCGAGTGGTTGCCAAGCCCCCGCGTCAGCAGCAAGGCCGCGGCGGCCAGAAACACCTGCGTCAGGGTGTAGCCCTGGCTGCGGTGGAACGCTTCCAGCTGTTCTGCATATTCCCGGGGCAAGGCCAGGACACGGCGGCCAGCCTGGTCCAGCACTGCCTGATCAAATTCTTGTGGATCGCAGCTGTAGGGCAGCCCCATAGCCGTCGACCTGCCGGCCAGCAGCCGGCCATGCCAGGCTAGGGTTTCCGCCTGCGTGTAGACCGGGTCCTGCTGAGCCAGGGCGTATTGCCAGTATTGCTCGGCCTGTGGCTGGCCTGCCGCCTCCCCGCCCTTGGCCAGCGTTTCATACAGCTCCAACAGCCGTCCGCAGAGCAGGGACGCGGCAAAGCCGTCGGCCAGGCTGTGGTGCGTCACCAGCCCCAGGTAATCGCCGTCCGAACAGCGGCACAGCCAGACCCGGAATATGGGCAATGTGCTCACGTCCAGCAACGTGCGGCGTTGGCCGACGATGAACCTCTGAAACGCCGCGGCGCCGTCCATGGCAATTTCCTCTATGACCACGCGGCCCTCTGGCTCCACCGCCTGTGCCCAGCCCTGGCCCACAGCCAGGAGCCTGGTGCGCAGCGTATCCTGGCTTTGCGTCAGCGCGTCCATGGCCAGCTGCAGCAGGCTGGCGTCCACATCGTCCCGGTCCAGCGCGAACACATGCTGTATGTTCCGCGAAAAATGGCCCAACACCTCAGAATGGTGCAGGTTCAGCCGCTGCTCCTGGGAAACGGGCGCGAACAGCACGCCTTCCGGCAGGTCCAGCAGCTCTGGCGACAGCGCCGGCGTGTCCAACATTTTAGACGCATGCGCCACGCAGTAACAGCGCGAGCCGTCCCGCAACACGGCAACGCCATGGTCAAGCAGTTCCGCCAGGGTCAGCCCCCCTGCGTCCGAGACGGCGCCTATGCTGACGCCAAGCCCGGCTGGCGGATTGCCCAAACGCTCGGCAAACCAGACGACCGAAGGCGTTGGTATTTCTGCTGGCGCTGGTTCCGCCTTGCGCATTCTGTGATCCCCAGCCGCCAGCGCGGCCAGGCCGGCTATGGAGTTGTGCTCTTCCAGGTCCGCCAGCTGCAGGGCCAGGCCAAACCGCTCGTTTATCAAGGCCAGCAGCCGCGTGGACATGAGGGAGTCCAGGCCGTAGCGATTGAGGGGAACGCTCGGGTCCAGATCGCTCTGCCGATACCCCGTAATCTCCGTAACCATGTCGACAACAGCAGCTGTGGCTGACGTCTCTTGTGTTTCAGACGATTGTTCAGCCGCGTCCGTTATCCAGCAGCGGCGCTTGCGCCAGAGAACCCTCGGGGGCGGCCCGGGTTTGGGCGCTGCAGGCGGGGCCTGGGCCAGGATAAGGTGTACATTGGCGCCGGCTGCGCCAAAGGAGCTGACCGCGGCCCGGCGCTTTTCGCCGCGCGCCGTATCCCAGGGCTGCATAGATGGGTGTAGTACAAACGGCGGTTGCAGGGCGCTGCTTGGCGCGTCATCGCAATAGGCGCCCGGCAGCACTCCGCGCTGCAAGGCCAGCAGCGCATGCAGCACATGGACCGCGCCAGAGGCGTGGAAGGAGTGGCCGGTGCAATTTTCTATGGTGGTCAGGGCCAGGGGGCTGGCGCGCGGGCCAAAAAATTCGTTCAGAGCCTGCAGCTCCATGCGGTCGCCCAGGCGTGTGCCTGTGGCGTTGGCCTCCACCAGCTGTATGGCGGCCGGGTCCACGCCACCGCCGTAGGCTTGCTCCAGCAGGTCCAGCTGGGCCTTGACGCTGGGCGCGCCCAGGCCGTTGGTCTTGCCGTTGTGGTTGCTGGCCCAGCCTTCGATAACGCCGTGGATGCGGTCGCCGTCCTCCAGTGCGGCGGACAAAAGCTTCAGGACCAGCACGGCCGCGGCCTCGGCTGGGGCCATGCCGTCCGCCGCGTCAGTCAGAGCGCGGGGGGCGCCCCGAGTGGTGAACAACCCGTCCCGACTGAGATTGCGGATAAGATTCGGCGTGGACAGCATCCACACGCCGCCGGCTATTGCCGTTTCGCACTTGCCTGCGGCCAAGTCGCCGCAAGCCTGGGCTATGGCGGCCAGGGACGCGGAACAGCCAGTATCCAAGGAGACACAGGGGCCGGTGAGGTCCATGGCGTAGGAGACCCGGCCCGGAATGGCGGCGGTGGTGGAATGGGGCGATACGCCGGCTGTGTCGCGTATCAGCAGCGTATAATCGCCGCCGCCGCCGCAGTAGACGCCCCAGCGCCGGCCAGACAGGTTGGTCGGGTCTGCGCCTGCGTCAAGCACGGCTTTCCAGGACTCTTCCAGAAATATCCGCTCTGCCGGGTCCATCCAGGCCGCCTCCTTGGGAGGAACGCCGAAAAACACCGGATCGAACTGGTCAATGTCATGCAGAAAGCCGCCCTGACGCACGCCCGCCGGCAGGTCTGCAGCCTTCCAGCCTCTGTCCGCCGGAATGCCGCGAATGGCTGGCCGGCCGGTCTGCATCAGCTCCCACAGCTCATCCAGCCCGTCCGCGCCGGGCACACGGCCGGATACGCCCACAATAGCCAAGGCTCGCGGCGCGTAGCCCTGGTCAAGCGTCGCTTCCTGGCCCATGCTGTCAACCACGGCGGCAGCCAATCGTTCGCCGCTGTCCGGCCCGCTGAGCAGATCGAAATGCGTGGCGCCAGGGACCAGCCTGGTCTCCAAACCGGGCAGTAGTTTCCCCCAGCCGCTAAAGAACGGGGCCATGGTCCCTTTTTCAGTCTGGATACAGCGCAAGTAGTCGGGATTGTAGACATCTTCGGACACAGCCGCGGCCGATTCCGTGCGCAGCAACACCGCCCGTACTTCTTGCGGTCTGGCCAGAGGCGCGGCCCGGTAGCGGCTCAGGGCATGCAGATTGGCCTGATGCACGGCGCACATGGACCGCAGCCGGCCGGCCAGCAGGTCCCTGCTTTGCTTCACTCCGCGGGCCCGGATGCTATCCACCAAGCGCTCCACCAGCTCCTCTTCCGGCGCGTCCGCCGCTTCTTTGAAGGGTATCTCCACATCCGGCCAGTGAAACTCCCCCCGGTCCTTATGGGCGCGAATATCCGGGTCCATGTGCAGCATGGTTATGAGCAGAAAATTGGCGTTCATCAGCGCGTTTTCCCGCGGCTGGGTGCGCCATAGCCGGCCGTCTGCGTCATTTTCCACCAGCGGCGGCTCCACCAGGAAAAGCGACTGCACGCGCCCGGACCGTTCCTGCAGTTGCCGCGCGGTCTCGTAAGCCACGGTCCCGCCCATGGACGCGCCCAGCAGGCGGTAGGGTCCGGACGGGTCCACCGCCTGGATGATGTCGCAGTACAGCCGGCCCATCTCTTCAATGTTTTTAAGGGGTTCTGCAGGGGTGAGAAATCCCCGGGACCGCAGCCCTAGCACGCGAAAGCCGCCACGGCTGGCTGCGGCAAGTTTGGAGTATGCGCCCACATCGCCGGACATGGGATGAATGCAGAAAAGCAGAGGGCCGTCCTCTTCTGCCTGCAGCGGGACAAGTTCTGGAAATTGCCTTACAATCTCTCCCAGCGCTATGGACTGCTCCTGTAACTGCGGCGCCAGGTCGCGTTCTCGCAAATGTTGGGCCAGCCGGGCAATGGTCGGGTAGTCGAAGACCAGGGTCTCGCGCAACGGGGTCCCCAGCGCGGCGGAAAGTTTGTCCATGAACCTGACAACGCTGATGGAGTCCAGTCCCATATTGGTAAAGGTCGCGTCAGCATCCAGCTGCTCGTCCGGCGACAGGTACAGGGCCTCGCGGATGAGGGCTTCCATGTTCTGCTGCAGGTCCGGCGCCGGTGTTTGCGCGCCGTACCAATAGCGCCGCTCGGCAAAGGGATACGTAGGCAGGGCCAGCCGTGGCGTTGACCCGGGATGCACTGCGGTCCAGTCAATAGCGTCCACGCCCTGCAGCCACAGCTGCGCCAGCGCAACCAGGTCGCGGCTCGCCAGGGCCTCGTCCACGCGGCGGCCAATCTCCTGCAATGACAATGCTTCCCGCAGCACAGTGAAATCGTGAGCGTCGCCGCAGTCCGCAGCCGAGGAGCATGCGAAATCGTCCAGCTTTCTGGACAAGGCTTGCAGGTCCGGGGCGGCAAGGGCCAGCCGATAGCGCATGGGCTCCCGGCCTGTTTGCAGGGTATAGGCCAGAGACGGCGGATGCGGGGCGTTCTGGCGCAGATGGTCCCGCAAACGAACGGCGCAAGCGCGAAGCTGGTCTTCAGTCCGGGCGGAGAGCAGATACAGCTGTGGCGGAGCGTCAGCCTGCGAGTCCAACGTTTTGGACTGATATCCCTCCACCACCATGGCCGCACACACGCCGCCAGCGCCGTTGGACATTACCAACGCCCGTCGCGGCCCATGTTCCAAGGGCCAGTCCTCTGCCTCCACCACCAAACGCAAGGGCGAGTTTTCCCAATCAAGCCCAGGGTCCATTCGGCCTTTTTCAACCAGCGTGGGCGCCAGCTTGCCTTTGCTCAGCTGCCAGAGGGTTTTCATCAGTTGGGACATGCCCGCGGCCGATTCCAGGTGGCCGATGTTCGGCTTCAGGGTCCCTGCCGGGCAGGGAGTGCTGCGGTCCGCAAATACCTGGCTCAGCGCGGCGAATTCAATGGCGTCTCCCATGGCCGAGCCGTTTGCCGCACACTCGATGTAGCCTATGTCCTCCGGCGTGCACCCGGCCCGGCGCAACGCGGACGCCGCCGCGTCCTGCTGTGCCCTGGGGTTGGGCACGGTGTAGCCGTTGGTCTTGCCGCCGTGGTTCATGGCTGTTGAGAGGATGACGCCCAGGATGGAGTCCCCGTCCTTTTCGGCCTGGCTCAAGGGCTTAAGCAGCACGGCGCCAACGCCCTCGCCCGGGATGAACCCTCCGCCGTCCGCTGCGAAGCAGTGAACGGCCGGCTCGTGTGTCGCCAGCTTGCCCACGCACAGGTCCACCAGAGCGCGCGGGTGCAGGTAAAGGTTCACGCCTGCGGCCAAAGCCATGGCGCAGTCCCTACGGCGCAAAGATTCGCAGGCCTCGTGCAGGGCGACCATGGATGAAGCGCACATGGCGTCCATGGCCAGGCTGGGCCCGGCCAAGTCCATGCTGTAAGAGACACGGTTGGCCATGGAGCTGAAGGACGTGGACGGCAGCCGGGAATCCGCCAACGTATCCGCCAACTGTGTGTGCAGTCCGAAGCCGTTTTTGGTAACCCCAACGAACACGCCAACAGATTTGTTGTAAGACTGTTTCAGCCAAGCAGGGCAATACCCAGCTGTCTCCAGAGTCTGCCAACAGGTGGTCAGCAACAGCCTTTCCTGGGGGTCCAGGTCCAGTGCCTGGCCAGGGGGAATGCGGAAAAAATGGGGGTCAAAATCGGCAAATGACTCCAGAAAACCGCCGCGCTTGACGTAGCTTTTGGCCTGGCGCACGGCGTTGGCCGGGTCGGCCTCGTAGAATCCTTCCAACGGCCAGCGTTGCGGGGCGATGTCGCTGAAGGCCCGCCGGCCAGACAGCACATTGCGCCACAGGGCCTCCAGGGCGGTGTCCGGCTCTTCAGCGCCGGGGAAGCGCCCGGCCGCGCCGATAACAGCTATGGGCTCCAGGCTGTCTTCCCGCGGCGCAGGCCCCGGGCAAACGGCTGCGCACGCTTCAGGCCAGCCGGCTGCACAGCGCGCAGCCGCGGAGTCCAGGGTCTTGCATTCGTAAAACAATGTTTTGGGAACAGGTCCGCATATCTGCTCCAGTTCCCGGGTCATCTGGGTGATGAGCACCGAGTCCACGCCGTACTCCTCCAGCGGCGCCCGGGCGTCGATGCGCTCCGGCGCCATGCCCACGGCCCGGCCGCATATTTCCTGCAGCCGCCTGACCATGGCTTCGCTCCCTTTGCCGCTATCCGCCTGCTCCAGCCCAGGCTTGGCGTCGCCTTGCAATTGCGGCCGGCCGCGCTTTACGTAACGGCGAATGACGTCGTGGTCTCCAGAGACGACCATGACCCGAGCGTCCAGCTGTCCGCCCTGCCCGGCCGCCGCTATGGCGTACAGGGCCTGTAGGCCCGTCCTTGTTTCCATGGCGGCCATGCCCGTGGACCGGCGCAGGTTCTCCTCCGTGCGGGCGTCAATCTGCATACCGCCCTCGCGCCAAAGAGGCCAGTTGACGCACAGGCTGGCGCCCTGGCGTTTGCCGCTGGCCGCCAAGCTGTAGCGCCACTGGGCGAACATTTCCAGAAAGCCGTTGGCCGCGGCGTAGTCCGCCTGGCCCGGATTGCCCATGGACGCGCCGGAGCCAAAAAAGATACAAAAATCCAAGTCTATGCCGCGCGTGGCTTCGTCCAGATTCACCGCACCCGCGGCCTTGGCCGCCAACACGGCGCCCAGCTCTTCCGGACGTTTGCGCAGCAGCACGCCGTCACGCAGCACGCCCGCGGCGTGGACAACGCCGTCCAAGCGGCCGTACGCGGCGACGATTTCCTGCACCAGACGGCTGACGGCCTCGCCATCGGCAACGTCAACGCGGCGGTAACTTATATGCTGTTTCCCTGCGCGCAGGAAATCCATACGCGCCTGTTTTTCGGGGGAAAGGTCTGAGCGCCCGGCAAGCACCACAACAGAACTATTGGCGCTTGCAACAACGTCGCGCGCCAGCAGCAACCCCAGTCCGCCGGCTCCGCCGGTAATCAGATACACGCCGCCGTCCCGCCAGCAGGAAGGCGCATCGCGCGCGGGCGCGAACTCTTCCCACGCGGCAACGTAGCGGCGACCCTGGGCGTAGCGGACATGGACGTCTTGCGGGGCGCGAGCGTTCTCTTCCAGCACGGCCGCAGCCTGTTCCGGACTGCAATCGGGCTCCAGCTCGACCACCTGTCCCATGACGTTTGGATGCTCCAGCTGCGCCGTACGCAGCATGCCGGCCAACCCAGCCAGCAACCGGCCCGGCCACTGGCCGGGCGCAACCAGTTGTACCAGGGCCGTCTCCTGCGACGGCCGGGCGCACAACTCTTGCAACAATTTTAACAACGCCTGGGCCGATCTTTCGTATCCCTGCGCCGGACGGTCTTCCATTCCAGGCAGGGGAAAAACAGCCTCGCCAGGCAAAGACAAGGACGCGGGCGCCGCGACAGCCCGCCGGGCAAGGGCCGGCCCGGGTGCGGGGCGCAGGGGCTGTTCCCGCCATATGGGGCGGAAAAAGAGCGGTTCGGCCTGCTCGGCTGTCCGGGAAGCTGCGCCGTCCTTTTTCCAGGCCTGCACGCCGGCAAAAGGCGGACGCTCGCAACGCTCCCGCTTGAAGGGATATACGGGCAGAGGGATGCGCCGGGGCGGCGGCCCCGGGTACAGCCGCGTCCAATCCACGTCCTGGCCTTCCGCCCATCGGGCGGCCATTTCCGTCAGCTTGCCGTTGCTTTTGCCGCACGCGCAGTCCGCATCCTTGCCGCGCAGAAATTCCTCCAGCTTCTCCTGCAGCTCCGGCAAGGTCTGGACCACAAAGCAGACCCTGTGCTCCAGCGCATCCCGCCCCGCCTGCAGGGTATAGGCCATATCCCGCAGGGCAACGCGCTCGGCAGGCTCGGCATTTTCCGCACCCGCCAATTCTGCGATACAGTCGCAGTGCGCCAGCGCATCCCCCAGGGCGCCGCCGTGCTCTTCACTGAACCGCTCCGCCAGCCGGGCCTTGAGCACCTGGTCCACTCCTAGTTCGCGAAAACTATCCTGCGGGCCTATGTCCGCCAGCTCCACTCCCAGCAGTTCGGCCAGTATGGCCTGACACTGAAGCTGCACGTTGGCGTTCCGCTCTGAGCCATGTCCGCGAACGAACTCCAGCATGTTGACGGCCAGTTGACGCAAATCCGCCGCGTCCCTGGCCGAAAGCGGGACCACGCAGGGTTCTGCAGACTCAACCGGTTGCGGCTGGGAATAGCCTTCGACCAGCACGTGGGCGTTAGTCCCGCTGAAGCCAAAGGAGCTGACCCCGGCCAGCCGTGGTCCGTCCTCCACGGGCCAGTCCCGAAGCTGTGTGTTCACATAGACCGGGCTTGCAGCAAACTGTATATGTCTGTTTTCCTTTTCAAAATGTATGTGCGGCGGCAGCTTCTTCCGTTGCAGGCAGAGCAGCGTCTTGATCAAACTCAGCACCCCGGCCGCGGCTGCGGTGTGGCCGATGTTGGCCTTCAGCGAGCCAATGGCGCAGAAATTTTTCTTTCCCGTAACCTGCCGGAAGAACTCCTGTATGCCGTGCACTTCCACCGGGTCGCCCAGGGTCGTGGCCGTGCCGTGGGTTTCTATATAGTGGATACGCTCCGGCGAAATGCTGGCTTGACGATAGACGCCGGCCAGCAAGCGGCTCTGGGCCAGATAGCTGGGCTGGGTGACGCCGGCGGTGCGGCCGTCCTGGTTCAGGCCTGAGCCGCGGATAACGCCGTAAATATGGTCCCTGTCCCGTTCTGCGTCCTCCAGGCGCTTGAGCACGACGGCGCCCACGCCGTCGCCCGTTACTATGCCGTCAGCTGCGTCGTCAAAGGGCCGGCACCGGCCCGTGGGCGAAAGCATGCCCGCGTTGTGCATGGTCACGAAATCTGCGGGATGGTCCCAGACAGAGACGCCCCCGGCAAGAGCCATGTCCGTTTCTCCTTGGCGCAGGGACCAGCAGGCCAGATGCACGGCGACCAGCGAGGATGCACAGGCCGTATTCACGGCCAGGGCCGGACCATGCAGGTCCAGGATAAAGGCCAGACGCGAGGCCAAAATGGACGTTTCTGAACCAGTCAAAGAAAAGTGCGAAAGATCGCTGGCCTTTGGACTTAAGCCCATGGATCCTATGTACAGGCCCACCCGTTGGCCGGCCAGGGACCGTGGAGCGTAGCCCGCGTTTTCCAGGCTTTTGTAGCATTCTTCCAGCATGAGCCGCTGGCTCACGTCCATGGCCCGCGCCTCGCGCGGAGAGATGCGGAAAAAGCCGGGGTCAAAGAAATCCAGCCCGTCCATGGCGCCGTAGCGTTTCGGGACCCCTTCGCCATGCTCAGCAAAAAAATCCAGCCAGTCCTGATCTGTCACATCCTGTATGTGCTCCCGCCCTTGGCTGACCAGCCGCCACAGCTCGTCAGGTCCGTCCGCGCCGGCGCAGCGGCAGGAAAGCCCCACCACGGCTATATCCAGCCCGGGCTGTTCCGGCGCAGCGCGCTTACCGGACCGCGGCGCAGCCATTTGCGCGGGCACGGCCGCAGGCTGTGCGGCTGCCACATGCTGGGCCAGAGCCTGCACCGTATTGCAGGCAAATAGTAGACTGGTAGGCAACGCCGTGCCGAAGCGCGCATTGATCTCCTCCAGCAGCTCCACGGCGTTGAGGGAGCTGACGCCCAAGTCGCGGAACGAGCCAGCAGTTTTCAGCTCCGCCGGGTCAAGCTGCAGGGCGTCCTGGAAGATGTCGATGAGCGCGTCCTTAACAGAGGTCAAAGACGTTTGCGCGGCGGGTTCATGGCTCTCTTCCCGTGGCGGATAGGCGGCGTGCTCCTCGCGCTGCAGGTTTTCCAGAGCCTGGGCATAGGGCGTCTGGCTGGCGAGTCTGTCGCGGTTCCGGATTTCCAGCTGCGTTCGGCTCAGGTCCGTTCTTTTGCGTATTTTGATCAGGCTGTACCTGATCCATCCCTTTTCCAGGGCCGTGGACTGGTTGACGAAATTGCGCCACATGGCCCGGGCCTGGTCCGGCATGCGGGCGATGTTCTCATCAGCCTCGGGGTCATGGACAAAATTTGCGATGCGCAGCGAGACGTCCACGGCCTCGTCCACGGCCAAGCCATGGGCCGAAAGCATATCCACCCAGCCCTGCAGCGTGGGTATGTGCACCGAAACGTCATGGTCCACAATGGGCCCGCGCAGGTTGGCGATGTAGTCCACAAGGAGCAGCCTGCCTCCTTCATTCAACGACCTGGAAATATTGCTGAACAATCCGTCCTTGTCATGGACGTGAAAGGTTACCTCCACGCCAATGGCCAGGTCTGCGCCACCGGGAAAGGGGTCCTTGGCGCTGTCCTTGTGGTGCACGGCGACACGGCCAGACACATTCTTTGCAACAATGCGAGCGCGGGCCAGGTCCGCCTGGGCTTTGGCGATGGTGAAGCCGTCGGCGCGAACATGCAAAAATTGGCCGGCAATGCGGATGACGTCCGTGCCGTAGCCGCAGCCAATGTCCAGCACGCGGCGCACGCGGGAAAAATCCACGCCGGCAAAGAGCACCCTGCGCATCTCGTCCTGCCGTGCGCGGACCATGGCCACATGCTCAGGGTGATTGGCCGGGTCGGTGAGCGCCCGAGTCATGGAAAAGCCCGAGACCTTTTCCGGAAAGGGCGCAAAGGTCAGGTAATCCAGATCAAACTCTTCTTGCACAAAGCTGGCTTCGTGCGCGTAAAAGGCCGCGGCAGGGTTCTCCTCGGGCCCGTTCTCTGCGGAGCGCGGCGGCTGCACAGGGCGGCTCGCGGCGGCCTTTGCGGAGTCCGGCCGGAGCTCCTTGCGGTCGAATGGATAGCCTGGCAACCCGGCCGCGCGGCGGGGCGAATCGTCATACAGCGCCGCCCAGTCCACGGGGTTGCCCAGCGTCCACAGTTTGGCCAGCTCCGGCCAGCGCCGGTTCTGCGCGGCCAGTTCTACGCTGTCCGGCAGCAGCAGCCGGCTTCCTTGGCCTGCGGCCCAGAAGCAGGCGTCGGTCTGCTCCGCGCTTTGCCGCCATTCTAACAATTTTTGCTGCACGTCAGCCACGGAATCGCAGACCACGGCCAGCCGGCAGGCCATGTCCTCCCGGCCGGTCTGCAACGTGTACGCCACTGACGCCATATCCGGCGAAACTGCTTTTTCCAGCCAGGCAATCCACCTGTCGGCGTAGGCTTCCAGCCGTTCCGGCGTTCTGGCTGAAATGATGAAGACAAAGGGGCCGGCCGCCCTGCCCGTAGCCATTGCCTGCGGCGCGTACTCTTCCAGCACGGCGAACACGTTCACCCCGCCCGCGCCAAGGCTGGAGACGCCGGCGCGGCGGAGTCCCCCCCCGCCGGCCGCCACGGCCCAGGGCTCCAGTTCCCGCTGCAGCGCAAAGGGAAGCCTGGCAAAGGGTATTTCCGGATGCAGCTCGCCGTGTATGATGGTCGGCGCCAGAATGCGTTCTTGCAGGGAAAATATCAATTTTACGAGCTGCGCCATGCCGGAGCCCGCCTCGGCGTGGCCCACGTTCGGCTTTACCGAGCCCGTGCGCCCGTGGTTGGCCTTGCCCTCGCCAAAGGCCTTGCGCAGTGCGGCCATTTCTGCGGCGTCGCCCTGGGCCGCGCCGTTGGCCGCGGTTTCCATATAGCTGATGGACAGCGGCTCCACGCCGCTTTCCGCCAACACCTGGCCAATAAGCGCAGCCTGCTGTTCCGGGTTGGGCACTGCCGGGCCGGCGGTACGGCCGTCGTGGTTCAGGCCGGTCCCCAGGATGACGGCGTAGACGTGGTCCCGGTCCCGCTCGGCCAGGTCCAGGGGTTTGAGCACCGCCACAGCCGCGCACTCGCCGGGCGCAAAGCCGCTGGCTTCTTGAGAAAAGGCCGCGCAGTGCGGACTGCGGGAAACAAGACCGGCTCTGCAAAGCTCAACGTAGCTGGCCGGGTGCAGGTACAGGTTCACGCCGCCGGCTATGGCCAGCTCGCCCCGGCCGCTGCGTAAATAGTCACACGCATGATGCACAGCAGCCAGGGCTGAGGAGCACATGGCGTCCACGGGCAGGCTGGGGCCTTGCAGATTCATGAAGTGCGACACCCGGTTTGTCAACGAGGCAAAGGAGGTGCGCGGCCCGGCGCCGTCCCTGGAATACAGGTTGTACCCCAGCTTGGTGACGCCGCCAAAGACGCCGGTCCGGCGGCGGGTTGAGGCGGCCAGCTTGGAAGGCGCGTAGCCCGCGTCCTCCATGGCTTTCCAAGCCTCTTCCAGGAACAGCCGTTCCTGAGGGTCAACATTGGCGGCTTCCGCAGGGGCCATGCGAAAAAATGGCGCGTCAAACCCATAGCAATCATTGAGGAACGCTCCCCATTTGCAATAGCAGTCCGCGGGCGTTTCCCAGCGCTCCGGGGGAACCTGGGCCACGGACTCCACCCCGTTCTTCAGGTTCTCCCAGAAGCCGCGGGCCGTGTCCGCGCCAGGGAAGCGGCCGCTCAGGCCGATGACGGCTACGGGCTGGACCGGGTCGCGGGCAGGCTGGGCAGTGCAGTCTATCTGGGCGCTTTTAGTTGATCGGGCCGGGACTTCCTTCTGCCAGCCGCAAACCTCGGCCAAGGTTTCCGGCTCTTCGGCCAGAAAATGGTCCGCCAGACCGTCGATGGTCTGTACGCTGAAGATGAGCGCGGCGTCCACTTCTCCAAACGTTTCGCGCAACCGGTTTGTAATATGAACTATAAGGATGGAGTCCAAGCCATAGGCCGCCAGGGGCTCGGCCGTATCCAGTTTGTGCGCGGGCAGGCGCAAGGTATCGGCCACTATGGCTCGCACCAGCTCCACCGCCTTTTCTCTCAGGCCGCCGGACGGCGTTTTGACCGCCGGCGCATGGGCCGAAGCGTCGTGGCCCGGCAGCGCGTTTTCCTGTTGGTAAACCACGCCGTCGCTGGCTGCGGCAATGATCTGCTGTTTGTATTTCTGTGCACGGGCCACAGGAAATGAGACGTTGACAAATCCTTCGCTCTCCAGCAGCCAGCGCCAGTTGTCCGGATATAGCCCAGGCGCCCCCGGGATGCGCAGCCCCGGGTCACGGGTGAGCCACCAGCCCTCCAGCAAGCCGAAGGTGAGGTGGGCGTGCAGATGGCGATCGGTTAATTCGTTAAGCAGCAACAACCCGTTAGCCCGGAGGGCCGCCTTCACGTTGCGCAGGGTGGTCCGCATGTGAGACGTAGCGTGAAGCACGTTGGCGGCCAGGACGAAATCATACGTTCCAGGAACAATTTCCTGTTCTTGCAGTGGTTTGGAGACGTCAAAAATTTCCGTGCGTACAAATGGCGCGGCCGGCTGATAGTGCTTCGCGGCGTGCAGCAAAAAGGCGCGGGACAGGTCTGTATAGCAGTATTCGGCGATATGCTCTTGGAACGGCAGCAGCTTTGGCAGGACCAGGGCGGTGGTCCCTCCTGTGCCGGCGCCAACCTCCAAAATACGCAGCCGGACTGCTGGGGCCAACCGAATGCGCTCGCGAACCGCCGCGGCCAGGGTTTCGGCCAGGGCGTTGTTGAAGAAATCGGCTATAACGTTATCTTTGAATATCCCCTCCACCAGAGAGGTGGATGCATCCGGAAAGAGCACGTCAGTCGGTTTCACCTGCCCTGTCAGGATATCTGGCAAGGCCTGCAAACAGGCCTCTGCGGTGAGCACATTGGCCTTCTGGTTCGGGTCAGCCAGCCATTCATCGCGCAAACTTGTCCACTTTTTCCAGGAACTTTCCCAATCATGGCAATGTGTTGCAGGCTCTAAAATTTTCTGATCACGGCTCACGAAACCGGCCTGGCGTAAAAAATCCAGGCTCTGCTCCAGCCAACGTCTGTAAAAAGGCACAATGCGCGGCTGACCGGAAAAAACGCCCAAGTCCTGCAGTGTTGCGCAGAGCAGCTGCAAGAGCACTGCATCCATGTCAGGCCGTTGAGCGTTGCGCAAGTGTTCGAGCTGTGCAGCGTCCGGCTCCAAAGATATTATGGCCAGGCTGCTGGAGACATCCGGTATTATCTGCGCATGCCGGACCAGCTGTACGCCGGGACGAGCCAAGTCCAAAGGAGGACGCCGGCTGGTCTTCAGAAACACGTGCTGGACCAGAGGCCCAGCCAGCAACTGCTCCAGGGCGGCCATGCCCTCTTCCGGGGCGATGGGCTCTGCGCCGCTCTGGCGGATGCGGGCTTTGAACGTTTCCGGAATACTTTCGCCTACGCCCAGATTCCAGTACCCCCAGTTCATGACCCGGACGCAGCCCGAGAAGCAGAATTCCAGGGCGGCCGCCAGACTGTCCACAAAGGCGCCGCCAGCCGCGTAGCCGGCCATGCCCGGGTTCTGTTCAAAGCCGGCCACCGAAGAGAAGAACAGGAAAAAGTCCAGATTATCGTCCTGGAAAACCCTGGCCGCATGCACGCCTGTGTCCACCTTGGCGCGAAGCACGGCCCGGAATTCTTCCTCGTCCATGTCCTCCAGGCTGCGGTCGAGTTCGCCCACTGCAGCGTGGACCACGCCATGAATCTCCCCGTACTCGCTGCGTATCCGCTCCACGGCGCGGCGCATATCGACAGGCTTGGCTGCGTCGGCCTGGACATACAGGAGCGGCGGTCCGCCCTGCTCCAGCAGCGAAACCTGGTCCGCCGGTCTGCGGCCTATCCAGGCCACGCGCGCCCGGTAACGCTCCTGCACGTAGCGGGTCCAGGCCCGGCCTAGGCCGCCTGACCCGCCAATAACCACATAGGCGCCATTTTGCCGGTAGCGGGAGGGATTTTCAAGCTGGCCGGAAAGTTCAACCAGCTGCTGCTGGAACCACTCCCCGCGCCGCCAAGCGTAGACCGGGCACGGGTTGGCGCAGGGCAATGAAAAAAGCTCGCGCCAGGGCGGCTTCTCTTCGGGAATATCCACATACCGCGCGCGCCAGGCCGGATATTCCCGCACAGCAGTTCCCAGCAGCCCGCGCAGGCCAGCGTGGGCCGGGGCCGCACATTCGCCGCCGAACACAGGCAGGGTGCGCCGGGCCGCCACCGTCAAGCGCACTGTTTTTTCACCGTACCCTAATGATATAAGCTGCTTAATGAACCGAAAAAATTCCAGGACCCCGCTTTCCTGCGCAGCCAGGAGAGCCTCATCCCAAGGGGGCGCTTCAGGTGTCTCCGGGGCCAGCCACACAATGTGCTGCAGGTCCGGTTGTACAGGCATTGCATCAAACATGGCGCCGGGAAAAAGCTCCTGCATGGCGGCACGGATATCTCCATCTCCCCAAGCCCCATACACAGCCGTCGTCGGCTCCGGGGCCAAAGGCGGCGCGGGCTCCGGCTGCACTGTTTCCCACATCGGCGCCAGGGTCCATGTGCGCGCCGGCTCAGGCCTTTCCGCCGATTGTGGATATTCTGGCTGTTGCGTGGTTTCTTCTGGAATCCAAAACCGCTCACCTGCAAAAGGATAGCCGGGCAGTGGACCCAGCGCAGGCGCGGGCGGGTCCGTCCTGGCCTCACTGTATTCTTCCACAATGACGTGTGCGTTGGCGCCGCCAAAGCCAAAGGAGCTGACCCCGGCCCGGCGCGGCGTTTCACGTCCTCTGGCGTCCAGAGGTCTGGTCCAGGGGCGGCTGTCCTGCGGCAAATACAGCGGGCCGGCGCCCAGCTGTATGTAAGGGTTCACCTCCCGCAAATGGCGGTTTCCCGGAATGACGCCGTGCCTCAGGGCCATGACGGCTTTGACCAGGCCGGCCATGCCTGCGGCGGATTCAGCGTGGCCTATGCACGCCTTCACCGAGCCCAGGGCGCAGGTTTGCGCCTGTGCTGTTCCAGCCGCCTCAGCATAGGCCTCCTGCAGGGCCTGGATTTCTATGGGGTCGCCCAGCTTCGTGCCCGTGCCGTGGGCTTCCATGTAACCGATGGTCCGGGGGTCCAGGCCGGCCTTGCTCCAGGCGTGCAGCAGCAAGCGTTTCTGCCCCTCCATGTTCGGCGCGCGCAGGGAGTGGGACCGGCCGTCGTGATTCACAGCTGTAGACGCCAGCACCGCCAGAACAGGATCGTTGTCCTGCAGGGCCTGATCTAAGGGTTTCAGGGCCACGGCTGCGTAGCCCTCCGCCCGGACAAACCCGTCAGCCGCGCCGTCAAATGGCTTGCAGCGCCCGTCCGCGGCCAGCATGCCAGCCTTGTGCGCCAGCACCCAGATGCGGGCGGTGAACATGAGGTTGATCCCGCAAGCCAAAGCCAGCGAACACTCACCACGGCGCAAGGCCTCGGCGGCGCGATGCACCGCCACCAGAGAGCTGGAACAGGCTGTGTTGACAAGTTCGCTGGGGCCGTGGAAGTCAAAGTGACGGGACACCCTGTGCGGCAGCAAGGACATATGCAGCCCAGAATCCAAAAAAGCGCCGTACGTATGAACCAGTTGAGGACGCTGGCTGACGATTTCAGCATAGTCCGAGCTGTGCGCGCCCACGAAAAGGCCCACCCCGCGGCCTGCAAGGCTTCCGGGGTCAGTGTTGCTGCGGGCCAGAGTTTCCCATACCAGCTCCATGACCTTGCGCTGCTGGGGGTCCATGGCTTCGGCTTCCAAAGGGGAGACGGCAAAAAAGGCCGCGTCAAAACGGTCCACGTCATCCACAAAGCCTCCCCAAGCCGGAAAATTCCCGTCTACTCCATAACGTTTTGCGTCCTGCAGAATGCGCGGTCGGCTCTGGCCCACGGACGTGACGGCGTTGCCGCCGGCTGCGGCTAGGCTCCACAAACCTTCCGGGTCTGTTACGCCGCCGGGAAAATGGCAGCTGCAGCCAATGATTGCTACAGGTCGTTCCGCTTGGGAGCCTGCTCTCGCTGATGTGCTGCGGCCGACGTCAGGGCCTTGCGCCAACTGCTCGGCTATGTAGCCTGCCAACTGCGCTACCGTGTGAAATTTGTACAGCGAGGCTGGCGAAAATGACAGCTGAAAGATATCCTCAATGCGCTTGGCAATGCGAATATGCTGCAAAGAATGCAATCCAAGCTCGCTGAACGTTATTTCTGTGTGCATGTGCGAAATATCTACGCTGCATTCCTGTTTAATAACATCATCTATCAGTTGTGTGACGACATATAGCGGCGCCTCTTTTTCACGTATTGCTACAGCATTATGTTCTTCAGGATATTTATATAGTATATCTAGCGCTTCATTCAAGTATGCTTCCATGCACTGCCTGCGTTGCAGCTTGCCGCTATCCGTTTTTGGCAGTGCGCCTTCAGGCGTAAAGCAGACGACGGACAGCTCCAGCTGATGCTCAGCTGCCACGGCGGCGAGCGCCGTGCGGGCCAGTTGCTCACATTCTTCCGGACCAGCTGCAGTCTCAATCGCCGCGCACACATGCTCGCGCCCGTCCTTTTCAAAGGAAAACACCTGCAACGGCGATGAAAAAGCTGGCCCGCAACGTATAATTGCCTCTTCGATATCTGACGGAAAATAATTTTTTCCGGCTATAATAATCACCTCTTTTTCCCGGCCGGCCAGGAACAGGTGTCCGTTTTGCATAAAGCCCAAGTCACCCGTGCGGAAAAAGCCTGATTCCCCTGTACTTTTCACCGTTGCGTGGAAATTTTCCAGGGTTTCTGCATCCAAGCCAAGGTAGCCGGCGGCAATGGAGGCGGATTTAACCCACAGTTCTCCAATGACGTCTTCAGCGCACAGTTCGCCAGTGTCCGGATGCACTATAACTGCCTGCATTTCTGGAGCTACATCCCCGCACCCGGTGATAATTTTTGCGCTGGACTCCTGCGAAGCAGCGCGCACCAGACGCTGGCGCATGGCTTCAGGATCAAGGGCGAGAAACCGGGGCGCCTTACCGATGGAACTGAAGGAGATGGAGCCTGTTTCCGACAAGCCGTAGTTGGGGCAGAACACTTCCGGTGAAAAACCAATGGACTTGAATTTCTGGACAAACGCTTCCCAGGTAGATCGGCGAATGGGCTCGCCGCCGCAGATAACCGCCTTGAGCCTGCGCAGGGAAAAATCCATGACGGAATCGAGGTCCACCACTGAGCAACACAGGTCCAGAGCGAAATTGGGCGCCCCGGTGTGTGTGGCGTGGTGTTCATGCAGGCAGCGGAACCAGTGGGCCGGGTTTCGCACAAAACCTCCCGGCGGCATGAGCATGCAGGAGGCGCCGCGGCTGAGCGGGGCCATAATCCCGACAATAAGCCCGAAGCTGTGGAACAACGGCGCCCAGGAGACGATGCAGCTATCCGGGCCTATCTCCCACTGCCGGGCTGCAGTGTTGGCTTGGGCGGCCAGGTTCTCGTGGGTGAGCATGACCCCCTTGGGCTGCGCAGTAGAGCCGGAGGTGTACAGCAGCATGCCCAGGTCGCCGGGCCGCCGTGGCCTGGGGGCTATCGCCGGGCCGCCGGACACCTGCAGTTCGCGCACGTCACATACATTCACATGGCGCAACCCTGGCTGCGCGGCCAGATATTCCGCCAACTCGCCTGTGGCCAGTACGCATGACGCCCGGGAGCTTTGCAACAAAGAAGGGAGCTTAGCAGCCAGCGCTTTTGGACTGGCTACATCCGTAGCCGGCGCAGGCACAGCAGTAATATTAGCTCGCCAGCAGGCCAACAGGGCGGCAACATAATCAATCCCGCACGGCAGGGCCAGCACTGCGCGCTCCTGGACTTGCAGTATGTCCTGCAGCGCAACAGCGAGGGATCCGGCTGCCTGTTCCAGCTCCTGTCCGTCCAGAAATTCCTGCGGCCCGGATTCCGGCAGCCAGCCCAGGACAGACTTGCTTGGAAAGTCTGTAGCCTGGCTCATAAATGGGGCGCAGAGCATGGCATTCTTCGTCACGTGCTTACTATCCTTTTGCCTGCAGACTGGACTCAATAGCTCAAGTTATAGTATAAGCAATATATATAATTTTACATCTTAATAGACCGGCAAAGCTCTGTTTTCTGACGGTGCAGTCTTGTGAGCCCAGGACCTGTCCCGAAGTAACTCTCGGTGTGAGTTTCAGGAAACGTCATACAACATCTAACCATTTTCAAAGGCAAAATGCTCTACTTGCAGCAGGCGAGGCTGAAGCTAAAAATGCTGTGCAGGCGGAACAACGCTTCGTCAAAAACTATTTTTTTGCTGAAAACGAAGCATGATACAATTATACCCAACCGCAGCAGACAATTATTTTGAGACAGACTCTCACGCATTGCGTACTGTTTTTTTTCCTCAATATCAATTGTTATAAAAAAATTCTGCCTGTCCAGCTCACTTTTGCAATGAATAATGTACCACATTTTTCGAACAAGGCATTTTTATCAAAAGAAAATTTTCGCCACAACAATTCAATATACCTACATAAAATTCAGCAATACGCTCTATATTATATCTTTCAGCTCTTGCTTTCACGTTTTTTTTAAAAAATTTTCAAGATCATTTGTCAGTCATTTTTTTCATAATTTTTTTTTGCATATCCCGAAATATTTTATGTAACATAGCGACAAGCCTTACGAAAACTGTGTTGCAAATACAATTTCTGCAACATCGTATTGGCAGAATGATTATTTTTTGGCATGTTGCGTTTAGAAAAGATCGCTTAGCGCACATACAGATTCCGGGCGCGATGTATGCGGATTGCTGCGCCCATAACCCGCATTGCAGAGGGTTTTTATGTCGTCAGATTATCGTATTGTTCATGAAAATGTATTCAAATACATTCAGAGCGTTTCGCCGCAGGAACTCCCTTTGCTGCAACAACTGCGCGCAGAAACCGCCTTGCTTCCCCGTGCGGTGATGCAGATTAATCCCCTCCAGGGCCAATTCATGGCGCTCATCGTCAAGTCCATTAACGCTGTAAAAGCATTGGAGATTGGCGTTTTTACCGGCTACAGCAGCGTCTGCATTGCCGGCGCCTTGCCAGACCATGGCTCACTGGTGGCTTGCGACATAAGCGAAGAGTGGACCAACGTGGCCAAACGCTACTGGAAGGCCGCCCAGGTGGAGCACAAGGTGGACCTGCGGCTGGGCCCGGCCAGAGAGACCTTGGACCGCATGCTGCACAACGGCCAGCGCGGCTCCTTTGACTTTGCTTTCATTGACGCGGACAAGGAGCTCTACGAGACGTACTACGAACAAACCCTGGCTCTGCTCCGTCCTGGGGGCATGATGATGGTGGATAACGTGCTCTGGAAGGGCTACGTGTTTACGCCAGAGAACACGGAAGTTGAGACAGAGTGCATCCGGGAATTCAACCGGCGGCGCCGTGAAGACCCGCGGGTTGAGATAAGCATGATCCCGGTGGGCGACGGGATTACTTTGATCCGCAAGCTGGACAACTGCGGCGACTGAACTGGCGCTTTTCGGTCTGCATTCTTTTGCCTTGCCAGGCGTCTTGACTAGTTAAACCCTTCTGTCTACGTTTAACCCACTGCATGCAAAGAAAAAACAAGTACGTTCGCCGTGCGCGCATTTCTGAAGCCCGTTTCCGCCATCTGGTGCGGCTTTTTTGCCTGGACCTGACCGCGGAAAACATCACGTACATTTCGCGGCTGAACCGCAACACGGTGAACCGCTATCTGCGGCTTATCCGGCAGCGCATTGCCGAGCACTGCGATGCCACCTCGCCCATTCTTTCCGACGGCGCAGCAGCCGAGGAGAGTATCCCTGTCAAGGACGCCGGCCCGCCCATTTTCGGTTTGCTGCACCGCGACAAGCGGATATTTACCGAGCTGCTGCCCACCTACGCCACGCCGGCAATACGGACCATGCTCAAAGGCGGCGGCTCTGCGGCCTGGCCTGCTTTCAGCGGCTACGACTGCCTGGTGGACATGGGCAACGCCAACCCTTACCACGCCCGGCCGGACAGCGCCGGCGGCCGCAGCGGCCACAGCCTGAGCGGTTCCTTCTGGTCCTTTGCCATGCGCCGGCTGGCCAAGTTCCACGGCGTGCCCCGCCGCACCTTTTACCTGCACTTGAAAGAGTGCGAGTTCCGGTTCAACCTTCGGACCGAAAGCGACCCGGAACAGTGCTACAAAACACTGCTGGCAGTCATCCGGAAAAATCCCCTCAACTAGTCCAGACCGTCAGATGAACTTTTTCCATTGCTGCGTTTTGCGCAGCTGCGTATGTAGAGTATGGCAAAAAAATGCGAACGCCTTTTGCGCATCTACACAAACCTGCAGCCGCCGGAGGATACCACCATGGCAGACGCCGCAACAGAACCTAAAACCGCCGCTATAGGCGCAGAAGAAATCTCCACAGAAGACGCCCAGCGTCTGGAAGAAGCAAACAACTTTGTCCGTCGCCGGATGTTCTGGTCTGCTGGCGTTGGCCTGGTGCCCCTGCCTCTGGTGGACCTGGTGGCCTTGACCGCCATGCAGATAGACATGGTGCGCGTGCTGGCCAAAAACTACGATGTTCCGTTTCGCCGCGACGCTGTGAAGTCCATTGTTTCCGGCTTGCTGGGCGGCGTTGTCCCGGTTAGCATGGCGCCCACTTTCGGCTCTGTTCTCAAGGCAGTGCCCATCATCGGCGCGCCGCTTGGCATTCTGAGCACTTCCATTCTGGGCGGGGCCGCAACCTACGCTATTGGCAAAGTGTTCATCATGCATTTCGAAGCCGGCGGAACCATCCTGGACTTCGACCCGGACGCCATGAACGACTATTTCATGGAGAAGTTTAACGAAGGCAAGCAGATGGTCAAGGACGTCAAGAAAGGCTTAAAGTAATCCAGACCGCCACACCCCCCTTGTAGTACGGAGAAGACGTCCCTTCCGGCCCAGCGCCGGGAGGGACGTCTTGTATTGCACTACCCCGCCAAATATGTGTATATGTCGTTACTCATTGTGCGCATTCAACGGGCTAGCCCGCCCAAACAGCCAAAGCACCACTATGATCCCAACCCAGTCTCCTCTTATTCTTCTGCTTTTCCGGCTGCTTGAAGAGAAAAAAAGCCAGGTTATTGCGCTTATTGGCTTTGCGGGATTTCTGCACGGTTTACTGGTGGTGCTCATCAACGTGGCCTCGGAAAGCCTTTCCAAGGGCGCTGTGGCCACTTTCCCTTATTTTGCCATGTTTTTGCTGTGCATAGGCGGCTATACCTACATGCTGCGCATGGCCTCCCGCGTGGTTATCGAGCGCATGGGCGGCTGGATATACAAGACCCAGAAGCGCGTGGCTGGACAGTTGATGGAGGCGAGCCTGAACGACGTGGAGCGTATGGAGAAAACCCGCGTCTACAAAAGCCTGATCGAAAACACTGACCTGCTGATGGACACGACGCGCTTGCTGGTTATGGCCGGCTCCGGCCTGGTCATGGTGGTGGTGTCCATGGCCTTCATTTTCACCATTTCCCGTAGCGCATTCGTGGTCACTGTGGTCATCACCAGCGGCGCAGCGTACTTGTATTCCCGCAAGCAAGGAGTCATCAACGAATACACTACCCGGTTGAAAAAAATGGAAAGCCGGTTCCTGGAGTTCTTGAACCACATCCTGCTTGGTTTGAAAGAGCTAAAAGTCCACCGCGGCCGGCGCGACGACCTGTTCAACCGGCACATGACCTGGGTGAACCGGGCAGCCAAACGGACCAAGGTGACGGCTGAACGCTTGACCGTGGAAAACGCCATTTTCGCCGAAACGTTTTTGCTGGTGCTCATCGCCTCGGTGGTCTTTCTGCTGCCCCGGTTCTCCGTCATGGACACAGACACGGTGCTTATCCTGTCCATGGCCATACTCTACGCTCTGGGCCCGCTGGGCCAGGTTATCAGCGCCGTGCCCATGCTCTACAAGGCGGACTGGGCCGTGCGGGACATAGGCGAGCTGGGCGATACGCTGGAGGCGTATAACGAGGCCAAGGACTTCGACCCTTACAACCGGCTGGCGAAAAAGGACGGGGAGTTTGCCTCCATCACTCTGGAGGACGCCTTTTTCACCTACCCCGCGGTTTCTTCCAACAGCCACGGCTTCAGCCTGGGCCCAATGAATTTTACCCTGAACAAGGGCGAGCTCATTTTTCTGGTGGGCGGCAACGGCAGCGGCAAATCCACCTTTCTCAAGCTGCTCACCGGCCTGTACGCGCCGGGCAAAGGCCGCATACTGGTGGACAACACCCCGGTGGACAGCGCCAACCGCGACTCCTACCGCGAGCTTTTTTCCGTGCTGTTTGCCGACTTTCACCTGTTCGACCGGCTCTACGGCCTGCGGGGCGCAGACAAGGACGCCGTGGACGACCTGCTGGAAAAAATGGATATCGCAGACAAGACCGGCATACGCCACGGCCGCTTCACCACCCTGGACCTTTCCAGCGGACAGAAAAAACGGCTGGCCTTGACGGTCTGTCTGCTGGAGGACAAGCCTGTCTACATTCTGGACGAGGTGGCCGCAGACCTAGACCCTGTGTTTCGCAAGCATTTTTACGAAACCGTGCTGCCGGAGCTGAAAGCCAAGGGCAAGACCATTGTGGCGGTTTCTCACGACGACCGCTATTACCACGTGGCGGACCGGGTGGTGAAGATGGACTACGGTTCAATTGAGACCATCACGGTTCCACACGCAGGCGGCGCCAAGGGACACGACGCGGCAGAGGACGGCGGCCATGCATAAAATTCTTCTCATGCTAGCAGCGCTCATCCTGCTGGTTGAAGTTGGCAGCCTAGTCTACCATATGACCTTTCAGCCGCCCAACGAGTTGGACGGACTGCATGAACTCTACGACGCCAGCCTGGAGGTGGAACAGCGGCCGTCCACCCCCATGCTCGCGCACATCGCTCAAGGCAGGGCTGAATGCCTCTACCACAAGGTCTCGCTCATAGAGCTGGAGAACTGCCTCCAACACTACGTAACCACTGTGGTTTCTTTTGCCTACTCCACCATTGCCTCGCCCCCGCACATGACCGCCTTCATACACTGCGCGGCAGACTGCCCGCTGGTTTACGCCATGTGTCTGGGAACAAGGGGAGAAACCAACCACGAAACAAGCCGGTCCTGCATAACGCTGGAAGCAGGTTGCCTGGAGCATTGCCTGAACGAGCACTGGCGGGGCGGCTCCATGCTGTCGTTCGCCCCGCTGTGGAGCAGCAATGAGGATTGACCATGACTAAATCTACCCAAACGCCCTCATCCAAAGCGGCGCAGATCAAACGCAGCAAGGCCAAACGCTTAATCCGGCGCTACAAAGGCCGGCTGATGCTGACTGGTTTTCTATGCGTTCTTTTCGTGCTTTTTTTCTACCACTCCATGTTCATCACCATCTACCCCGGGTTCAAAGGCGTGCTCTTCAAGCGCTTTCTTGAGGGCGTGGTGGAACAGAAGGTCTATCAGGAAGGCTTGCACGTCTTATGGCCCTGGAACATCATGTACGAATACGACACCCGCATCCAGGAAATGCAGCTTAAGGCGCCTGTGCTCACCACCAACGGCTTGGTGGTCAATTTGATAGTGTCAGTACGCTACTACCCGGACAGACATGAACTGCCCATGCTCCACAAAAACGTGGGGCCAGACTACGCCAAAAAAATTGTCAAACCCATCACCATGGCGTCTGTCCGTAATGTCATCGGCAAATACAGCCCAGAGGAGATATACTCCACAGAAACACAGATTATTCAAGAAGAAGTCTACATGGAGATGATTCGCCGCAACGGCCGCATCCCCATCATATATGAAGCGTTCCTCATAGAAACCATCATTCTGCCGGACGTGGTCCGCAGCTCCATTGAAGGCAAGCTGAGAGTGCAGCAGGAATTCTTCACCTATGAATTCCGGCTGAAAAAAGCCGCAGAAGAGATCAAGCGCAAGATGCTGGAGGCGGAATCAATTCGCATGTACAACAACATCGTCAACGAATCTTTAGACGAAAAGCTGCTCACCTGGTTCGGCATTCTGGCTTCCTTGAAGCTGGCGGAATCAAACAACGCCAAAGTGGTGCTTTTTGGCGGCGGCTCGGACGGCGCGGGAGGATTGCCGGTCATACTGAACCTGGAAGGCTCTGAAAACGCCAAGGCAACGTCTGCACATCCCTACGCGCAAGACACCAGCGGCCTGGCTGCTTACGGAGGCAACCAGACAAAACTGAGCACTGACTCCAACTCAACGTTCCGCCAGGCGCTCGAAGACTTGAAAAACCACGAGGAGCAGTTCGAAGAGCTATTGAACGCCATCCCGGTCTTTCAAAGCCTGATGCAGGAATTTGAACTCAATAATCTGGACATTTACTCGCCAAACGAGAGGAAATAGCGTAAGGAGGATGTATGCTTTACCTTTTAATCTACGTGGGTCTCTGCGTTCTGATGGGTTTTCTGGGCGACCACCGAAAATGGGGCTTCTGGGGCTATTTTTTTGCCTCCATACTGTTCACCCCGGCGCTGGGCCTGTTGTTCGTTTTGGCGTCCGACCCCCGCAAGAACATGTAGCCTGGCGGCGCATGCAGCCTGCGAACAACACGCCATGTGCGGCATGAACATCACATTTTACCACGTGCGCATCTCTCCGGAAAACTATCCCGGACAGGATCACGACGGCGCCTTCCACGCCGGGCTTGCCCTGCTGCCGCCGGAACAACGCGCAGACGTCACCCGCTACCTCCGTCCGCAAGACCAGGCCGCGGCCCTCTGTGCGCGTCTGCTCATCACGCGCATTGGCCAATCCGCCGGCGTTGAGGCGCCCCTGGACCGGTTGCGGCGCACGGCCAAGGGCAAACCCTACTTCGAAGCCGGTCCGGAATTCAACGTCTCCCACTGCAGGGGGCATGTGGCGGCCGTTGCCGGCCCCGGCCCTCTGGGCGTGGACGTGGAAACTCCGCGAGGGCTGCAGCCCGAGGACGTGAAAATCGCCCTGCGTCCAGATGAATTCGCCCGCATCAAACACTCCGCCGCTCCTGAACGCGCGCTCCTGGACCTGTGGACACGCAAGGAGGCCGTGCTCAAGACCCTGGGCGAAGGGCTGCATCTGGACCCGGCCACAGTGGCGGTAAGCGGCGAAACAGCCGTGGCCGCCGGCCGAGTGCTTTTTCTCCGCGCCATGCCCGTTGGACTGACAGCAGTCTGTCACGCAGCGGCCTTTGCCCCTCTGGGCGAAACCGCGGCCGTCCGCTACAGCCTGGACGAGCTTGTGGGTCTGTTGCAGGGCGCACAAAGCGGCCGGCCCCGGCAAAAAGCGGCGGTCCTATGACCGTGCTGCGCGCGCTCCTGGCCCTTCTCGCTGCGCTGGCGCTGGCGTCTGAGCATTGTTGGGCTGCGGATGTTGCTCCGTCCGCAGCAACACAGTCTATACACCAGTCAGCGCCCGTCCACACGCAGGACGACTTTGACCTTTCCAAAGCCATGAACGCCTCAGAACAGCAATGGCTGGCCCAGGAGTCCAGCCATGCGGCCATTTCCCTGCAGCAGGATATGATTGTGAACACCGCCTTGCTGCAGGACGGTCCCTCAGCCATTTTTACTGACTATCTTGCCGGGGTCATCAGCCAATTCCACGTTCTGGGCCTGAGCGCCCCCCCTCCTGATAAATCATACTCCACGGCGGAAGAACTGTGGCGCAACATGAACGAATTCGCCAACAACGGGTTGATTAACTACATGGAAAACGGCGTTTACAACGGCATGTGGAATCCGCAAAAGCGCCAACACATTGTCAACGCTATTAAAAAACGCATCCAGGCCAAGCGCGACATAGACTTGCTCATTGTGGTTGGGGACTGGTCCAGCAAAGAAATTGCCCAACTGAAAAAAAGCGTACCCATCCTGGCGCTCAACAGCACCACCATGGGAATCGAAAACGAGCAGATGCAATACCTTGGAAAAATGCTAAGCATTTATACATACCTGGAGGGTTCAGGTTTTGACCACGAAGAACTGTTGTTCTTCAAAAACACGCTCGATTTTGCCACTCTGGGCTTTATCTATGAGGATTCGTCCCTGGGCAGATATATAGCCGACGTGAAAGTACTCAAGGCCACGGCCGAGGAACGGGGCTTTAAGTTGCATTCGTGCAAGACAGAACTCATCGACGTGGACGAAAACACGCGCATCAACAACTTTATGCGCTGCTTGGAAACCATGAAAGACGACATTGACGCCTTTTTCATGAACCAGGGCCCGCCATTATCAAACGCACACAGAAAGCGCATATTCGATTACCTTGCAGACTTGGATGTGGCTGTGTACAGCCAGGCCGGCGACAGGGACGTGCGCCTGGGAGCGCTCATGAGCCCGTCGCAAAGCTCTCTGCTGCGGCTGGACCAGCGGTTCGCTTTCATGATCAGCCGGTTGATGATGCACAGTATGGAGACCATGACAAACTTTGCCAGCACCATCCCCATGAAAATCGCCCTGAACATGGACACTGCGCAACGAATCGGATACCGGCCCACGCCCAACGTCATAAAACTCATTGAATTCATGTATACGGAAAAGGCCAAACCGCCCGTTGTCGGGGAAATTGACGTCGATAATCCCACAGAACCGCAGCTAAAATAACACCTCCGGCGCAGTCTGCCGGCGCAACGCGTATGCACACGCCTCTCTATTTTCTGTTTTCCGGACAAGGCTCCCAGTACTTTCATATGGGCGCGGAGTTGTACACGGCGCAGCCCGTTTTCCGCCAATGGATGGACCGACTGGACGCTGTGGCGGCAAGCGGACTGGGCCAGTCCGTTGTGAACGCCATGTACGCCCCTGACCGTGCAGCGTCCGAGCCTTTTGACGATTTTGCCGTCACCCACCTGGCCATCTTCATGACCGAATACGCCCTGGCCCGCTGCCTGGAGGAAGCCGGCCTGCGGCCGGACGCCGTGCTGGGCGCCAGCCTGGGCGAATTCGCAGCTGCGGCTGCAGCCGGAGCGCTGGACCCGGAAGCTGCAGTGGAAACCCTGGCCCGGCATCCGGCCCTGCTGCAAAAACTCCCCGCAGGCGGCATGCTGGCCGTGCTGGGCGATATATCGCTCTATCAAGAAAATGCAGCGCTGCAGAGCCTGTGCGACCTGGCCGCGGTCAACAGCAAACAGCATTTCGTGCTCTCCGGCGGTCTGCCGGAGATGGCGGAAGCGGAGTCCCAGCTGCGCCAAGCCGGCGCCGTGGTCCAGCAGCTGCCCGTGCGCTACGGATTTCATTCCCGGCTTATGGATGCGCTGCGTGACGACTTCATGCAGCTGCACGCCGGCCTGCCATATGGCGCGCCGCGCATGCCCATGTATTCCTGCGCCTCGGCCAGACGCATCGCCAGTCTGGACCCGGAACATCTGTGGAGGGTCATCCGCCAGCCCATCCGGTTTCAAGAGACAGCTGCGGCCCTGCCGGACAGCCAGAACTCCATTTATATTGACGCCGGCCCGTCCGGAACCCTGGCCGCAGCGCTCAAAATGATCCAGCCCAGCGCCGCGCCGCGCATCTATCACATACTCACTCCCTTTGGCGCCGACGCCGACAACTTTGACAACGCCGCAGCCCTGGCGATACGGACCGCTGCAACACCGACAAAGGAGCTTCCAATGCACGCCGTGGTTTTTCCCGGTCAAGGCGCCCAGGCAAAAGGCATGGGTCTGGGATTGTTCGAGCTTTTTCCAGAAATGGTCCATATCGCCGAGCGCGTCCTGGGCTACTCCATCCAAAAGCTGTGTCTGGAGGACCAGGACGGCAAGCTGAACCAGACTCAATACACCCAGCCGGCCCTGTTCACGGTGAATGCGCTCAGCTATCTGCAGCGCGCCGCCGAAACCCCAGAGCCTCCGGCCTTTCTGGCCGGCCACAGCCTGGGCGAATACAACGGACTGCTCGCGGCCGGGGTCTTTGACTTCGAAACGGGCCTGCAACTGGTGGCCAAGCGCGCAGAGCTTATGGCCCAGGCCCAGGGCGGCGGCATGGCTGCGGTGGTGGGCCTTTCTGAAGAACAGGTCCGCGCCGTTCTGTCAGACGCTTCATTGGCGGATATGGAACTGGCCAACTTGAACACGCCATCGCAATTCGTCGTGGCCGGCCCCCGCCAGTCCGTGGAAGCCGCCGAACCCCTGTTTACCAAAGCAGGAGCAGCGCTCTACAGGGTCCTCAACGTCAGCGGCGCGTTCCACACATCTTACATGGCTCAGGCCAGAAAAGCATTTGAAACATTTCTGGACAGTTTCCACTTTGCCGCGCCGCAGGTTCCCGTCATCGCCAACCTCACGGCCCGGCCCTACGACCCGGACCGCATCAAGGAGACCCTGGCCGCGCAAATTAACAGCCCGGTGCAATGGATAGACTCGGTCCGCTACCTGATGGGCAAAAACGTCCACGAATATGTGGAGGTTGGCCCAGCCCAGGTGCTGACAAAACTCATCGCCGCCATACGCAACGAGGCAACGCCCATCACCGAACCGGCCGCCCCGCCCGCTGCAAAGCAATCGGACGCAGGCGGCTTCGATGGTGCGGCTGGCCTGGGGTCGGACGCGTTCAAAAAGGCGTACGGACTGCAATACGCTTACGTGGCCGGCGGCATGCATCAGGGCGTTGCCTCCCGGGAACTGGTCGCCGCCATGAGCAGGGCCGGCATGCTCAGCTTCTATGGCGCGGCAGGATTGGGCCTGGACCGCGTGGAACAGGACCTGGTCTGGCTGGCCCGGGAACTTAAAGACCGGCCCTGGGGCGTGAATCTTTCCGCCAATGCTGACGAGAAGCGCCTGGTAGACTTGCTGCTGCGGTTGGGCGTGAAAAATGTGGAGACCGGCAACTACATCCAGATGACCCCGGCTCTGGTAAAATTCCGCGCAACAGGATTGCGGCGAGGGCCGAACGGCGCCGCCGTGAGCGATCACGCCATTCTGGCCAAGGTCTCGCGGCCTGAAACCGCGGAATACTTCCTCTCCCCCGCTCCGGAACGGCTGCTTGGGCAATTGCAGGAGCAGGGCGAAATATCGCCTGAACAAGCCGAACTGGCCCAGGACTGGCCCATGGCCGATCATCTGTGCGCCCAGGCGGACTGCGCCGGCCACACCGACCAAGCGCCAGCGTATGCCTTGTTGCCGACCATCCACCGGCTGCGGGACAGAAAGGTCGCCCAATTCAAGTACAACAGAGAAATCTGCGTAGGCGCAGCCGGGGGCGTGGGCGCGCCAGAGGCCGCCGCCGCGGCGTTCATGTTGGGGGCGGACTTCATCCTTGCCGGCTCCATACACCAATGTACTATGGAGTCTGGCGCGCACCCTGCAGTCAAGGACATGCTGCAGCAGGCCAACGTGCAGGACACGGACTACGGCCCGGCCGGCGATCTGTTCGAGCTGGGGGCCAAAGTCCAGGTGCTGCGCAAAGGCGTTTTCTTCCCCGCCCGAGCGGCCAAGCTCTATTCCCTGTACCGGCACTGTGATTCGCTGGAGGACATCCCCCCGCAAACCCGGGATCAGTTGGAAGAGCGATATTTCAAGAACAGCCTGGAGACCATGTACAACGAGCTGTCTCAAAACCTTTCCACAGAAGAGCGCCGCAAGGCCGAGACCAACCCCAAGCACAAGATGGCTCTGGTGTTTCGGTCCTATTGCGGCCAGGGACTGCGTTTTGCCCTGGCTGGAGACCTTTCCAGAAAAGTGGATTTCCAGATTTATTGCAGCCCGGCCCAGGGAGCCTGCAACCAGTGGCTGCTGGGAACCAACATGGAAGACTGGCGCAAGCGCAGCGCACCGGAGCTGGCCCAAAAGCTGCTCGGCGAGGCCGAAATAATGCTGCGCCATGGCTGTAAGCGGTTTCACAAAGACCAACAAAAATCTGACTGATTGAATCGAAAAAGGACTTAGCTTTACGGCTAAGCCCTTGATTTTCCTTGGAGCCAGCGATCCGACTCGAACGGACGACCTGCTGATTACGAATCAGCTGCTCTACCAACTGAGCTACGCTGGCTTTGAGCATTTTAACATTGAAATGGTTAGATGCTCTTATGCATTTTCCTGAAACAATTGTAAATTATTTCAGGAGAGAGCGGTGTCTCAACGCGAAAATGCGCTAAAAGAAGACGGATTCATACACAGCGCGGCGAGCCATTGTCAAGCAAGGATATGTCCCAAAATCCACCGCCTAATAGCGCTGGCTTGGCAACCTGGTTATAGGTCCTTAAGGAATTTAATTGTGTCCACATATTTTTGATACGTTACACCAATGTTCGCGGTAGGGGCCGCCCGAAAGAGCGGTTCCTACCGCGAACATACATCAATACCGTATTAGTGTACTGACCTGAGCCCACTTCCTCCTGCCCTGTAGCCGAGTTGCCTGGCCAGTGGTCGCAAGGGATGGTTTCTGGTCTTTGCCTCCACTTGCTTCACATATTTTTTGTTTTTCTTGACCGCCTCCGTAGCGTTGCAGTTACTGGCGTTTTTCGGCTCAGGTCTGCCTGCGAGCCCCCGCAGTGACTGGCTTGAGCTAAAGAACGGGGGTCCAGCGGACGATAGGGTGTATACATCGCGGGAACACTCCCCGGGAAAAAAAATGAAAGACATCGACAACACCTTATACAGCTCCGCCTCGCAACCGCCCCGTGCAAACAAAGTGCGGGGGCCTGTTCAGGAAGACCCCGTCAAAAGGGCCCGGCGCATTGAGCACCTGAAGGAGGCGGTTGCCAAGGGAGACTATCACATAAACTCCGACGTGCTGGTGTACGATATTCTCGAAGCTTTGTTCGACGAAGAATAGCTTCATCCTTTTCTTTTCGCTCCACGCAGTTCTTCATTCACCATTGAGCCGTTTTGTGCTACACTGCAGTCATGTTTGGCCGTCTATTCTCACGCCAGCCGCATTCGCAGAAAGCCGCAAAGGCCCCCACGGCAAATGAGCTGTGGAGAAACGCGCCCGTCACCGGAGACGTGTACGATGACGAATGTTTTGCCATTTTCCCGGTCCTTGACGATGACGTCTTAACCGCGCTTGAAAATATTGAAATCGATCTGGAGGAATATAGCGACGATGGCTAACACCAGTACATTTTGGAAGCGTTTGATGCAGCCATGCGCCATGCACCGTGGCCTTGCCTGTTGCCTGCTTGCGGCTGCGGCCATGTGTTGCGGCCTGCCCGCAGCCCATGCTGAGATTCAAATGAAAAAAGGGCCGGACGGCTCCATCATGCTGTTCAACGAACGAAAGTCCGGCGCCGAGCCTGCTGAGCAGGAAAGCAGGCAAGCGGGTTCGCAGAAGGATGAAACCCAGGCCGCGCCTTCAGGACTGGCCCAGCCGCCGGAAATAACCAAACAAGAGGCGCTGAACAACCTGACGGCGCAATACAATGAACAGTTGAGCAAGCTGCAGGACAAAAAAGGCGACATTGCCGACAAGTACGCCGCCAAACTGGAAGACATAGAAAAGCAGCAGCAGCAGAAACAAGAACAAATACGGCTGGCTGACACGCAAGACCGGGACGCCCGCAAACGTTTTTTGATGTTCGAATACACCAAGCTCTCCCGCAAAAAAGAAGAGATCGTCGCCGACCGCAACAAAGAAATCAAGAAGCTTGATGACGACATAAACAAGCTGCGGCGCTGGTACGATGCAGAAAAAGAAGCCGTGGAAGAAAAATTCGACGGCATACCGTGAAGCACCCTATCGTGCTACAGCAGATCGCCTCCCGCCTGGGCGGCAGCCTGCTCGGCCAGCCGTTTCTCCATTTTTTTGCGGCGCTGGCGCTGGTCATACTCTTCTGAAAAAGCTCGCAGCCGGCGCTGCACCCGGATCATCCGGCGCAGGCTTTCGCTCAAACCAAACAAGGCTATGGAAAATATCAGGCTCGCCGCCAGTGCGCCTATGCCCGAGAACAACATGATATAGTTCATCTTGTCTTCTGGATAGTCCGTATTCCAGAACAGCATGAGGCAGGCAACCACGCCGAAAATCCATACTGCGTGGGCAGTTACCCGCAGAATATCTTCCATAGGCAGCCGGGAAAAAGGGTTGGCCATTTCATACTGATGCACGTTCTCGCTCTCACATTCCGGGCACTGTTCCAGCTCCTCGGCAAAGGAGGCGCCGCATTGTTCACACTTGTGCATGGTCACGGTCTGAGAATCAGAAATGCTCATGGTCTCTCTCCTTGGCTACGCTGATGCTGCTTCTAATTGCATGTCGCGCCGAGCCCGCGGCCGTTGCAGCAGGAACATGGCGCCGAACAGGGCCAGACCAATGAGATAACACCAGTAGCGCTGGTCGTGCGGCACGCCCAGGTGCAGGGCCACTGAATCCGGCCGCATCATGATGTAGGTAATGCCCAGCAACACCGGCAGCTCGTAGAACCTGTTTCGGGAGATGAGCCAGCCCTGGGTGGCTGAAGCAAAGGCCAAGTTGCCTATCAGCGTCATGACGAATATGAAAAAGCCCTGCGTCCAACTGGTGATGTTGTGCAAAATGATGTCGTGATTAAAGATGAACATGAACGGCAATACAGCCGTGCGGATGTCGTACATGAAGCCCTGAAGCCCGGTCTGTATGGGCGGCCCTTCGGCAATGGCCGCCGCAGCGTAGGCGGCCAACCCCACGGGGGGCGTATCGTCCGCCAAGATGCCGAAATAGAAACAAAACAGATGCGCCGCCATGATGGGCACTATGAAGCCGTTGGCGTAACCGATAGAGACGATGGCTGGCGCAGTGAGCGAGGCCATGACGATGTACGTGGCCGTTGTTGGCAAGCCCATGCCTATAATCAGACTGGCGAAAGCAGTAATAATAAGCATAAGAAAAATGTTCCCGCCCGAGAGCTGGTCGATAATCTGGGTGATGAGCCCGCCCAGACCAAGAGCGACCACGCCCACAATGATTCCGGCGGCGGCAGTGGCCATAGCCACCCCAGCCATGTTCCGGGCGCCGTCTGCCAGAGCAGCCACTATTTCTTTTAGAGACAACGTAAATGCAGGCCACAAGGGCTGGCCGCTTATACGGGCCTTGATGGGATTCTGCAGCATCATTATGACCGCCAGAACCATGATGGCCCGGAAGGCCGCCAGCTCTGGGGAGTGCCGGGATATAATCAATTCGTACAATAGCATGAACAGGGGCAGAAGATAATGCAGCCCCCGCAGCAGCGTGCGGCCCAGCGGCGGCAGCTCAGCCCAGGGAATGCCCTTGAGCCCCAGCTTGCAAGCCTCAAGGTGGGAAATGAAGATGAGCGCGCCATAAGAGGCAAAGGCAGGGATAGCAGCCGCCTTGACCACTTCAATGTACGGCACATTGACGTACTCGGCGATGATGAATGCCGCCGCGCCCATGATTGGCGGCGCCAGCTGTCCGTCTGTGGAGGCGGCGACCTCAATGGCCCCGGCTTTGGTGGCCGGATAGCCCACCCGCTTCATGAGCGGAATGGTAAACGTGCCGGTGGTGACGATGTTGGCAATGGACGAGCCGGAGACCATGCCGGTAAGACCGGAGCCAAGGATGGCGGCCTTGGCTGGGCCGCCCTTGAAACCACCCAACAGACATAGCGCCAGCTGGATGAAAAAATACCCAGCGCCAGCCTTTTCCAGCATGGTGCCAAAGAGCACAAAGAGAAAAACAATAGTGGCGGAAACATCCAGTGGTATGCCATATATCCCTTCTGAGGACATGGTCATCTGGCCGATGAAGCGGTTGAGCGATACGCCTTTGAAAGCAATAACGTCAGGCATGTACGGCCCTGCAAAGGCGTAGACGATAAACAACACCGCAATGACCGGCAGGGCCGGTCCAATTACCCGTCGGGTGGCTTCCAGCAACAGGACTATGAGAATGAGCCCGAAAATAAGGTCGCGCATGATGGGCGCGCCGGGCCGCATGGCCAGCCCCTCCCAGTCAATGACGATGTACAGCGAGCCGAACGCCGCCAAAAAGGCGAACACGTAATCCAGAATGGTCACCCGGTGCATGGCCAGCAGAAACCGCAGGTCCGGCCGCCAGTTCGGGGTGAACTTAAACGCTGGAATATTCAGAAAGATGAGCGCAATGGCAAAGGCAAGGTGTATGGCCCGTATGTAAAGCGTATCCAGCAGCAGCCAGCTGGCTATGGAAAGTTGAAACAGCGACCAGCTGACGGCGATGCACAGGGTTATCCATTTAGTGACCCCATGCTCGTCGCCAATAAGCCCGTGCTCCTGCTCAGCAAGCTTTTTCGCGTACTCCACGCCTTTGACGTTGTTCTCTTCTTTGCGCCCCATAAAGCCCCCGAAGTATCAAAGCCGTTCACAGATACAGGCGACCGCCATGAGGCGGCCGCCTGATGCAGACATTCATGCCTGAGCCAAAGCCTTATTTAATGAGGCCGGCTTCCTTGTAGTATTTCATGGCCCCGTCGTGGATGGGGGCGGACAGGCCCTCCAGCATGCTTTCCTTGGTCAGCACTTCGTAAGCCGGGTGCAGCTTTTTAAAATCATCAAAGTTGTCAAACAGTTCTTTGGTGATGGCGTAGACGATGTCGTTCGGCACGTCTGAGGAGGTAACGAAAGTAGCTTTCACGCCAAAGGTGGGCACGTTTTCTTCGTTCACGGCGGTGTAGTGCTTCACCGGAACAAACGCCTTGGCGTAGTATGGCTTTTCTTTGATCATTTCATCAATGCCCGGGCCCTCGATGGCGACAAAGCGGACTTTGCGCTTGCCGGCGGTGGCTTCCTTGAAAGCGCCGCTAGGATGACCCACAGTGTAGAAGAAGGCATCGATGCGGCCGTCTTGCAGCAAGCCGGGAGCTTCGGCGGCTTTCACTGCTTCAGCCTGAATGTCCTTTTCGTAGTTAATGCCCACGGCGGTCAAGGCGTCAATGGAGTTCTGCCGCTGGCCAGAGCCAGGGTTGCCGATGTTGACAGTGTGGCCTTTCAGGTCCTGAATGGTCTTGACGCCGGTGTCTTCGCCGGCGGCAAGGGTGACGGATTCTGGGTGGATGGAAAAGACAGCCCGCAGCTTCTTCTGGGGCTTGCCTTCCCATTCAGCCAGACCATTGATGGCCTGGAACTGGCGGTCGGACTGAACAACCCCGAACTCAAGGTCGCCAGCCATGACGGCGTTCACGTTGAACACGGAACCGCCAGTGGATTCCACTGTAGCCCGGATGCCGTACTGGTCGCGCTTGGCGTTGACCATTTTGGCGATGGCGCCCCCAGTGGGATAATATACGCCTGTGATGCCGCCAGTGCCAATGGTGACAAAGGTAGTTTTGGCGCTGGCCGGCGCCGCTGCAAAGCTCAAGACCAGACAAGCAGCCGCCAGAAAACAGACAAATTTTTTCATCTCCGCATCCTCCATGAATTGATGGTTACAGGCCTCTACCCGGACCCAGTTGCACAACATCAGTTAGATATTTTCCGTCAGTAACATCAACCCCTTAGCGCATCTTCCTGAAACAACTGTACAGTGTTTCAGGACGAGCGTTGTCTCAACGCGAAAATGCCCTGGCGTCGTTCAACTCCGAGTTGCGCTTTGTTCAACCATGTAGACAACCAAACCAGCTCAGGCTGTCTTCAAGACCACAAAAAACTGCAAAAAGGTCTGAAATAACGCAACAATGCAGGGATTATTATGCGTTTGTAACTGAGCCGTAAGGTTATTGTCAACTAGTTAAAAAAATGTCACAAACAGAAGACAGCAAAGGCAGCCAACAGCCTTGGCTTTCCAGGTTCGCCAGTCTGAAAACGTCTCCGCCGCACGGGCGGGAGATTACACGCCTCAGGTCCCTCCGTACCCAACAGTCACAGCGTCGCCATCCACAATGACCGGAACCTGCCGCCCTCCTTTGGTCAGACGCTGCATTTCTTTCATATACGCCGCATCGTCCTTAACATCACGATATTCATGACCGGGGTAGGCTTCACGAGCCTTGGTGGTGTACGGTCAACCTGCCTTGCCATAAATAATCACTGCCGCCATGCCGCCTCCTTGGTTTAGAGTATTGTAACAGTGTAAATTGTTGGATGCTTTCATGCATTGTCCTGAAACAATTGAAAATTGCTTCAGAAGCGAGCGTTGCCTCAACGAGAAAGTGCGCTCTGTGTAGCTTTACACGTTGCGCATTGGCGGGAGTCATATATCATAATATTCAATTAGTTTAAAGCGAAACCTTCAGAAATTGCACTACAGTGCCGGCTAATTTCCCTTACGGCTTCTCTTGCATTAGCAGCAGGACGCGGTATACTCATCGCATGCGCATCGGCATGGTAAGCATTCTCGTTGTTGTGTGGCTGGTTCAGGCGGCTGCAGCAGCCGGCCCGGGACTCCTCGTGGTTGGCTATGCACGCATCACTCAGGCCCAAACGGCAGGCGTTGAGCCTAGCGACCGCATCATTGCGTATGGCGACATATCAGTCAACACCTACGCTGAATTGTCCCACGCGGTGAAAAGCAACCAGGCGGACGAGGTAACGCTGACAATCTCGCGCCACAGCCAAACAATTGAGCTGAACGTGCATCAAGGTCCGCTTGGCCTCTATGTGCGGGGAAAGCATGACGCTCCGACCCCGGACTGCTACGAAACCATGGCTGAAGTTATGGGTGTGGAGAATAATTCGCAGGCTGCGAAGCTGGACATACGCAAAGGCGACCGGGTCTACCGGTACGGGACATTGCACGTGGACTCTGCCCGGCGTCTGGTCAACGCTGTCAAAACCAATGAGCAGCCACGGACCACGCTCTATTTTTTCAGAGACGGAAACCCTATGTCCGTCACTGTGAACAAAGGCCATATCGGCATCATCCTGAAAAACACCATTGTCCCTTGCCCGGGCTTGCGGGTGTAGGCCGCTGCTTTGCGAGAACGCCATGACGCAAAACAATCGAAGGATACTTGCCGCCGACATAGGCGGCACCAACAGCCGGTTTGCCGCATTCAGCCTGTCAGACGGGGGCAAGATGACCCTGGACGAAATCATCTGGCTGCAATCTCATGAAGCACAGTCCTTTCCTGAACTGCTGGAACTGTTGGAGCAGGCGGACTTCGGCCTGAATCCCGGCGAATGCTCTGCAGCGGTCTTTGCCGTGCCAGGCCCGGTGGAACAGTGCACCCGCGCGGAGCTGGCAAACATCGACTGGCCCATCGATCTGGAGCTGATTCGCCAGAAATACCGCGGAGAGCGCTTCTACCTGATCAACGATTTTGCCGCCCAGGCCTACGCCATGCGCACTGAGGCGATGCAGGAAGCCCAGATCATCCAATCAGGCGCTCCCATGACCGGCGGCGTTGAAGCGGTCATTGGCGCCGGCACCGGCCTGGGCCACTGCGCCCTGGTTCCTGACGACGGCGGCTTCACTGCTGTTCCTTCAGAAGCCGGCCACGCCGTATTCGGCTTCTACGGAGCTGATGAGCTGGACTACCAGCGTTTTCTTCTGGCCGTCACAGACAAGCCCTTTGCCTATGGCGACCTGGTGGTTTCTGGCTTGGGTTTGCGCATAGTCCACTGGTTTCTCACCGGCGACGATCTTTCCCCGGAAGAGGTTTCTGCAGCCATCGGCCCGCAGTCGCCAACCACAGAGTGGTTTGCCCGCTTTTACGGCCGGGCGTGCCGCAACTACGCGCTGAACGTGGTGGCAACTGGCGGCATGGTGATCAGCGGCGGCGTGGCCGCCAAGAACCCGTTCCTTGTGACGCACCCGGCTTTTACCCGGGAGTTTTCTTTTTCCCCGTCCTACAGCGGGATGCTGGCGGCCATTCCCGTCAGTCTGAACGCCAATGAACAAAGCGGATTGTGGGGAGCAGCCTTTTACGGCGCCCAAAAAACGGAATATTCGCCTGCCTGATTTTCAGCGCAATATTGACATGAATTGACCACAAGACCATAGTATGAATTCGCCAACAGACCCCGTAACCCTTAACCAGCGGAGAAACCCATGGCAGAACACGCAGCACAACAAACAACCGCCGCGCCTACCGATCCGCCCCTGGACCTGAGCTTTGTGCGCACTGCTCGCAATACGTCCAGCGTGGCCGTGGTGCTGGCCTTGGTGGCGCTGTTCGTCACCGGCCTCATCTACTTTAATATGCCCAAAATGATAGAACAAAAAACCAGCAACCTTGCGTCCGCCACGGAAGCGTTGCGCGGCAGGGTAGCCGGCGTAGAGCAAAACGTCGCCGCCCAGAGCCAGACGCTTGAAGAACTGAAGAACTTGCCTGAAACAGTTCGCCGTCAGGTGCTCTTGGATTCAGTCAACGAACTCTCCAGCCGCTCCCAAGCCCTGGCCGACCGCATTGAGACTCCGGCCCAGCGTGACAAGCTGTTGCAGATCACCACCATTCTCAACGACGTGCAGCAAAGCCTGCAGGCCCAGTAAAGTTATAAGCCATTGTTTACTCCATAACCCGGCCTTTGCAGGGGGCCGGGTTTTTTCTTTCGACTAAGCATTCTTTCAACTAAGCATTCTTTCAATCAAGCGCTTGTCAAAACTCACTCTACGATTCATACTCCTTGCATGAGCTATGTTTTTCCCGTAGCGGAATGCGGCCAGGTGGTGGATTGCATCATCTACACCCCGCAAGTCTGCAACAAACTGCTTGAGCTGGTGAGTCAACACGTTGAGGAACACGGCGGCCTGGACCTGGAAGCAGACCCCGCTGACGCTCTAAAGCTCGACTCGGCAAGGGTATGCGGGAAGGTCACCGGCTTGGGCCTGGTGGACGGCGTGCTCGTGGCCGAACTGGAGCCGCTGCCAGGCAAGGAACCGGATTTTTTCCGCTGCATTGACGCAAAGCAATGCATCCTGCGGCCCAAAATGGTTTTTCAGTACGACCCCATTGGCGAAAAGCGGCGGCCCAAACCAGACACAGTGCATTTGACTGCTTTCCATATGTGGGTCCGCGATGATGACAATATGTAACACTTTCTCCCAAAACGATACCCCATGAAGCACAGAACGACCCGACGTTTCGCCATAGCGCTTGTGTTTATATTCCTTGCATCCTGCATGGTTGACGACCATGCGGCCGCTGCAGACTCCCCTGTCTCGTTCCGCTGGGAGCTGTACAAATCCCGCCAGCCTGACGCCCTGCTGGGAGTATTCTGGATTGACGTGGCTGAAGGCTTTTACATTTACGGCCCTGCGCAAGGACCAGCCGGCTTTCCCACGCAGCTGGCTGTGCAGCCCTTGCCCGAGACGCCGGTGGAGATGGTTTACCCGGAAACAACGCTTAAGCCGGACGCCTTCGACCCGTCAGTGATGGTGGAGACCTATTCTGGCGCAACGCCTGTTTTTGTGCTGCTGGGCGCAGCCGGCTCGCCGCTCCCGCAAGCCCTGCAGTTAACCGGCTCAGCCACTATGCTGGCCTGCTCAGACGTAAGCTGCCGGCCCGTGGATTACGAGATATCCCAGGCCTGGACGCTGGACAACGTGCAGCCCCTGCCCGCCGCCGCGGACTGGTTGACGCTTCTGGACCAGGCTGCAGTCCAGGCGCCCCCGCCGCCTGATATACAAAGCGCTGCTGCGCCAGAGCCTGCGCCCGCCGGGGCAGACTATCCGGAGTTGCAGCCCCGCTATTTCCAGCCCGGGCTAGAGGTCGCTACACTGGGCAAAGCCCTGCTTTTTGCCCTGCTGGCCGGCTTTATTCTCAATTTCATGCCCTGCGTCCTTCCCGTGGTCAGCCTGAAGCTCTCCGGACTGGTGGCTGCGGCCTCGGTGAAGAACAAAGCCTCCCAGCGGGCCGTGTTCCGGGAGCACAACTTTTTCTTCGCCCTTGGCGTGCTGCTCTTTTTCCTGCTGCTTAGCGCGGTGTTGGGTTTGGCCGGCATGGCCTGGGGCGGGCTCTTCCAGCAGCCCTGGGTGCTGCTGTCGGTCACGGTGCTGCTCTTTGCCCTGGGATTGAGCCTTTTCGGCGTCTTTGATTTGCCGGTCATAGACTTGAAAACCCCTGGCGGAGCAAGCGCAGGCAAGAGCAGCAAGACCCAGGCCCTGTTCACGGGAATGTTGGCCACGCTGCTGGCCACGCCCTGCAGCGGACCTTTCCTGGGCGGCGTGCTGGGCTGGACCCTGCAACAGCCCACTGCGGTCATTGCCATGGTTTTTGCCGCAATCGGCCTGGGCATGGCTTCGCCTTATCTGGCCATGGCCGCAAACCCCGGCCTGGTAAGGTTCTTTCCCAAGCCCGGCGGCTGGACGCTCTATCTGGAACGGGCCGCAGGCTTTTTCCTCATGGCTGTGTGCGTATACCTGATCACCATCCTTCCGGAAGCCACGACCGTAGAGACGCTCATTCTCTTGCTGGTCACGGGCTTTGCCGCCTGGATGTGGGGCGGCTGGACCAGCCTTTCCCACTCTACGGCCCGACGCTGGTCAGTGCGGCTGGCCGCCTTGCTGCTGGTGCTGCTCACAGCGGGCGCGCTCTTTTGGCCCCAGGCCCCTGGCCCCCAGTGGGAGCCCTTCGAACATGAAGCGTTTCTGAAACTGCTCGGCAAGGAGCCGCTGATGGTGGACTTCACCGCAGACTGGTGCCCCAACTGCAAGGTGTTGGAAGCCACGGCTCTGCACGCGGACAACCGCGACAGATGGCGAGACGGCTACAACCTGCGGTTTATCCAGGCAGACCTGACCGAACCCTCGCCAATGGCCCAGTTGCTGTTGCAACGGCTCGGCTCCAGCTCCATCCCGGTGGTGGCTGTCTTTCCGCCTGGCGAAGCCGCAAACCAACCCCTGGTGCTGCGGGACCTTTTTACCGAAAGCCAGATGGACGCGCTGCTACACGAAGCATTTGAATAGACTCGGCTTTTTGCAGCAAAGCAACGCAGCAGATGGCGCATTATGGACTATCTGCCAGCTGAGTGTTGCGAAAGTGAATTATTGTGCGGCCTGTTCAATATAACACGGGGGCAAGGCGCAAAAAAAATTCAAGGCAGCAGGCAAGGCTGAAGCGAAAAATGGCTTGCAGGCGTAGCAGTGCTACGTCAAAAGCCATTTTTTGCTGAAAACGCAACATGGTGCAGGTATAACCAAACGCAGCAGACAGGTATTTAGAGACAGGACCTAGACGAAGTCGGGGTCTACAGCCGCCTTCCCGTCAGCCAGCATCAGCTTGAAAAACTTTATTGACCGCTCGTCCACAGGCACGATGGGAAACCGGCCGCCACAATGCTCGCAGCCGGCCATGGTGGGCTGGCTAGGGCTGACAAGCGGCGAGTTTCGCTTGCAAAACGGACACGGGTACAAAAAAATTACTTCCATACCCTCGGGCTTGACCGGGGTCAAAGGCTTGCGGCGTTCCTGCACTTTTTTCTCCTGCAATATCTCTATGACACTGCTTATTTTACAATCAACGACTCGCCAGTCATGGCCTCTGGCTGCGGCTCGCCCCACAGGTCCAGTATGGTGGGAGCCAAATCGCCCAGCTTGCCGGTCTCGCGAAGCTTTGCGTCCTTATTCGCATCATCAACCAGCACAAACGGGACCGGATTCTTGGAATGAGACGTCACCACGTTGCCGTCAGCGTCCAGCATTTCCTCAGCGTTACCGTGGTCCGCAGTCACCAGGGCCCGGCCGCCAGAGGCAAGAACAGCCTCCACTATGCGGCCCACGCAATCATCCACAGTGCGCACGGCTTTTTCCACGGCCGGGATTACACCAGTGTGGCCCACCATGTCCAGGTTGGCCAAGTTGCACACATAGAGCGCCCTCCCTTTTTGCCATTCATCCAGCAATTTGCTGGTCACTTCTTCAGCGCTCATCTGGGGCTTGGCGTCATAGGTGTCCACGTCGCGGGGCGAAGGAACCATCACCCGGTCCTCGCCTTCAAAAGGCTCTTCCCGGCCACAGTTGAAAAAGTAGGTCACGTGGGCGTACTTTTCAGTCTCGGCAATGCGCAGCTGTTGCAAGCCCTGCCTGGCCAGCACCTCGCCCAGAGTGTCTTCGTAGCGTTCCGGAGGAAAGGCGGCAGGCAAGCCAAAGGTGGACTCATACACCGTCATGGTGGCAAAACCGGCCAGGTCCGGAACTGTTTCGCGCTCGAACTCAGTGAAATCCTGTGCAAAAAGGCTGCGGCTTATCTGCCGGGCCCGGTCCGCCCGGAAGTTGAAGAAAAAGACGCCGTCCCCGTCTTGTATGCTGGCCACAGGGCTGCCGTCTGCATCCGTGACCACTCGGGGCTTGATAAATTCATCTGTTTCGTCCTGGGCGTAAGCTTGCTCCACCGCCGCCACGGGATCGTCCACCTTTATTCCCTTTCCCTGAACCAAGGCGGCGTAAGCTTCGGCGTTGCGCTCCCAGTGCTTGTCCCGGTCCATGGCCCAGTAGCGGCCGATTACGGTGGCTATGCGCCCTACGCCTATGGCCTGCATCTGCTCCTGCACCTGCCGTAAATAGCCGGCGCCGCTGGTGGGCGAAGTGTCCCGGCCGTCCATGAAAGCGTGCAGAAACACTTCCAGCCCCTGCTGCTTGGCGAATTCCAAAAGTGCGTACAAGTGCCGCACATGGCTGTGCACCCCGCCGTCGGACACCAGGCCCATGTAATGCAACCGGCCGCCTCGTTCGTGAATCCTGGCCGCCAGGTCTGTCAAGGCTTGGTTCTGCATCAAAGAGCCATCCTCCACTGCCAGGTCTATGCGCGTCATATCCTGATAAATGACCCGGCCAGCGCCGATATTCATGTGGCCTACTTCAGAGTTGCCCATAAACCCGTCGGGCAAGCCCACGGCCCGTCCAGAACAGAGCAAGGAGCCGGTCGGATAGTTCTGGCAAAGCCGGTCCAGATGCGGCGTGCCAGCAAGGGCAACCCCGTTGCCTGGACCGGCGGAGGCGTGTCCCCAGCCGTCCAGAATCAGCAGAAGCGTTGGCGTATAAGCCATGGCAATAACTCCTTGGAATGCCTGTGCATCGTGCAGTTTTCAGTCCCAGCCGTCTTCAGACGCGTCGTCGTCCGCCGCCAGGAAACATACGGGCTCGGCCTTGGACCACAGCCCTTCCAGATTAAAAAACTCCCGAACATCCTTGAGAAAAATATGCGCCACCACGTCGTTCAAGTCCACCAGCACCCACTGGCCGGCGCTTTCGCCTTCCATGCCCATGAACTCCAGCTTGGCGGTCTTAGCCTCCGATCGCAGATGGTCAGCCAGAGCCTTGGCCTGGCGGGGCGACCGGGCTGTGGCGATGACCACGGCCTCCACTGTGGCGCAGACCTTGCTCACGTCCAGGGCCACAACATTTACAGCTTTTTTATCGACCAGCCAGCCGGCCACTTTTTGGGCTTTGTCGTTTGTTTCTATGTCAGCGTATTTTTGTGTAATTTCCATAAGCTACCACGTTTTTGAAGCATTTTAACATTAAAAATGCGCTAGTATCAGTTCCTGCAGGCTGCGCTTGGGCGTATGATGCACGCCGTCCTCGTCCCGCCAGTATTTCACGTCTCCCTGTTCCACGGTTTCGATCACACAGGTTTCCGCAGGCTCGCCCAGGGCTAGCACAAGCACTGGCCGGCAATTGCCCGGCAAGACAGCGCCCGCCCCCACGGCGGCTTCCAGCTTCTCTTTGTGAAACGATCCCAGCAAGCAGCCGCCCAGCCCCTTTTCCCGGGCCAGCAACAGCATGGACTGCGCTGCAATGCCCACGTCTATGTGCGCAACGTCTGTGTTCGCGGCTACGTCGTCGTCCACTGTGATCACTATATACGCCGCCGGCCGCTCGCCTTCAGCCGGCCCTTTCCAGTGTGCCAAATAGACGGCCCAGCCCAGCGTGGCAAATATTTCCTTGTTCTTACGAACATCGTTGCAGACTACATAGCGCAAGGGCTGCAGGTTTCCGGCCGACGCCGACAAGCGCGCCCCTGCGATCAACTCTTCCAGCAGAGCCGTGCTCACGGCGGCCTTTTGTTTGAAACGCCGGGTGCTTCGTGTTTGCTCCAATAAATCTATCATCGACACGTGCATCCTCCGTCCGCCTTTTGCGTCCGCTTATTGTGGTAAACGATTCCAGAAAACGGCGCAACGGAATTGGCGTGCACAACAAAAATGTGACAGGGATTTCTTTTATAGCATTTCAGCGTTGTCTCAACGCGAAAAGGCGCTACCTGAAAAACAGCCCGGGAGGCTATTGCTTTCTTGACAAGGCTGGACGCGGGCGGGCGCAAGGCCGTAGCAAAAACCTACACCACAAAGGATAACGGCCGGTACCCGGCAGGCGGGCCAGAGATGGACACAGTGCGGGAAATGGAGCTGGCGCCGGATTGACCGGACTGCTGCGTTTGGCGCTCCGGCTGCTGCGCCTGATCCTGATGTTGTGCCTGTTGCGCCTTCGTTTCAGCATGTTTGGGCGATGCATTGCCGCGTGGGCTTATTCGCGCGTGTCCATTGCCGTTGGCCTTGCCCGTGTTTCCCACTTTAAAGGCGGAAAAAAATGCGTGACCGCACTCAGGGCAGGCCATGGTCACGCCTCCCAGCCCCTCGGGCACGCGCAGCACTTGTCCGCATTCCGGGCAGGTCACCTCGCCGCCTTCAGCAACGTATGTCATGGCTTTGGCTTGCATTATCTCTCCCCGACTGTTTTTTCCCGCAGCCGGACGCTTGCCTGGCATGCAGAATTTGACGGTTGCAGAAAAACAAGCAATTCTCGAGCCAACCAGCCATGCCGCCTGCGCTCCAGCGCTATTCAGGATTAGTCAGCAAGCTTTTACCGGCGCTGTGTCCAGTCAGTTCACGGGCCATGGCCTTGCCCTGCTCGCCTCCGCCGGCCATGCGCGACAACTCGGCGAAAACCTCGGCCTCGTCCAGCCGCTGGCAGTAGGTGGTGGTTTCGCCGCCAGCGACTTCCTTGCGCACCATAAAGTGCCGGTCAGCCAGAGCGGCCAGCTGCGGCCAGTGGGTGATGCAGATGACCTGCTGGCGCCGGGACAAATCGCGCAGTTTTTGGCCCACTTTTATCAAGGTCTCGCCGCCTACGCCGGCGTCCACCTCGTCAAAGATGAGCGTGGGCAGCTCTGCCTGGGCCATGAGCCCTATGACGGCCAGTAAAAACCTTGACAGCTCGCCGCCAGAGGCAATCTTGTCCAAAGGCTGCGGCGGCTGGCCGGGGTTGGGCGCCCACAAAAAGGAGGCCCGGTCCTCGAAAAGACCAGGATGCACTTCTTTGGGCGTGAATTCACAGATGACCTGCACGTCCTTGGAAAAGCCCAGCTCCTGGAGTTCAGCTTCCAGCGCTTGGGTCAGCTGGTCGCCGGCGCTGCGCCGGGCGGCGTTCACCCGGGTCAGCGCCTTGCTCAGTCTGGCCGCCAATTCGTTTTCCTCTTTCTCCAACCGCACCAGGTCCAAATTCGTGGCGTCCAGAAA
>CAYTSA010000020.1:27462-48727 GCA_964440345.1 uncultured Desulfovibrionaceae bacterium | reverse complement strand
AGCCGGTTAGCGAAGAAAGAGGGCGAAAATGTGCCTACGACTGTCGAAGTCGGGTCTCGGGCGCACTATAAATTTCAAGGGGTTAGACATCATGTCTAGCCCCTTCGTTATAGGGTATCAAAATATTTCCAATGGCGTATGCTCTTTCCTCGCGGCGGCAGGGGTGCATGTCACAGTATGGTCCGGCCTGAACCGGGGCCAGAAATCCACCATATCCGGCTGCCGGTAAACTGGTGTGCCTATTTTTTTTCAGTTACGAATTGTTACAGCCCCACCTCCTTCAGGTCGCCGCCCAGGTATTCGCGCTCGTTCTCGCCCAGCATGCCCATGGAAAGGCAGATGAGTGTCCACAAATGCACTACCGGGAAGTGCGCGCCGGAGTGTGCGGACAGGTCGTGAATCTGCGAGTGGCAGTTGTGGCAGGGGGCAATGCAGTAGTCCGCGCCCGTGTTGAGGATTTGCCGCAGCTTTCGCTCGCCGTAGAACCGTCGGGCGTCTGTGTAGCCCGACTGCAGAAAGCCCCCGCCCCCGCCGCAGCAGTAGTTGTTGGAGCGGTTGGGCGTCATTTCGATGAAGTGTTCCTCGCCCACCACGGATTTGACCACATAGCGCAGGTCCTCGGCCACGGGGTCGCCAAAGGACTTGCGGACCAGCTGGCAGGGGTCCTGTACGGTGAAGGTCACGTGCAGGTCCTTGTTCCAACCGCTGTTCACCAGCAGCTTGCCCTCGCGGATCCAGCGGGCGTAGAGCCGGATGATGGATTCTATCTGGAAGGAGTGCTCGATGTTGAATTTCTGCAGTCCGGCCCGGACTGCGTACAGCTCGTGCCCTCATTCCGTGTTCAGCCAGTAGCGGCAGCCCAGGTCCTCCACGGCTTTGACCTTGTTGCGGACCACCTTTTCCCAGGCGCTGTCGTCAGCCAGGAACATGCAGTAGTTTTCCGCGGCCCAGCCCACGTCGGAATAGGTCCAGTCCGCGCCCACGGTATGCAGTATCTTCCACAGCGGCAGCAACTCGTCGGGCTCGGTGGCTGGCTCGCGGGAGTTTTGGTTCATGAAGTACATGGCGCCTTTCTTGTTGATCGGGACGACGAGGTTCTTGCATATCTCCTGGCTTTCCCGGGCTTCCTCCAGCACGTCCTCCACCACAAAGACGAAGTCCTCGGGCTTGACGCCCATGGCGCTGTTGGTGGGGGTGTTCAGGGCGGCGTCACAGGAGCCGCGTATGCCCTTGGGACGCTCTTCGCGGGGCCAAGCGTTGCGGACCTGGTAGACCAGCTGGGGAATGTTGATTTCCATGGGACAGGCGTAGACGCAGCGCTGGCACATGGTGCAGGCCCAGACCCAAGGAGTGGAGCAGACCTCTTCGTCCAATCCCAGGGCGGCCATGCGCAGAAATTTGCGCGGGTCCAGACCGTCCACGCCCGATGCTGGGCAGCCTGCGGAACACAGGCCGCAGGTGAGGCACATGTCCAGGTTGCCGCCTTCGGGCAGCAGTTTTTTGACGGCGTCCATGAATCGGGAGCCCGGGTCCCCCTGCGGCGGCAGGAGGACTGGCTCCCGTGTCTGTACAGGTGCATGTTCATTGGCTTGCATGGCGGCTCTCCCTGCGGCTATACTGCGTCAGTTGCAGCGGATTTCGTTTCCCCCATCGAGGCCACGTCGCCAGACTGGTCGTACATCATGCCGCAGCGCAGGTCGAAGTGGCGGTTGATGGACATGGTAGGCGAAGCGGAGTTCAGCGCCACCTGCACCACCACAGAGCCTAGAAAGGCCCGTTCGGGGTCCTTTTCCTTGGAATGGTGGGCCATGAGGATAAGGTCCACGTCGTGTGTACGGGCCATGCGCAGTATTTCCATGGCCGGTTCGCCACCGGCGCAGTCGTAGTGCACGTTGTTCACGCCGCGAAGAATGTGACTGAACTCCTTTTCCATATGCTCGCGCATGTTGTTGACCTTAACGGCGCGGTAGGAGTCCATGTCGTTGCCGTCCAGCACGTGGAAGACGATGAGCTGGCCGTTGTAGTGGCGGCACAACTGGCCGCCATAGGCCACGGCGCATTCCGCCTGCTTTGAAAAGTCTGTGGCGGCAAGAAACCGGGTCATGTGCTGGCTGTCCTCGGCCGGCGTTTCACGGGTGACGATCATCACCGGGCAGCGGGCCCGCTGGCTGACCCGCTCCAAAGTGGAGCCGGCCATGCCCCACATGCGGGAGCGCTTTTCCGTGTATTGCTTGGTGTGTTGGCCCATGATGATCAGGTCGGCGTTCACCTTGCGGGCCACCCGCAGTATTTCGTTGTGCGGCACGCCGGCTGTGACCATTACCTTGTGGTTGGGGCACAGCTTGAGCTTGTCGGCGTAGAACTCTTCGATGTTGGTCTTGATGCGGCTGGTTTCCCCGCTGCACTCCAAAAACTCCATTTCACCCCAGCCCTGCTCCATGCCGGTCACGTGGACGACGGTCAGGGTGCTTTCAAAGCGTTGGGCAAAGGCAAAGGCTCTTTCAGCGGCGTGTTCGCAAATTTCGGACGGTGTAATGGCCAAGACGATGTCCTTGAACATGGCGGCCTCCTTTATGGGGCTTGGGCGTCGGCCTGTGCGCCCGTTTTGCCTGCCAGCCCATTAATGAACGCCGGACCGGCGGACAGGTTCTTGCCGAGCAGGGCCTTCTGCCCGTCCAGGCCGAACGCCAGGCACATGAGCTGCGATACATAGACCACGGGCAGCGTCCGGCCGACCTTGTGTTGATACAGTTCCAAATTCATCTGGCACATGGGACACACTGTAGCGATGCAGTCGGCTTCCTGGGCGGCGTCGAGTATGTCGGCGACGGCGGCCAGGCCCGCCTCAGGCTTTGTAGCTGTGAGCGAGGCGGAGCAACACGCGGCGCCGTGGGACCAGTCCAGGGCCTGCATGCCCATGGCCTCAATGAGCGCACTCAGGGTCCAGGGCTGTTCCGGATCGTCAAACACGCGGTAGGGCCGCACCGCCTGGCAACCGGTGTACGGGGCGACAACCAGGCCGGCGTAGTGTGCGGCCGCCTTCTCATGGACTGCGTCCAGGCCCACATCGTTGACGAGCACGTCCAGAAGATGCCTGGCCCGGGCTTGCCCGGCGTAATGCAAATCCTCCTGATCAAGACAGCTGTTGACATCCTCCAGCAGCGAACGGTCCCGAGCGGTTTTTTCCTGCACCCGGCGCAGGTTCAGATAGCAGGCGCTGCAGGGAGCCAGCACGTCCAGGCCGGGAGAATGGCGTTCAGCCAGGGCCAGGTTGCGGGCCGGCAAAGCCAGAGAAAGCAGCTTGCTGACGGATTCGGCGGCCGAGGCGCCGCAGCAGGTCCAGCCTGGTATTTCGGCCAACTCCACGCCCACTACAGCAAGGGACTGCTGCACGGACAAGTCGTATTCCCGGGCGCTTTCCGCCAGGGAGCAGCCAGGATAATAGGCGTATTTCATGACGTTTCCTCCTTGAATCTCTTGCTTTCCTTGCACAAAGCGAAGTCGACAAGGCCGTCCAGCGTTCCTTTGTAGGAGTCGTCTGGCAGGCGCAGTTTGCCTTTGCGCAACAAGCGCAAACCCGGCCCGGCAAAGGAGAGGAGCAGCCCCGGGTTGCGGCTTTTCAGGAAATAGCGCGTCATGAGCGCGGCTTCCTGCACCCGGCCGTAGGCGCGCAGGTTATCCACAAAGGCGCGGTAAAAGGCGGCTTTGCGCCGAGTGTCCGGGCTGCATTCCCAGGCCGCCCGTTTGAGTGCGGCCACCGCCTCGGTCAAGGGCAACCCCCGGGGGCAGCGTAAACTGCACGAATAGCAGCTGGAGCAGAGGAAAATGGTCTTGCTGTGCAGCACCTCCTCGTCCATGCCAAACAGCAGCAGCCGCCACATCTGGCGCGGAACCAGGTCCATGGCGAAGTGGTTGGGGCACGTTGCCGAGCAGGTCCCGCACTGCATGCAGCCGCGGACCATTTCTCGGACCTCGTCCAGCTCCGGATACACCCCGTGTGGGCGGATGCGCATTTCTTTTTCATAGCGATTCTGAACAGCGTTCATGGCTCCCTCCCGGTCATGCGTCTGCTGGTTCGGGGTTGGGCTGGGCAGTTGTCCTTGGAGCCAGGGCTGCGTCGATCACACGCATGACCTGCTTGTCGCTAAACCCCCGCAACACGCTGGCGCCGTTGGGGCAGACGGCGGCGCAGGCGCCGCACCCCTGGCAGAGGACGGGATCCACCTCCACGCGCTCCAACCCCTCGTCCATGGAGCGTGCGTTGTAGGGGCACACTTCAATGCACCGGCCGCACAAAGAACACAGGGTGTGGCGCACTTCGGCTACCACGGCGTGGGGCGCGGTGCGTTTTTCGGAAAGCACTGTAAGAGCCCGCTGTGCCGCGGCCTTGGCCGAAACAATGGTTTCCTCCATGTTGCCCGGCGCCCGGGCCAGGCCGCACATGAAGACCCCGTGCCGCATGAAGTCCACAGGCCGCCACTTTGGTTCAGCTTCCTTGAAGAATCCGTAGGCGTCGGTCTCCACGTTGAAGAGTTCGGCAATTTCCTCGGTGTCGTTGGGCTCCACGCCGGCAGCCAGGGCCAGAACATCGGCCCGCACCTGGACATCGCGGCCCAGCACGCCGTCGTACGCAGTGATCACGGGCTTGCCGTCCTCGAACTCAACTTCCGGCCGGTTTTTCAAGTCAAAGCGGATGAACGTTGCGCCCAAGCGCCTGCATTCGGTGTACATGCTTTCAGCAAATCCATACGTCATGATGTCGCGGTAGAAGACGTAAACTGCCGTGTCTGGGTTGCGGCGCTTCAGTTCCAGGATATTCTTTACTGCGTTCTGGCAGCAGACCCGGCTGCAGTAGTTGCGGCCTTCTTCCCGGGACCGCCAGCACTGAATCATGGCAACGCATTTCAAGGAATTGGCGTCAAGCTCGCCGGAGGCCAGCTTCTGCTCCATTTCTTGCTGGGTCATCACTGACTTGTGGACCCGGAAGCCCCACTCGTAGACCCCGGCCTGCTTGCCGCCGGTGGCCAGTATGGCGGCGCCGTGCAGCAGCTGCATGGTGCTGTCCGGCCCGTTGATAAAGGAGATGAACTGCCCTGACCGGCCAGCGCAGAGGCTGACGCGGGAATCAGTGAAAACCCGGATATTAGGGTGCTTGCGCACTTGGTCGATGAGCTCGGCCATGAACTTTTGCGGGTCTTCGCCGTTCAAGGACCGGCGCACATTCATGGCCGCGCCGCCCAGCTCCTCGGCTTCCTCCGCCAGGGCCACAGTGTAACCGTGATCAGCCACCCCCAGTGCCGCGGTCATGCCGGCCAGGCCGCCGCCTACCACCAGAGCGCTCTGGTGGATGCTCATTTCCTTGCCCGCCGGGGGAGCTTCGGCCAAGGCCAGCTTGCGCGCCGCCATGCGCAGACTGGTGAGCACGCTGTCATGCACCTCGTCCGGTGCGCGGCCGGAAACCAGGGAGGCGTAAATGTCCGCCACGTCCATGAGCGAGGGGTCCAGCCGCAGCTTGCAGCCCAGCTCGTGCAGTCGGGGCACGTAGGCATATGGCGTACACGCCCCTATGAGCACCCGGTTGGGCCGGCTTGCGGCGGCGCGCTGCACAATGGACTCCCAGCCCGGGCCGGTGCAGACTCTCTCGACGGAAATGACCTCGTCCACGCCGTGCATGGCGCGCAGCTCTTGTGACAGCGATTCCACGTCCAGGCGACGTTCCAATACCGGACAGGAGGAGCACAACGCGACAAGAATGCGTGAGTTTTCGCGGGAACAGTCGTCGTACTCGGGTTCTGGCTCGGGCTTCTTCTCCCTGATTGGCGCGTAGATGTTGATCAGTCGCGAAGCGCCCAGCGCAGCAGCGCTGGAAAGCATCATGGATTCGCAGATGTCCCTCGGGCCTGCAAAGGAGCCGGCGGCAAACACTCCTGGCCGGGTCGTCCTGGCCGGCTCAAAAGGCATGGTTTTGGGAAAGCCCCACTCGTTCAGTTCAATGCCTGTGACCATGGCCAGACGCTCCATTTCCGCAGGCGGCCGCGCGCCTACAGCCAGCACAAAGAGGTCGAAGCGCTCGGTGCGCATGTTCCCTTCTGCATCCAGATAGTCTACGGAAAGGCCCTTTTCCGGGCCGTGGTGCGGGGTGATGGAGTGCACCCGGCTGCGTATGAACCGGACATGGTTTTCTTCTCTGGCGGTGCGGCGGTATTCCTCGTGGTCTTTGCCAAAGGCGCGCATATCCATGTGAAAAATGACTGTTTCAAAGCCAGCGCCGCCTGCACCGGCCTTGCGGCGCGCTAAATTGGCCTGCTTGATGGATATCATGCAGCATATGGAAGAGCAGAAGTCAGCGTCCTTTTTCAAGTCGCGGGAGCCCACGCACTGCAGCCAGCCGATTTTGCGCACGGGCTCGCCGTCGGATCGGCGCAGCAGCAGCCCGCCCGTCGGGCCGCAGGCGCTCAGCAAACGTTCAAACTCCAGAGACGTGACCACGTCCGGATAAAGTCCGTAGCCGAGCACGTCTCTTGCCGGCGAGGGGTCGTAGCAGGAGAACCCGGCCGCAAGCACCACTGCAGCTGCGTCGATTTCATGTATGCCGTCAGACACTTCCCGCATGAAGCGCTTGATGAACCAGGTCTGAAATTCCCTGTCGGCCATGTCCGGGGAGATCAGGTCCACGTGCGGTGTTTGGTTCAAGGTGTGGGCTGCGCCGTTGTCCAAAACCGCAAGTATGGGCAGGCGCGGCAAGCTGTCGCGCAACCGGGCGACAGCCCGTTCTGGGGCCATGTCCTGCATGGACTGGCAGATGACCGCCATGCGCAACCCGGCTTGTCCCTCTTCTGCGTCACTGGCTGCAGAGGCCGCCCGGTCGGTCAGCTCTTCGCCGGAATGGACTACTTCCACAGGGAAGCCTTCCTCCTGCAGCAGGGCGAGCAGGCGGTGTTCTTGCTCGCCCGGGCCGTCCGGGCCAGCAGCGGCCAGGATGGAGAACGCTTTTCGTTCATCGCGCTTAAAGTCCAAGGCGCAGGTGGGGCAGGCTTGTTCGCAGGCGCCGCACAGCGTACAGTTGTCCAGGTCCACCCCGTAGTGGTTCGGAATGGCCTGCGGCGCGGGCAAATAGACAGCAGTTCTCTCGCCCAGACCAGCGTTGAACTCGTCCTTTACCCGCACCGGACAGGCCTGGGCGCACAGGCCGCAGCCTATGCACCGGGTGGGATCCACATACCCAGACCGCGTGCGGAGGACAGCATGAAACGCGCCGGGTTCGCCCTCCAGTGATTCCAGGTCTGTGGACAGCAACAGATCGATGTTGCGGTGGAAAAGTCCCTTGCGCATGCAGAACTGGGACGACGCGTCCCTTTGCGTGAGGGGCAGGGACTTGCACATGCCGCACTGATCTGTCGGGAACTGGTGGTCAAGCTGGGCAAGCAGTCCGCCTATGGCTGGGCGAGTGTCGGTTAGGGCAACCTTCTGGCCGGTCTGGGCCAGATCCAGGGCAGATCGGACGCCGCTTATTCCGGCTCCCACCACCAGAGCGTCGTATGTCGTGTTCATGTCGTTCTCCCTTTGGTCAGCATCAATCGCGGCCTCCGGTGACCTCTGAAAGTTCTTTTTCCTGGAATACCGCCAGGGGGGGTCTTTCCTGCGGGTCTTTGCCGGCTGAGTAGCCGAACGCCTGTTGTGTACGGTCAGCCACCGTGCGGAACAGCTCCATAATCGGTATGTCGTTGGGGCAGGCGTTGGAGCATTGGCCGCAGCCCACGCAGGCTGTGGACATATGCGCCATGCGCGTGAGGTGGTAGAACATGGTGTCTGTGGGCATGCGCAGAACGCCCTTTTGCCTGGCCCAGCCAAGGTATTGCCAGGGTTCGTGGTCAAAGACGTCCGTAACGAAGACGCATTCCTTGCAAAAGCAGACTGGGCAGGCGACCCGGCAGTTGTAGCAGTTGACGCAGCCGGAGAGGTATTCCGCCAGCAGGGCCGGCGTGGCCGTGGCTTCGCGGGTTTTTTCAAACATGGCGTCACGGCGCTGGATGCGGTCTGTTATGCGTTCCTGGAGGGCTTTTTCCCTGGCGGCCATGGCGGTTTCTTGGTTCGGCAAAGGCTCCAGCGTCTCGGCCATACGGTTCAGCAGGGCCTCACCCTGGGCTGTGGCGGAAAAAACAAGCAATTCCCGGGTCAGGTCCGCCCCGTACAAGCCGATGACGATGTCCGCATAGTCAGGCGCAGGATGCTCGCAGACTTGGCAGGCGCGTGCGAGCGTCAGGTGTCCGTTGACTGCCGCATCGAAATCGCCTGCCGCGGCTTTGGCCAGGAATGCAGCCGTGGAGCGGGGTCCTGCTTCCTCGCCGCTGGAGCCCAGGTACGAACGAAACCCTGCGTTGTCGAAAGCGCCCAGGCAGTCTATGCCGGCCAGCACCACATTGTGCAGGCTGCCTTGGTTGAGTTTCACCAGCTCAATGAAACCACGGATTTCGCACGGCCGCATGACAGCAAGAATCTTACCTTCGACGTCTCCCCGGGTGAGCCGGGAAAGCTGTCTGGCGCTGTTCAGAGGAAAAGATGGGGAAATCGGATCGGCGGACTCTAGCATGGCCGGGTCTGTAATCAGGGATGGCATGACCGCCCCTCTGGCCGGCAAATGCCGGGGAGTGAACACGGCGGCAATTTCTTCGTCGGCCAGCAGCCGCGCGAGTAAATTTTGCAACGCCTGCACCGGGCCTTGCGGTGAAGTTATTGTAGCTGTGGTCGGCATGGCGTTCTCCTTCAGCGTTACAGGGCTTGGACGGCTGTTGCTTCGCAGGGGCCCAGCTCCTGGATGTCTTTGACCATTTCGTTGATGGTGTCTGCGAATTCATTGCCTTCGCTGGCGCCGACCCAGGTGAGCTTGAGCCGGCGTTCGTCAAAGCCGAAGCTGTTCAGGATTTCCTTAAGCAGCTTGATGCGCCGCCTGGCCTTGTAGTTACCGTTGATGTAGTGGCAGTCCCCGGGGTGGCAGCCGCTGACCAGCACGGCGTCTGCGCCGGCCAGCAGGGCGTTGATAACGTATTTGGGGTCCACCATGCCGGTGCACATCATTCGTACCAGCCGCACGTTGGGCAGCTGCGTCAGCCGGGCTGTGCCGGCCAGGTCCGCCGCGGTGTAGGTGCACCAGTTGCAGACAAAGGCGATGATTGTCGGTTCAAAGTCGCGCATGGTTATTCTCCTATGCTTGCTGCGCCGGTGCAGACGGCGCCTGTTCATACACCGGGGGCGGAGCGTGTGCGGAATCGTCCTCTGTTTCTTCTGCTGGCTTAAAGGACAGGGGCGAAAGAGCCCCGGTCAATTCGGTGAATATTTCCCGCTCGGTGAAATGGCGTATCTGAGCCGCCCCGCTGGGACAGTGCCCGGCGCAGCTGCCGCAGCCCTTGCACATGGCTTCGTTGACCACGGCCACTTGCCGCCGCTCGTCAAATTCAATGGCAGAATATGCGCACAGCCCTATGCAGGTTTTGCAGCCGGCGCAGACGTCCGGATTGATGTGCGAAACCGTGGGCGAAATGGAGACTTCGCCGCGGGCGACCAGGGCCAGGGCTTTGGAAGCGGCGCCAGAAGCATGAGACACCGCGTCCGGAATGTCCTTGGGGCCTTGGCAGGCGCCGGCCAGGAATACGCCGTCCGTGGCGGTGGAAACCGGGCCCAGCTTTGGGTGCTGCTCCAGAAAGAAGCGGTCCAGCCCCTGGCTGATCCCGAATATCCGGGCTGTCTCAGCAGCGTCGGGCCTGGGCTGCATGGCCGTACATAGAATGACCATGTCCACGGGCGTGCGCAGGGTCCGGCCCAGAAGGGTGTCCTCGCCCACCACCACCAGTTTGCCTTGTTCCTCCGAAGTTTCGGCCTGGTCCGTGATTATGGCCGGCCGGCCGCGGACAAAGTGGACTCTTTCTTCCTGCACACGCTTGTAGAATTCTTCATAGCCTTTGCCGAAGCATCGCATGTCTATGTAAAAATTGTAGATATCCATGTCATGGCCAACTTTGTCGCGCAGCAGGTGGTCGTATTTGAGGGCGTACATACAGCAGACCCGGGAGCAGTATTCATTATAGTTTACGTCCCGGCTGCCCACGCAATGGATAATGGCTGCGCTTTGGGGCGTACGGCCGTCTTTAAGCTGGATTTTGCCGCCTGTGGGGCCCACGGCATTGTTCATTCTTTCGAACTGCAACCCCGTGTAGACATTGTCGAAGCGACCGTAGCCGTATTGGGTCATTGGCGTAGGGTCCATGATGTCGAAGCCGGTGGCCAGGATCACCGCGCCTATGTCCACTTCCACTGTCTGCTCTTGCTGTTCGTAATCTATGGCCCCGGCCGGACAGAGCTTTGCGCACACGCCGCATTTCTTGCCCTGCAACACCCGGCAGTAGTCTGCGTCTATTACCGGCTTGTTTGGCACAGCCTGTGGCGAATTGCGATAGATTGCCTTGCGCATGCTCAGCCCTTCCTCGAACTCACTGGGAACCTTGGTTGGACACTTTTCCAGGCACAGACCGCAGCCAGTGCATTTGACCATGTCCACATACCTTGGTTTGATCCGTATGGTTGCGGTGAAATTACCTACAAATCCGTTGAGTTCTGTCACCTCGCTGTAGGTCATCAGGTTGATGTTAGGCTCCTGCGAGACGGCTACCATCTTGGGCGTGGAGATGCAGGCGGCGCAGTCCAGGGTGGGGAAGGTCTTGTCGAACTTCGCCATCTGGCCGCCTATGGAGGGCGCCCGCTCCACCAGATGCACCTTGTGCCCGGAGGAGGCGATGTCCAGGGCGGCCTGGATGCCGGCTATGCCTGCACCCACGACCAGCACGTCCGGATGGGCTGTTTCCATGCGCGAGAACAGTGCTTCGTGGTAGTTGACCCGGTGCACCGCCGCAGAGATGATGTGCTTTGCCTTGGCCGTGGCCTCCCGGGAGTCTTCGGTAACCCAGGAACAGTGCTCCCGGATGCAGGTCATCTGCAGGAGAAAAGGGTTGAGCCCGGCCCGCAGGCAGGCGTTCTGGAATGTTTTTTCGTGCAGCCGGGGCGAGCAAGAGGCGACGACGACACGGTTCAGGCCTCTGTGCTTGATGTCGTTGATGATCATCTCCTGCCCCGGGTCGGAACACATGAAACGGTAGTCCCGGGCAACAGCAACATTGTGCAGGCCGGAGGCGTATTCCGCCGCCGCCTGCACGTCCACCTTGGGAGCAATGTTAGTGCCGCAGTGGCACACGTAAACGCCTATTCGTATGGCCATGGATTACATCCCTTTTGCGCGGCGGCCGGTCACAGGGTTTTGGCTTGGTCGAATTCGCCAGTTTGCAACAGCATGGAGGGAATAGAGACGGAGCGGGCCTTGCCGGCCCGTTCACGCTTGACTGCCGAAGTATAGGCAATGGCGGCAAGGGCTTCCGGCCGCAGCCGGCGCCGTTGCTCCAGGGGGGCCTCCAGCACAGTCCCGGCCTGCACAGCCCGGCTCCATGCGCTGGCGCCGGCGTCCGTGCGCACGAGCACTGTGCTCCAGTCCTGACGGCCGTCCATGGGGCCGAAGGAAATGTCAGCCAGTTCTGCGGCGTAGTCGCCGCAGGCGGCGCAGCTGCTCAAACGCAACGACTGCTGCACGCTTTGCGGGGGCGTGTAGTCGCGGCCGTCAGCCAGGTGGAGGTGCACCCCGTTTTTTTGGGAGAAAGAGACCACGTCCCGCCAGGAGAAGCCTCCGCACTTGGCCAGCAGAGCCCGCTCATCATGGCCCATGCGCCAGGCGCCGTTGCAAAAAAGGCCCAGGTAGAGGACCACAGAATCGGAGGGCGCCAGCCCCAGGGTCTCCAGGTTGCGAATGGCGAGTATCTGGTCCGGCAACCCCACAAACGCGACCTTTTGCATCCAGCCCTTGCCTATGCGGCCCAAACACCCCGCCAGGGAGAGGCCGGCGTAGCCTTGTCCCAGAGCGGCGGCGTTGCCGCCTGGCCCAGGGTAGTAGCCGGCGGCGCGCTCTATGTCTTCGCGGGTTTTGGCTATGAAGGCGCCGCCTTGTCCGTTCTCGCCTGTGGCGCAGACCACGGCTCCCTGGATGGCGCCGGCGTCGAAAAGATGCAGCAGCAGTGCAGTGACCGCGCCGCCATGGGCTGCGGAGCCGGCTAGTTCATCGTCTGAGGCGCGGGCCAGGGAAAAGCAGCGAATATGGCCGCCGGCTTCAGGAGCCTGCAGCCGCTGGCGCGTGGATTCCTCCAACATGCCGGTTTCCGGGCAGATGAGATAGCACACGCCGCATTCCATGCACAAATCTGGTCTGCTGCAACGCGGAGTCTCGTCCGGGGCCATGGTCAGAGCGTGGTACTGCTGTGCGGCGCAAAAGCTGACGCATCCGCCGCATGCATGGCAAGCACCTGAACGGATGACTTCGTTCAATAAGTCGTGAAAAGTGCGGGTGGAGTACGTATGCATGGCAAACCTCCTTTGTGGCAGCCGTCACAGTGCATTTCAGGCGGGAGGTTTCAATATATGTACCAGCGGTGGATGTTTTTTAATATATTGGAATACTGGAATTTGTTAAAATAGTCTTACATGGAAAGACAAAAATCGGTGCGGAACCGTCTTGTTTTTTGAGATAATTGTCTTGTTAAGCTGGACTGTGGTCGCTCTTATTAGTTTTGCTGATTAATTTTAGATAGCTGTACTTTTAATGTGCGGAGAAGAAAGTCTTGCAAATCAAGACCGTGGCCGGCTAAGGCGTATGGAAAAGGGCTGGATTTGTCCGGGCGGGTTAGAAAAGATGCTTTTGGCAACAGCCTGAAGCGGCTGTTTTCGGGCATTGCGTCCTTTTGGAAAATGTACACAGTCTTGTTTGAATTTTGCATAAAGCAGGAGTAGACTTCATTCGCTGAGCTACACCAACCAGGGAGGCGCCGGATGGACGCTCTGCATCAGGCCTTACTCGCCTCTGCTTCAGATCAGTTCATGGTCATTTCTCCAGACGGGATTATCCAGGCCGTCAATTCAACTATGTGCGACCGTCTTGGGGCGTCGCAACAGAATCTGCTTTTCGCATCTGTATATGGGTGTTTCCCTCCGGATGTCGCCGGCAGGCGCAGAGCGATGGTGGATGAAGCTGTGGCAACCCGGCAGCCTTTGCTGTGTGAAGATGTTTCAGAAAGCGGCAAGTTGTTTGAAATCTGCATCACGCCGGTGGAGGGCGCCGCCGGGGATATTTCGTGCTTGGTGTTGCGGACCAAGGATATTTCAAAGGCTGCACAAGTCGAGGAGGAACGCTACCGGTTGGCCTTGGCGCTGGAACAGGCCGTGGAGGCTGTGATTCTGCTGAGCGAGGACATGTGCATACAGTATGTGAACCAGGCCTTTGAGGAGATGACAGGGTTTGCTTTGCAGGAGATCAAGAGCAAGCCCATTGCGATGCTCTATGGCGAGCCGGACCAAAAGGCAGTATTCGAGCACGCCTTGCACTGTCTGAAACACAGCGAAAGCTGGATGGGCCAGGTTTCCGCTACAGGCAAGCCAGGCAAGCCAGGCAAGCAGGGCAAGGAGGAGGGTCATTTCCGCTGTGAGCAGACGTATGTACGCATACGGGGAAAGCGCTATAAGTCCATGGGGTATGTCTCTATATGGCGCGACATCACCGAGATGTGCGAGCTGGAAAAGCAGTTGCGCCGGGCTCAAAAAATGGAAGCCGTAGGAGCCCTGGCTGGGGGTATAGCCCACGATTTCAATAATATTCTCGGTCCGATAATGCTGCACGCAGAGATGAGCCTGCAGACGCTGGCCGAGGACGACTCGCATTGGCAGTCATTTCACGAAATACTCAGCGCGGCGCAACGGGCGCAGAATCTGGTTGAGCAGATACTCGGCCTCAGCCGCAAAAGGGAGCTTGACCGGCCGGTCTGCTTCAATCTGAGCAGCATCGTCAAAGAATGTTTGAAACTGCTTAGGCCTTCGATTCCAGCCAACATCCAAGTGGTGTTCGACAAGGACAGCGAGGACGATCTGCTGCGTGCAGAACCCACGCAAGTACACCAGGTGTTCATGAACCTGGCGACCAACGCCATTCAGGCCATGGAGGGCCGCGGCGGCAAGCTGCACATCCACATTGCCAGCCATGAGCAAGAGACAGCTGACCGGGAGGGTAAAACTGAAACAGCTGCGTTGCCTTATAGGCTGCCGCCAGGACGATATGTGCTGCTGCAGGTGGCTGACACCGGACGCGGCATAGAGAAGGATAGCATGCCGCACCTTTTCGACCCGTTTTTTACTACCAAGAAAGGCAGCCGGGGCACGGGCTTGGGGCTGGCGGTGGTCAAAAACATCGTATCCGGCATGGGGGGCAATGTGTTGGTGGAGTCTACGCCGGACCAGGGAGCCTGTTTCACCGTTCTGCTGCCTATGTGTCAGGAGGGGCGCAGTGGAGTGTGCGCCTGTGACGGTGTGGAAGAAGCCGCCAGCCTGGCCCATGTGTTGCTGGTGGACGACGATCAGGTGACCTTGCAAGGCAGCCGGCAGGTTTTGACGGAACTGGGCTGCAAAGTGGTGGAGTGCCGCAACGGCTACGAGGCCCTGGCCCAATTTCGCCGGGAGCCGGAACTGTATGACGCGTGCGTAGTTGAGGCGCTGCTTACCGAAATGTCCGGCTTGGAATTGACCCGGGAGCTGCTGCTGCATCGGCCGGATTTGCCTGTAGTGCTCTGCTCTGCTTACGCTCATGTTGTCCTTGCAGAGGACGCCCGCAAGCTTGGCGTGTCAAAATTTCTGCGCAAACCATTCCGGCTAGAGGAGTTGAAGGCGGTTTTTGCAAAGGTTTTGAAACAGGAAGCAGGAAGAATTGGCAGCTAAGCCATGGCGAATATCCTCATAATTGACGACGACGTGCAACTGTGCAAGGCGGTCAGCATGGTTGTGGAGCGCATGGGCCACACTGCTACATGCGCCTATAGCATTTCCCACGGGCTGGAGCTGGTACAGGAGCAAGAATATGAGGTGGTTATACTGGACATTCGGCTTCCGGACGGCAATGGCCTGGAGGCCCTGCCACGTATACGCGACAGCCGGTCCCGGCCGCAGGTCATCATTCTTTCCGGCTCCGGAGATCCAGACGGAGCAGAACTGGCCATACGTAGCGGGGCCTGGAACTACATCACCAAACCGCCCACGTTGAATAAAATACAGCTGCCGGTGCAACGAGCCATTGAGTACCACGGAAAAAAGCGCAACGCCGCGCCCCCGGTAGTGCTTAAACGCTGCGGCGTGGTGGGCGAAAGCCCCGCCCTGCTGGCCAGCCTGGAGCTGGTGGGCCAGGCGGCCAGTTCAGAGGCCAACGTGCTCATCACTGGAGAGACCGGCTCCGGCAAGGAGCTGTTTGCCCGGGCCATACACGAGAACAGCCGGCGCAGCCGCGGTCCGTTTGTGGTGGTCGATTGCGCCTCTCTGCCGGAGAACCTGGTTGAAAGCGTGCTTTTTGGCCATGAAAAGGGAGCCTTTACCGGCGCGGACAAGCCCTCCCGGGGTCTTGTGCTGCAGGCCCACGGCGGCACGCTGTTTCTGGACGAGGTGGGGGAAATGCCACTGTCCATGCAGAAAACCTTTTTACGGGTGCTGCAGGACAGGCGCTACCGGCCTGTAGGCGGCCTGCGGGAGGTGGAAAGCGATTTCAGGCTGGTGGCCGCCACCAACAAGGATATGGACGCCGCCGTGCGGCAATGGAAATTCAGACAGGATTTGCTTTTCCGGCTGCGGACCTTTGCCCTGGAGATTCCGCCCCTGCGCGACAGGCGGGACGACATCCCGATGTTGGCGTATCATTTTGCATCCTCTCTGTGCAAAAGACTGGGAACGCCGGGGAAAACCATCCCCCAGGAATGCATAGAAGCGTTGCAGGAGTATGACTGGCCGGGCAACGTGCGGGAGCTGGCCAACGCAGTGGAGAGCGCCATAGCCGCAGCTGGGGACGAGCCGGCGCTCAGCCCTGCGCGGCTGCCTGTGGATATACGGGTGCAACTGGTCCGGCGTCCCATGGAAGACCGGGGAAACGAGGGGGTCAAAAGCAACATCCTGGAGGATGTTGCTCTGGACCCGGGCTGCATGCCGCCCCTCAAAAAGTACCGTAAGACGGCTATGCAGCGCCTTGAAAAAATGTACCTGCAGACGCTGTTGCGCGAAACCGGCGGCAACATGAAGAATGCTTGCGCAGTGTCAGGCATCTCCAGAGCCAGGTTGTACGCCCTGCTCAAAGAGCACGGACTCACCTCGCGGCCATAACATATAATTTTCTTTATGCTTAATTTTCCTTCCCCGGTTATTATAGCATTTCACGGCAATGAGTTGCAAGCAAATCCTTGCAGAGCATTTCAACAGTGAAATGCTCTAGCGCATTTTTGTGTTGAGACAACGCTGGCTCCTGAAACAATGTACAATTGTTTCAAGAAAATGCATAAGAGTATCTCTATATTTCCAATGGCGCATGCTCTAACCTTGCGGCGGCAAGGTTGCATGTCACAGTACGATTCGATTTGAACCGGTCGCCAGAAATCGACCATATCCGGCTGCCGCTAGTTGAATTACTTATGGCAATGCGGTCCCAAAAAGCGCTGTAAAAAAAGTTTACACGAGATAATACAACACCAGAGGCATGGTCACGGCTGCAGCCACTGTTTGGCTGGTGATGACGCCGGCCATGAGCGAGGCGTCGCCGCCCAGTTGTCTGGCCAGTATGTACGACGACGAGGCTGTGGGCAGCGCGCTGAAGATGAGCGCCACCAGGGCCGCAGAGTCTGGAACCTTGTACAGCTCGCAGGCGATGGCCGTGGCCAGGGGGTAGACCAGCAGCTTGAGCACGGCAGACAGGGCCATGGGCGTTGCGTGGGTCTTCAGCGCGGCAAAGTTCAACCCGGCGCCCACGGCCATTAGGCCCATGGGCAGCGCCGCCTTGCTCAGTATGCGCAAAGTCTCGAACACTGGCCCTGGCAGGGGCAGGTCAGAGGCGTTGACGGCGTAGCCCGCTGCGCAGCCCAAAATGAGCGGATTCTTGACTATCTGGATAATCGCTGTGCGCACCCCGTGCGTTTCTTGGGAGCCGAAATGCGCCAAAATGGGCACGCAGAGCAGGTTTACCAGGGGCACAATGGCCAGAATGGCGATGGCGATAAGGGTGACGCCCTCGTCGCCGGCCAGGGCCATGGCGCCGGCTATGCCAACGTAAGTGTTCATGCGCACGGCGCCCTGAAAGACCGAGGAGAACGCTGGCCCGTCACACTCCAGAAAACGCCGCAAAAACAGCGTAAGCGCGGCAGTGACCAGAATGCCCGTGACCAGCGCGCCGCCCATGGGCAGGGCCGGGTAGTCGTTGAACGAAGCCGTGGACAGGCTGGTAAAGAGCAGGGCCGGGAAAAAGACGTAGTACGTGACTTTCTCTGCATGGGGCCAGAAGCCGTCGTCCAAGAACCGCAGCCGGCGCAGGCTGTAGCCGATGAGGACGATGCAGAAAACCGGGGCCAGGGCTGTCAGGGCTGCTTCCATGGTTACACCGCCATATAAAAGCCTGCAGCTACGAGCGCGACGCTGGCGGCTCGCAGGGTCTGGTTGTAGATGATCAGGTTCATGGCTGTACGCGGCGAGAAAATGCCCGCGTAGTAAGGGAACTGATGCCGAAATGCCCGCATGGGCGAGGAGAGGATGTTGCCCACCAGCAGGGCCATGATCACGTCTTTGGCCGCCAGGTCGCCTGCGTCCAGCATGGCTCCAGCCGCCGCCAGGCCAGCTGTGGCTTCGGCCGCCACGTAGAACACCACGATGGACATGGCCTTGGCCGGCAAAAAGGAAAGCTCTATCTGGCTGAAGACCGACTCCTGCAGCCAGGTGAAGAAACCTTCCCTGTTCAGGAAGAAAATACCGGCATAGATGGGTGTTGTGAAAATAATGATCCGCTTGATGCGTTTTGTGAACTGCCGCCAGGCTTTGCGCAGGGTTTCAGCCCAGGTCAAGGATTTTTGTTCGTCCAACCGGCAGACCACGCAGCCCTCCGGCAGCGGAGGCAGAAAGAGGCGGCCCATGATCACTATGGACGCCGTGCGTAACAGCGCAGAAAGAAAAGTGAGCCCCACGTAGACCACGGCTGCGCCGCCCAGGAAGGGCAGCGTGACAAAGAACAGCGTGGGCATGTGCAAAAAATAGGTTGGCAAGCTGTTAAAGAGGTTGGAGAAAATAAGCTCGCGCTTGGTCAGCTTGCCCTGGTCGTAGTTTTCCGCCAGCATGGTGTTGGCCGCCACGCCCGAGAAAAAGGCCATGGAAAAAGCCGCGCCGGATATATCCTGCAGCCGGCCTATGCGCACCAGCGGCGCAGCAGCCTTGGCCATGGCGTGGGTCCAGTTCAATGATTCAATGAGGATGGCGATGAACAGGCCCAGCGAGACAAAGCCCAATATGCGCAGCAATGGCCAGCCCAGGCCGTTCCATAAAGTTGCAGCGTCCATCCGGCTATTGTTAGCACCAGCAGGCGGGGAAAGCAAAGGGGCCGGCAGGAGACTGTATATGGAAAAAACCTATGGAGCGAAGCGGCGATGATGGAATCTGCGCAGAATACGGCCCTGCTGGTTGCGGCGTTGATTGGTTTGGCGGCGTTTGGATTTCTGGCGCTTTCCCTGCTGCGCCGTACAGGCGGGCCTGCGGGCAGCTGGCGCAAGCCGCCCCTTGGCCGCACGCTGGCGCGCTACGCCATTGGCGGGCTGGCCTTGCTGGCGGCGCTGCTGCTCATGGCCGACTTGTTTCTTGACGCGCATCTGCATGGCAAGGCAGGCAACCTGCGCGCGCTTTCCTGGCTGGGCAAGGGTTTCTTTTGCCTGGCCGCAGCTGCTGCGGGGTATGGAGTGTGGCGGGCGCTCAACCGGCGACGGTGAGTAAGCTGGTGGATCGCACTGGATATCGCTGCGCTTCTTGCCATGCGCGCAGACCCTGTTCGCTTTGGAGCATTGTAGAGCATTTTCCTGAAAAAATTGTACACTGTTTCAGGGGAGAGTGTTGTCCCAACGCGAAAATGCGCTAGCGTTGTTTACTTACAGCTCTATGCGCGTACCTTCCCGGGCCACTGCAAAGTCCAGCGCCTGGCCGGCGTAGCGGTCCAGCAGGTCGGCCTCTATGGCTTCCAGTTGGGCGTCGGTGCGGGCAGGGTCGTGGTGGGTGAGCAGGGCGCGTTTGACTTCCGCCCGGCGGGCCAGCTTGATGGACTGGTCGAATGTGGAGTGCCCCCAGCCGATTTTGGCGGGGTATTCTTCCTCAGTATATTGGGAATCCAACACTACGCAGTCGCATCCACGGATGAAGGAGACGATGTCTTCTGTTTTTTCATCCATTATGTGCTGATATTCGGCGTACTCTTCGTCGTCCGGGCTGTAAATGTTGCGGTGCGGTTCGTGGTCGCCGGAGAAGAAGAAGCTTTTGCCGTTTTCTTCAATTTTATAGCCAAAATTGATGACAGAGTGGTTCATCAGGACGGACGTGATCGTAGTTGAGCCTATTTGGACGGTTTGGCCTTCCATAAGGGTTTCGTATTTCAGGTTGGACTTAAGTTCGGCCTCGCGGACCGGGAAATAGCGGTAGGTCATTTGCACGGCCAGGGCGTCCTGCATGGTGTTCATGGAGACGGGGTCGGGCGGGCCATAGATGGTGATGGAGTTTCCCGGCACAAACAGAGGAATAAAGAAGGGCAAGCCGTGGATATGGTCCCAGTGGGTGTGGGTGATGAAAAAGGAGCATTCTATGGGCATTGTTATGGCCAGCTCTTCACCCACGCCGCGCACGCCGGAGCCGCCGTCAATGATGATCCGCTCTCCATCAGCCGTGACAATGTCCAAACAGGTGGTGTTGCCGCCATAGGTAATGGTGTCCGGCCCAGGCGAGGGCAAGGACCCCCGGACGCCACGAAGGGTAATGATCACGTGTCAGACCTCGATAAAAATTCGGGTTTTATCCAATTCCTTATCCAGGTTGGGAATGGATTCGATGATAGCGTCAATGTTGGCGCCGAACCGGGCGGCTGCTGAAACGGGGACGGGCTCTACAGTCACAGAGCCGGCGCCTCCGAAGCTGATTTTCTTGCACACCAAGTCTGCGGTGGCGATGCAGTCGATGGCCGATTCAACGTTGAGTTCCGGGTCGGCACGCTCAGTGTTGTGGTGCCCGGCAATGATGGCGGTCAACGTTTCCGGCAGGTCCCATTTGTCAGCCACCATGGCGCCCATGGCGGCGTGGTCTGCGCCGATGATGTTCGCCTCGGTCTCGTGAAAGACAAGTTGTTTGGCGGCGACCTCGTCCATAACAGTTTTGAATTCTTCGGAGAGAAAGACGGCAAAGACTACCTTGCCCACGTCGTGCAGCAGCCCCGCGGAAAAAAGGTCCTCCTGGCCCGCGCGGGAGACGTCCTGTTGTTCAGCCAGCTTCTTGGTTATGGCGGCTACGGCTAGCGAATGGAGCCAGAAGGCGTCCATGCTAAACCCGGCTTTGTTCTTCCTGGGCAGCGAGCCTATGGTGGCTAGGCTGAGGGCCATGTTTTTCAGGGTGTTCAGGCCCAAGTACACGCTGGCCTGCTGGATGGAGGTGATTTTCTGGCGCAAACCGATAAAGGGAGAATTCACCAACTTGATGATTTTCATGGTGAAAATGGGGTCGTGCTTAATGACGTCCACCAGTTCTTTGGGCGAACAGTTCACATCCTGGGAAAGCGTAAGTACTTGTTGCACGCTTTTAGGGAAGGCCGGTAACTGATCGACTGCTGAAAGAAGTTTAACTTGTATCTCTGACATGTTAGGTGGCGCCGTGCGGAAGATGCAACAAAGGCTCCGCTTTTTATAATGTTGAACAACGTTACAGTATCAAGAGGGCAAAGACAAGTATTCGCGGCAGACTCAATCCATCGCCTGACAGCGCTGGCCAGGCGGTGGGTTTAGCATTTCCAGCTTTCTTGCCTTGCTTTTTTCTTTGAAGTATGGTGGAGGCAACGATGGATTGATGCAGGCGCAAACCTTTCGCAGCCCATTCACTGTGCTTTGGGTCCATACTCTGCAGCATGCAGCGGCGCAGCCGGAGCAGGTCGTATCGAACCAGGAGGAAGCTCGCAATGGCCAGGATTTTGATTGTTGAAGACAACATCATGCACGGGCGGGAACTGGCGGGACTTGTCCAGAAAGCTGGACATGACGCAAAGCACGTGTACACCCTGCAAGAAGCCAGCATGGCCCGCCAGACAGGACAGTGGGACTTG
>CAYTSA010000020.1:0-27452 GCA_964440345.1 uncultured Desulfovibrionaceae bacterium | reverse complement strand
TGGGACTTGGTGCTGCTCGACCTGGTCTTGCCGGATGGAAGCGGCGAAAACGCCGCGCCGGAGTTTGAAAATGCAGGGGTGCGCACTGCTCTGCTGGCCCCTGCCGGCGTAAAACCCGGCCAGGACGGCCGCAAAACCTTGCAAAAGCCTGTGGATGGCGATGTCGCAGTCTTTGTCAGCGCCGCCCTGTCAGAACCCGTCCCAAAAAAGAAGAAAGCCCCTGCCGCAAACAAAAAAATCGCCAAAACGTCCGCCGCCGCAGAGCTTGACGTGACAGCCATGCCGGCCCAGCTTCCCCCGCTCAAGGAGTTCAAGGAGAAGATGGAGCGCCGCTATGTAGACGCCCTGATAGAGCAAAGCGGCGGCGACGTAGCCAAGGCTGTGGAAGTGGCCGGAGTCTCCCGGGCCAGCTACTACAACCTTCTAAAAAAGCATGGCCTGAAAGAAACAGCGGACAAGCAGGCGAATAAGAAAGCTATATAATGCACACCCGCCTGCGCCGCAGCGTGAGCAATGCCGATGCGTGAAAAATCGCTTCTCGCTCGCCAGACGGATAATACGGAAGCCAGCCAGAAAAAGGCCCCGAAGCAGCCAAAACGAGCCAGGCGCCTGTGGCGCTTACTGGGCGCAGTTTTACTGACGGCCCTTCTGCTGCTGGCCGCGGCGGCTGGGGCGGGCTGGTATTACCTGTCCAGCGTAGACTGGCGGCAAACCATTGCCGACGCCGCCAGCCAACGCACTGGCCGCCAGGTGTCCATTGCCGGCCCGTTGACGCCGGCCTTCTATCCCTGGCTGGGGGTAAAAGCCCAGGGAATCCGCATGGCCCAGTCTGCAAGCTGGAACGCCAATGGGACCAGTTACAACGCAAAAGGCCTTTCCCCTTTTTTTACAGCAGATTCTGTAAAGCTGCGGATTAATCTGAAAACACTGCTTCTGGAGCAGGTTCTGATCCTGGACAAGGTGCTTGTGGAGCGTCCGGTTCTGCGCCTGGGCCGCAACAGCCAGGGAGAGGCCAATTGGGCTGACCTGTCCTCTGCCGCCGCCGGCGCTTCTTCGGATACATTTGCAGGCGGTCTGGAAACCCTGAGCTTGCGCCAATGGGAGGGAATTTCCATTACCCAAGGGGCCGTCCACTGGGAAGACGCCGTTTCCGGCCAGACCTCCGAGGCGTCAGGCGTCATGCTGGACATGGGCGGCGGCTGGTCGTTTGATCTTTCCCTTTCCTGCAGCGCGCGTTTGCTGGACACGGACTTGGAGGCAAGCTTTGCCCTGCAGGCTGGCTGCGCCGTGGACCCGGAAACCATGACCGCCAGCTTGCGGCGGGCAACGCTGCAGGCGGCGGCGCAGCACGCCGGACACGAGCTGCAGGCAGTTTTTCGAGGCGGCGCCGATTTACAGGCGGCGCTTGGCGGGGAGGCGCTGCGGCTGACCACCCAGAGCACGGCCGTGGACGCACAGGCGGAGTTAGCCGGGCCGGACGGCCCGGTTGCCGTTTCGCTGCAGGGAATGCTCAGCGTGGACACCGCCGGGCCGGTCAGCCTGGCGGACATGCAGCTCTCGTTACCGGGCCTTACTCTCAACGGCGGGCTTTCCGGCGACGCTGCTTCTCTGGCCGAGCCCCGGCTGGACGGGGATATATCCGTATCAGTCACGGACGCGGCCCTTGTCCCCTTTGCGCCGGCGTCTATCCTGGGCATGTTGCCCGGCTTGCACGGCAGCGCGTCTCTGGCCCTGCAGCCTGGCAAGGCGGCGGTGTCCGGCTTGCAGTTGCAAGCGGTCTCTACTCAACTTTCCGGCTCCGCCGCTTATTCCTGGGAGGGAACGCCGGCTCTCTCGTTTGATCTGGCCGTTCCCAAGCTCGACTGGAGCGCCGTAGCACAAACAATGGGCGCGGCTGAGGCCACGGGAAAGAATACTGCTTCCCTGGGCGCATTTCTTGGCGCCTTGGCTGCTGCGCCGCCAGCGGCTGTCAGTGGCCGGTTGCGCTGCAAGGAAGCGGTGTTGCCCGGCTCCGTTGTTCAAGGAGCGGTGCTGCAGGTAACGCTTGACAAGGCCGGCTTTTCCTTTGGCGTTCAGGCCAAGGATTTTGCCGGAGGCCAGGCTTCGGGGGAGTTGTCTGGCAAACGAGCCGGCGCAAAAGACAACAGTGAGAACCGGTACGAACTCTCTCTGAAGCTGGTCCAGGCGGACCCCGCAGCGCTGCTCCGTGCGGCCGGCGCAACACCGGAATACAGCCATTCCAGCTTTTTAGACACCCGGTGTGATCTTCGTATTACAGCCGCCGGTCAGGGGCAACACCAGAAGAAAATTCTGGAGTCTTTGCGCGGTTCAGCCCAGGTGAAATTGGGACCGGGGCGCGTCGCCCTGCCAGGAGAAGGAGACCAACGCACAGTTGTTGAATTCGAGAGCGCCGTTGTAGACGGGGCCTGGCGCAGAGCGCCCGGCAACGCAGCAAAGACAGCCCCCTTTACGGCAAGCGCTGACGTTGAACTGGCGCTGCCTAGTAAAAAAGTCTCTGCATCTTTGAGCGGCAAGGCGCATGTTGACTTGAACACATGGGACCTGGCGGCGTTGACCGGGGGGCGGCTGCGGGCGAGCTACCACGGGCTGGGGTTGAAGCAGAAAAAGTTGGACCTTCGGGTGCAAGCCAAAGGCGGCCTGGACCTGGACCGCGAACGTCTGGAACTTTCCGAGTATCTGGTTCATGGGCTGGGCATAGGTCTTTCCGGAAGATTGGCGGCGGAAGACGTGTTCACAGGGCCGGCTTTTTCCGGAACCGTGAAAACCTCCAGCTTTGTGCCGCGGGACCTTTTCCGCAAGCTGGACGTGGAGTTGTGGACCATCTCAAACCCCAAGGCTTTTGGTCAGGCGTCGTTAAGCGCCGGGCTTTCCGGAACCATGGAAAACTGGGACCTGCAGGCGCTGCAGGCGCGTCTGGACGGCCTGCAGCTGGCTCTGGACGGAGTAAATTTTTCCGGCGCAGTGCAGCTGGCGGACATGGCCGGTCCTCGCATACTGTTCGACCTTTTTGTAGACAACCTGGACTGCGACAACTATCGCAACACCGAGCCAACAGAGCGGGGCAAGGCAGACCCAAAGGTTGAAGCTCTGGCGGAAAAGCCCGCAGACTCGCCGCTGGGCGCTTTGTACGCTAAGGGACGGCTGCAGGTGGGGACGTTCAAACTCTACAATTTCCGGGGCGACAATGTCGCCTCTGATGTGCGCATAGAAGATAACTCCGTGCACGTGGGGCCGTTGCATGGCGGATTCTATGGGGGCGACCTGAACGGGACCCTGCAGGTGGACGTGCACCCCATTCTCGCCTTGTCCACCCAGGCCAAGGCCACGAAGTTCCGTATGGAACTATTACTCAGCGACCTGTTCGACTTTGACCGCATAGGCGGCGCAGCGGACCTGGACATGACCCTGAACACCCGGGGCTGGACGTACGACGGCCGGATACTGAGTCTGGGCGGCGAAGCGAATCTGGACGTTACCGAGGGATTTCACACCTTTTTCGGGCCCAAGAAAACGTCGGAAGAAGAAACCGGCAAAAAGGACCGCACCGCGTTTACCCAGGCCACGGCCCATGTACTGGCCAAGGACGGCGTGGTGACCAATGACGACCTGCACATGGAAGGCGGCATGGTCCGGGCCAATGGCGGCGGGGTCTTGAACTTGCCGGATTGGGCCATGGAGTACGACGTGAATTACAACATCACCGGGTTGCCCACCATTCCGGTGCGCATTACCGGTTCGCTGGATGAACCGGATGTAAACGTCAGCCTGCCCTCTATGCTGGGCAGAACCATCGGGCGCATTGGCGGCTCTGCCGTGGACATTGTCACCGGCGTGTTGGGGTTGCCCTTTCGCGTGCTGGAAGAAATAGGAAAACAAGCCAAGGGCGAAGACGGAAAACAAGACAAAGAAGAAGACGAATCAGAAGAATAGCGGGGGCGTGTCAAAAACTTTCGGCTATTGCCGCCCAGGTTCCGTCGGCTTTCATCTCTTGCAGCGCAGCGTTCCAAACGTCTATGCGCTCCTGGCTGGTGGCCAGGGAAAAGGCGATGTAGCCTTGCACCGGGGGCAGGGCAAACAATTCTTTGAAAGAGCCGGGGTCAATGCCCATGGCTTGCGACTTGTAGCGAACCACCCGGCGGTCTTCAAGCCACAACTGGATGCGGTTGCTAAGCAGCAGCTTGGGATTCTCGAACAGTCCGCCCTGAGCGGAAACGCTTATCTTCGGGAATTCGTGCTCTAGTAAAAAAGCGTGGAGGACATTGTCCTTGCTTACGCCGACTAGGTATTTTTTTGCTTCTTCCAAAGTTGTCATGGGGGTCCGCCATCTGGCGTCGGCAAAGAACACCCTGCTCATGGAGAGAAGAGGTCCCACCCACCGGAACATCTCAGTTCTTTGGGAATGCTCGGCTATGGTGAAAATGGCGGTGTCCGGGCCCCCTTTACGCACTGACTTGAACGCCCAGGGCCAGGCGTGGACCTGGAAATGGCCGGTATCCCCCGTACGCCGCAATATTTCCTTGACCAAATCTACACTGACGCCTTTGAGCTCGCCGTTTTGCAAATAGTTGTACGGCGGCAGATTTTCCGTAAACAGGGAAATATCCGCCGCCATAACTGCTCCCGGGAGGGATAGCGCAACGCAAGAGACAATAAACGCCGTCAGCACTGCACAGCGCGCCAGGACAGAGAAGATAGTCATCTAAAGTGTATGACGTATTTTTGTTACAAAACAATGTCGGCCAGATAGCCCCATGCGCCAACCCTTTTCACCGTGAGGCCAGTATCCCTAAGTGTTGAACCCCAGCAGGTCCAGCCCGGAATAGAGAATGTCTGTCCCGGCGTTGATCATGGACTGGGTGAGTTGCTCGTAGTTGCCCCCTGCCTGCTGGCTGAGTCCGGCGTATGAATGCGCCAACTGTCCGTAGTAGTCGCCGGCGTCGGAAAGCAGGGCGGAAACGCTGGAGAGCGGGGACGAGGGCAGACCGTAGCTGGGCGCAGAGAGGCTGGAAAAATCTGTTCCTCCCACGCCGGCGGCCAGGTTGGGCGCAGCCGGAGCGCTGTAGGACGAGGACAGGGAAGCGAAGCTGGCCGGCTGCAGGGCGTAGCTGGCTGACGCCGGGGAGCCGGCCGTGCTGGGCGCCAGCAGGGAAAGGGCCGACCCTAACATGGCTTTGGATTCGTCTTCCGTCCGTTGTTTCTCGGTTTGCCTGGCCCGGGTGCGCGCGGCTGCGTCAGCTGCGGCTTCTTCCACGTCCATGACCAGGTCTGCAAAAGCAGCCTGGCCCGGCTGCAGCCCCCGGCCGGCGGTTTGGCGCTGGTTGCTGTCACGCTGCCGGGCAAAAGCCTGGGCCACGTCGGCTGACGCCAGGGACATGACCTGGCCCGTGTCTGCCTCCTCGCCCTGGGCGGCTGCTTTTGCGTACTGCTCCACCAGGGGCGCGTACAGGTCCAGGTTCCTCAACAGCTGGCGCGACTGGGCGTCTTTGACTTCCCGGCCTGTTTCCAGGTCCTGCAAGGCGTCCTGCACCTGGGCTTCTTTCAGCGGCTGGTACAGCTCCAAGTCCGCCAGGGCCTGTTCCACCTGAGCCAGCTTCAGGGGCTGGTAGAGTTTCATGCTCCCCAAAGCGTCCTCCACCTGAGCCTCTTTGAGCGGCCGGTACAAGCTCAGGTCAAAAAGCGCTTCGTCCACTTGCGCTTCCTTGAGTGAAGCGTACTTGGCCAGGTCGGCCAAGGCCTGGTCCACCTGGGCCTTCTTGAGCGGCGCAAAAAGTTCTATCTCGTCTGTGGTGGCGGAAAGCATGCTTTCGTACAAAGGGAGAAAATCATCCTTGTAGGTGGTCCACTGGTCGGTGGCCAGGGCCAGCTTCTGGGCGGCAATTGCGGACTGCAACTCAGAAGAGGTGGAGGCCAAGTCTGCATACTGGCCCGCCATTTCGCCTGCGTTTTGCCATTGTTCGTAATCCTGGTAGAGGTTCCAGCCAGATTGTCCCAGGTCCAGAACTGTGTCCAACAGCCCGCCAGTGTCGCCAAAAAAATCGTAACTCATTTGAGCCCTCTCAGATAGTCGTCAAGGTTTTCATCATGCACCAGCCGGCGGATGTCCGGGGCAGTGCGCCGCATCCATTCATAACCGCCCACCAGGTACGCGCACTGCACCAAAACGCCGCCCACAGCGTCGCGCAAGGCAAAGGCGACTGTCTGGTCATGCTCGCTGCCCTGCTCCAGATCGTTGGCCGCGAACCAGTCGGCAATGTAAGCGCGCATGATGGGGCCCAGCACGTTGGCGTGCCGGGCAAAAAAAGGGTTCCAGGGGATGGAGACCAGGGCCGCCCAGAAAGCGCGGTTCACATTTTCCCGGTCTATTGGCTTGTCGCCGTCTATCAGGTCGTCCCAAACTTGGCTGATAAAGAAGACAAGCTCGCAAAACGCCACTGCATCCATGTTGCCGCGCAGAAACCCGATAACCTTTGCCCGCTGCTTCTGGTCTGTGCCGGCGTTGCAACCGTTTGTGATCATTTCATGTCCTCCATAATCGCGTAAAAGTGATATGCCGCTCCCAATTCGAATGCAGGTATAAAATGACCTTATAAGAAGCCCAAGTGTGAAACGTTTCGTGTATTCGAAAAAAGTAGTGTTGTATAGCCAGCATTGTAAGCAGCGCAGTGTACGACGCAACTTGCCGTTGCGTCTTATTGACATGTATGCAGTACTCTTTTTGTGACAGGCCAGCTTAAAAAAAATGCATGCCGCCATAGGTGCACAATTGCAGAACAGTGAATGCAATAAGTGACGCAACAAAAAGGTATTTTCGTATATGTGAGTCTTGCAATAATGCAGCCTCAACCTCTGTAACACTCGGTCAAGGCCGCTAAACGTCCCGAATGCGCAGGGCATGGCAAGGCAATTGGCTCAGTTTCCAGACATACTGAGGCGTTAGAACGAAGTGGGTTTCGTTGAGACTGACTCCCCTTTTTTTTGCGGGAAAGTATTGACAGGAGGCTTTTGGCGTTTTAATTGCTCGTTTGAGCAAAACAAAAGGACATGAGTATATGCCGCGCCCGCGAAAATGTTGCCGCATCTTCCAGGAGCCAGACGTCTCCTCTTTTAAGCCCCATGGCGCGCCGCTGTGCGCGGCCTCGCCCTGTCGGCAGGCGGAAGTGCAGCTGCACGTGGAGAGTCTGGAGGCCATGCGCCTGGCCGATTTGGAAGACATGACCATGGGAGAGGCCGCAGAACGCATGCACGTTTCGCGGCACACCTTTGGCCGCATACTGGCCCGGGGCCGCAAGGCCGTGACCCGGGCTCTGGTGCAGGGGCGGACCCTGCGCATTGAGGGCGGGCATTACGAACTGCATGAACCCCCTGAATTTTCAGAACAGACGCGCAAAGCGCCAAAGGAGTTTGACATGACCAAGGTAGCCGTCACCAGCGAAGGTCCCACACTGCAGGACAAGGTAGACCCCCGGTTTGGCCGGGCTGGAGGATTTGTGGTGGTGGATGTGGAGACCATGGAGACTGAATACATTGATAACGGAGGCTCCCAGGCCATGGCCCACGGCGCAGGCATCCAGGCCGCCCAGCGAGTGGCCGACGCCGGGGCCAAGGTGGTGCTGACCGGGTTTGTTGGTCCCAAGGCCTTTCAGGCCCTGAAAGCCGCCGGGCTGCAAGTGGGCCAGGACCTGGACGGCGTGACCGTGGCCGAAGCTGTGGAGCGCTACAAGAACGGCCAAGTGGCCATGGCTGCTTCGCCCAACAAGTAGTCGGCCCTGAAAAACTTTGGAACATTCTTGAGTATCAGAAAATGTTCAAGGCGTACTAAATAAGGACTGGTCTGACATGATAGTAGCAGTAGCAAGCGGCAAGGGCGGCACAGGCAAAACCACTGTTTCCGCCTCCCTCGCCCGGGTTTGGGACCGCCCCCTGGCCGCCGTTGACCTGGACGTGGAGGAGCCCAACCTGCACCTGTTTCTCAATCCAGACATACGGGTGCGTGAAACAGTGGCCCTGGAGATTCCGGTCGTAGACGAGAGCAAGTGCACGCTGTGCCGGCAGTGTTCAGAGCTGTGCCAGTTTAAGGCCATTACCGTTATGGCGGACACGTTGCTCACCTTTCCGGAGATGTGCCACGGCTGCGGCGGCTGTCTGGCGATATGCCCGGAGAAGGCTCTTTCGCCGGGCCGGCGGGAGCTGGGGACCATAGAAACCGGAACAGTAGCGGCGGGGGATGTTTCCATAGAGTTTATGATGGGTACGTTGCGCATCAGCGAGGCCATGAGCCCGCCCTTGATGCGCGAGGTGAAGCACCAGCTGGACGGGCTTCTGGCTGCGGCTGACGGCCCGGAAGACGCAGTCGTCGACGCTCCTCCCGGGGTCAGCTGCCCGGCTGTTACAGCAGTGATGGACGCAGACCTCATTTTGTTGGTCACTGAACCCACGCCTTTTGGCTATCACGACTTCAAACTGGCCCACGAAGCCTTTTCTCCCTTTGGCAAGCCCATGGGGGTGGTGATCAACCGGGCCGGCCTGGGCGACGCCTCCGTGCAGGAGTACTGCGCTGAACACAAGCTGCCCGTGCTGGCGGAAATACCCTACGACCGGGCCATAGCCGCCGGGTATTCCCAGGGTCGGCTTGTGGCGGACATCTCGCCTGAACTGCGGCAAACCTTTATCCAGCTGCGGGACGGACTGCGCAACCTTGCCGCACAGGAGGCCAGCCATGCCTGATTCCCAGCCCATTACCGAAATTGTGGTCATCAGCGGCAAAGGCGGCTCCGGCAAGACCTCGGTCACTGCGGCCCTGGCCCATCTGGCCGGCGAACCGGTCATCTGCGACCTGGACGTGGACGCGCCGGACCTGCACATTCTGCTGCAGCCGAAAGTGCAGCGGACCGAGGAATTCGTTTCCGGCAATGAGGCGGTGGTAGACCCAGAAAAGTGCGTTAACTGCGGGACCTGCATGGAGATGTGTCACTATGGGGCCATAGTGGAGCAGGACGGACGCCATGCCGTGGACCCCTTGCGCTGCGAGGGGTGCAAGGTCTGCGTAACCTTTTGTCCCGAGCAGGCAATAGACTTCCCGGCCCGGCGCTGCGGGCAGTGGTACGTTTCCGAGACCCGCTTCGGGCCCATGGTCCACGCCCAGCTGTTTCCGGGCCAGGAGAACTCCGGCCGGCTGGTGACCCTGCTCAAGCAGCAGGCCCGAGAGCTCGCCGCAGCGAAGAATATGAACCTGATCCTGTGCGACGGCGCGCCCGGCATCGGTTGCCCGGTTATCAGTTCATTATCAGGGGCCAGCCTGGCCGTCATTGTGACTGAACCCACGCCTTCAGGCCGGCACGATCTGGAGCGCGTGGCCGAGCTGTGCGCCCATTTCCGCATTACCCCCGCGGTGCTCATCAACAAGCATGACTTGAACCTGGACGAAGAGGCGCGCATTGAAACCTATTGCCGGGACAAGGGATACCCCGTGGCCGGCAAGTTGCCCCACGACGAGGAAGTGACTCGGGCCATGGTCCGCCGGCAGGCAGTGACCGAAGCCGCCGCTGGCGAAGCAAAAGCGCCCGTCGTAGACACACTGCGCCAGGCCTGGGAATGCATCGAATCCCTGGCCCGGGAAAAAAGCAAAGCAAAAACATAACAGGAGTATAGCAATGACAAAGATACGTATTGCCGTTCCCTCGCAACATCCTGGCGGCCTGGAAGCAGGCCTGGGCGCCCACTTCGGCCACTGCGACATCTACACTGTGGTGGACGCAGAAGAAGGGAAGGTGCTGGAAGTCTCCAACCTGCCCAACGTGCCGCACCAGCAGGGCGGCTGCATGGCCCCGGTGAACCACCTGAAGCAGAACGGCGTCACCACCCTCATTGCCGGCGGCATGGGCTTGCGGCCGCTCATGGGCTTCAACCAGGTAGGCATTCAGGTGTTTTACGGCGGCGTAGCTCCCAGCGTAGGCGCGGCGGTCGAAGCGCTGCTGGCCGGCAAGCTGCAGGAATTCACCCAGAACCAGACCTGCGGCGCGGCGCAAGCGCCCAGCCTGTAATTGCCAGACTCGCGCATTTTCGCGTTGAGGCAACGCTCGATTTTGAGACAATGCGCCATTGTTTCAGGAAATAGCTCACAAGGAGAGGGCCATGCCTATTTTTGACATCAGCTGCACGGACTGTGGGTTTGAAGGCGAGGCGCTGGAGCTGCGGGCCGGGGCCAATCCGGCCTGCCCAGAGTGCGGCTCAGGCAATACGAAGCGGCAAATGTCCGTCACCAGTTCGCTGACCGGCAAAACCGGCGCGGGCGTTTCTGGACCGGGGGACACAGCGTGCTGCGGCTCCACCCCTGGCGCAGCCGGCTGCGCCGGGCCGGGATCATGCTGCGGCAAAACCGGATAAAAGGAATACCGTATGAACATATTGGTGGTTTCGCCCAGTGCAGAGCAGTGGGAAGAATTTATGGAAACGTTGAAGGCCCTTCCCGGCGTGACCGTGTCCCTGGCCGGCAATGCAGCCTCGGCCAGGGAGGCGGCCAAAGCCGGGGATATGCACATGGCGGTAGTGGACCATGAACTGCCAGACGGGGCGCCGCGTGATTTTGTGGCGGAACTGATGACTATAAACGCCATGATCAACACGGCCATGGCCAGTCCCATGAGCGACGAAGAATTTCACGAATGGAGCGAAGGCCTGGGCGTGCTGCATCGGTTGCCCCTGGCCCCTGGAGCCGAGGACGCCAAAGCTGTCGTCGAAAAGCTGCAGTCGCTTGGTTTGTAAGAGTTTGACGTTCTGCTTCTCCTCCCTTGACGGCCCGGGCGGACAACCCCGCCGCCCGAGCCGTCCTCTTGCGCATTAAGGAACATAGTTGACCCCCTGGCAGGAATTCTTTAGCCTGACCAATCCACCGGCAATGGACCCGGGCGATTGCCCGGCGGCTCATTAATCCCTTTTACGCTATCGAGGTCTGGCCATGGTGCAGAAAATGGACTCCATCTGGTTCGACGGCAAACTCGTTCCCTGGGACGAGGCCAACGTTCATGTGCTCACACACACCCTCCACTACGGCGTCGCCGCTTTTGAGGGCATACGGTCCTACAAGTGCGTAGACGGCTCGTCGGCTGTATTCCGGCTTGAAGACCACATTAAAAGGCTGTTCGACACCGCCAAAATTTTACGCATGAACATTGGGCGCAGCCAGGAAGATATCGTCGCCGCCTGCGTGGAAACCCTGCAGGCGAACAAGATGGACTCCGGCTACATCCGGCCCATCTCCTTTGTAGGCGCAGGCGCCATGGGCGTACACCCTGGCGACAACCCCATCCACACTGTCGTCGTCACCTGGCCCTGGGGCGCTTACCTGGGCGAAGAAGCTTTGGAAAAAGGCATCCGGGTCAAGACCGGCTCTTTCAACCGGCACCACGTCAACGTAATGATGACCAAGGCCAAGTGCTCCGGCAACTACGTCAACTCCGTGCTGGCCAAGATGGAAGCCGTGTCTGACGGCTACAACGAGGCCCTGATGCTGGACGTGAACGGCTATGTCTCTGAAGCTACAGGTGAAAACGTCTTCATCGTCCGCGACGGCGTCATCAAGACCACGCCCCTGACGTCCATACTGGAAGGCTTCACCCGCCAGTCGCTCATCACCCTGGCCCGGGACCTGGGCTACGAAGTGGTGGAGCAGCAATTCACCCGCGACGAAGTCTACGTATCGGACGAAGTCTTTTTCTGCGGCACTGCGGCCGAGGTGACGCCTGTGCGCGAAGTGGACCTGCGAACCATCGGCGAAGGCAAGGCCGGCCCCATTACCAAACATCTGCAAAGCGAATACTTCAAGATAGTCACCGGCGAGAACAAGACCTACGCCAAGTGGCTGCATACCTATACTGTGTAACTTCCCCGGCCCGTTCCGGACAGCCGGAGCGGGCCGGCTTTTTGGGTGTACTACATGGCGCAAAGCTCCCTGACTGCAAAGCACAGGCCCCAGCGTTTTGCCGACGTGGCCGGGCAGGAAACCATCCGCTCCATTCTCTCCCGGGCTGCGGCGGAAGACCGCATTGCCCCGGCGTATTTGTTTTCCGGCACCCGGGGAGTGGGCAAGACCACCATCGCCCGCATTATGGCCAAGGCTGTGAACTGCTTGAACGGCCCGGCTGCCGAGCCGTGCAACGAATGCTCCCACTGCCGGCAGATTACCGCGGGCACGGCTGTGGACGTGGTGGAAATTGACGGCGCCTCTAACCGGGGCATAGACGACGCCAAGCGGCTGAAGGAGGACATCGGGTACGCGCCCATGCAGTGCCGCTATAAGGTGTTCATCATTGACGAAGCGCACATGCTCACTCGGGAGGCCTTCAACGCGTTGCTCAAGACCCTGGAGGAGCCGCCCGGCCGGGTGACCTTTATTATGGCCACCACCGAGCCGCACAAATTTCCGGCAACCATTATCAGCCGCTGCCAGCACTATATTTTCAAGCGTTTGCCCCTGGCCGGGCTGGAAGCGCATTTGCAAAAGATTCTGGACGCAGAAGGCGTGGGCTATGAACCGGGAGCGGTGCGGCTCATCGCACGGCGCGGCGCAGGCAGCGTGCGCGACGCCATGTCCTTGCTGGGCCAGTCCTTGGCCTTGGGCGGGGAGAGTTTGGCCGAAGCGGACGTGCGCAGCGTGCTCGGTCTGGCCGGGCAGGACATATTTTTCAACCTCATGGAGGCCATTCGCGAGGCCGACCCCCTGGCCGTGACAGAACTGGTGCGCCAGGTGCTGGACCAGGGGCTGGACCTGGGTTTTTTCCTGCGGGAGCTGACCACTATCTGGAGGACGCTCTTTTTGCTGAACCAGGCCGGGGAGCAGGGCCTGGCGGCCTTGGAAACTTCGCTGGAAATGGACGAAGCCGAGGCCCGGCAGTGGCTGGAGTGGTCGCAGAAGCTGACGCTTTCGCACATTCACGCCGCCTGGCAGATGACACTGGAGGGCCAGCGCCGCGTGCTCACCAGCCTGGAGCCGGCCATGGCTCTGGAGCTGTTGCTGCTTAACCTGGCCTATCTGCCCCGGCTGCTGCCAACCGAAAAGCTTGGCCAGCCTGCCGGCGGCCAGGCAGGCGGAGCACCGGCCCCGCCTGCAGCCGGGCATGGCGGGCAACAGTACGGTCCGTCAACGAGCGGTCCGCCGCCCCGGAGATTTGGTCCTCCGCAGCAATCTGCTCCTTTTCAGCCTGCGCCGGCGCAACAAACTGTTCCGCCCGCAACGCCGCCCTCAGGGCAAGCTCAAGCGCCGGCCGGACCTCTCCCCGCGGCTCCTCCGGCTTCCCCGTCGGCGCAGCAGCAGGCTCCCGCGCCCGTACAGCCTGCAGGCCAGCTTTCTGCGCCCCCGCCTGGCCGTTCCCTGGACTGGCAAGGATTTACCGCCTATTGTAAACAGGCAAAGCAGGAACAGCAGTTCGCCGCCTTGCTGCAGCAGCTGAGCGGCGAGTATGCGGACAAGACCTTGATCATCCGCTGTCCTAATGATTTTGTGTATAAAAGAGTGTGCAAACAGGATATGCTGGCCATGGCGAAGCGTCTGGCCCGGGCCTATTTTGGGCCGGATACGCAACTGGCCCCGGAAAAAGGAGAGGCTGGACCGGCTGCGCCCGCGCAGAACCTGCGCCAGGAGCTGGAACAGCGCGAGGCCGTGCAATCGGTTATGAAAACCCTGAAAGGGGCCATACTGGACTACGGACAGGCTCGCGGCGAAGCCGCGAGCCATGAATGAAGGAATGAAGAGCGCCTTACCCGGCGCTGCAGGAGGATACCGTGCGAGGCATGAACGATTTGATGCGCCAGGCGCAGATGATGCAGAAAAAAATGACTAAGATGCAGGAAGAGTTGAAAGAAAAAACCGTGGAAGCCAGCAGCGGCGGCGGCATGGTCACCGTAACCTGCACTGGCGCACAGGAAATTCGCTCCATCAAAATCGATTCCACGGCAGTGGACCCCCAGGATGTTCCCATGCTGGAAGACCTGGTGCTGGCCGCAGTGAACGAATCGTTGAAAATGTCCCGCGAGATGATGGAGTCCGAGATGGAAGGCGTCACCGGCGGCATGAAAATCCCGGGCATGCCGGGCATGTTCTAGGGCGGGGCGATGCAGGATTTGCCGCAACCGTTGGCCAACCTGGTGGAGCAGCTGTCGCAGCTGCCGGGCCTTGGCCCAAAATCCGCCTTGCGTATGGCCCTGACCATGCTCAAATGGCCGGAGAACCGGGCCCGGGAGCTGGGCCAATCCGTGCTGGAGCTGCGGGATAAGCTGACCATCTGTTCGCAGTGCAACGGCCTTGCGGACAAGGACCCCTGCCCCGTGTGCGCAGACCCCAACCGCGACCCAGAGCAACTGTGCGTGGTGGCCGAGTGGGACAGCCTGCTGGCCCTGGAACAGGGCGGGTTCTATACCGGGAAGTACCTCATTCTGGGGGGCCTGCTGGCGCCTCTGGACGGGGTGGAGTCCACCGGGCTGGACATGGGCTCGCTACGGCGCCGGCTACAGCAGGGCCAGGTCAAAGAGCTTATTGTTGCCCTGGGCTCCACGCTGGAGGCGGAAAACACAGCGTCGTACATCCGCAATCTGGTGGATTCAGATTTTTCGCATATCAGGCTTACTCGCCTGGCCCAGGGTATTCCCCTTGGGGCGGAAGTAAAGTATATGGATAAGGAAACTCTGCGCCAGTCTCTGGCGTATCGACAGGAACTCTAGCGAACATACCGTAAAGGGGGTTCTCCATGCTGGAAATCAGATTGCACGGCAGAGGCGGCCAGGGCGGCGTGACCTCGGCGGAACTTGTAGCCCGCGCGGCCATAGCCAAAGGCAGCTACGCACAGGCTTTCCCAAGCTTTGGGCCAGAACGCCGCGGCGCTCCGGTGGTGGCTTTCATCCGGGTGGATGATTCCCGCATCCGCATCCGCGAAAAAATTTACGAGCCCAACTTGGTCATGGTGCTGGACCCGACCCTGCTGGACATCGTTAACGTTTCTGAGGGGCTGCGTGACGGCGGCGCTATTGTCGCCAACTCCACAGTCTCCGCCAGTGAACTGAAAAACAAGTACAACTGGCCCAAGGCCGCCCGGGTGGACGCCGACACTGTGGCCCGGGAGGAACTGGGCGTGCCCATCACGAACACCACCATGCTGGGAGCGCTGCTCAAAACATCCGGCTTGCTGGAGCCTGCAGATATGGAAGAAGTGATCATGGACCGCTTTGGCTCCAAGCTGGGACCGAAAAACTACAAGGCGCTGCAACGGGCTTACGACGAGACCGAAGTGGCGTAACCCGGCTCGGCTCCCGTCCGTTGCAGTATTGTTTCTGCATTGCAAGTCCCCGCCATGGCGGGGACTTTTGTTTTAGAGCATGTTAGTGCATGTTACCATTGAAAATGTGTAGATGCTCTTATTACGTGGAGCAGTATGTTGTGAACATCCTGCTCCGGCTGCTTCGCAGCCTGGCCTCATCCGCGCAGAGCGTGGCTGGGGCCGTTCTTATAACTTCGAGCAACACAATGTTCCCCATGTTGTGCTCTCAGAAATATGCATTTTCCTGAAACAATTGGAAATTGTTTCAGAAGCGAGCGTTGCCTGAACGCGAAAGTGCGATAGTCAATGATTTTCATTTATTACAGATAGTTGCCCGCCTGGCGGTCGCGATTACGCCAAGTGTCTAGAAAAAATCTTATCTTTTGGGGGCTTGCGAAGACTGTGTGCAGGGGGCACAAAAGCGCTGCCCTTCGTGACGCAGGAGTCAACGGGGCAAGGGAATCTGTATCGCCGCCAGAAGGAAAAAAAGGAGGGACGGCGAGGGAGTGCGTTGGCAACGCACAAAGCACAGTCTGTTGCAGGCTGCGCGTCATATGGCCCGGCCGCGCGCTAGCAGTAACGCATTGCAGCCGGACAGAAACGAAGCCGGAGCAGAAAACAAACCCGCAGCCTGGGCCAGCTGGGCCAGCGGGGCAGCGCCGGATTCGATGCTGCTCGTGTTAGGCCACGGCTTCCAGCTTGGACTGGCAGCTCACGCACATGCGGGTCATGGGCAGGGCGCGCAGCCGGGCCACGGCTATGTCCTCGCCGCATTCGTCGCAGTAGCCGTACTCGCCGTTGTCGATGCGGTCCAGGGCTTCACGGATGGCGCGGGCGGTGGTCAGGTCGCGCTCCTGCATGAGCAGGGTGAAGTTCAGGTCGGCCTCTTGAGTGGCCCGGTCGTTGGGGTCGGCGCAGGATTCAACGCCTTCAAACAGTGTAGCGGCGCCTTGGGCGCTTTTGCCTTCGATTTCCGCCAGCATGCCGAGCAGCATTTCCTTGAGGGACTGGATGTCGGTAGCATTCATAAATGAAAACCTCGAGTGGTTGAGATTGGCAACACAGTACGCCTTGCAAGAACATTGAGGATAACTTGTGCAGGATATCTGTGGCAGCCCTATTTCAGGAATATGACAATATGGTGATGGATGAAAAAAAGCAGTGTGTCAATACAGATTGTGAAGAAAAGCGGGGGGAAAGCGAGTTAACCGGCGGGAGGAGCGTCTGAGGGCGGCGTTTGCGGGGTAGAGCCGTCGCCGCTGGCCTGCTGCAACTGCTCGATGATGGGGCGGCATGCGTGAATGTATTGCTGGTATGCAGCCACATCCGGGGCTTTTGCGGCGGCCTTGGTAAAATAGTCAAGGGCTTCGTGGAAGTAGGGGAGGGCGGCGGAGCTTTCGTTTCCTTGCTCGGCGACCATTCCGCTTCTGGCCAACGACACCCCCATGTCAGCAAGCCCCTGGGCGCTGTCCGGGTCGCGCGCGTGGAGCGTACGCGCTATGTCCAGACTTTCCGTATAGGCCTCCAGGGCCCGCTCCAGATCGCCGCAGGCTTGGTGGACGTCGCCTACTTGGTCCAGGCTGACTGAGAGGTCGCGCAGCACGTTCGGGTTGTCCGGGTCGCGCGCGTGGAGCGTACGCCGAATGTCCAGACTTTCCGTAGAGGCCTCCAGGGCCCGCTCCAGATCGCCGCGGGCTTGGTGGACGTCGCCTACTTGGTCCAGGCTGACTGAGAGGTCGCGCAGTAGTACGGGATTGCCAGGGGCTCGGGACAATCTGTCGCGGTCTCTCTGCAAGGCGGCGGTAAAGCGCTTGTCTGCATTTTCGAGCTCTCCCAGGGCAAAGAACACGTCGCCCAGCCTGAGAAGGTGATAACGAGACTCGCCCACCACCTGATCATTATCCGGCCGCTTTTCAACTTGTTGTTCCAGCACATCCACCGTTTCCTGATATGCTTTTTTTGCTTCCTTCAGCTGTCCATGCTCGCGCTCCAGCGCTCCGAGCTGGTCCAGCCGGGTGGCCAGGGCCAGCACCGCGGACACACTGTCCGGAGTGTCGCGGACTCGCTGGCGGGCGTCTTCGATTTTTTTGTGGAGCTCTCTGTGTTCTGGGGCAACAATAGTTGGTCTGGCTGAAAGGTTGCCATATCCTTGAAGCTGGATAAGCTCTCCAGAGCCTTTCCAGCTCTCAGCCTTTTGTTTTTCTTGCGGTATCTCCGGAACCTCGGCCACCGTGGTTCTGATGGACCAGAAGTCTCCGGCGGTATTGGCAAAGTCCGCCAGCAGCTCCTTGCGTAAGGCCAGGATCAAGGGGCCGGGCAAGGTGCGGCTGATGTCGTTGCGCATCAGGTTCATATACTGGAAGACTTGGAGCCAGCTCTCCCGGTCCCGGCCAAGGGCGCGGGTGGCGTCCAGCACATAGACCGTGTCCGGGCTTTCCTCTCGCCGCTCCGGGGCCAGCAACCGGTCCACGCCCTTGTCCCGCAGCAAGGCGTATCCTGCCTCTGTGCGCAGGTCGGAGCCGGCGTACGGGTCTATCAAGTGCAAGGACATCTCCTGCTCCCTTTCGGCAGAGGCGGCGTTGATGAGTACGGGCAGCGCGGCCTTGAGGGTGCGGGGGGTCTGGCAGACCAGGGGGGTGAACTGGAATCCCTGGGAAAGGGCTAGGGCCGAGGCTATGCGTTGAAAATCCTCATTGTTGTGCAGAAGGTGTGAATAGTCTTCAATAAAGTTGTTGTTCACATGCGGCTCCCTTACGCACAGGACGTCCCATTTCCTCTGATTTGTTCTATTCGTTTGGCGACACCGGGGATATCCCGCACTGCAGGATGGACGTCATACCAACTGTGCTGATTGATATAATAGAGCACAGCGTTATTCTTGAACATCTGTTCCGCAATCCTGATGCTGCTGTCGTCACGCAAAGCCAGTGTGTGAAGACAGGCTACCTGGGCCAGCCATTCATGCTGTTTTTCCTGGATAATGTTTTTGTATTGGTCCCAGATAATGTTTCGAATTTTAACCACGCCGTATTCAGTGACAGGAAAGTGGCGTTGTAAGAATACTTCCCGCATCATACGAATAATTTCTCTTGGGTACCCGCCTGTCCAGCAAATCAGCCTGCGCACTTGACGCTCATAGTCGTTGCCAAACGCCATTTGCAAAACAGTGTCGGGCACACGCTTAGCGATAATTTTCCTGGCCGCGGCAATGCCAGGCTCAAATTCGTTGCCGTCCTCGTCGCGCAATTTGATCATGGGCATGAATTCTACCTCGCTGTTTTTGCGGGCCATCATGGCTGCTGGAACTGTGTAGATCATATGGGCCGGCAAACGCACATAGGGCGCGCCATAACCGAATATCTGCTCGGCGCTTCCCAAAACGTCTGACGAGGACTGTGGCGTTCCTTGCAGTTCTTCCAGGGAATCAAATATGACGAGCAAACCATTTTTGCCCATATTTCGCACCTCTGCCTGGAGGTCGAGCATCTTGGCGTCAGCCATGCGCTTAAACTCGGATATGTTTGATTCTATGAAAGACCGGATGCGTTTTTCATCTTCGTTTGAATATTTTGTTTCCAGGAGAAAACGCGGCCCTGACAAAATGGTCAAAGAATCAACTTTTACTTCCGTCTTAACGAGCCAATCCCAGGCGCGCTGCAGAAATCCGTCTTTACTGTTATACGCCTTTTCCCGCGCTTCATTTTCTTGTTCCCCTTTCTCAATGCTTATGGCTACCTGGGTGTAGAACAATATGTAGGCAAGTAAGGAGCTTACGGAAAGGTGCTGGGACAAATCCAGGACGTCGAATGCGTCAATGTACACGGGAAAAAGATTGGCGCCGTCCTTGTCAGAAAGAACTTCCATGAGCGTGTTCAATTCCGTGGTTTTTCCAGATCCGGGCAGGCCGGTGAAAAGCTTGAACACGTGTTTTTTATCAGCAGCGAATTCAAATTCTTCTGAAAGCCGTGCGGACCAGTCTTCACCCCTGGGGTATTGTGTTTCATCTGCGGCTGCATCGATATCGACCAGGCGGTCGTCATCGTGCTCAAGCGGTTCTTGCGGATCGCAGAGATTGACATATTTTTTGCGGGTTTCTTTGTCCATTACGTTTACCTCGTCTTTACTGTATTTTCCCGCATTCTACCCGGTTTTGTAGCGGCTTACAAACTGAGCGGCGGCCGCGGCCGCCGCTGCAAACAAAGCGCAAGGCGCAAAAAACGCCACGTGGTTGCCGCGGCGTTGGCGTCCCTGGAGGATGATTCCAGAGGATAGGCTGATTGGCGTTGTTCCTGGCTATCGGGTCTGGTCCACGCAGGTGCGAACGTGGCTGGGACACCAGGCCAGCAGGTTGAACGATGCGTAATTGTTGTCCGGGTTTTCGGCGTAGCGGCAGGACATGTGCTCGCTGGCGCCTTGCTCCACCAGCTCTTCGTTGCCGCCGGTGAAGTGTTCGCAAGAGTCGTTGCAGCAGACCAATACATCTCCCCAGCCGGTTTCAGGCGGGCCGGGCCACACTTGCAGAGACTGCCCACAGTGGGGGCAAAAGCGTTCTTCGTATGTCATGGTTACTCCTTCTAGCAATGGTATTCGTTGCCGTTTACAGAAAAAACTAAGAAGGATTTCCTGCAGGTCAAGGGGGAGAACGCCGTAAGCAGATGAAGAAACAGTAAGGTTATGGCGGGTTGCCAGCTGTTGTCTGCAGTTTTACGGCTTTTCGCGCACGATGACCTGCTCGCGCCGTAGGGGGCAGAATGAGGGACGGCTGCGGTCGTACGTGTCCGGGTCCAGGGGCCGGCGCTTGGGAGTGGACACGTTGCACTCGGGGTATTGCTCGCCCTGGAAGACAAACGGGCATTCTTTGCAATTGGTTACGACAATAATCATGGCTATTTCCTTTGCCGCCGGCGCGGAGCGCAGGGGGTATAAAAAGTTCTGAAGAGGGGAGCTCGAGGGGAGAAACTCTTTCAAGAGTTTCTCCCCTCGAAAACATTTCATATTGTTCAGTCTTTCCTTCACCGGCCCAGCAGGAACAGGCCGTATTTGGCCCGCAGGCCGATGAGCCGGGTGACAAAATTGCCGGTGGACTCGTGATAGTCCGTGTCTATGGCCGCTTCCTTGAGGATGTGAAAGTCCTGCTCACGGCAGAAGCGGCGAAAGTCGCGCAGGGTGATGACCCGTATGTTCGGCGTGTCGTGCCAGCCGTAGGGCAGTTCCCGGGTGACGGGCGCTCGCCCGGTGAGCAGCAGCTGCGCCCGGATGCGCCAGTGGCTGAAGTTCGGGAAGCTGACGATGCCGCGCCGGGCCACCCGCAGCATCTGGCCGATGACCTCGGCCGGGCTGTAGACCTGCTGTAGGGTCTGGCTGAGCACAGCGTAGTCGAAGCGCTGGTCCGGGAAATCCTCCAGCTCTTCGAGCAAATCGCCCTGGACCACCGAAAGGCCCCGGCCAATGGCCTCCGCCGCCTTGTCCTCCTGTATCTCGATGCCCGCGCCCTGGACCTCCTTGGTTTCAGTAAGAAAGGCCAGCAGGTCGCCCTTACCGCAGCCAAGGTCCAGCACGCGCGATTCCTGGTCTATCCAGGAGGCGATGAGTTGCAGGTCAAAACGCATCAGGCTTTACCTCTTCTCACGTCGCGGTGCGTGTTGGCCAGGAACTTTTCCACCAGTTCGAAAAGTCGCAGGCTGCGCAGCAGAAAGGCGTCGTGGCCCATGTCCGCCTCTACCTCGCAGAAGGACACCTGGAGGCCGTTTTTTTTCATGGCCTTGACCAGTTCCCGGGAATGGGCCGTGGGGTAAAGCCAGTCTGAAGAAAACGAGACCGCCAAAAAACGTGCCCGGGCCTTGGACAACGCCTGGGCCAGGGAGCCCTGGCCGTGCTGCTGGGCCAGGTCGAAATAGTCGGCGGCCTTGGTGATGTACAGGAACGAGTTGGCGTCGAAGCGGTCCACAAAGGACCGGCCCTGGTAGCGCAGGTAGCTCTCTACCTGGAAGTCCACGTCCAGGTTGTAGCTGAAAGCGTCCTTGTCCTGCAGCCGGCGGCCGAACTTGCGGCGCATGGCTTCGTCAGAAAGATAGGTCACGTGGCCGATCATGCGGGCCACGGCCAGGCCGGTGGCCGGCTTGGCCGTGCCGTAGAACTGCCCGTCCAGCCAGTTGGGGTCGCTCATGATGGCCTGGCGGGCCACCTCGTGAAAGGCGATGTTCAGCGCGCTGTGACGCGGCGTGGTGGCCAGGGGCAGGGCGGCGGCCATTTTTTCAGGAAACCGGACAGCCCATTCCAGCACCTGCATGCCGCCCAAAGAGCCGCCTACTACGGCCAGCAACCGATCCACGCTCATGTGGTCCATCAGCCGCTTCTGGGCCCGGACCATGTCTCCCACTGTGACCAGGGGAAAGTCTAGGCCGTAAGGTTTGCCGGTCTCCGGATTCAGGGAGCTGGGACCGGTGGAGCCGGCGCAGCCGCCTAAAATGTTGGAGCAGACTACGAAAAAGCGGTCAGTGTCTATGGGCTTTCCCGGACCAATGATGATGTCCCACCAGCCAGGCTTGGCGTCGTCCGCGGAATAGACGCCGGCGGCGTGGGCGTCGCCGGTCAGGGCGTGGCAGACGAGCACGGCGTTGTCCCGGGCGGCGTTCAACTGGCCGTAGGTTTCGTAGGCCAGGGTTACCGGCCCCAGGGAGGCCCCGGATTCCAGCTGCATGGGCTCAGCAGGCGAGCCAAAGGTGAAGGCGCGTTTTTCCACCACGCCAACGCCCGGGCTTGCCGCGTCGTGCTCAATGTACTCGCTCATGAGGGGCCAAAGTACGGCATGGGCCGGTCAGTGGCAAGAGCCTGGACGACGTTTCTGTCAGCTGCGTCTACTCTGGCGTGTCTTCGTCTCCATCGCCTGCAGGCAGGGCCTGCAGGCGATGTGGTTGTTCTTCCAATTGAAAAAAGGAGACAGCCTGGAGCAGCAGCTCGGATTGCTCGGCTAGCGAAACTGCTGTGGAAGCGGTTTCTTCCGAAGCCGAGGCGTTTTGCTGAATCACCTGGTCCAGCTGTTGAATGCCCTTGTTCACTTGGTCTGCGCCCTGGCTCTGTTCGTAGGTGGCGGCGCTAATCTCCTGGACCAGCTCGGCTGTGCGCTGAATGTCGGGAACGACGGAGGCAAGCATTTTACCCGCCTCGTCAGCTATGCGGACGCTGGAGCTGGAAAGACCGCTGATTTCAGCTGCGGCCTCGCCGCTGCGTTCCGCCAGTTTGCGCACCTCGCTGGCCACCACGGCGAATCCTTTGCCGTGCTCTCCGGCCCGGGCGGCTTCGATGGCTGCGTTGAGGGCCAACAGGTTGGTCTGCCGCGCTATCTCCTCCACAATGGAAATTTTTTCTGCGATCTGCTTCATGGCGGTCACGGTTTGGCTAACTGCCTTACCCCCCTTTTCCACGTCCTGGGCGGATTTGCGGGCTGTTTTTTCTGTTTCGCCTGCATTTTCGGCTGTTTGCTTGATATTGGAGGTCATCTGCTCCATGGAGGCGGAAATCTGCTCCACAGCCGCGGCCTGTTGCGACGCTCCGGAGGAAAGAGCGTTGGCGGCGTCAGAGAGTTCGGTGCTGCCCGTGGAAACGTTGTTTGAGGCGTCCATCACGTCGCCGATGACGGACCGCAGACGCTGCACCATGGACCGGAGGGAGTCGGCCAGTTTGCCTGTTTCGTCTTTGCGTTGGAGGTGTATGTTTGATTTCAGGTCGCCGTGGGAGACGCGCTGAGCGGCGGCCTGGATGGCGGAAAGGGGCGAGGACACAGCAGAACGGACCACAGCCCAGGCAATAAACGTCAGTGTGAGGATGATGCCCCCAGTCCAGGCGAATACGGAAATGCGCGCTCGCGCCGCCAGAGCCTTGGCTTGGTCCAGCGAGCTGATGATGAGAAACGAGCCGTGGATGGAGCCGGCTTTCCAGCCTTCCTTGATTCCGCCGACGGCGTCCTTGGCGCCTTTGGGGTCGCCGTGGCAGTAAAGGCATTCTTTGGTTAGCCGGATGGGCCGGAAGTAGCGGATGTCTTTGTCGGTCCGTAGTATCAGCTCGTTAAGGTTTTCAGCTTTCATTTTGGCAAGGGCTGCGCTTTCCTCTGGCGTGGGCTCGTTGGCTGTGTTGCGCGGGTTTTCCTTGGGCACGCGGAACTGGTAGCCGGCCTTTTGCGCGTTTTCACGGGCCATTTGTATGGCCGTAATGACCGGCACGGCTTCCATGATGTTTTGCTCGGGTATTTCGTCAAATGGACGAATGACGTCCAGATTCAACTTGCGGGACATGGCTTCGCGGCCGGCTTCGGCCATAAGCACCACAGCCCGGCTTTTTTCCAGAATGGCCTCTTCAGCGCCGGCCTGGATGTCTCCCACGCGTTGCACGGCCAGCACGATTCCAATGACCAGAGGGCCCAAAACGGCCAGCGCCATAACTTTCCATCGTATGCTCAGATTTGCGAACATGGATTATCCCCCAAGTTACTGTTGTAAACGCCAGTATGCAGCAAAATGGAAAGATGACAATTATAATTTATGACAAAAGACGCGCCGGCGGGTGCGTGTGATATTTACCAAAATTTTAGCCTTCTGGATATTGACCCAAGCGAATAGTAGACTTATCAAGAGTACAACCGATGTCTGCGGCTGCGCCGCGGATTTCTGTAGCACAACCGAAAAATAATGAGGTGGACGACAATGACGAGTCAAATAAAGACTGTGCTGTTGCTTGGTCTTATGTCCGGGCTTATTCTGGCGCTGGGAGGCGCTCTGGGAGGCCGCGCCGGGCTGATGATAGCTCTGGTGATGGCCCTGGTGATGAACGTGGGCAGTTATTGGTTTTCGGACAAGATTGTCCTGAAAATGTACAAGGCGCGGGAGGTGGGGCCGCACGACGCCCCCGCCCTGCATCGCATGGTGGAGGAGCTCTCCCAGGAAGCCGGCATACCAATGCCCCGGGTGTGCGTCATTCCGCAGGACGCGCCCAACGCCTTTGCCACTGGCCGCAATCCAGAGCACGGCGTGGTGGCCGTGACCCAGGGTATCGTTTCCATCCTGACGCCTGAAGAGTTGAAAGGCGTGCTGGCGCACGAGTTGGGACACATAAAGAACCGGGACATTCTGATCCAGACTGTTGCCGGCGTCATGGCGTCTGTGATCATGTACATCGCGTACATGGCGCAGTTCGCAGCCATATTCGGAGGCGGAAATAATGACGACGAGGGCGGCGGCAACCCCATCGCCATGCTGGGCATGGCGCTCATAGCGCCCATTGCAGCTTCGTTGATTCAGATGGCCATTTCCCGTTCCCGTGAGTACCTGGCGGACGAGACCGGCGGCTACATTTCGCGCCACCCGGAATACCTTGCCAGCGCGCTGGAGAAAATATCGGCTTACGCCCAGGCCCGGCCCATGCGCGGCGGCAGCGAAGCCACGGCGCATATGTTCATCGTCAACCCATTCGCAGGCAAGCGCATGGCGAACCTGTTTTCCACACACCCCCCGGTGGAAGAGCGCGTCAAGCGCTTGCGGGCCATGGCCGCGCGGGGGTAAAGTGGTTGGAGTTTGCGGCGCCTCTTGATAGACTGCCTGTATTGGCGGGCTGAGCGTATGCGTTGGCGCGATGCAATCAAAAGGAGTTGTCAATGACTCAAAAACTTACGCTGGAGTTGACCCCGGAGCTGGGCGGAAAGCTTGACGCCGCTGTAGCAGCTACAGGAATTGACAAAGAAGACCTACCCCGTGAAGCACTTGAACAATATTTAGAAGATATTGAGGATTATCGCATTGCCATGTCTCGGCTTGACGACCCGGATGACGCTGTTGTGAGTATGGCGGAGATGAGCCGCAGGGTTGGGCTGGAAAGTTAAGTTTAAGATATCCGTGGAGAAAGATATCAAGAAGCTGCATTCTTCTGACGCAGAGCGGGTTTTTCTTTTCTTGATATCATTGTCCAGAAGCAACCTCGACGGTTTGGGAGACCCCTCAAAGTGGGAGCTGATAACCCATTATGGCGTTACAGGCTCGGCTCCTTACGTATTATCTGCCAGATAGACGATCTTTCTGAAACCGTATTAGTAACCAAAATTGGCTATCGCAAGGACGTGTACCGCGCCGTATGAACACCCTTGAGCCTTGCCTCTTCACGCGCTATAGCTAGACCCGCAGCCGCAACGGCGGCTCGGGGAGTCCCATGATAGCATATATTGAAGGAAGACTGCTCGCAGCAGACGATGACGGCTGCATTGTGCTGACGCCAGGCGGCGTGGGCTATCGGGTGTTTCTCACTGCGCCTGGCCGGGCCGGCTTGCCGGCCAAAGGCGAGGAGTTGTGTCTGCACTGCCTGACTGTGGTGCGCGAGGATTCGCTGGAGCTGTTCGGGTTTTCAAACCAGGACGAGCGTGAAACTTTTGAAGTGTTGCTGGCCATTTCCAAGGTTGGGCCGCGAATAGGTCTGGCCATTCTGTCTGTTTTCACACCCGGCGACTTGCGCCGGGTGGTGGCTGAGGACGATCCCCAGGCTCTGACCATTGTGCCTGGCGTCGGCAAAAAAAGCGCTCAGCATATTTTTCTGGAGTTGAAATACAAGCTGAAAACTGCGGACGACGGCCTGGCCGGCGCGCAGACTGGCGCTGGCAGCGTGCAGCGCGACGCTGTGGCCGGCCTGACAGGGCTGGGCTATACCGAGGACGAGGCCCGGCCCGCTGTAACAGCGGCTTTGGATAACGAGCCGGAGCTTGACGTGGCCGAGGCCATCCGGGCGGCGCTCAAACATCTGGCCAGGAGCCGCTGATGCAGGAGCCGCACCCGCATACGTGCACCAACGACGAACACATCCGGCCACGTTCGCTGGCTGATTTTATCGGCCAGGACGACATCCGTTCCAATCTTTCCGTATACTTGCAGGCAGCGCGCGACCGCGGGCAGGCCATGGACCATACGCTTTTCTATGGCAACCCCGGCCTGGGCAAGACCACCCTGGCCCAGATCATGGCTGGCGAGCTGGGGGTGAATATGGTGGCCACTTCCGGCCCGGTGTTGGAACGCTGCGGCGATTTGGCGGCCATCGTCTCCAACCTGAACCACGGCGATATTCTGTTCATCGACGAAGTACACCGCATGCCGCCGGCTGTGGAAGAGATACTCTACCCCGCCATGGAGGATTTCAAGATAGACTTGGTCATAGGCCAAGGACCAGGTGCGCGGACGGTGAAGTTAGACCTGGAGCCTTTCACCCTGGTGGGCGCCACCACGCGCATTGGCTTGCTGACTTCCCCGTTGCGGGATCGCTTTGGGGTCATTTTTCGCTTGGAGTTCTACGAGCCGGCGCATCTGGCGAAGATTGTCAGCCGGGCGGCCCGGATACTAGGCGCTGATTTGAGCGAGGACGGCGCCCTGGAAATTGGCCGCCGGGCCCGGGGGACGCCGCGCATAGCCAACCGCCTGCTTCGGCGCGTGCGGGATTTCGCCTGCGTGCAGGGCTCTTTGGTCATTGACAAGGATGTGGCTGACGCCGCCTTGGACCGCATGGACGTGGACGGCTCCGGCCTGGATTACATGGATCGCAAGATACTGGAAGTGCTGATAAAAAATTACGGCGGCGGACCCGTGGGCGTGAAGACTTTGGCCGTGGCCTGCTCGGAAGAGGTGCGCACCATTGAAGACATCTATGAACCATTTCTGATCCAGTGCGGGTTCATCAAAAGAACCTCCCGCGGGCGAGTGGCTACTTCAAGGGCGTATAAGCACTTGGGGATGCTGTAGATTTTTTTGATCGATGCGTGGCGGGGACCCCATATCCACCGCCTAAAAATTACAAAAACCATGTTACGTTAGGAAAACCAAACAGATAGAATGCGATTGCAAACACAAATCTATCACCAACGAGGCGTCGCCGCCATGCTCAATGGAGCATCAAGGCAGACCATTTGGGCGGGCGACCGCAAGGGTCGCCCCTACACTATGACGTATTAATGTAACGTATCGTGCGAGTAGTAACCTGAGGCAACTCCTCCCTGACCTGTAGCCGGCTTGCCTGGCCAGCGCTGTCAGGCGGTGGATTTAGGGGGATCCGTAATCCACCGCCTAAAAAATGAAAAAACCTCGTTGTGTTTGGAAAACCAAA
>CAYTSA010000019.1:0-48844 GCA_964440345.1 uncultured Desulfovibrionaceae bacterium | reverse complement strand
CTGACGCAACAGGGGCGCGGTCACGCGGTCGGGCCGGGTGAGCCGTTTATGCACTGCCGCGCCCTTGGAGCAGCAGCGGCCGGCGGTGAACGGGTGGTCCGGATGTCCGCGCACGCTGACGCGCCCGTCCGTTGCGGTTTCCACAAGCAGAGAGCAGGTTCCAGGGCAGTCGAGAGTGCAGGCGCAGACGTGTTTCATGGCCGGACTGTAGCGCGCCGCCAGCCGGGTGGCAATATGCTCACAGTGCGAATGTCACACAGTGCGAAACCGGCCGGCTCATTGCAGTCCGGAGGCAGGACTCTTTACTACTGCAAAAAAAGAGGGCAACACGCAACATTATAATTGCCTGATGCTGTCGTTTTCCGGCGGGTTGAGGATGTGCTGCTTTATCATATCCCGAATTTCCCGGACTTTGGCCATGCGCTCTTCGTACGTCCCTTCAGCAGCAGCCGGATCAGGAAACGGCCAATGCCAGCGGCGTACCACTCCAGGAAAAATGGGGCATTCTTTGTCGGAAGATTCGTCGCACACTGTAATGACGTAGTCATACAACTTGCCTTGCTTGAACAGATCAAACACAGACTGCGTGCCCTTGCCGGTCAGGTCGATGCCTTCTTCCTTCATGGCTTCGACAGCCAGGGGATTGATCTCTGTGGGGTGCAGGCCTGCGCTTTCCACTTCAAATGAATCGCCAGCCATGTCTTTCAGGTATGCTTCAGCCATTTGCGAACGAGCGCTGTTGTGAACGCAGATGAACAGGACGCGGGTTTTATCAGACATGGCGGTCTCCTCCCTAGAGTTTGAAAATAGTGTAGCTCATACGTGTGAAGAAACTGTGACGTATGGAAAAAAACTATCGCCGCGCCCGCGGGATGAACGTAACCGTGAGAAAGCGGGGGTGGAGCATGGCCAGGGGGTTGCGCCACGCGTGATCGGGAAGAATGTGGCGCCAGCGGTAGCCCAGGGAGCGGTAATAGCGCCTAGCCTGTTCTGCACAGCCGACCCGGGCCGCGGCGCAGAGGGCTGCGTCACGTTGGCAACGGGACGAGGAAGCAGAACGCAGCAGCCGCTCTTGGGGGCCGAACCGGGCCATGGCCCGCTCCAGCCGCTGTGCGTCGCGGCAGCGGGCTCGGGCGTCCGCCCAGCAGCACACGGCCACGCTCTGCAGCATGAAACCCAGCACAAGCTCAGGCAGGGCAAAAAACGCCGCCGCCTGGGTGGCGGCGCCAAAGGTTGCCGGCAAAGGAGCAGCGGCCAGCGCAAAGCGAACCGGCCGGATAAGACGATGCGCCAGACGGCGAAAGGGGGCACGGCAAATCATCCGTTTCATGGGGTCATATCACTGCGATCAAGCTTTTCGTCGTATGGTTGGGGGCTTGCGTGGCCAGGGCTGTCTGGTTATAAGCCATGGCGCCCTGGCGGGGGTTCACGGCGGGCTGTTCAGTTACAGAATCGTTGCGCAAAGGCTGCGATGCAACGGCGTACAGCTGCTCGGTTTCCATGTCCATGGAGAAATGTAGAGCCTGGCGGCGGGCGAGCCGCTCCCGGGCCATCTCCACAGCCTGGGCTGCATCCACGGCAGGCTCTTCCGTGGTCAGCCGTACGGAGAATTTGCCCAAAGAAAACCCTGCAGCCTTGGTCCGTGTTTTGGTCTGGGCGACCACGGACTCTTTGGCAAGCTCGGTGTAGGCCTGGGCCATGTAAGTGGCAATGCCGTCGCGGCGGACGTGCATGGCGTCCCCGTAAACTACGCCGGAAGGACATCCGGCGGTGTCGCTCTGCCTGCTCTTCCGAACCGCCTTGGCCGCCTGCGGGTCCCCTCAGGAAGAGCATGAGTTGTAAGTATAGCAATTTTCAATACGGAAATCCAGTCTTTGTTTTTTGACTGAAACGTTAGACTCTCTGCGACAATTCTGCTACGTCTAAGGCTACCCTGAAAATTGTCCCAACCTGTTTACGCTTATGAGAAACCGCTATTTGCCTGTAACAGTCCTCACCTGTCTTCTGGCCTTGGTCGCCGTGGCCGGTTACCTGAGGCCGGCTCCCAGCCAGGAGCTGCCTGTGCGGGTGCTCTTCGACAACAAGGGCGGCAACGTCATCTTTCATCACCTGGCCCACCACCGGGACTATGAAATTGGCTGCGCCGAGTGCCACCACAAATCCGGCGAAATCCGCTCCCAGCCCCTGCCTTGCGGCTCTTGCCACCCTGTCTCGTTCAATCAAAACTACGTGAACCAGCATATTCAGTCTTTTCCGGACAACGACGCCTGCGTACAGTGCCACCACGCCGAGTTCAGCGGCCTGGCCTTTGACCACCAGGCCCACGAGGACTACTACGCCTCTGGCTGCCAGGACTGCCACCATGGACCAGAAATTTCGCCACAACCGCAGAACTGTAAAAACTGCCACCACTTGACGCAAGGCGGCGATCTGCTGAACCTGCGCGACGCTTCCCACGAAAGATGTTCCCAGTGTCATGCGGAGCTTATGGAAAAGGGCTTGGGCGGCTGTGCGCCCTGCCACAAGACCCTGAACATGGAAAATTACGACGGGCCCTACACCTCCTGCAGCCAGTGCCACGACCGGCCGGAAAAAGACCTGGTCCGGACCAGGACCGCGGCCTTTCACGACCAATGCATGGACTGCCACCAGGAGCGGCAAAAAGGACCGTACAAGGACGAGGACTGCAACAAATGCCACATCATGCAGTAGGCGGCTAACCGCATGGCGCATTCGCATTTTTCCTTGCCCGTGGGCCGGGCCGCCCAGATTCTCCCGGGCCCGCAGCCTGCCGAGTTGCACATTCCTCTGTGCGGCCATCATATTTTGGCGGCCTGTAACGAGCGGGTGGTCCGGGGGCAACAGCTGGCCGCCCACCCTGATCCGCTGTTTGGCGACGTGTGCGCCCCTCTGGCCGGCGTGGTGGCTGAAATAAACAATGAATTCATACGGCTATACGCTGAATACGACGGTCAAGCCCTAGAGCCGGAAAACCTGCGGGTGCTCAGCGGCGAGGAGCTGCGGCAGGCCCTGCGCCGGCTGGGCCACGACACGCACAATCTGCAGCCTGCCGCCACGCTGGTCGTCAACGGGATGAACCCTGAGCCGGGAGTAGTGGTTGCCGAGACGCTTCTCGTCCAGGAAAACGAGACCGTGGCCCAGGGGTTGACGCTGGCCCTGGCCGCCTGCGGCGCCCGCGAGGTTATGCTGGTCCGTAGCGCCGGGGCAGGGGGCAGCATGGGAGACCTTGCCGTTGTGGAGACAGCGCCTGTGTATCCCAACAGTCTGAACCCTCTGGCCGTGAAAGCGGCCACGGGCAAAGAAAATCCCAAAGACGCCGCTTGCGTGGACGTACATTTCCTTCACCGCCTGGGTCAGAGCGCAGTCACAGGATTGCCGGCGGACCACGCTGTGGTCTGCGTGGCAGAGGCCGCCTTCCGGGTGATTCCAGGCACGCCGGCCAGCGAACTGCTGCATGCCGCCGGGTTGCGGGCGACTACCCGGGACAGGGTCATCCTGGGCGGCCCGTTCAGAGGCCGGGCGCTGTACTCTACCTCCCAAGGCACAGCCTCGGACGACTACGCCATTTGCCGCATTCCGGCAGACCGCCAGCCGCTCTACACGGATGCAGCCTGCGTCAACTGCGGCGAGTGTGCGCTCATCTGCCCGGCCCGCATCCGGCCAAACATGCTCAGCCGCTATGCAGAATTTCGTTTATTCAAAAGAGCCCAGGACGCCCATCTGCACAGCTGCATGGAATGCGGCCTGTGCAGCTGGGTTTGCCCTGTGAACCGGCCGGTGCTGCAATACATAATGCTGGCCAAAAAAGAGATTGACGCCCAAGCGCCTGTGGAGCTGGAGACAACTGGATGAAGATGCAGCCGGACACGAACGCCAAAGCGCTGAAACCTTTGTCGCCCCTGGTCCCCACGCAGGCCCCAGAAACGCTGACTGTTTCTGCGCCGCCTCATGTACGCCGGCCCATGACCATGACCCGCATGACGCAGGAGACGCTGTTCGCCCTGCTGCCCGCCGCGTCCATGGCGGCCTCGTGGTTTGGCCTGGACGCCGTGCGGGTGATGGCCCTTTCCTGCGCCGTGGCCGTGGCCACGGAGGCGCTGTGCTGCAAGGCTATGGGCCGGCGGGTCAGCGTGGACGACTACACCGCCATGGTCACGGGGCTGCTCTTTGCCTTTTTACTGCCCGCGTCCGCGCCGTGGTGGCTTGTCGCCTTTGGCGCGGCCGTGTCCATCAGCCTGGGCAAAATGGCCTTTGGGGGGCTGGGCTGCAACCCCCTGTGCGCGCCACTGGCGGGTTGGGCGTTGTGCAGCCTGTCCTGGCCCCAGGCCATGGACGTAGACATCGCCATGCTCGGCAGCGAGCTGTACTATCCCCTGAGCGAGCTGAAATACTACGGACTTGAGGCAGTGGACCACTTCACCTGGTCTGGGCTGCTGACCGGCGCGCAGCTGGGCGGGCTGGGCGCAACGCAGACTGCGGGCCTGCTGGCCGGCGCGGCCTGGCTGCTGGCCCGGAGGATCATCCGCTGGCACATTCCGTCTGGTTTTTTGCTGGGAACCGCGTCCGCAGCATTCGTTTTTGCCGCGGCGTATCCTCAGGAGCAGGTGGGACCGCTCTTTCATTTACTTACAGGATCGGTGATCCTGGGCGCGTTTTTCCTGGCCACGGACTATGGCTCCTCGCCCGTGGGCCGGCTGGCCATGTTTGTGTACGGCCTGTTGGCCGGGGCCATGGTTATGGTCATCCGGGTCTACGGCGTGTACCCGGACGGGGTTGTCTACGCCATTCTGCTGGCCAATCTGTTTACGCCGCTCCTGGACCGGCTGCAGCCCAAACCATTCGGAGGCGGCCATGGGTGAGATACTGCGTATGGTCCTGGTGCTCTCCTGCATCAGCGGCTTGTCCGGACTGGCTTTGGCTTCGCTGAAGGCGGTCACTGCAGACAAGATAGAAGAGCAGGTGCTCACTTACGTGCAGGGGCCGGCCCTGCAGCAGGCCTTCACTGGCGCGGACAACGACCCCATCGCAGACCGGCGCATGTTGACCATAGAAGGCGCAGGGAAGGTAACGGTGTTTCCAGCCTTCCTGGACGGCGCGTTGGCTGGCTTGGCCTTTGAGACATTCGGCCAGGGCTATGGCGGGGACATTGGCGTGATAGTGGGCTTTGACGTACACAACGACCAGCTTACGGGCATTGGCGTGACCACTATGAAAGAGACCCCGGGCGTGGGCGCCCTGGTGGCCGAGCACGGTTTTACCCAGCAGTTCCACAACCAGCCGGCGCAGCCCGAGGCGTTGCAGCTGACCTCGGCCGGGGGCAACATCAACGCCCTGACCGGCGCCACTTATTCGTCCACTGGCGCCAGCGCGGCCGCGCAAAAGGCGGCCCGGCTGTATCCGCTGGTCAAGGAGAAAGCCCTGGAGGTTTGGGCCGCCCCTTCAGGAGGCGCAGAATCATGAACCGCTTGTGGAAAGAATTTTCCAAGGGCTTGTGGGATGAACTGCCCCCGTTTCGCGTGGTGCTGGGGTTGTGCCCCACCCTGGCCGTGACCAAGACGGCCGACAACGGACTGGGCATGGGCCTGGCGGTCATCTTCGTGCTGACCCTTTCCAACGTCATCATTTCGCTGATGCGGAATATTATCCCGGCCAAGGTGCGCATCGCCTGCTTCATCGTTATCACGGCCTCGCTGGTGGTGGCGGTAGAGCTGTTCATGCAGGCCTACGCCTATCCGCTTTACCAGCAGCTGGGCATTTTCGTGCCGCTCATTGTGGTCAACTGCATCATCCTGGGCCGGGCCGAGGCCTTTGCCTCCAAGAACGGGCCGCTCCTTTCCGCGGCGGACGGGCTGGGCATGGGAGTGGGCTTTGCGGCCTCGCTGACCTTTCTTGGCGCGTTGCGGGAAACATTTGGCTACGGCGAATTGTTTGGCAACCCGGTCATGTGGACCGGCTTCAAGCCGATAACCTTCATGGTGGAAGCGCCGGGCGCCTTCATCTGCCTGGGGCTCATTTTGGCGGCCATGAATGGCTACTCTGCCTGGCGAGCCCGGTCCAAGGGCGTGGAATACCGGCCGGCTCGGCCGGACTGCGCCTCCTGCGGGCTATGCCCGGGCCAGGAACGAATGGAAACAGACAACAGATAGGACCCGAAAAGGCTGGAGCGCGTCATGGAATATTTCCTCCTCATCATATCCGCTATATTCGTCAACAACATAGTGCTGGCGCAGTATCTGGGCAACTGCCCTTTTTTGGGTACGTCCAAGTCCACCTCTGTTGCCGTGGGCATGGGCGGCGCTGTGGTGTTCGTGGCCACGCTGGCCACGGCGTTTACCTGGCTGATGCAGCGCTACGTCCTGGAGCCCTATGACCTGGGCTACCTGCAGACTATCGTCTTCATCCTGGTCATTGCTTCGCTGGTGCAATTTGTGGAGATGTTTCTGAAAAAGGCCGTGCCTCCGTTGTACAAAGCCCTGGGCATTTTTTTGCCGCTCATTACCACCAACTGCGCGGTGCTGGGCATAGCCATCATCTGCCAGCGGCAGGAATACGGACTGTTCAAGAGCATCATTTTTTCCATAGCGTCCGGGCTGGGCTTCATGCTGGCGCTCATCGTGCTGGCCTCCATTCGCGAGCGGCTGGACACCCAGCGCGTACCCCGCGCCCTGGACGGAACGCCCATAGGGCTTATCATGGCCGGGCTCATGTCCCTGGCCTTTTTCGCCTTTAAGGGCATGATAGCGTAAGGCGTGATAATGATATGATTCTTCCCTCAGTACTCGCTCTGCTCGGACTCGGCCTGACAGCCGCGGTAGTGCTGGCTGTGGCCTCCCGGCTGCTGTACGTCAAGGAGGACCCGCGCATAGCCGCTGTGGAGGACGCCCTGCCCGGAGTCAACTGCGGCGGCTGCGGCTACCCTGGCTGCGGCGGCTGCGCCGAAGCGGTGGTCAAGGGCCAGGCGCCGGTGTCCGCCTGCGTGGTGGGAGGCGTGGAAACCGCCAACAAGGTGGCCGCGGTCATGGGCCAGGAAGTGGGCTATGTGGAGCCGCAACTGGCCGAGGTGGACTGCGACGGCGGCTTGCGGGCCGGGGATTTGTATATTTACGAAGGCGCGGACAGCTGCCGGGCTCAGGCCCTGCTGCACGGGGGGGGCAAAAAATGCGCCCAGGGCTGTCTGGGGCTGGGCTCCTGCGTGGCGGCCTGTCCATTTGACGCCATCCATATGGGCGCAGAAGGCACGCCCGTGGTGGATCCGGAAAAGTGTCGAGCCTGCAACAAATGCGTGGAGGCCTGCCCCCGCGGCGTTATAGAAGTAAAAGGCCTGACCGCCCGGCTGCTGCACATGAACCAGTACACAGACTGCCTTGCGCCCTGCAAGCAGCGCTGCCCGGGCCAGATAGACATTCCCCGCTATATAGAACGCATCCGGATGGGCGATTACGCTGGCGCCGTGGCTGTCATCCGGGAGCGCAATCCGCTCACGTTGGTCTGCGGCCGGGTCTGCCCGCACCCGTGCGAGTACGTCTGCCGCCGGGGGGCCATTGATGAGCCCATAGCCATCAACCCGCTCAAGCGCTTTGTCTCCGACCTGGAGATGGAAAAGGGCGAGCGGCCGCACATACCTTGCGCCCCGGACACGGGGCGCAAGGTCGCCGTCATCGGCGGCGGGCCGGCTGGTCTGTCTTGCGCCTATTTCCTGCGCCGGCTGGGGCACAACCCGACAATATTCGAAACCAAGCCCAGGCTGGGCGGCCAGCTGCGCTACGGCATACCGGAATACCGGCTGCCCAAGAAAGACCTGGACTGGGAAATTGACGGCATTCTTGCGCTGGGCGTGGAAACGCGACTGGAGGTCAAGTTTGGCCGGGACTTCACCTTGGACGATGTGTGGCAAGAGGGTTTTGAGGCGGTTTTTCTGGGCTGTGGGGCCTGGGCCGGCTCCTCCATGCGCTGCGAGGGCGAAGACGCGCCAGGCGTGCTTTCAGGCCTGGAGTTTCTCACTGCTGTAGGCTTGGGCCACACTGTAGAATTGAGCGAAACGGTCATCGTGGTGGGCGGCGGCAACACGGCCATAGACGCGGCCCGGACTGCGGTGCGGCTGGGCAAGCAGGTGACCTTGATGTACCGGCGCACGCGAAAGGAAATGCCGGCCAACTCCATGGAGATAGACGCTGCAGAAGAAGAGGGCGTACACATGCAGTTTCTCTCCCAGCCCGTGCGGGTGGTCACAGGCCCAGACGGCCGCGCAATTGGCCTGGAATACGTCCGCATGGAGTTGGGCGAGCCTGACGCTACCGGACGACGCAAACCCGTTCCCGTTCAAGGTTCTGAGCAGACTGCCGAGGCCGGGACCATCATTGCGGCCATAGGCCAGAAGCCAGACCTTTCCTGCCTGTACGGCGACGGCAAAGAGTGCTCTCTGGAACAGACCCGGTGGCGGACAGTGGCGGCTAACCCGAGCACGCTGCAGACCTCCGACCGGCGCGTTTTTGTTGGCGGCGACATGCACTCCGGGCCGGACCTGGTCATCTCCGCTGTAGGCGAGGGCCGCCGGGCGGCCCGGTCCATCCATTATCTGCTCACCCAGGGGGCCATACCAGACATACCCCATGAGCAGACCGGGCTCATGCCGGACACGCTGTTCAAAACCATAGAGGGCTACCCCGCGCACAAGCGCGTGGACGTTCCGGAATTGTGCGCCGACGAAAGGCACTGCAATTTTAAACAGGTGGAGCTGACCATCAGCGAAGAAGAGGCCCTGTACGAATCCACCCGTTGCCTGCGGTGCGGCCTGGTCTGCTTTGGCGGATGCAAGCCTGTGCAGCCTGTGGAAATGATGAGCGAACAGGAGGCTGCAGGGCGGGGCGCAGCCAAATAGGCGGACCGTCCGCCTTGCCGGCTCGCCTTTTTTTGTTCTACAGCGTAATAAACAGCTCGTATGCACGAGGGGGCGCACGTGCAAGAAAAATTGCAAAACTACATGAGCCGGCTGGTGGTGCTGCGGGATTTCACGCTGGAAGACCAGACCAACATCCTTTCCATGCCCGGCTTGGCGCGCATAGCACGCTACCAGCCAGACCAGACCATTTTGGTTGAGGGCAGTCCGAACAACAACGAGGTCTACTGGATCATCCGCGGGCGGGTTTCAGTCATCAAAGGGCAGAGCCTCATAGCGAATATCTATGAACCTGGCGTGTGCTTCGGCGAAATGAGCGTGCTGGACAACCAGCCCCGGTCCGCCTCTTTGGAATCAATTGAAGACACCGTGTGCCTGGTGCTGGACATGTCCGTCATCAAAAACCTGGAGAACGAGGCGGAGAGAGACTACTACTGGAGCCGATTCGTCACCGGTTTTGCGCAAATAGTACTGCATCGCCTGCGTGAAACCACCGACCAGCTGCACCAGCTGCAAAAGGAACTTAAAGCCAGAGACCGCACGCTGAACGAACTAAGGTCCCGGTGAAAATGGGTTGGTACGGTCTGTAGCGGGCTGGGCGCCTGTTTGTCTCCTCTGAAAATACTCCTGAATCTGAGAGGACGCCCTTCAGAAGCGGAGTGATCATTAGCCCGGGTCTGCCTCAATGATGGATCAATGAGGGATAAAAAAAGCCCTTGCGACTTTCGTCACAAGGGCTTGATTTCGTGGTGCCGAGGGACAGAATTGAACTGCCGACACGGGGATTTTCAGTCCCCTGCTCTACCGACTGAGCTACCTCGGCGCGAACGGGAAACGGCCTTTTAGCAATTCCGCATACTGCTGGCAAGAAAAAAATGAGCGCTTTGCATTTATTTTTTCCTGGGGTAAACTTTCCATCAGGCGTGTTGCTGTGCTGCAGCAGCCAATACATTCATCGGAGGTCCTCGTGTCAGATATCCCCCCGGAAGAGTCTGTCTGTATTGTCTGGTCCAGCAGGGACAAGGACGTGGCCCTGAATATGGTCTTCATGTACGCCGCCAACGCTCTCATCCGCGGTTGGTTCAAGCGTTCCAGGCTGGTGGTCTGGGGACCTTCCGCCAAGATTCTATGCGAGGACGCTGAGCTGCAGCAGGAGTTGCAGTTTGTCCGCGACGCCGGGGTGGAGCTGCTGGCTTGCCACGCTTGCGCTGAGCGCTACCATGTGGCGCAAACGCTGCAAGACATGGGCGTGGATGTCATCTACATGGGCGAGCCGCTGACCACCATGCTCAAACAGGGATGGAAAATCCTCACATTTTAATTCCTTTACTTTACCTTTTCTGGCTACATGTGTTGTAGTCGTAGTAAGAGTTCTGTATACGCTTTACAACCTATAGCCAAGGAATCTGCGTGGCATCGAAAAACGCAAATAAAATAGTCATAGTTGTCGCCGCGGTCCTGCTGGCCGGAGCATTTTTCGCCTTTGACCTGCAGCAGTATTTCACCCTGGACTACCTCAAGGCGCAGCAGCAGCAGTTCCAGGCTTTCTACCAGGCCAATCCCTTTCTTGTCATAGGCGTCTTTTTTACCGTGTACGTAATTGTGACCGCATTGAGCCTGCCCGGCGCCGCGGTCATGACCCTGGCCGGCAGCGCTTTTCTGGGCTTCTGGGTAGGGCTGGTCGTGGTCTCCTTTGCCTCCACCATAGGCGCCACGGTGGCCTGCGCTGTGGCCCGCTACCTGTTCCGGGACGTTGTCCAGAACCGGTTCGGCGATAAACTGGAGCGTGTGCAGCAGGGCGTGGAACGAGAGGGCGCGTTCTACCTGTTCACCATGAGGCTCATCCCGGCCATTCCCTTTTTCGTCATCAACCTGGTCATGGGACTGACCCGCATGAAGCTGTGGACGTTCTGCTGGGTCTCGCAGCTGGGCATGCTGCCGGGCACAGCCGTATACGTGAACGCCGGCCGCGAGCTGGGGCAGATAGACAAACTTTCAGACGTTCTCTCGCCTGGACTCATCATTTCCTTTGTGTTGCTGGGCGTCTTTCCCCTGGCGGCCAAGAAAACCATGAACTACATCCGCGCCCGCCAGGGCAAGAAGGTTCTGAAGCCAGAAGAGCAGTAAGGAGGTTTCCCATGAGCAAGCACGACTTCGACATAGGCGTCATCGGCGGCGGCGCCGCAGGCCTGACTGTGGCCTCGGGAGCGGCCCAGCTGGGCGCGGCGTGCGTGCTGATTGAGAAGGAGCCCACGTTGGGCGGCGACTGTCTGCACTACGGGTGCGTGCCCAGCAAGACCCTCATCCGCACGGCCACAGTGTATCACCAGGCCAAAAACCTGGAGCGCTACGGCCTGCCCAGGGCGGACATTCCGCCTGTAGATTTTCGGCAGGTGGCCGCGCGCATCCAGTCCGTCATCGACGTCATCCAGGAGCACGATTCGGTGAAGCGTTTCTGCGGCCTGGGCGTGCAGGTGGAGTTTGGCCAGCCTGTTTTTATGGACGAGCACGCTGTAGACCTGGACGGCAAAACCTTCAGCGCCAAAAAGTGGGTGCTGGCCACAGGTTCCGAGCCAGCGGCGCCGCCCATCCCCGGGCTGGAGGCAACGCCGTACCTGACCAACAAGGATATTTTTTCGCTTAACGCGCTGCCAGAATCCATGATCGTGCTGGGCGCCGGGCCCATTGCCATTGAGATGGCTCAGGCTTTTTCCCGGTTGGGGACGCAGGTGCAGGTGGTGCAGCGGTCCGGGCAGATACTCTCCAAGGAAGACAAGGACATGGCGGACACGGCAATGCAGCTGATGCAGGCCGAAGGCGTGATCTTTCATCTGAATGCAACCACCCGGGGAGTGCGCGCCGAGGGACAAGAGCGGGTGGTGGAGATAGAAACGCCAGAAGGCGCGAAGAGCCTGCGTGCGGTCGCGTTGCTCGTGGCCCTGGGCCGCAAGTGCGAGCTGGAATCTTTGAAGCTGGAGAACGCAGGCGTGGAGTACACAGCTAAAGGGGTTGTAGTGGACAGCCGCATGCGCGCCAGCCAGAAGCACATTTTTGCAGCCGGCGACGTGACTGGGGCGAATCAGTTCACCCACGCCGCAGGCTATGAGGGCGGCATAGTGGTGACCAACGCCATTTTCAAGCTGCCGCGCAAGGCGGACTACACTTGGCTGCCCTGGTGCACATACACCGAGCCGGAGCTGGCCAGCGTGGGCTTGAACGAGAGCCGGGCCAGGGAGCAAGAAGTTGAGACGCGGATTATAACCGAGGACTTCGCTCACAACGACCGGGCCCTGGCCGAGGGCGAGCCGGCTGGCCGCCTCAAGCTGGTGCTGGACAGAAAGGACAAACCCCTGGGCGTCCAGATTCTTGGACTGCACGCGGGAGAGCTGCTTTCAGAGTGGGTGGCTGCGCTCAACGGCGGGGTCAAGCTTTCCTCCCTGGCTGGGGCCATCCATCCGTATCCCACCCTGGCCGAGATTAACAAGCGGGCCGCCGGGACTTTGATCGGGGAGAAAATCTTTTCGGAAAAGGTGAAGAAGACCTTGGGGTTCTTTTTTAACTACAAGGGCCGGGCCTGTTACCTGACTGAAGGGGAGTTGCAAACAGACCCGGCAGACACTGAATAACGGGCTGTTGAAAATGGACGTTATTCAACATTCAGAAAATACCATTTACTCCGAACCGCACTGCACTGCGTCGGCCGGCGCCCAGAGTACGCGAGAATCGCCTTCCAGGCTTAGTTTTGCTTCGCGTCCCCCAGGCAGCAGATTGAAAGCCTCTATCAACTGACCCTCCTCCAGAAGGAGTATCTCCCCGGATTGCTGCATTTTTTCCAGCGCATTGGCGTCGCCCTGGCGGATAAGTTTTTTGGCCTCGCGCATGGCCCCCAGGTCCGGTGAAGCGTAAAAACCGTCAGCCGTGCGGCAGACCACCGGCTCGGGCCAGGAGGCCACGGCCCCTGCTACGCACAGCAGGCAGAGAATGATCCATCCGGAAGGTTTCTGCATGAACGGGAACCGGCGGCGCGGCTGGCGGCCCTGCAGGGCCAGCATGTGCATGGCCACAGCCAGCAGCAGATTGCACAACGCCAGTATAACGAACAGGTTGAACAGCATGTCTTAGCCTTTGTAGTAAGGCTCCGGCGGCCCCAGGTCTGATTCGTCATGTTCCTCCTCGGCGCAGAGTTTTTCGCGCACGTCTTCCAGGTGATCGCCGTGGATGAACTTGCCGCAGTGGGGACAGTGCGTCCCAGGCGTCTGGACCGGCTTGCGCTTGGCAATTTCTTCGTAAAAACCGGAGCTGAGTATGCCGGCCGGAATGGCGAACATGCCTATGCCCAAAATGGCGATGAAGGCGCCTACTATCTTGCCCGGCACGGTCATGGGCGCGACGTCGCCATACCCCACAGTGGACAGGGTGATAACCGCCCACCACATGGCGTGCAGAATGGAGGCGAACTTGTCTGGCTGGGCCGGCTGCTCGAAGTGGTACATGATGGTGGCCGCAAAGAGCACGGCCACAAACAGCACAGACAGACCCAGCAGCAGGTCCGGCAGCTTGCGCCGGGCAACATTGGTGAATAGCAGCACGGACTGGGAGTAGCGGCCGAGCTTGAGCAAACGCAGAAACCGGAACAGCCGCAGCAGACGGAGCATGGTCAGTTCCGGGCTGAGGAAGAGCGGAATGTAGAAAGGCGCTATTGCCAACAGGTCTATGACTGCCTGGAAGCTGACCATGTAGCGCAGCCGGCCCCAGAGCGGATGCGCGTAGCGGGAATTTTCAGTGCAGGCGTAGACCCGCAGCACGTATTCCACGGTAAAAACAACGGTGACGAGTATCTCAAAGGCCAGAAAGTACGGCTCGTAGGGCTGCAGCTCCGGCAATGTTTCCAGGACAATGGCCGCGGCGTTGGTGATGATCAGGATCATGATGGCTAGGTCAAATATCCGGCTGGTGAAGTCCCCTTCAGTTGAGGTTTCCAGTATTTCGTAAAGTCTTCTTTTCGCGCGCATGGCCATTGTGTACGATTCTTATTGATACCTACTTGTTCTTGCGACTTATTTCCTACAGCATGGTAGGACGTGTTTTGTCAATGAAGAGTAGCGTTGCGTGAAGAGTTGCGTTGCGCATCCATCGCGTTGGCCTGCAGCGAATAATGGTGCTACTAATAGGAGCCGGTAGTGGAACATGCCATGAAAAGTCAGAAGAAGCCCCGGCTGCATCCCCAGGAGGATGTATGATAGACCACAAGAGACCGGACTGCGACGATCCCGAAAACCGCGAAGAGTGCCATATCATGGGGTCCGACGATCCCTCCATAGCCAAGGCGCACAGCATCATACGCTTTGCCGTAAAGATGCTGTCCTGGCTCATGGTGATTGTCATCATCTGGGGCATACTGGACGTGGTGTACGTATTCTACGTCAAGATAACCACGCCGCCGTACTTCTTGCTGAACATCAACGACATTCTCGCCACGTTCGGCGCGTTCATGGCCGTGCTCATCGCCATTGAAATCTACATTAACATCACCATGTATTTGAAAAGCGACGCCATTCACGTGCGTCTGGTGCTGGACACGGCGGTCATGGCCGCCGCGCGAAAGGTGGTGGTGCTTGATTTCAAGAGCTTGGATTTTGGATACATTTTTTCCCTGGCCGCGGTGCTGGCCGGGCTGGGGATCTGCTACCACTTTGTGCTGCGTAAGCAGGGCAGGTGAGCGGACTCATATAGTATCCGGAGCTAGCTCCGGTCTCTGGTAATGGCCATTATGGCGTCAGCGGTCATCATGGGTTTGGGCCCGCGTTGCATGTGCTTGATCATCATCTCCCCGCGGCTCTTGCCGGTATTGGCGGAACTTTTAACTATCCGCGCCCCGCCGCCTTTTCCAGCTCCCGCTGGTAGCGTTCCACCTCGCTGTACAAACAGCCGCAGTACTGTTGCCGGTACAGCCCCCATTCTTTTGACTGTTCAATGCCCTGGCTCCAGCCCTGGCGGAAATCATCATACAGGAAAGCCGGACTGCCGCCGCCGGCCATGTCCCTGGCCAGGCCGGCTATCATGGCGTGTTCTTGGCGCTTGGAATAGAGCAGGGTGGAGGAAAACGCGTCGAACCCGCCGCGCCGGGCTATCTGCAGCGTACGCTCCAGCCGCAGGGCGTAGCAGTGGAAGCAGCGGTTCTCCTCGCGGCAGCTCACGGCGCGGAACCACAGTTTGGGGTCGTACTCGTCGTCCTTGTAAATGACGCGGACGCCAAGGCGCTGCGCCGCCTGGGCCAGGGCCTCGCGGCGGCGCAAATATTCCTGCAAGGGGTGGATGTTCGGGTTGTAGTACAGCCCGACGACGTCGACCCCCTGCTCTTGCAGCCGCTGCACAGGATAGAGGGCGCAGGGCCCGCAGCAAATGTGCAGGAGCAGCCGTCCTGCCTGGTCTCCTCCGGCTCCCTGCGCAGCCATGATCAATTTTCCGGCGCTGGTTTGCCTATGTTTATAGTCACGACCCTGTCAAACTGTTTTTCCAGCTCTGCGATGGACTGCCGCTTGTGGTTGAGCAGATACAGCGCCAGCTCCGGGTCTGTTGCATAGTCCAGTTCGCCTTGGTAATCCTTGCAGCGCAGTTGGCGGTAAATGTCTTTGAGCGCTTGCAGGGCCTGCCACTCCATGTTGCGGCGAATGCCGGCTCCAGCGCAGTGGGGGCACGGCTCTGTGGAAAGGGACAGGGCTGAGGACCCCAGCCGTTGCCGGACCACTTGCAGCAGGCCGAACTTGGAAAGCTTGCCCACGTCGTGCCGGGCCCGGTCCAGCTTCATGGCCTGGCGCATGGTTTTTTCCACTTCCAGGCAGTGCTTGCGGTCCTTCATTTCAATGAAGTCGATGACCACCTGGCCGCCCACGTCGCGCAGCCGCAGTTGCTGGGCAATGGTTTCGGCCGCCTCCATGTTTGTCTTCAGAGCCATTTCCTGAAAATTCGACCTGCCGCCTATCTTGCCGGAGTTGATGTCCACAGCCATCAGGGCCTCGGTCTGGTCAAAGACCAGCCGGCCGCCGCTGGGCAGGAACACGTCCCGTGAGTAAATCTGTTCGATCTGTTTTTGCAGGTTAAAACGCTCCCAGAGGGTCCGCAAGGGGTCGTCGTGGTGCTTCACCATACTGGCCCGGCGTGGGAAGATGAGGGAGACGAATTTTTCAACGTCTTCAGTTGCAGTTTTGTCGTCCACCCATATTTCGCCCACGTCGTCGGTCAGGTAGTCGCGCACGGCCCGGGTGGCCAGGTCCGGCTCTTCGTAGATCAGGGCTGGCGCTTCTTCAGTGGTGCCCTTTTTGCGGATTTCCTTCCACAACCGCTTGAGGAACTGCAGGTCCTTGGACAGATTGGTCTTGGACTGGCCTACGCTGGCTGTACGCACGATGACTCCCAGGCCCGGCCCGGGGTCTAAGCCCTTGATCAGTTCCTTGAGTTCTGCCCGCGCCTTTTCGTCTTCTATTTTGCGGGAAACGCCCACCTGTTCCCGGCCTGGCGTGAGCACCACGTAGCGGCCCGGCAGCGAGAGATAGGACGTGAGAAAAGCGCCCTTGGTTCCCGTGGGCTCTTTGACCACCTGCACCAGTATTTCCTGGCCGGCCTTGAGCACTTTTTGAATCAGGGGGTACTTGTATTTTTTGTTGTCGTGCTGCACGCGGTAATATTCTGGGTGCACCTCGTCAATCTGGAGGAACCCGTTTTTTTCCGCGCCATAGTTGATGAAAGCAGCTTGTAAATTGGGGTCTATGTTGTTGATGACGCCCTTGTAGATGCTGCCTTTGCTTTTTGCCTGGTGCAGCATCTCAACATAGTATTCTTGAACTTTTCCGTCCTCGGCCAGGGCCAGCTCCACTTGCTCTCCAGGCAGGCTGCTGATGAACATTTTACGTTTGCGTTTTTTTGATCGCGCCATTGAACTCCTCGGTTCTTGAAAAAAGGTGTAAATGTGTACAAAATTATGTCTTAACGGTCCGGCTGCAGGGGCCGTTTCACGCTCGTGTATGCGTTGCCCGGAAGAAATCCGAGTCGTCCTCGCCGTGGGCTTGGATATGCCCGTCTTCTTGCAACCTTTCAAGAATCTTTTTCACATGCGCCGGCTCTGCGCTCAAGGCCAGAGCCAACTGTTCAGCTGTTTGCGGTCTGCGGCGCAATGATTGCAAGACTTCATGAGCCAGATCGCCGCTGCAATTGCCAGCCTGGGCCGGCATGCGCTGTGAAGCGTTCCCGCCCTTCTGGCCCAGGGCCTCCCGCCAACGCCTCAGCGCGGCTTCGCTCACAGGCCGGGCCGTCTCATAAGCGCCGGGACGGCTCATGGTCACCACGTCCACCCGTTCCGGCCGCAGCCGGCGCACGTAGTCGCGCATGCGCTCCAGGTTTTCTTCGCTGTCGTTTACGCCGGCTGTGAGCAATGTTTCCAAAAAGATGCGGCCGGAAAATTCCTCCCGAAACTGTAGCAACCCTGCGGCGATGTTGTGCAGAGATATATCCGGATGCGGCCTGTTCAGCTGCTTGAATTCATCTTCGAGCAACGAATCCATGGAGGGCAGGACAACGTCCGTCCCCGCCATTTCTTTGCGCACGGCCGGGTCGGTGAACAGCGTGGCGTTGGTGAGTACGGCAACAGGAACGCCGGGCAGCAGCCGCCTGGCTCCGGCTATGATCTCTGGCGCCCCGGTGTTAAGGCAGGGCTCTCCCGAGCCGCCCAAAGTCACGTAGTCCGGCAAGCCTGCATGGGCCTCGCGCCAGTACGCCAGCTCTTGCAGAACAGTCTGCGCCGGGACCCATTCTTTGCGTTCCAGGGTCAGCCGCTCTGTGCGGCCCACTTCGCAATACAGGCAGTCTAGGGTGCAGATGTTGCGGGACAGCAAGTCAAGACCCAGTGAACGGCCCAGCCGGCCGGAGGCCACCGGGCCAAAAACAGAACATTCTCTTTCTACAATAGTCATCTTGCCGATGATACCAACATTACAGTAACATGTCACTTGACTGCCGGGCCGGATGCACGTACCGGAAACGACCGCGCCGCATAACAGCCTGCGAATAAGGATTTGTTCAACAAGTCGCTTAAGGCGACACCAGAGCCAAAGGATTCTTTATGACCGCTGACAAGCAGGGGCAACTGGCCCTTTTGGTAAGTCCTAAGGGCAAACGATACATGCACCGATTTTCCCAAGAGGGCGAGCCCGCCAAGGATTTTCATACGCACGACGGGGTCATTCCGGCCGCCGCCCTGGAAGAAGCCGATTACGGGCGCGTAGTCAAAACTCACCTTGGTCGACCGTACCGGGTGCTGAAGCCTACGTTGCACGACCTGGTCAAGGGGGTCAAGCGGCAGACGCAAATCATTTACCCCAAAGACATCGGCTACATTTGCATGCGTCTCGGCGTGGGTCCTGGCCAGCGGCTTATCGAAGCCGGCTCTGGCTCTGGCAGCCTTACTGTGGCTTTGTCCTGGTTCTGCGGCGATTCAGGACGAGTGTACACGTATGAACAACGGCCCGAGTTCGCCAAACTGTGCCGGCGAAATCTGGAATGGGCCGGCGTGGGCGGCAATGTGGAACAGCATGAGCGCGACATAGCCGAGGGATTTGCGCAAACCGGCGTGGACGGGCTGTTTCTGGATGTGCGCACGCCCTGGGTCTACCTGGACCAGGCGGCGGCCGCGGTAGCGCCGGGGGCGCCGCTGGGCTTTCTTCTGCCCACCACCAACCAGGTGTGCACGCTTCTAGACAACCTGGAAAAGGGCCCTTTTGCCAGCCTGGAAGTGCTGGAGATTCTGGTCCGCCGCTACAAAACTGTTGCCGAACGCTTTCGCCCCGACGACCGCATGGTGGCCCACACCGGGTTTTTGGTCTTTTGCCGGCATCAGCCCAAAGCCGAAGAAGAGGCCCCCGCAGAGGATATATCCCCAGAAGATAATTCCATAGAAGACAATTTCATAGAGGAGATTGACAGCCATGAGCATGCGGGAGAGGCTTCAGCGCCAGAGCCGGAAAGCAGTTCCCACGGCTCCTGACGAAGAAACTGTCATGTTACGGTTTGCACGGTTGACACATTTTTCACGGAGCTTACACTTGGGGCTATATGGCTACGCATGAATGGAACCCATGGCTGCTGGCGGAACAGGTGTTTGAGGGCGGTAGTGAACAGAACCTGCAGGGCAACAAGTGGCGGCCGGCTGCAGACCTCTTTGAAGGGGCGGCCGCGTATGTGCTTCAGTTGGAGCTGCCGGGAATGGACAGGGACGCAGTGTGCCTGGAGCTGCGGCCGCCCAAGCTGGTGGTGTATGGGGAAAGGCGCATGCTGCGAAGCGTCCAGCCTGGCGCCTATCGTCTGGTGGAGAGGTGTTACGGTCCTTTTGCCCGCAGCTTTACCTTGCCCGAGGACGCCGACCTGAATTCGATTACGGCGGACATGGCCGACGGCGTGCTGACTGTGACCCTGCCGCGCATGCAAGACAGCGGCCCCCGGCGCATAGAGGTGAAAGCAGAATGACGCGCTCTTTTGTGGTTGCTTTCTGGAGCATGTGCTGCTGCCTGACTTTTCTGGCTTACCCCGCCGGGACCATGGCCGGGCTGCTTGGCGACTCCGACAGGGACTTGCGCCGCAGTCCCATTGTGCAGGCGGTGGAAAACGTGGCTCCAGCCGTGGTGAACATCACCACCGCGTATGACCAGCAATTGCGCAGCCCTCTCGGCGGTTTGTTTCAGGAAGATTTCTTCAGTCCTTTTTTTGACCAGTTTTTTGGCAACCGGCAGCCCCAGCGACGGCGGACTTGGGAAAGTTTGGGGTCGGGCGTCATCATTGACGGAGTCAGGGACTTGGTGCTGACCAACGCCCACGTCATCGCCGGCGCATCATCAGTGCGCGCCCGGCTGGCGGACGGCCGCGAGTTTGAGGCTGAGCTGGTAGGCTCTGATCCGGATTTCGATCTGGCCGTGCTTCGGCTGTTGGACGCTGAGAAGCTGCCAGAAGTGGAAATGGCTGACTCCACAGACTTGTTCATTGGCGAAACCGTGATCGCCATAGGCAACCCCTACGGGTTCAACCACACCGTGACCACCGGCGTCATCTCCGCCTTGAACCGGTCAGTGCGGACGGAGCAGGGAGTGTATACGGATTTTATTCAAACGGACGCGGCCATCAATCCGGGCAATAGCGGAGGCCCTTTGTTGAACATAGTAGGCCAGCTCATCGGCGTAAACACCGCCATCCACGCCGGCGCCGAGGGCATTGGCTTTGCTATTCCCATCCACAAGGCCAAGCGGGTGGTGGCGGAGCTGCTGGACCGCGGCCGGGTGGCTCCGGTGTGGCTGGGCCTTTCCGGACAGAACCTTGACGGCCGGCTGGCCGGCTATTTCAACCTGGACCGGGTGGCCGGCCTGCTGGTGACAGAGGTCTACACGAACACGCCCGCCCATGAGTCCGGCCTGGAGCCCGGCGACGTTATCCTGGCCCTAAACGGCATACCCGTGGAGGACAAAAATCATTACCTCGAGCTGCTGCGCAATTACACCAGAGACCAGCAGCTGACGGTGGAGCTGGCCCGGGAAGGCCGGACGCTGCAGCGCACTGTGCAGACGCATACGTTTGACGAACAGACAGCCGCTTTGCTGGCCAAGGCCCGCTGGGGCGTAGAGCTGGATAACCGGCCCAGCCGGGCCCCGGGCGTCATGACGGCTGCAGTGAGCCCCAACAGCCCGGCTGAACGTATAGGCTTGCACCGCGGCGACGTCATCCTGAAAATCGGCGGCACGCCCCTGGAGGATTTTTCTGATTTTGTGCAGTCGTTTATTCGTTACCGATTAAATAATAATTTGTTATTGCTGGTGTCCCGCAACGGTCGGGCCTCCTACGTGCGCATGCGTATTTGATCGTGCCGCTGGCAATTCAGAATCCGGCTGGCATTATACCTTGACACCCCCGTTACAGAAGGCTACAGGCACTGCCCATATCCGCATGGGCCACAAGGAGCAGCGGCAACGCGCTCCAAGGACAGTACACCATATAAACCACTTGTTTGGAGGAATAAAAAATGGGTTACAACATCACTGTTGACACTGACAAATGTGTTGGCGACGGCGAGTGCGTCGACGTCTGCCCTGTTGAAGTGTACGAACTGCAAGACGGCAAAGCTGTTCCGGTGAACATGGAAGAATGCTTGGGCTGCGAATCTTGCGTGGAAGTCTGCGAGCAGGACGCTATCGTCATCGAAGAAATGTAGTTTCCGCATTACGTTGCGATACCCGGCCGCGCCCAAATGCTTTTCAGACGGCTTCAGGCGCGGCCGGGCTGCTTGACGCTGGTCTGCAGCGTCCGGGGCTGCGCCGGCAGCTTCAGCCTGTCTTTTGGAAACAACGCCATACACAAATTTCACTCTCCCCCCGTGACAAGCACGGCGGGAGGTCTTACATCCATGTCTTGAGCTGATCGACCGACGTTGCTGAGCCTGGCCAGCGTCGAAAAGGAGTCCCCCAGCATGCACCATCTTCTGACAGACGTTTATGCCCGATACGAAGCCCTGGCCCGGGAGGCGGACAGTCTGTTCGCTCGCATCCAGGAAGCCCATCCGGACTGCGTCAACTGCGGCGCCGGCTGCACAGACTGTTGCCACGCGGTATTCGATCTCAGTCTGGTTGAAGCCATGTACTTGAATGAAAAATTTTGCGGGCACTACAAGGGCGCCAAAAAGTCGCAGATACTCGAACGCGCCGACCAGGCGGAAAGGGAAGCATACCGCCAGAAAAGGCGCATATTTAAAGCCTCGCAGCAAGGCGTCTCCACCCGCGAGCTGCTGGAACAAGCCGCCTCTTTACGGGTGCGTTGTCCCCTGCTCAACACCGAAGAACGGTGCGATCTGTACGAACACCGGCCCATCACCTGCCGGATATATGGGGTCCCCACCGCCGTGTACGGGCAGGGGCACACCTGCGGGCTTTCCGGCTTTGACCCCGGCCAGAGCTACCCTACGGTGCAAATGGACAAGATTCAGGACCAGCTCATGCTGCTCAGCCAAGAACTCATATCGCTTCTGCCCTCGCAGAAGAAACAACTGGCGGACGTGCTTGTGCCGGTTTCCATGGCCCTGATGAACGCCTATGACGAGGAATATCTGGGACTGAGCGAGGAGGCGGCCAGCGCATGCTCCACCGGCGGCGACTGGGTGCTTGACGGCCCCAACTCACGCAAGGAAGCCAGCGCCTGCTCTGGCTGCGCCCAGGAAGGCTCCTGCGATCCCACGGAGTGCGAACATGGCCCAATCGCCTGAGGAAACGACTGGCGGCTTGCCGCCAAACCTGGAGGCCCATAAGAGGCAGCTCTATGAGTCTATGAAGCCGCGGCGCCGCAAGTTTGTGGACAAGATAGGCTATGAAAACTGGGACCCCCTTGCGCCTCCCAAAGACCCCATTGAAATACGCACGGATCCAACACAACATACGGCCCAAGAGCTGGCCACTAAGTTTTTGCGCTCCCGGCCGCAGCATAAAGGCTACAGCCAGCAGTACGCCCAGGGCGTCATGGAATGCGCTGTGGGCATGATAAACGGCCACGACAAATACGAAGGCGCTGCTGACTTCGCCGTCTGGTACAATGAATTCAAAAAGCAACAAGGACATGACAATGGCTAAGCAAACCACTGCCGCTCCGCCGCCAAAGCCGGAACCGGGCATGACCGTCGACCAATACATTGCCCAGCAAAAAGCCCACCTGCGCCAAAATCCTGAGTGCGGCCACACCCACTACAACCTGGGACAGGCCTACCTTGCCAAACAGGAATGGATGGAGGCCGAGCGCGAATTTCGGGCTGCTGTGGAGTGCTCGCCCACCATGGCCGAGGCCTACGTCCAACTGGGCGGCATAGCCATGCAGCGCGGCGATCTCCAAGGCTGCCTGAATTATAATGAAAGCGCCAAGCAGGTCCGTCCCATGTTCGCCACCCCGTACGGCAACATCGGCTTTGTGTACATGCAGCTGGGAGAACCCGGAAAAGCCGCCAAAGCGCTGGAACGGGCTGTCAAGCTGGACCCCAACTTTGTGCAGGCCCTGGCCACTTTGGGCTCCGCCTACATGGCCGAAAAGGATTTTGAGCGCGCCAAGGAAACGCTGCAAAAGGCTGTGGCCATAGAACCCAAATTTGGCCCGGCCTGGAACAACCTGGCCATCGTCAATCTGGAACTGGGCGACGGCCCCGCCGCGGCGGAATGCGTGGACAAGGCCCTGGAAACCGGCTTTGACACGCCTGAAGGGCTGCGCAAGGAAGTGGAGCCGTTCCGGCAGGGCTGAGCACGCCTGGGAGGATTGCCATGCCGCAATTTCGAGAATTGAAAAGCAGACTTAAAGAGCTGCTTGAAGCTCACGGCTGGCGTGAGCGCTTGGCCGAGCTGGACGAGAACGACCCTGCAGCCCTGGTCTGCCCGCTCATGGGTTTTCTACACCGGGAAAGCCCCCTGCGCTGGCGGGCCGCCACCGCCATGGGCGCTGTAGTGGACCGCATGGCCGGGCAGAATATGGAAAGCGCCCGGGTGGTGCTGCGTCGGCTGATGTGGAACCTGAACGAAGAGTCCGGCGGCCTGGGCTGGGGCTCGCCCGAAGCCATGGCCGAGATATTGGCCCGCAATGAAAAGCTGGCCCAGGAATTCGGCTCCATTTTGCTTTCGTATATTCACGACAGCTGCAAGGCGGACAACTTTTTGGACCACGCCCCCCTGCGCGTGGGCGCTTTCTGGGGAATAGCCCGGTTCGCCCAGGCCTGGCCGGAAATGGCCGCCCCGGCTGAGCCCGCCTTGCTCTGTGGTCTGGATAACGAAGACATCCCGGCCGCCAAAGGTTACGCAGCTTGGGCCCTGGGCCTTATCCCTGTAAGCAACAGGGCGGAAGCCGCCGCAAGATTGCGCCGGCTGCAGAACGATGCAACTACCGTAGAGCTGTACCGCAACGAAAAAATATCCCATCCCACGCTGGGAGACCTGGCCGCCGAGGCTTTGCAAGCGCTGGGCGAGAGCTGACCATAGAGCATTTTCCCATTGAAAGTGGGTACCTGTTTTTATGCTTTTTCCTGAAACACCTGTACATTGTTTCAGGGGAGGGCGCTGTAACTACGCGAAAATGCGCTAAGGTTGCCCGAAGAGCGTAAACCGCAGTTCCTTCTCCTCCCCTGGGGAAAGAGCGGTCTGGCGCATGGAAACGACTGCCGAACCGTCCGCGCTCCGCATGCCGGCAGCCGCGGTGTAGCGGCCTGGCGGCAACTGCAGAACCACGGCGTCTTCAGCATCGTGTTCCCCGCAGACGTAAGGTCCTGGCCAAAGCCGGGCAAAGCCGGCCAGCTCAACGCCTGCCTGGCGGCGCAGGCCCGGGTGGCTGTCCAGCCCCGGCGCATAACACACCGTAAAATCTCTGCCAAACACAGGGGCAACGCTTTCGCCGTCGCGGCTGAGGCGCAGCCGCAGCACGGCGGATTCGCCGTAAACGGCTTTGGCTGTTGCAGATATGGTTTTGTCCCCCAGCGCGCCCGGCAAATCAGGGTACAGCGGGCTCCATTCCCGGCCGTCAAACCATTCCGCCCAGCCCCAGTTCTCCAGATACCGCGCTGGAACGCCAAAGGACCGCAGCAGAGCGACCGCTGTTACGGCGCGTATGGCCGGCGTTTGGGCAACTCCTGCCGTGAGCGCCTGTTCGGGGGTAGCCGGCGGGCCGAAATAGAACGCCGACGTTGTGGCCATGGAAGATACGGCGCGGTTCACTGCTGCGGCCGTGTCTTTCACGGAATCCCGCCGCAGGCCGCCATACTCCTTCTGCAGCTGTTGCTTTTCGAGCCCCGCCTGGGCGAAGCGCCAGGACCTGGCGGGCAGTACATTGTGCAAAAACATTTCTGCTTCGTACACAAGGTCCCATAACTCACGGGCCAGGCGGCGGGCGTGCACGGCGGCCCGGCATTCGCTGATTAGCTCGTCAGCCGTGCACGACGCGATGTCTTTTGGCGGCATGGAGAGAAGCAATGCAGCCAGCACAGGCTTTTCCTCAGCGCAGGCCCGCAGCAGCGCCTCCATGGCAGCCGAACGCGCAGGCCCGGCCTGCGCCAGCAGCCCGGAGACGGAACTCGCCGTTTCTTCGTCCAGCCCGAGGCAGGGCAGCAGTGTATGCAGCCGCGCCCTCGCCGTCCGGGTATGCCGGTTTCTGCTTTGCCGTGTTTCTTCTTGCAGGGTTGCTATGTGTTGTGCTTCAGGTTCCGGGCCCTTGTGCGCGTGTTCAAGGGAACCCACGGAAAGCCGGACGTTCTCCAACTGCGGCGGGCCGTCGCCCAAGCGCAGAACGCTCTGCGAGTGTTTGCCCGGCGCCAGGTCAACCAGCGCGCCGGCCATGCGGCCGGCCCGCACAGCCGTCAACAACACCGAGCCGCCGCCAAAATCTCCCCGGGCCCTTCCCTGGCTGTCACAGCGCAACCGGGCCACAGGCCGGAAGCCGCCTGCGTTGAACACCGAAACGTAGAGGTCCGCCCCGGCTGCAGGCGCGCCGTTCGGTTCAAACACCTGAGTCTGCAACCTGCCGGTCTGCATATATTCCGGTGTGAGGTTGTAAAGAGTGTAGCTGCTCCGCTCCCGGTAGACGGGCTGGTCTCTGTACAGAGCCTTGCCGTAGGTTGGCGAGAGCAGCAGCACGGTGTTGCGTATGTTTTCCGCCAACCAGGGACGCTGCGGCTCCAAAGCCGGAAGGCCGCCTTCCAAGGGCTGCCAGAACCGGCCGGTCCACACTTCCGGCCAGGCGTGGTTGCCGTCTTGTCTGTTCCAGGCCGGGGTAATGACATACCGGGCAGGCAGGCCTACGCTGCGCAGAGCGGCTATGGCCAGGCCGGCCAACTCCTCGCATCGGCCGCCGCCGCGGGCCAGGGTGTCCAGCACCCCCTGGTCCGGCGCAGCAGTGGGAAAGTAGGCTGAATTTTCATGAACCCATTGATACACCCGCAAAGCGGCGTCATAGGCGGAATTGGCGCCGTGAACCAGGGGCCACAGCCGTGTGTGCAGTTCTTTGCGCCAGGGCTGGTGCGGCTCCTGAGTGATGCGGTGCGGCAACACGTGGTCGCAAAACATGGGCCACGAAATACGGTTTCCCCAGGGGGCGTTCTCCCAGGTAAAAAAAGCAATGTCCAAATGCTCAGCCAGTTCGCCAGCAGTCAGAGAGGCCGCATCCGCCGGCGGCAGGGCGGCGGCCAGACGTTGCGCAGCCTCCCGGCGCTGGCCGGGAGAGGGATACATGGCGAGAAATGCTGAAAGCTCCGGCCGGTTCCGGCCGGCTCTGCGCAGCGCCGCCTCACTATCCGCCCCTGCCTGGAGTGCAAGGCCCAGATATGGCGTGCCCAGGACACAGCCGAACGCCAGTAGAGCAGGCAGGACCAGCATGGCCGGCCGCGGGGTCATGCATCCGGGTCCTTTTTTTTGGCGCGGCGTTTTTCCAAGGTTATGCCGGCGAAAAAACCGCCTATCATGCCCAGGGCTGCCCCGCGAAATATATCCACCCAGCCAAAGAGCCCGGCAAAAACGCCCAGGGAGCCGCCTATCAGAATGCCTCGTACGATGTAGCTGTCCATGTTCTATCCTTTTGTATGAGCTTGGGGCGCTCGGCCCCCGTGCGTGCATACAAGAACGGCCCGGACAGGCTTTGTCAAGCGCTGGTCCGGGCCGGGGAACGGAAAAGATGCTGCTGATATATAATTAAGACTGGCGTTGTGCCGTCTTGGCGCAAGTTACCAGTTGCGGTGGCCGCGGCCGCGATTGAAGCCGGCAGGACCGTTACCCTTGTTGTTCTGGTTGGCGCGGAATTCGGTATTCGGACGGTTGCTGTCGCCGTAGCAGCCGCGGTCTCGGGTAAAGCTGCGGCCAAAGGCGGACATGTTCAGGCCGGTTTCCTTGGCCAGTTCCTTCTGAAAGGCAACGCGTTCTTGAAACAGTGCAGACTGCATGGCGGTGATTTCCTCCACCAGTGTGTCTACAGCCTTGTCGTCAACGGCAGGCTGGGCCATCAGCGCCTGCAGTTCAGTCATTTTGGCCTTCAGGGTCAGCTGCTTGGGGCCATGCTTTTGCTGAAAATCAGTCATCATGGTCTTGGCCTTTTCCTGTTGCTCGGCCGTCAGCTGGTTGTTGTTCCAGCCTGAGAAGTTGTCGCAGCCAAAGCCAGGCCCGAACCCGGGACCATAGCCGGCAAAGGCCGCCAGCGCAGTGGCCAGAATCAGCAAACCTGTTACGGAAATGATGGTAGTGGCGCGGTTCTTCATGGTAGTGCTCCTTGGTTTTGTGATGGTTATATACTGAGTTCATGTTTCTTGCTGTGGAATGTAGCACAGGCCGTGCCAAACATTTTTTTATTATATTGTGGTATGTTGTAAGTTCTAGAGAGCGTAAAGCCCTGGTTTTTGCGCAACCGTTTGCACCTGCACAAACCGTCAAAGTGCAAGGAACTGCGCACATGCATGAGCTGCATACTATAAAAGGAGGCAATATTGTGAAAAATATAATATTGAAAAGAGTGTTTGACCTCTTTCAGAGAAAATGCTTCAAAGGTAATCTGTAAGCGTTGTGTTACAGCTGTCATCGTTTGGTCATATTCGCGAGGAGGGGGTAGGTCATGCGTCTGAGCATTAAATATAAACTTTTTGTTCCCTTTGTGTTGTGCGCCCTGTTGCTCGGTGGCGCTGGCTACTGGTACATGCAAGGAAAGCTTGTGGAGCTGGAAAACAGTTTTCTTGCCCAACGGGCCTCCAACAAGGCGTCCGCCATCCGGTCCAATATAGAAATGCTGTCTGAGCAGGCACTGGAAAAAGCGGCGTTGTTCAGCGCCATGCCCCAAGTCGTCCAGGCTTTTGAAGTAGCCAACTCTGGTAATATGGATGACGAGAAAGACCCCCAGGCGCAAAGAGCCCGGGAAATGCTTCGCCGGGAGCTGGCTTCTGTGCTCAGCGGCTACAAAGACATCACCGGCTCCTCTTTCCTGCTGCACTTTCACCTGCCCACATACCGCAGTCTGGCCCGTATGTGGCGGGAAAAGCAGGCAAAACGGGACGACAAGTGGGTGGATGTCTCTGACGATCTGTCCAGCTTTCGGCAGACAGTGATGGAGGTGAATTCCAACGGCAAGCCGGTCAAAGGCATAGAGCTGGGCAGGGGCGGCTTTGTACTGCGCGGGCTCGCCCCGGTGAAGGACCAGTCCGGCAAGCAGTTGGGCTCCGTGGAGGTACTGGTGGATTTCAATCCAGTGCTGGAAGCGGCGTCCCAGGGCGAAGGACAGGACCTTGCCCTGTACATGGCTGCTGAGCACCTGAATATCACCACCCGGCTGCAAGACGCAGACAAGTATCCCAAGATGGGCGATGACTGGGTGACCGTGGTCAAACCTGGCCAGGAGGGTATAGCCGCCGCCACAGACGCAGCACTGCTTTCCAGCGCGGCACAGGGCCTGATAACGCGCATACAAGGCGACATCGCGTTGTCAGCATTTCCGGTCGCCGATTTTCAGGGAAAAATGGTCGGCGTCATCGTTTCCTCCAGCGACATCAGCGCGGAAAACGCGCTTATTGCAACCACAGGCTCTGTTCTGGCCGTAGTGCTGGCCCTTATCATACTCGCAGCGGTCATCGTCGGTTCTGTGGTTTTCATCTACTGCGTGGAGAAACCCGCCAGGGCGATTGTCACAAAAATCAAGGACATTGCCGAAGATCGGGCGGACCTGCGGGACACCCTTAGCGCTGGCGGCAACGACGAAATGGGTGACCTGTGCTTCTGGTTTAACAACCTGATGGGCAAGATAGACACCATACTTTGCCGCGCAGAGTCGTATATGAACTTGCTCAACGCCATTCCGGATCCGATTTTTGCTGTGGACGACGACTACAAGTTCATCGTGGCCAACGACGCGGTGGTCAAGCTTTCCGGAAAGTCTCGCGATCAGCTGGAAAAGGAAGAAATGAAATGCGCGGACATTTTTCAGACCGAGATATGCGACACAGCCAAATGCCCCATCAAACGGGCCAAGGATGTCCAAGGCTACTGCGAGTCTGAGCGCATTCGGGTAAACATGAGGGGTGAAGAGCGCGTCATCCGCCCGGCGGCGGACATGCTTTACGACTGCCACGGCGACCATGTGGGCTATCTTGAAATAGCCACCGACGTGACAGACCTGACCAAACAAGAAGAGGCCATACAAAAAAATTTGGACAACCTTGAAAAAGTGAGCCGCGAAGTCAGCAGCGCCGCAGAACGCATTGCTTCCTCGTCTGAAGAAGTCTCCGCCCAAGTTGAGCAGGCCCGCAACGGTTCTGACCAGCAGAGACAACGCGTAACCGAAACCGCCACCGCCATGGAGGAAATGAACGCCACTATCCTGGAAGTGGCTCAGAACGCCGGCCAGGCTTCAGAACAGGCGCAGAGCGCCATGGACCGGGCCAGAGACGGTCAGGACGTGGTCTCCATGGCTGTGCAGGCCATTGACGAAGTGAACACTCTGACTGACCAGTTAAAAACGCACATGGGAACCTTGGGCGGGCAGGTGGAGGACATTGGCCGCATCATGACTGTGATCGAAGACATTGCTGACCAGACCAACCTGCTGGCTCTGAACGCCGCCATAGAAGCTGCGCGGGCCGGCGAAGCCGGCCGGGGCTTTGCCGTGGTGGCGGACGAGGTGCGCAAGCTGGCGGAAAAAACCATGGGCGCCACCAAAGAGGTAGGCCAGGCCATTGTCGCTATTCAGGACGGGTCCAGAAAGAATATGGACTCCATGGACGAAGCCGTTAAAGCTGTGGAAAAAGCCACAGAGCTGGCCAACCAGTCCGGCCAGGCTTTGGCGGATATCGTCTCCCTGGTGGAGTCCACCAGCGACCAGGTTCGGGCCATTGCCACAGCCAGCGAACAGCAGTCTGCCGCCAGTGAAGAGATAAACCGCGCCATTGACGAGGTTAACCGCATTTCTGAGGAAACAGCGCAGGGAATGAGCCATTCCGCCCAGGCGGTGCAAGACCTTTCCGGGCTGGCGCAAAAGCTCAACGAGCTGGCGGCGCAAGGACGCCAATAGTCTTTGGCGCTGGCGGGGCAATGCCAAGCCGCAGCACAACCGGCAGGCCTACGCCTCGTTATTCCAGGTCCAGGTCCAGCAGCTCAGCCACCCGGGCCGGGTCGAGCATGTGCTGCGCAAAAGGGGAGCTTTCTTCGCCGGCTGTGTGCAAGCTGTTCATGAACTTCGCCAGTTCTTCGGGGTTTTCAAAATTCAGCTCATCCGCTCCATTCTGGACGTGCGGATTCAGCAGTTTCGGCTGCGGCTCTTGCGCGCCAGCTGCGCGGCTGCGGGTTTTTTCCAGCAGAGAGTCCAGCTTGTTCAGTGCGGCGTCGATGTTCGCGCCGGCGGGAATCATGGTGCTCATGGCGTCCTCCTTGGCAATATTTTCCTGACTGTTTTTTAAAGCAACAATCGTGCCTGTTGGTTGGTCAGGCGCTTTCTGTAAGAGCGAGATGCTTCCAGAATCCGCCACCTCCTTTTCACTCTTAACAGCGTGTTGAAAAATCCTTATTCGCAGGCTGTTCAAAAAATACGAGGGCAAGGCGCAAAAAAAGTTTAAGATCGACGTGTATATGTAATACACGAGAGTTTGAACTTTTTGAAGCAACGCAGCCATCGTGGATATTTCATCAGCCTGTTAACATACGCTAGATTTTGGCGGTGGAGCAGGGTGCTTGCCCTCTGTTTGATGCTCAGGCATAGTGCGTGTCACAAATCGTATCTGCAGCGCATATAAAAGGCGCCTGATATGTATGCAACAGACACTGACCACCTGACGATAGATATTCTCGGTAAACAATGGACCCTGGAGCGCCGAGCAGACCTGGAGTCCTTGTGGCGGGAGATAGACCAGGAGAGCCTGGGCGAAGACGATCGGCTGCCGTACTGGACGGAAGCGTGGCCGGCTGGCTTGGGCTTGGCTCAGTGGTTGCTGGAGAATCCTGCGGCGGTGCGGGGCAAATGCTGCCTGGACCTGGGCTGCGGGTTGGGCTTGGCGGCCATGGCCGCGGCCCAGGCGGGCGGCCGGGTAACCGGGGCGGACTATGAACCCCAGGCCCTGCAGTTCGCCAGGCGCAACGCTGCGCGGAACAACGCGCCAGTGGCTGGATGGCTGGCCATGGATTGGCGGGCGCCGGCGTGCCGGCGCGGGGCCTTTGAATGCATACTGGCCGCCGACGTTGTCTATGAAAGAAGGTTCATCGAGCCGGTGTCCGGCTTTTTGGAGCACGCGCTGGCGCCAGGCGGCGAGGTTTACATAGCAGAGCCGTGCCGCAATTTCTGGACGGAGTATCTGGGGCGCGCACGCAGCCGAGGCTGGAGCGCCGAACGGGTCAGCCGGCAGGAGGCCCGGCCAGCAGCGGCCCCTTCCCGCAAGGTGTTGGTGGAAATATGGCGGTTCACGCCGCCAAGCTGATCAACAGACTGCAACGCAGACAGCATGGAGAAGAAATCATGGGCCAGACAATCCGCTTTGGCGTGTCACTGGACTCGGACCTGCTGGAGCGATTTGACGCGCTCTGCGCAGAGCGGCATTACCAAACGCGCTCCGAGGCCATTCGCGACCTTATCCGCAACGCCTTGATCCAAAAGGAGTGGGAAGAGACAGAGGGCGACATAGCCGGCACGCTGACGCTGGTCTACGACCACCACAAGAGCGACCTGGCGCAGCGGCTCACCGAGATGCAACACGACGCCCATGAGCTGATAATAACGACCTTGCACGTTCATTTGGACCACGACAATTGCTTGGAGGTGCTGGTGCTGAAAGGGGCAAACCAGGCTGTGCAGGACCTGGGCCGCAAGCTCGTCTCCACCAAAGGCGTCAAACACGGCAAGCTGAGTTTGGCTACTACAGGAAAAGCGATTGTCTGACCCGGAGCCCGTGTTTCCCATGGCCATGCAGGACGTCCAGAACAGCCCGGCTTCTGTGGACATGGCCATAGACCGGGTGGGGGTCAAAGACCTGCGGTTGCCGCTCACTGTGCGCGACCGGACCGAGGGCGTGCAGCACACAGTGGCCACGGTTGATATGGGCGTGGATTTGCCCGGCCATTTCAAGGGAACGCACATGAGCCGATTTGTGGAGTCGCTTGAGGGCTGGTCTGAGGACCTGGACTACCGGTCCTTGAAAACACTGCTTATGGACGTGCGGACCCGTCTGCAGGCCCGGCGGGCCTACGTGGTGTTCCGGTTTCCCTATTTCATCCGCAAGTCCGCCCCGGCCACTGCCAGCCGTGGCCGCATTGTCTACGACGTGGAGCTGACTGGCGAGCTCTCGGCCGAGTCGCCGGAAAAGCCCGTGTTCCTGCTCCAGGTTGATGTTCCAGTCATGACGGTCTGTCCTTGTTCTCTGGCCATCAGCGATCAGGGCGCCCACAGCCAGCGGGCCATGGTCCGGTTGCAATGCCGGTCTGCAGGCTTTGTGTGGATAGAAGAGCTTATTGATATTGGTGAAAACTCCGCCTCCTCCCCGGTGTATACGCTGCTCAAGCGCGAGGACGAAAAGTACGTTACAGAACAGGCCTTTGCCGCGCCATGCTTTGTGGAGGACGTAGTCCGCAACGCCGCTCAATCTCTGGCCGGGCATGCGCAGATTCAGTGGTGGCGCGTGTCAGTGGAAAGTTACGAGTCCATCCACGCGCACAGCGCCTACGCTGTTATTTCTGGTTCAAATACTGGCTGACTTGCCGGCTTTCGAAGCCGCGCCCTGTGACTGAGAGGCTTGGGATAGAGCGGCTGCTTCGGCCAGGCATTGGGAAAGCACCCGCTGGGCAAAAGCAAGCGCCACCTGTTTTGCTGCTTCTTTGCTGGGCAGTTTGTCCCGCAGAGCTCGCTTTCCTACGCGGACTTTGTATCCGGGCGAGCCTGCGCGGTCGTAGACCACGCACACGGGCAACGTGTTGCCCAGGGTAACATATTCAGTAACGTCGTCATGCCGCTTCCATTCTTGCGCCATTATATTTTCCTGTGCATCCCCCTGGTTGCCCCTCTTGATTTGCTTTGCCTACAGTGAAATACACACTATCATGGCTGTGCAGAAAGGGCCAGAAGAACACGCGCTGTCACAGAAATGTCATGACTTTTTATGGAAAATGCGACAAACTGTCACCGTCGCCGCAGGGAGTGCGAAAAGCACTGCCGCCGGCGCACGCCATATCGCAAATATATTGGAGGGAATCATGACAGAACTCGCAGTCGGGGCGTGCTTGGTCTTTCTCCTCCTCGCGGTCGTATTTTCCGTGTATTACGGCCTGGAAAAAGGCGACGTGCGAATCCGCGGAGCTGTGGACTTTCGCTTTTACAAGAGTCAGGAGATTCAGAAGCGGGGCCATTACCACAAAATAGTTCAATGACGCTGTGCAAACGTCTTGCTGGCGCTGTGTGTCTCCTCTGCCTGACGGTCCAGACCGCCAGCTGCTTCACTCTGGTCAATGAAGACAAGGCTGCCTACTCCTACGCCGTCTATTGGGAAGATTTAAGCGGGGTGGATAAAGGAAGCGTTGAGCCCGGCGCCTCTGTGGAGTTGCCAGACAAAGCCGGACTGGTAGAACTGATCGGCAAGCGCGACAACATCTACGTGCGGCCCGGCGACATCGTCCGCATTCACCGCGGGGTTATGCGCATCCCGGAAAAAAAAGAGTGACCTGGCCCTGTCAGGCTGTGTTCGCCCCCGGCCGCAGGCGCGCGTACATCCGGGCCAGCACCGCCACCACCGCCAGGGAAAAAAGCAGCCGGGCCCAGAGCACGCCCCACATGCTGGCGCCAATGGACAGCATGAGCAGCGTGTCCTCGATTATGGCGTGGGATAAGCCCATGAGCGTAAGCGACGAGTAGATGTCCTTCTGCTCCACCCGGCCTGATTGCGCCTCGTGGATGATCAATCCCCCGCCGTACGCAATGCCCATGACCAGTCCTATGATGGTGATAGTCGCGGCTTTTTCCCCAATGCCCATGAACCGAAGCGCCGGGCGCAGCAAACGCTGGCACAGCTGCGTGAGGCCCAGCCGGTCCATGGCGCGCATCAAGGCCATAAGAAACAGTATCAGCAGAAAAATCAATCCCAGATTTTGCGCTTGGCCCCAAGCCCACTGCAGGTAGGAGCCCTCCTCTGGGTCTGGACGCCACAAGAGCACGCTGGGTTCCTGCAGCGCGCCCGTGACTGTAAAGGTCCAGTGCAACAGTAGGCCGGCCAGAAGGGCCGAGCCAACCCGGACGCCCAGCTGGCCCAGCAGGCTGACGCCGCATTTTTGGGCAATGCGCAACTCTACAGGCAGATTATGCGCGATGAGGATAATAGTTGAAAGTACAGTCGTTTGCGCCACGGTCAAAGTCTGCATTTCCGGTATCAACGTAGCATAAACCACTAGCCCAGAGTAGATGTTCGCCGCCATGGACGTGGCCCACACCAGTCCGGCTTCCGCCGGCAAGCCCATCAGCTCCATGGCCGGGGCCAACGGAATAGCCAGATACGAGATTAGTCCCAACTCCTTGAAAATTTTTACTGCGATCATGATGGGAACCATGACCTTGAACAAACTGAAGCTGGCGCGACAGCTGTCGCGCAGCAAGCGTAGGAGAGATTGGGCAACGTCCATGGGCGCTGGTTCTAGCCCAGAAGCATAAATTACGCCAGTATTTTAGACCTCAAAATCCAGCCCAAAAACATGCACCGCCGTGGGGCCGTGCACGCCCATGACGTGCACTTGCTCAATATCCGCGGTGGAGCTGGGGCCGGAAATGGCGTGTACGGCGCTGGGCAACTGTCCGTTTGTCCGCCAAGACTCCAGCAGCTGCGGCAGGTCGTCCACGCCGCCGGTTCGCAGGTCTGCACTGCGGACAAACGCCAGATGCACCCTGGGCAGCAAGGAGACGGACCGGGGCTGGTCTACGGCGGCCCGAACTATCACTGTGCCCGTCTCCGGAAGGGCGGCGTCTGCAGCGGTAACGCCGCAATCAGCTGTGGCGGCGCGGTCATGGCCTAGCACGGCGCGTTCGGATTCCTCCAGCCACTGGCGCACGCCAAGGGCTTCCAGCAGCGGGTGTTTCCACATGCACGCGGTTGCTATGGAGTGCTCGTTCAGCGCGGCAAGGAAAGCTTCCTTCGCCTGATTCGCGTCCCGGGCCAGGGAAAAACCGGTTTTCACCCGGGTCAGCGACGCGGCAAAGGTCTCCCAGTCTGCTGTGAAAAAAGGCGCGGGCAGGGGGGCCTTTTCCGAAGTCATGACAGGGGCCGACGCGGCCTGGCGCAGCCGCTGCAGTATGATCTCGCGTGAACCCATTATCCAAGCTCCCTGCGCAGCCGGCTCCAGCGCCGGGAAAATGGCGTTTTCAGCCGGGGCAGGCGGCGCGTGGCCGCATAAGCAGCCAGCTGGCCCATGCCTGGCGCGCGAGAAAGCTTTTTTAGCTCCGGGTCCAGCAGGCGCGTTACAGCCGCGCTCGCCCGCCACAGCCCTGGCCGCTGTATGGCCGAGGAGAGAAATTGCGGCCCGGGCGCGGGTCTGGCCCGGCGGCGGCGCATGGCCATGAACATTTCCGGGTGATCAATGCCCACAGGGCAGACCTGGGCGCAAGCCCGGCAGCCGGTGCAGGCCGCCGGCAGATCCGCCGCTTCGTCCATGGAGGTCAGCTGCGGGGTGAGCAGGCTGCCGATGGGGCCGGAATAGACCCAGCCGTAGGCGTGGCCGCCGATGGCGTTGTACACTGGGCAGCTGGTTAGGCAGGCGCCGCAACGGATGCAGCACAGGGTCTCGCGCAGCTCCGGGTCGGCCAGTATGCGTGAGCGGCCGTTGTCCAGAATAACTAGGTGGAAATTCTCGGGGCCGTCCGTCTCGCCATCTCGCCGCGGGCCTGTTATCCAGCTGGTGTAGGTGGAAAGCCGCTGGCCAGTGGCGCTGCGGGGCAGCACCTGCAGCACGTCCGTGGCCGATACCGGGTCTGCGGTCACCTTTTCCAGGCTCATCACCGCCACGTGGACGCCGGGGATGGTGGAGGACATGCGTATGTTGCCTTCGTTTTCCACCAGGACAATGGTTCCCGTGGACGCTATAGCCATGTTCACGCCGGTCACGCCCATGTCCGCGGCCAAAAATTTTTCGCGCAGCACCTGGCGGGCTATGGCGGTCAGCTCCTCGGGCTCCTGCCCCGTGCGGCCCAGCTTCTTGTGGAACAACTCTGCCACCTGCGCCCGGGACATGTGCACCGCCGGCGCCACTATGTGCGACGGAGGCTGCCCCGCCAGCTGCACAATATATTCGCCCAGGTCGGTTTCCACGGTCTCTATGCCGGCTTCGATCAGGGCGAGGTTCAGCTCTATCTCCTCGGTGACCATGGACTTGCCCTTGACCACAAGCTTGGCGCCCCGGGCTGTGGCAATGTCCAGCACGATGCGCCGAGCCTCGGCCGCGTCTGCGGCCCAGTGGACCTCGCCGCCTGCGGCGGTGACGTTGGTTTCCAGTTCTTCCAGCAATTCCGGCAGATGAGCCAGTGTGTGCAGCCGCACGGCCCGCGCCCGTTGCAGCCTCGTTTCCAAATGCGGCAACTCGCGCTGGCCGCGCTCGCGTCCGGTCTTGAAATGGCCGGCCGCCCGGCGCAGATTGCCTCGCAGCTGGGTGTCGTGCGCAGCCTCTGCGGACAGGGTGCGAAATTCCTTGGCGCGGGAGGGCATGATCAGGTTCTCTCCAGTATTTCAGCCAGATGATAGACCGGCAACGCCTTGCCCATGGCTTCCAGCCGGCCGCGGATGTTCAGCAGACAGCTGGGCTCGGCCGTTATAACGAAATCAGCGTTGGCGGCGAGGATGTCGTCGATCTTCTCGTCCAGTATGGCGTCGCCCACAGCCGGGAAGGTCAGCGAAAAGGCGCCGCCAAAGCCGCAACAGGCCTCGGGCCGCTGCAGCTTCGCCAGTTCAAGCCCCTGAACTGCCCGCAGCAGCCGGCGCGGCTGGTCCACGATTCCCAGCGCCCGGCCCACCTGGCAGGAGTCGTGATAGACCGCCCGGCCGGGGAACCTTGCGTCCAGGTCCAGTGCGTCCAGTTTGTCAACAAGAAATTGCGACAGTTCAAAGGTCTTGCCGGCCACGTCCCTGGCCAGCTGCTCCCAGTCGCTGCGGCCGGCGAAGAGCTGCGGGTAGTGGCGCACCATGGTCACGCAGGAGCCGGAAGGAGCGACCACGGCCTCGGCCTCGGCAAACAGCTCCAGAAACCGCTCGGCGGCCTGGCGCGCCTCGTCCCAGTGGCCCAGCTTGTACAGCGGCTGGCCGCAGCAGGTCTGGCCCCTGGGATAGTCCACACCCAGGCCGGCCCGGGACAACACCCGGGCTGTCGCCTCGGCTATCCGGGGCTCGCACTGGTCCACCAGGCAGGGAACAAAAAGGGATACGCGCATGGGTGTTTTTTCTGCTAATGGTAAGAGTGTTATCCGAGGGGAAAACTTCTTGAAAGAGGTTTCACCCGGAAAGCAATTCTCTACAGCATGCCTTGCAGTCGTTTGGCCACGGCGTCCAGAAAGCCCTGGGTGTCCACAAAAGAGTCCGGCTTGGGCTCGCTGATGCGGGCCAGGTCGCCGGTCATCACCCCGTTTTCTATGGTCTCCAGGCTGGCCCGCTCCAGGGCGTCGGCAAAGGCGACGACCTCCGGGGTCCCGTCCAGCTCCCCGCGCTTGCGCAGGCCGCCGGACCAGGCAAAGATCAGGGCCATGGGGTTGGTGGAGGTCGTTTCCCCGGCCTGGTAGCGGTAGTAGTGCCGCTGCACGGTGCCGTGGGCGGCCTCGTACTCGAAGCAGCCGTCCGGCGAGACCAGCACCGAGGTCATCATGGCCAGCGAGCCAAAAGCCGAGGCCAGCATGTCGCTCATCACGTCGCCGTCGTAGTTCTTGCAGGCCCACAAAAAGCCGCCTTTGTCCCGCATCACCCGGGCCACGGCGTCGTCGATAAGGGTGTAGAAATAGCTCAGGCCCGCGGCCTCGAACTGGTCCTTGAACTCGGCGTCAAAGACTTCCTGAAAGACCACGCGAAAGCCGGCGTCGTAGGTCTTGGAGATGGTGTCCTTGGTGGAGAACCAGACGTCCATGTTCTGGTCCAGGCCAAAGGTGAAGCAGGCCTGGGCAAAGGACCGGATGGACTTCTTGGTGTTGTGCATGGCCTGCAACTGGCCCGGACCGTCGAATTCGTGGATGGTCTGGCGCACGGGCTCGCCGCTTTGCGGGGTGAAGACCAGCTCGGCCTTGCCCGGGCCGTCCACGTCCAGCTCGCAGTTTTTGTATACGTCGCCGTAGGCGTGGCGGCCAATGACGATGGGCTTTTCCCAGCAACGGACCGTGGGCTTGATGTTCTTGACCAGGATGGGCCCGCGAAACACCGTGCCGTCCAGGGCGGCCCGGATGGTGGCGTTGGGGCTCTTCCACTGCTGCGTCAGGTCGTATTCGGACATGCGGCCGGCGTTTGGGGTTATGGTGGCGCACTTGACGCCCACCTTGTGCTGCTTGATGGCCTCGGCGGCCTCAAAGGTGATCGTGTCGCCGGTGTTGTCGCGGTTTTTCACGTGCAGGTCGTAGTAGAGCAGCTTTATGTCAAGATGCGGCAGAATGAGCTGTTCCTTTATCATGGCCCACATGACGCGGGTCATTTCGTCGCCGTCGATTTCCACAAGCGGCGATTTCACTGCGATTTTAGACATGCTGAACCTCTTTTGGTCGGGTCAAAAAGATGCGGGCCGCCCCCCCGGCGGAGGCGTTGGCCCTGCGGCAGAGTGGAGAAAGCCGGGCAGGAAGTCAAGTGTGGGAGGTAAAGCATCGGAAACGGATTGGGTTGCATGAAGCAATTCATACTGATGGAAAATAGTAGGAAGCGTACAAGGAGGAAAAGGAGGTTGATATGGATAAAGTGTTTCAGTATTATTTCAAAAAATATGCGGAAGAATCAGCATTAGAAAATAATAAACAAGGTAAAGGCAACAACAATCCAGACAGAGAGTTGACCCAGGATGAATGGTCTATAGTTAAGGCATTGTTGAACTATGTTGATGGATCTGGAACTACTATGTGGATTGATTTTAACAATGCTGTAGAGGATCCTCCGCTTTCAAAGGATTTTCCTGGTTTCTATGATAAAGTTGAAAGTCTAAAGTGGCAAAGTGTTCATGAGCATATTAGTATACAAGGAAAGTATGCATATAGGACAACATGTCCTGTATATCTTTTCCTGGGAGATGTTGTGCTTAATCTTGAAGGAACAATCATATCAAATGAAGATGCGTGGACTTTCGAAGGACAAGTGTATGCAAAAGATGAACAATACGACTTTCATGAAAGGGAGCATCGACCTTGGATAGGTGAACTTCTTACAAGATTGGGTATGAAGTTAGACGGAGTTGTTTACACTATAGAAATACGAGGTGGCAAGGACGTAGTTGAAGGAGGAGTATGACCAGTCCCAGAAGACAATCCGGAGCCGGAGCCGGAACAGGAGCCGGAGCCGGAACAGGAGCCGGAGCCGGAACAGGAGCCGGAGCCGGAGCCGGAACAGGAGCCGGAACACGAGCAGGAGCAGGAGCCGGAACACGAGCAGGAGCAGATGGAAGATCAAGAAAAGACCGCGGTCGTAAAAGATGGAAGAAATGCGCTAATAGATGCATTGCAGCTTTATTTGTAATTGCCCATCTTTCGCTCTGGGCGGTGTTTCTTGTCTTCATGGTCTTCTTTTTCAATCCTGTTTTCTGCGTCTGGGACGAGGACGGCGACATCGACACTCGTCTGGGCGACGATCTGTTCTACGGGCGGGAGGTCGATGCAACCATCGCAGAAGCACGGGTGTACCTGGACCGGTCGGATGATCTGATCATCGACAAGGCGCTGCTGGACTCGGTTGCTCCGCTTCGGCGGTATACAGAGCGGTCTGCAATTGACGCGTTGCTCGGCGCTTTGCTGGACTCTCGCGGCCCTGTCCCTGACTACTCCCACGCCGATCCTGGTAAAGAGAAGCTTGTCATCCTGCTTGGCGCTGCAAATGGCCGGCTGGCGTTATTTTTTGTGGACGTGTTTTCCACCGGCGCCGCCTATGTCTCGCCTTTGAGCGCGCCGTGCGAATTCGGGGTGCACGGCTCGCCCAACGTCAAAATCTACCGCTGGCTGCAAGAGGAAGGGATTCTTGGCGAGATACGCTCCCTGAGCAAATAAAGACTGCCGTCACATTGTGGCGTCTTTTTTCCGGATTACTCATTCCGTGTTCTCAATAGACTGATTTAATGGCCATTCTGAAGTCGGCCTCAGGTCAGCAGACTGCCCCGCCCTCTTGTTTCAGCATCGCCACCAGCTTGCGCAAAGCCTCGGCCTGTTCGGCCATGTCCCGGGTGGACGAGGCGGTTTGGCGGATGGCGTCGGCGTTTTCTTCAGCTATGCGGTTCACGTCGCTGACGGAGCTGCTTATTTCATTGGTGGCGGCCGCCTGTTCTTCCGAGGCAGAGGCAATGGAGTTGATCTGGGCGGCGGTTTCTTCGGCCATGGCCAGGATTTCGCTGAGCATGTCGTCTGATTGCTGCGCCATGCCAGATGCTTCGTCAATGGCGGACACGGCCCGTTCGGTATGCTGCAGGCCGGCTTTTGAAACGCTCTGAATGCCTGATATGGCGTCGCTCACCTCTTTGGTGGCCTGCATGGTTTTCTCGGCCAGCTTGCGGACCTCGTCCGCCACCACGGCAAAGCCGCGGCCGGCCTCGCCGGCCCGGGCGGCTTCAATGGCTGCGTTCAGGGCCAGCAAATTGGTCTGGTCGGCAATGTCGTTGATCACGCCCATGACCTGGCCGATGTTTTCAGCTTTTTCGCCTAGAAGCTCCATGCTTGCGCGTAGTTCGCCGGCTATGGAGTCCAGCTGGCCCATGGCCTGCACGGACTTGGAGACGATATCCCGGCCTTCGTGGGCTTTGCTCTTGGACGAATCCGCCCGCTCTGCGGCGTGGGAAGAGTTCTGGGCCACGTGGGATACCGTGGCGTTCATTTCTTCTATGGCTGCAGCGGTTTCGGCGATGCGCTTGCGCTGGTTGTCAGCGCCGTGGTTGACCTTCTCGGCCTGGATGGAAATGTCCTCTGATGACGCTGACAAGGAGTCCACCACGGTTTCGAGTCTGTCGGCGGCGTCGGTGAGGCCCTGGCAGCGTGCAGCTTCGGCTTGCTGGCGGGCCCGTTCGGCCTCGCTGGCGGCTTGCTCGGCGGCTTCAGCTTTGCTCTGGGCGGAGGCGCGTTGTGCTTCGATTTCACGTATATTGTCGCGCAGGGTGTGAATCATGGTCCGCAGGGCGGTTTCCAGCCGGGTGACCTCGTCCGATCCTCCTGGCCGCACTTCTACGTCCAGTTGGTTGTTCGCCACTTGCTGGGCGGCGCTGGTGGCTGCGTTCAGTGGCCGGACTATGGACCGGAAAATGGCCATGGACAGGGGCAGGACTATGAGTAACAAGGCTGCGAGAAAAGCTCCGCCGATGCGCCACATGGCTGCATCCACGGATTCGCCGATAGCGGTGCTGATGGTCGCCTTGCGGGCGTCGATGTTGTCGATGTACACGCCTGTGCCTATCCACATGTCTGTACCGGGGATCATCCGGGCATAGGAGAGCTTGGGCTGGTCGCCGGCGCCGGGTTTGGGCCAGATATAGTTGACAAAGCCGCCCCCGGCCTTTGCAGCGTCTCGCAGCTCCACCACCAGCTGCAGGCCGTTGGGGTCTTTCAGGCCGCCCAGGTCCTTGCCGTGCAGTTCCTTTTTTGGCGGCAAAGCTACACAGGTAGTGTTGCTGTAAACGAAATAGTAGCCGGACTTGTCTTCCTCAAAACGGATGGGGTCCACCGCGGCGCGGATCATCTCCACTTTTTCTTCATCAGAGCCGGCGTTCTTGATCAACTCGCCCAGGCTCAGGGCCATGGAGATCACCGAGACCTGAAGTTTTTCCTCTTGCCCGTCCAGCATGGCCTCCTGAGTCTGGTCCAAAGCTATCTGGCGGATATGTTGCAACTCCAGAAAATATCCCGCTTTGACGCCCAAGGCAAAAAGTATGGCCAGCACAATAAGCAGAATGATCCGATACCGGATGCTGATGCTGCGCATACATCCCCCTTGCGTTATACAGTCAACGGCAAACGGCTACAGCCGCCTTTTTCAGGTAGATAGACTGTGCCTATTTCTATTACGAAAAGCAATCCAACGTCGCTGATGTCTCGTAATTGTCACGCGGGCGACACAGAGAAAAAGTCCCCGGCAGGGCCGGCTTTGCTGGGAGGAGTTGGCAAATCAGCCAATGGTTGCGGCTTTTTATGTGACAGACTGCAGCCATTCAAGGGCGCCGTCTGTGCGCAGCCACTCGCCGCGCATTTGCTCGCGGTATGTCCAGGCGGACGATTCGAGGCTGAGGCTAAATTCGCTAACATGGGGCTTGGCGACGTGGTTTCTGACAAGAAAAGTGGCCCCGTATGGTTGAATTTTATTGGCCGAGCGCAAAGCTTCGGCAGCCTCGTCCTTCCTGCCCAGGCGGTAAAGCAACAACGGCGCGCCAAAAAGGAATTCCGTCAGTTCGGTGCTGTCTGGATACTTTTCGACCAGGGCCAAGGCCTCCTGGTTCCGGTCCTGCTGGAGGTAGTGGTTCAGGAGCGCGCCGCGGTTGTTGTGTTCGTCCACGGGGTTGACGGCCAGGTAGTCTTCAATGGCCGCAATCTCTTCCAGGCTTTCCTGGTCCCGGAAGATGAAGGTGAGCAGAGAAAGCATGCGCAGGGCTGGTTGGTTGCTGTGCAGCTGCCAGGAAAGGGTTGTCCCGGGCTCCACGGCCTGCATAATGATGCTGCGGGCCCGCTGCAGGACGGCTATGTGCAGAGGTTCGCCCCGCCAGCCCGGGTTCTCCTTGGGATGGCTGCTCAGTGCGTTGCTGATGTCGTCCAGAATATCCAGGCTGTCAAATGCTTCAGGCCGCTGGAGCAAGAATTCCGACCATCTGGCGGCGCCTTCCAGGGTCCAGCTGTCGCCTATGTCAAAAACGTCCAGCGACATTCCAAAGGGTTTATCCATGGGAAAGACTTTGCGCCATTCGCGTTCTACGTCCGCCAGATGGTCCGGCGGAACAAGGACGTTGCACCCCCCCTGATTTTTGAGCTTTGCTCTTGCCTCGGCCTGCATCTTTTGCAGCGCTTTTTCCAGGGATTGAGAAGCGCTGCTGGAACGGCCCGTTTTCACGGCGGGCAGGCTGGTTGCGCCTCCGTACCCGGTTTCCAGAACATTTGCGGTGTCCGGGTCTACAGCTTTTACGGTGTAGCGCGACAGGGGCCGGGCTTTGACCGCTGCCTCCAAGGGTTTAAGGTCGGGCAGCACGTTCACTACGGAGGTCTCTCCGCCGCCTACCTGGTTGTGAACTTTTTCCGGATCTTTGGCGATTTGTTGTAAGATGTTGATTAATTGTGTGTAAGACGGCTTGCAGCTTTTGACCTTCGCCAGCCAATGCATTGCGCGCTGCTTGGCCCGTTCGTATCGGCCCTCGCGCAAGAGCAGCTCTAGCTCAAGCATGCTCAGCTCGAGGTTTTCAGGATTGTCCTTGAGCGCCTGCTCGAACTGCACCCAGGCCTGCATATAGTCCCGCCGTTCCATAGAGTTAGTGGCCAGCATCGCGTAAGCTTGAGACCGCATAGGGGTTTGTTCCCCGGTCCCAGCCCAATACTCCAGCAGTTCGAGTTGTCTGTCTTTTTCGTCATGATCCTTGTAGAGCTGGCAGAGCAAGCGCAAAATATCAGCGCCCGTGTTGTCTGTTGAAACGGCTTCTGGGTTGAAGAAATATTCCAATAGCGCCAAGGCATTGTCTGGCTGTTCGAACAGAACAAGGCTCTTCGCCGTCAGCAGCAGTGCTTCAGGTTCCGCTTCACCTGCGCGGACCATATCCACCATGGGTTCCAGTCCAATGTGTTTGGCTGCGGTAATCCATACATCCTCCTGGGGCAGGATTTTTTCATTTCGCACCTGGCCGCAGCATTTTTTGTTCTTTTTACCAGAGCCGCAAAAACAGGGTTCGTTGCGCTTGGACTGGCCCACCGGGTCCGGGGTCAACCGGTTGCGTCTAAGGGGGCAAGTATTCCAAATGGGCCGCACCAGCTGCATGGCCAGCTCCCGTTGTCCGTCTGGGTCCTGCGGGAAGCCGTCGCCTGGCGTTCCATAATCGCCAATGTGCGCGACGAGCCAGTCCTTGAATAGCCTGAAATCTTCGTGGGAGAGGATGTTCCTGACGGCGTCGTCTAACATCCGGTAAAAATTGTCTGTGCCGAACGGCTCTGTGGAAAAGTAGGGTGGGTCTATCATAACGTTTACCTTATATCCATGCGTCGTCTTAGTCTGTCAGGCAAGGGCATATTATGCGCGCCAATGAAAAACGCCAGTCAGGGCAGAGCGCCGGCCAGGGCAAGAAGCAGGCTGGCGCTAGAGGAGGCGTTTCCTCTTTCGCTCAGCCCTTGCGGACTGTGTTCAGCAGGCCGCCGGCGCGGATGGTTTTCAGCTCCTGCTCGCTCAGGTCGTTGGCCAAGGCGATGGATTCGCCGTTTTCCGTGCGCGCCTGCACTGTGCCGCCTGGGGTGATCTGCGCCGCGGGTATGGTCAGCTTCCCGCCTTGTTCCAGCTTGGCGTAGTCGGCCGGGTTTGCGAAAATGAGCGGCAGCACGCCAAAATTGACCAGGTTCGCCCGGTGGATGCGGGCCATGGATTTGGCGATGACAGCGCGCACGCCCAAATGACGCGGCCCCAGGGCGGCGTGCTCCCGGCTGGAGCCCTGGCCGTAGTTGTCCCCAGCCAGCACTGCAGCCTGGTCCAGTGCCTCGGCGCGGTCGGCGAAATTTTCGTCCACCCGGCCGAAGATGTGCCGGCTGATGGCCGGGATGTTTGATCGCAGGGCGGTGATTTCCGCGCCGGCGGGCAGAATGTGGTCAGTGGTGATGTCGTCGCCCACCTTGATGGCCACGGTCAGTTCCAGGGTTTCCGGGAGCGGTTCAAAGGGAGGCAGGGGCACGATGTTCGGCCCGCGCAACACCTGTACGCTTGTTCTGTCTTCCGGCGGGTAGATGAACAGCTGACGGATGTCCGGGGCTAGAGCTGGCAATTCCGGCTTTTCGGGCGCAGCGCCCCAGGTTGCCGGGTCTGTGAATTTGCCGTTCAGGGCGGCCATGGCTGCAGTCACCGGACTGGCCAGGTAGACCTGGGCGTCCTTGGTGGCGCTGCGGCCTTCGAAATTGCGGTTGTAGGTGCGCACGCTGACCCCGGCGGTGACCGGCGAGCCTCCCATGCCGATGCACGGGCCGCAGGCCGCCTCCAGAATGCGGGCTCCGGCGTCGAGCAGGGGTTCGAGCAGGTTTTCCTGGGCCAGCATCTTGATCACCTGCTTGGAGCCCGGGGATATCATGGTGTCCGTGTCCTGGGCCACGCGTTTGCCTTGAAACAGCTGGGCCACAGTTTTCAGATCGGCGTAGGAAGAATTGGTGCAGGAGCCGATAGCGGCCTGGTCCACATGGAGCCCGTCCAGTTCGGCGATGCGCACGCGCTTGTCTGGCATGTGCGGCGCCGAGGCCAGCGGCTCCATGGCCGAAAGGTCCAGGCTGATTTCCTCGTCGTATTCTGCATCCGGATCCGGCCCCAGCTCCACATAGTCTTCCTGGCGGCCCATGGAGGTCAAAAAACGCCGGGTCTGCTCGTCAGAAGGAAAGATGGACGTGGTGGCGCCCAGTTCTGCGCCCATGTTGGTGATGACGGCGCGTTCAGGCACGCTGAGGCTTTCCACGCCCGGCCCGGTGTATTCCATGATCCGGCCCACGCCGCCCTTGATCGAGAGCTCGCCCAGCAGCCAGATGATGACGTCCTTGGCTGAAGCCCAGCCGGCGAGCCGGCCCATGAGCCGCACGGCGGTGACTTTTGGGCAAGGGATGGCGTATGGCTTGCCGGCCATGGCCAGGGCTACGGACAGGCCGCCTGCGCCCATGGCCAGGGAGCCCAGGCCGCCGGCTGTAGGGGTGTGGCTGTCCGAGCCGATGAGGGTCTTGCCCGGCTTGGCGAAGTTTTCCAGGTGCAGCTGGTGGCAGATGCCTGTGCCCGGAGGCGAGAACACGGCGCCATAGCGGGCGGCCACGGTGCGCAGAAACCGGTGATCGTCCGGGTTGCGAAAGCCCATCTGCAGGGTGTTGTGGTCCACGTAGCTGACCGAGAGCTCGGTCTGCACCGTGTCCACGCCCATGGCCTCGAATTGCAGCCAGGCTATGGTGCCGGTGGCGTCCTGGGTCAGGGTCTGGTCGATGCGCAGGCTGATCTCCCGGCCTGGCGTCAACTCGCCGTGTATCAAGTGGTCTTCAAGTATTTTATGCGTCAGCGAACGGCCCATGGTGTTTCTCCTTGCACAGGCGCGGCGTGGCCGCGCCTGGGAAATATGCGAAAAAAGCCGGCTACGTTTAGATGTCAGAAAGCGGCGCGCATGGCAAGCTCTGGGACATTGCCACAAAACTGCGCCCAAAATGACAGTTTGTGTTCACATAGACGTCACACGATGTTGCCAGCTGCAGGGTATATAGTGGATTGTGTTGCCCAGCGCTGCAATAGGCCTGCATCAAGAAACTTCAAACGCCAAAGGAGGGAGCCATGCCGCTTAAATGGGAATACATTTACTACGCCGTGTTCATCAGCTGCGCCGTGCATTATGCTCTTATTCTTTCGCTATCCGACGTTGTTTCTCCGTTCTGACGGTCCCGGGCCGTCTTTGGGCGTTGAATTTAGCAAAGAAACCGTGTACTGTTGGGCGTCTCTAAACGAGTAGCCCCATGCCATCACAAGAATCGAAAACTGTCTTTTCAGCATATCTGGCTCAACACAGCCTAAAAATGACCAGCCAGCGTCGTTTGATTCTTGACGTTTTCCTGGCTAGCCACGGCCATCTGAGTTCAGAAGACCTCTACGCCGCCGTCGCCAAGCACGACCCTTCTGTCGGGCAAGCAACAGTATACCGCACGCTGAAGCTGCTGGCTGAGTCTGGCTTGGCCCGGGAAGTGCATTTTGGCGACGGCGTGGCGCGTTACGAGGTGATTTACGGGCATGAGCACCACGATCATCTTGTGTGCGAACAGTGCGGCAAAGCGCTTGGCGTGGTAGACGAGCGAATAGAAGAGCTGCAGGAACAAATCGCACAACGCGAAGGATGGACCCTGACCGGCCACCGTATGTGCTTGTACGGAATTTGCCCTCAATGCCAAAAATAGCGTTGCTGCTTGTGGCGGCTTGTTTGCTGGGCTTCGTTGTCCTGTGCGCCGGATGCGCCAGCAAAGAAGCAGAAGGACCCCGGTTCGGCCCGCCGCCTGCCCTGACAGGCCAGGAGCAGGCCGGCGACGCAAGCTATTACGCCGGGCGCATGCAACAGGCCCTGGAGTATTACCGGCAAGCTGAAGCTGCAGGGGCGGACCCGGCCTCTGTGGCTTACCGCATGGGCTTTGCTCTGCTGGCGCAACGCAAATGGAGCCAGGCTCTCCAGTCATTCGAAAAAAGTATTGAGCACGACCCGGACCTGGCCCTGGCTTATGAAGGCGCCGGCCTTGCCGCCTTTCACCTGGGCAAGTGGGACGCCGCAATGGAGTATTTGCAGCGAACAGCAGAGCTGTTTCCAGCCCACTGGCCGCCCTACGCCTATATGAGCGCCATTCACCGCGGCCGCCGGGAATACTCCGCAGCGCAAGCATACAACCGCATGGCTTTGGAAGCTTCAGCTGAGGATTTTACCCTGGCCAACGCCACCATGCTGGACGCTTACAACACGGCCGAGGACATCCGGCTGGTCCGCGAAAAGAAGAAGAACGCAGGAGCCGAGGATTCTTCCCTGCCGCCAGCGCCGGAAAAGCCCGAAGTCCCGCCGCAAAAAACCGCCCCCAAGCCGGCCCCAGCGCCAGAAACCGCAGAGAACCAGGCCAGCGCCGAAGAACCGGAACACCAGCAATTGTACAACAAACTAAACGCCATGTGGGAGCAAGACTCAGATTCGCAGTCCTCTGAGCCGCAACCCCAGGCAATGCAGCCATTGGACGGCGAGGTGCTGGTAGAGGTGGTGGACCCCTCAGTCTTGGGCGGCGGTAAAGATATCCCTGAAAATGCGCCTGCTTCTGCGGATGCGCCAGAATTGCCTACACAGCCTGAAACGCCGGCGACGCCGGCAGACACGCACAAGCCGGAGCCCGTGACCCACACCACAGGCCCCTACGCCCTGTTGGACAGTTCCTACAAGAGCCGGGCCATTGCTGAAGCACGGCGGAAAGAACTCAGAGACAAGGGGTTGGGCTCACGTATCGTCGAGGTTGATTTGGGCGAAAAGGGCGTCTGGCTGCGGGTTCTCATTGGCAGCTTTGACAATATGCCGGAAGCGGTCAGCTTCAAAGAAGGGCTGGAGGAAGCTTTTGGCCTGGACGGGCTGGTGATTTTGCCCATTGAGGAGTAGCGCTCTGCGCCGCATCGTGCACAGAATCACTCTCCTGCAACCGACCGCCGTATTGCTTCAACGGTTTTCCCTCCGTCCAAGGCGCTGAGCGCAGCCTGGAAAGAGGCTCTCCGCTAACAACTGGAGCAACTGCCTGGCCTGCATCAGGTCCTTGCGTTTTTTGGCAGTTGTTACGCTGCTGCGGCGTTGTGAGAGCATCACTTTATGCAAAGCGAACGCTCCCTGGTTTATGGACGGGAACCTCTCGAAACGCCGCTTCAAAGGATATGAGCAGCTCCAGCAGGGAAGAGGGCTGGAGGTCGATGGCAGGGGCTGCCAAGACTGTCTCTGCCTGAGTCAAATCAATGTCCACTGAAACGTCACAGCGCCCAATACGATGGCGTGCGCCCGCCCGCTTCATGCAGCA
>CAYTSA010000018.1:35708-49001 GCA_964440345.1 uncultured Desulfovibrionaceae bacterium | reverse complement strand
CAACCATTGCCGCATTAATTACCACTATTCGGAGCTAGCTGCATAGCCACATTGAAGATATGGACAATGAGGTGATGTTTAGGTGGTGTTATAGAGAGAGGAGTATTTCTAATATGTCTCCGAGGGTTCGGACTGGGGTGCGCTATAGGATTCATTATGGATTGCAAAAAGCATAAATGTGGGAAATCAGCGTATGCTGAAGTAGTACATCATGTGTTTGTAGAGAGATTTTCACCCCGCTCCGTCACATCGCACAGCGCCCGTAACATAAGCGGCCGCGTGTCTTCCTCGCTGTGGCTAATGCCTCGCAACATGATCGCGCGTGTTGCTTCTTCTGCGGCGCATGCTCCTGTCCGCACCGACAGGGAAAGACTGGCCGCCCAGTCCTGGTTATCTCAGCGCCGGCGGAAGCAGCATCTTGAGTTGAGAGTTGCATGGGCAGCTGTTGTTGACATTAACAATAAAAGATAATGATAATGCTTTGAAGAACAATTCCCCTGATTCGTAAAGTGGCCAAGTGGTTGGGCCGGCAGGGCAAACGTAGCTGGCGGCAACGCATACCGCCGGGAGGCTTTCATGACCAGGCAACTCACCGTCATCATAGAAAAAGAAGACCAGGGCTATGTTTCCCTGTGCCCGCAGCTGGATATCGCAAGTCAGGGCGGCACTGTTCAGGAAGCCCGTGAAAACCTGCGCGAGGCGTTGGAGTTGTTTTTTGAGACAGCGTCCGCGCAGGAGATCGGCCAGCGGCTGCGCGACGAGGTCTACGTGACCAGCGTTGAGGTAGGTGTTGGGTAAGCTGCGTGTCCTTTCGGGCGTGGAGGTCTGCGATATTTTGCAACGTAACGGCTTTGTCAGCGTCCGACAAAAGGGCAGTCATGTTGTCATGCAGAAACAATTGACGGACACCTCTATAACTGTCCCTGTACCCAGTCATGCAGAAATTCGTATCGGGACGCTTCTATCAATCATACGCCAGTCAGGTTTGCCGCGAAGTGAGTTCGAACAGATGTGAGTTGTGCTGGTTACAGTACTGGCGGTATAGTGCACAGAATGGCGTCACCCCCGTCCGGCCACCTCGCACAGCGCCCTCAGCAGCAAGGGCCGCGTGTCTTTCTCCCTGTGATTGTACCTAAACTCCGCTTCCTTCAGGTATAGCGGGTGGGTCTCCGGAGCCACGCAGTGGTGCGGCGCCAGCCATTGCATGGCGAATTTCCAAAAGGGCGTGGCGTCCAGCTTCACCGGTTGGGGCGTGGTGTGGGCCAGTTCCGCCCGCACGCCTTTGCAGCATGCGAAAACCAGCCCGTCCATGTTCTGGAAACCGTCGGTGTAGATGAAGGTGCGCCAGTTGTTGCGGCCCAGGGGGTAGGCCAAGGCCTCGCGGGCCGGCAGGCCCCGCTTGAAGCGCACGCGCACAGTCCCTTTTCCATTTCCGTTAGTCCCGTGCACGGCAAAGACAGGTGACAGACACACGGCGCAGTGCCCGTCCTCAGTTTCGGGCTCGTCTTCGGCCACTGTGCAGAAGCTTCGCAGCTCGTTGTCGTCGTTCAGCAGTTCCCGGGCGTCCATATCCTGCGCCAGTAGGGCCAGCCGGATGGTGGTCATGGCCTTGTGCGACGACTTGTAGGAGAGCCCGGTCACCGTGGCCATTTGCCCCGGGGTCAAGCCCTTGGCAAAGCAATCCACCGTCTGCAGCCACTCCAGCGGGGTCAGGCCGCAGCGGTTTAGCCAGCGCAGCGAGAACTCGTGGAAGGTGTAGCCGCATTCCGAACAGCGGCGGCGACTGTCCTTCAGCTCGTAGACGTGTTCTTGGCCGCAGCGGGGGCAGCCTGGAGCCAGGTCCAGGCAGATGTCCCGCAGCATGGCGCGCGCGCGACTCGTCCTGCGGGACGTGCTCAGGTCCGCGGCGCCAGGGGAATCCGGTTAGTGGGGGCTGCGATGTCACGTCCGGCTCAGCCCCTACCCAAGCACCAGCGTCAGCAGCATCTTGAACTGCTCCTTGGCCTCCAGCGCATGGGAGACGCCCTTGGGCATGACGATGACCTGCCCGGGGTTCACGGTAAAGGTTTCCTCGCCCACGGTGATGGCGGCAGAGCCGTCCAGCACCTGGACCATGGCGTCGCCGCCCGCCTTATGGGCGGACAAGCCCTCGCCCTGGGCAAAAGCGAAAACTGTCACGGTCACTCCCTTGGTCTGGGCCAGGGTGCGGCTGACCACCTGGCCTGCGGCGTAGTCCACCAGCCCGGCCAGGTCATGCACCGCGGCGTGGCCGATGTTTTTGAAGAGATGTTCTGACATGATGTTCTCCTGTTTTTAGATCATGTTGCACATGGTTTGCAGCCCGCTCTTGTCCAACGAGATGGACTTCTGCGGGATGGGCTTGGTTCCTTTTACCTCCCCGTTGCGGGCGATGATGGTCAGCTCTGCGGGCACACGGCAGTCGGCCCGGCGCATGGCCTCTTCCAGAATGCGGTGCAGCCCGCCGCAGCAGGGCACTTCCATTTCCAGCACGGTGAAGGACCGCACCTGGTTGGCTTTCATGATGTCCGTCAGCTTTTCTACATAGCTGTCCGCGTCGTCGAACTTGGGGCAGCCCATGAGCAGCACCTTGCCGGGCAAAAAGTGGCTGTGGAAGTCTGGCAGCGACGCAGCCGTGCAGTCCGCGGCCAGCAGCACGTTGGCGTCCTTCAGAAACTCCGCGGTGGGAGGAACCAGCCGCAGCTGGATTGGCCAGTGCGTCAAAGCTGATGGATTGGGCGCAAAACCGGCCATGGGCTGGCCCGGCGTGGGGCCGGCTGCGGCGTCGCCGGAGGATGTGGACTTCATGGTCTCCATGCGCGCGCCCGGGCAGCCCGCTGGCGGACTGGCCTGCTTCATGCTCCCCAACCGTTCCTCCACGGCGTCCTCGTCAAAGGGGTCGGCCTCGCGCTCGATCATTTGCAGAGCGCCCTGGGGGCACTCGCCCAGGCAGGCGCCCAAACCGTCGCAGTATTTGTCGGACACGAGTTTGGCCTTGCCGTCGATGATTTCCAGCGCGCCCTCGGCGCAGCCGATGATGCACTGCCCGCAGCCGTCACACAGGTCTTCGTTTATCTCAATAATTTTACGCTTCATAAGGATATCCTGATCAAAACGGGTTTGTGTTTTTCCGGGGAGAAACTTTTGAAAAAGTTTCTCCCCGGACCCCTCTCAAAACTTTTTAAGAGGGTGAAGGGGTAAATACAAAACCTTGCACAAATCGGCCGCGCGTAACGCGGGCGTTGTAAAAAGTTCTGGAAAGGGAGTGTGAGGGAAAACCTCTTTCAAGAGGTTTCCCCTCACAAAACTTCTTACCCACACTCTACCCTAAAATCGCCTGCAGGTCTTCATCGGGCGTGGTGATGGGTTTAATGTCGTAGTTTTCCACCAGGTAGTTGAGCACGTTGGGGCTCAGGAACGCGGGCAGGGACGGTCCCAGCCGGATATCCTTGATGCCCAGGGCCAGCAGCGTGAGCAGGATGGCCACGGCTTTTTGCTCATACCAGGACAGGACCATGGACAGCGGCAACTCGTTTACGTCCACGTCAAAGGCTTTGGACAGGGCCACGGCTATCTGTATGGCCGAGTAAGCGTCGTTGCACTGGCCGATGTCCAGCAGGCGGGGGATGCCGCCGATGTCGCCAAGCTGCTTGTCGAAGAACCGGAACTTGCCGCAGGCCAGGGTGAGGATGATGGTGTCCTTGGGCGCTTTTTCCACGAATTCGGTGTAGTAGTTGCGGCCAGGCTTGGCGCCGTCGCAGCCGGCCACCAGGAAGAAATGGCGCACTGCGCCGGACTTGACCGCGTCAATGACCTTGTCGGCCACGCCCAGCACGGCGTTGCGGCCAAAGCCGGCCATAACCGAGCCCTGGTCGGCCTGGTCGGTGAAGCCTTCCATGGACAGGGCCTTTTCAATGACCGGGGTGAAGTCCTTCTGTCCGTTTCCGGCAATGTGCGGCGTATCCGGCCAGCTGACCAGGCCGGTAGTGAAGATGCGGTCCTTGTAGGATTCCGCGGGCTTTTGGATGCAGTTGGTGGTCATGAGGATGGGCCCGGGGAATTCCGGAAACTCCTTGGCCTGGTTTTGCCAGGCGGAGCCGTAATGGCCATAGAAATGGCCGTATTCTTTCAGCTTCGGGTAGCCGTGTGTGGGCAGCATTTCACCGTGGGTGTAGATGTCTATGCCCTTGCCCTTGGTCTGCTCCAGCAACATGTGCAGGTCCTTGAGGTCGTGGCCGGAGACCAGGATGGCCTTGTTCTTGCGATGGCCCAAGGGAACCTGCGTTGGCGTGGGGTGGCCGTATGTTTCGGTGTTGGCGGCGTCCAGCAGTTCCATGGCCCGCAGGTTTGCCCGGCCAGTCTCCAGGGCGCGCTCCACCCAGTCGCCCAGCTCCAGGTCCTGGCGCAGGGTGTCGGCCAGCAGCTGGTAGATGCGGGCGTACAGCTCGGGGTCTTCCTTGCCCAGGATGGCGGCGTGGTCGGCGTAAGCGCACAGGCCTTTGACGCCGAAGATAACGGTCCACTTCAGCGACTTGACGTCCTCGTTGGGCTCGGGGTCGTTTTCTATGGAAAACTGTTCAGCCTGGCGGACCATCGCGTCTATGTCTTCGGCTGGCTGCAGATCAGCCAATCCGCCTGCTGGTACGGCGCCGCCTGCGGCCTGGATTTTTTTCTTCAGCTCCTCGCGGTAGCTCACAGCCCGGCGGATGTCGTCGGCAATGCGCTCGGGGTCGAAGCTTACGTTGGTCAAGGTGACGAACATGGCTGCGGCTGCAAAGCGGTCGATTTCGGGGTCGGCCACGCCCACGGCCCGGCCGGATAAAGCTACCTGAGCCAACCCGCGGATGGTTTGGACCAGCAGGTCCTGCAGCGCGGCAACGTCGGGTTTTTTTCCGCATACGCCTATCTTGGTGCAGCCTTCGCCTTTGGCAGTCTGTTCACATTGGTAGCAAAACATGTCGTGTGTCATGGTGCGTCTCCTTCATGGTTGTTATGGCAAGGGTTGTGAATCGCTCAACGTGATTTCATTCTGGATGAAAACAGGGCAAGAACCTTGACCCAAGTCAAAAGCATAAAATTTTTTACGATTCTTACAACGGGCAGATAAACGTACCCGTATATGGTAGGAAAAGACCTCTATATTCTCGCTACGCCCAGGAATACGGCGTGCAGTGAGATGACGAGGACCAGGAAAAGAGCGCGGGCGGTCTCCTGCCGCAGCCCCGGGAAGCTATACCCCGCGGTGTGTTGCGGGCAGGCGGCAATGCAGTCCCCGCACAGGGTGCAGCGCGCGGTGGGCCGGCCGGATTCGATTGCCTCTGGGGGCAGGGCGGCGTAACGGCAGACCCGGGAGCAGCGGCCGCAGCCAGTGCACTGCGAACCCAGCCACACCCGCCAGGGCGTCAGCCGGCCCAGCATGGTGGAGACAAAGCCCATGGGACACCACGCAGAACAGTGGACCATGTGCCCGTTTATGCGCGAAAGGAAGACCATAATCCCCACGCCCATCAGTCCGAAGAGGGCGGCGGCGAGGACTGCCTGTTCGCCCGGAACCCCGGCCCCACGCAGAAAGAGGGCGAGCGCTGCCGCCAGGATCAGAAACCCGGGCCGGGACCAGCGGGACCACCTGGGCAAAGGCTTTGGCTTGCCTTTGTGCAGTCTGCTGCACATGTCGTCCCAGGAGCCTACATAGCACAGGTGGCTGCACCAGGCCGGGCCAACGAGCAACACGGTGACAGTGAAGAGGATGGGCATGAAAAAGCCGGAGCCGCGAAAGACCGGTCCGGCCACGATGAGCGCCGGCACTGGCAGGTGCAGGTTCCCGGTCATGAGCATGTTTTCCATGCCGGCCAGGCCAAGCAACAACTGGCCGAAGAAGACCACGGTGAAGAGCGCCCACAGCCGCGGACGCCAGCGCAGCGCCCCGGCCGGCGTTGACATCTTTCCCAGCAGCCAGGCCGCATACAGGGAGAGGACAAAGACCTCGGCCATGCCCCAGCCCAGCGCGTAGCGGTCCAGCAGCAGGACCTGCAGGGGAGACATTTCCCGCGCCAGCCATAGCAGGCCGAAGGCGAGCACAAAGCCGGTCCCCTGCAGCCAGGCGCCAGGCCGCAGTCGGGACAATTCACGCCGGGCCAGCCAGACGAGGGCGGCCAGGTTCACGGCCATGATGCTGGACATGACCAGCGCCAGCCGAAGCCACGGCGCGTCAAAAGCCATCCGGAAGCGGACAAGCTGCGCCGCTGTGTCCGCCCATACGAAAAGCCCCAGAGCCAGGCCGGCCATGCAGGCCAGGTGCGGCCAGTTGCGGGCGGAGAAGAGCAGGCCGGCCAGCCCCAGCCAGCAGAGGACAGCGCCGTAATCGCCTATGCGCAGCGAGTGCGCGGCAAGGAGGATGAAGGAAAGAGCCGCCAGTGCTTTCATAGAGTTTTTAAGGAGTTCCTGCTCTCCCTTTTTGTGAAGTCAGGTTAGTGAAGCCAGGTTTGTGAAATCAGGTTTGTGCAGCGTGCATGGATACACGTATCCTGCAGCGCCATTGTGACGCGGTCTTTGACTTGGGTCAAAAGTCGAGGGAAAGAAACAGGTATATTGCAGGGAATTGGCTGAACGCGGGATCAGCCATTATCCAGACCGTGCAGGACGCGCAGTTTGCGTTTGAGGTCTTCGCGCAGCAGGGCCAGGTTGCGGCCGACAATGCGACGGACCTGTTCCCGGTTGTACAGATGCTCCAGCTTCAGCTTGTTGCCGTGGATGTGCCCTTGTTTGGCGGTGGACGCCGCCTGTCGCCAACTGGATGTCTGCGCATGCTCTACGCGCAGCTGGCCGTGATAGACGCAGGGAAAGCCGTGCAGAAAGGCGCGCAGGTCGTGCTCCAGGTCGTCGAACTGGGTGGGGCTGAAGCGCAGGTCAAAGTCTCCTGCGGCGTCCAGGGCCTGGCGGCGCAGCAGGTGGCAACAGCCCGTGACCGAGACGCAGGGCCGGGTGTAGTCGAAAAGCCCCGCGTCGCGCTGGCCGGAGCAGTTGTCGAACAGAAAGATGTTTTCTTCGAAGTCCTTGTAGCTGCTATCGCACAGCTCCGGAGGGATGGCGTGCAGGTCTGCAGACTGCATCAGATGGGGCTTGGCGCCGCCCACAATGCGGCAGCCCACAGAGCCGGCGTCTGGATACATTTTCGCCACGGACAACAGGCTGCGCAGCCAGTTGGCTGGCAGACGGACGTCGTCGTCCAGAAAAACGGCAAACTCGCTTTGGCGCACTGAGGGGTGGGCCAGCAGCCAGTTGCGCGCAGCCGGGGCGCCTATGTTTATGGGCAGGTCAATGATTTCAAAATGCGATTGCGGCTGGGAGCTGCGCCACAGGTCTGCAGCGTTGCGCATGGCTTGCAGGGTTTCGTCGCTGGAGCCGTTGTTCAGCGCCAGCACACTGGCCTTGCCGATGTCAGAAGCGACCGCGCTGTGTAGGGTTTTCAAGACCTCGTCCTGCTTGTTCCAGGAATAGAGCAGTATGGCGGAACGTTCATGGCCAGGCGGCAGTTCACGGCCGGCAGGAACTGGAGGCGCGACCAGGTCATGCAAGCATAGCGTCAGATTGGTGTGCCAGGGGATGCTTCGCCACAGCGCGGCGTACAGTGCAATGGCCTGCTCGCGGTCGCCGGCTTTCTGAGCTGCGCAGCCCAGCCGCTGCTGCCGCCACCAGCCGAAGAGGTCCGGGGGGATGCGTTCCACCAGCTCGCGCGTCTGGTCCGGGCCGTGGGCGCACCAGGCCAGCTCGGCCTGCAGCCGCTGCAGCAACGGTTGCAGAAATGTGTTGCCGCGAAACATGGCCAGCAGCTCGTCTGCGGGCTCGAAAAGACCGGCGTCCAGCAGCGCCTCAAAGCCCTGGCCCAGCCAGAACAGGCCCAGCTGTTCGTCTGCGGCTGCTTCCAGGACAAAGCCCGCCAAGGCCTCGGGGCCGTCGATAGCAGGGTCGGGCAGCAGGTCCGGGGCTTGGTCCGGGTCCGGCGGCGTCAGCAATACCTTGTTCAAGGTGCGGGCAAATACTTTGGATGGTTCCGGCAGCAGGTTCATGGCCTGGTCCGCCTGCAGCAGCATGGCGAGCAGATGCTTTTCCAGGGGGTGGTGTTGCCACGCCCAGTAAAGCACGCCGCCGGCCATGGGCGCCAGCTGCGGCTGCTCGCCGGCCAGGGTGAAGAGCTTTTCGAAGAGCCGCGCCTGGGCGGTCAACCCTTCTACTCCAAATATCCAGGTGGGCAGCAAGGGCTGCATGCTGTCCACAAAGGCTTCGTTTACCAGCATTGATTGCTCCTGGATAGATACATAGCCCGCACGGCGCGGCTTGGCAATTGTCTGGGTTGCGAGGTGTCTGGGTTGCGAAGTCTGGGTTGCGAAGAATGAAACGGATTTGTTCAAGAATTATTATTGCCTTGGAAATTGCTTTTTGCAATGATCGCCTATATTATGCACGACACATGTCCGGACACGGCAATTACCCCGCAATGCAGGGAATTGTATGGTCACTAAAGGAACACGCTGATGAAAAAAGTACTCATAGTGGAAGACGAGCTGCACATACGCACATTGCTTGTGCAGACGCTCGAAGAACTGGAAGACGATTACGGTGTGGAAGTGCTGACCGCCAGCGACGGAGAGGAAGGTTTGCAGATGATTCAGTCCGAGAACCCCCAGGTGGTGTTTCTGGACATCATGATGCCAAAGATGAACGGTTACGAGGTGTGCCAGGCTGTCAAACAGGATGCCGGCCTGCAAGGGACTGTTATCGTTCTGCTTACAGCCAAGGGACAGGAAGTGGACCGTAAAAAGGGCCTGGAGATAGGCGCCCACGATTACATGACCAAGCCTTTTGACCCGGACGAAGTTTTGGAATTGGCCAAGGAATTACTTAAGGTGTCGGAATAGATTATTATGACGCAGCCGACTCCTTCAGCCATAGAGGCGTTGCCCCGGCTCTCCCGCCTGCTCAAACGTTCGTTTATCCGTTCCTTTTTGGAAGAGGCCTTGCCCCTTGCGCCGGCGTCGTCTTTTCTGGCGGTGGCGGACGGTAAAAAGATTCTCGGCCTGGCCGGGGAGGCGGCGACAGATGCAGACGCCGGGCAACTTGCCGGGCTGTCTTGCGCGCAACACGACCTGCAATTGAACGGGGCTGTTCTGGGCAAGTTGTTTGCCGGCTGCAAGGTTGCCGACCCTGTGAACAAAGCCCAGATTGAAAAAGCCGCGGCGTTTCTTGCCCGCTCCTTGCAGGAGATCATGCAGCGGGAGTTTCTGGTCCGGTCCCTTGGCGCAGAGACGTTGGACAAATACCGGGAAGTCGGCGTCATGCAGCGGGCGGTGGTGCATTTGAACAGCACCATGAAGCTGCGGGACGTGGTGCAATCGTTGCTGGACGAAGTGCGGCGCAACGCGGTTGCAGGACAAGCCGGCATAGTGTTTCTGATGGATGACGCCAGGGAACAGTACACCTGCCTGGGCTCCTTTGGCTTGTCCTCTGGCGCGGACCCGGCGGCGCTGGCTCGCTCTCAATTGTTTGCAGAGATCATTGAGGGCGACAAGGGCGAAATTATCAATGACTTGCAGAATGACCCCCGATGGAGGAACGAAGCGCCCGCCTTGCAGTCTCTGCTCATGATTCCGTTGCGGGCCCCGCGCTTGGCGCTTGGAGCTCTGGTGCTGGCCAATACAGTTGACGCAGAAGGGGCGGCTTTCCAGGCCGTGCATCTAAAGCGGCACGCCACCCTGGCCGGGGTGGCCGGCACGGCCATGGCCAATGCCTTCCATTTCGAGCAGGTGCAGCTCATTCTCATGGCCTTAATGCAGGCCATGGCCACGGCCATTGACGCCCGGGACCGTTGCACCGCCGGGCATTCACAGCGAGTGGCCCAGTACGCCCTGGCGTTGGCCCAGGCGGCGTCAGAAGATCATGCCTTTTTTCCTGACGTGCGGTTTGAAGAGAACGACCTGCAGGAAATTTTTTACGCCGGACTGCTGCACGACGTGGGGAAAATCGGCGTGCGCGAAGAGGTGCTTACCAAGACCACCCGGCTGCCCCGGACGCACTTGGAGCTTATAGGCATGCGGCTTGCTTTGTGGGGCGAGTTGACGGGCAAGCCCTGGCAGGATTTGTACGCCAAGTTCGAGCTGATCAACAAAGCGTACGACCTGGCCGACGAAGACATTGAAATTCTCTACCGCTATTCCAGAGAGACCCTGGAAGTGGCGGGCAACGTCATCACCATTCTGGGAGAAGAAGAGCGCGACAAGCTTCTCACCCCCCGCGGCAACCTGACCGAGGAGGAGTGGCTGGAGATCAAGCGGCACCCGGCGGAGAGCCACCGCATATTGCGCAACATCCCGTTCACGGCTTATTTCCCCAATCTGTTGCATCTTGTGGTGCAACACCATGAGCGGCTGGACGGTTCTGGATATCCGTATGGCGTAACTGCCAACGATATTTTGATGCAAAGCCGCATTCTGGCTATTGTGGACGTCTACGACGCCCTGCGCAAGGATCGGCACTACAAAAAAGCCCTGCCGCGGGAGATGGCTTTGAAAATTCTGCGCGAAGAAGCCCGGCGCGGCAAGCTGGACCACGGCCTAGTGGAGCTCTTTTGCCAGAATGTAGAGCATATGGAGCAAAACATCTCTGTGGTGGACATGGACATCCTTTCTTCGTGCGAGCTGATGCAGTAGCACGCCAGGCTGATTGGCTGTATGGGCAGCGCCACTCAGGCAGTTTACGGTACTTTGGCGTTGTGCGCCTGCGGCGCATCTAACGCCGTTTGTCGTATGTAATGCGCTATACTTCTTGTTTGGTGGGAAAATGATAAAGTCTGGTTTTTTTTGGCGGTTGCTGCTGACCGTTGTCGTTGTTGTGTGCTCGTACGCCGTATTGGTGTATGTGCTCATGTTGCAGCCGCTGCAGCATACTGCGGCCACAGCAGAAGAAGGGGCCGCCCTTGCCCTGTTGGACGCCGTCTCCGCCGTTGTGGAGGACGAAGTCCGCATTCTGGATGCGGAGCAGGAGCGCGGTCTGGAGCTGCGGCGCGATACACTGCGCAACGCAGTACAAATGGTGGAATCCTATCTGGCTGGTCACGCCAAATCCTTAAGCCGTTCTCGCCAAGACCAGGAGTTGTTGCAGCAGCAATTGTTGCAGGCTGTGCGCAGTTTCCGTTTTGGCGAAAACGGCTACGTGTGGGTGAGCAACTATGACGCCCGCATACTCTCGCATCCTGACCCGTTGTTTCAAGGGGCGGACCTTTCACAGGCGCAAGACCTCCGGGGCGATGTTGCTGCAAGGGAGCTTATTCAGCAAGTCCGCTCCCGCGGCGAAGCTTTTGGGACGTATGCGGCCACAGACCCCGCCAGCGGCAAGGAAATAGAACGGTTGCTCTACGGCCGCAATTATTCCCGCTTTTCCTGGATACTTGGCGCCTCTGTGGCGCTGGAAGACCCTGAAGTGACTGCAGAGCGTTTACAAAAGCGTTTATTCGCCAAGCTTCAGACGCTTGTACAAGAGCTGCGCATTGGCGACGCCGGGTACGTTTTCTTGTTCGACAAGGACATGCAGATGGTGGCGCACCCTGACGAGCAATTGCAAGGCGCCTCAGGGTCGCATCTGACTTCGCCGGAGCTGGAGGAGCCGCTACTTGCTGCATTCATGCGAGTCGCCCAGGAAGGCGGCGGACCAGTGGCGCACCGCATTGATACACGAAACCATATTCCTGCAGAAGGCGAGGCTCTGACCTGGGTGCAGCCCATAGAGTCCATGCAGTGGTATGTGGCTGCGACAGCATATACGCAAGAGCTTGACCGGCCGGCGCTGAAGGCGCGTAAACGGTTGCTGTGGGTCTCTGTAGTTGCGGCGGCGGCAACGTTGTTTTTGGGAGGGCTGGCGCTGCGCAGCGTAGTGGGGCCCATTCGCCGGCTGGTCAACACAGCCCGCAGAGTACAGGCCGGCGATTACGAAGTGCGGTGTCCGGTGGCTGGCGGAGGGGACACAAGGCTGCTCATCAGGACGTTTAACAGCATGATGGACCGGGTGCACGCTTCTGTACAATATCTGGGCGCTCAGGCCGAAGAGGCGGAGCAGGCCCTGGCCAACGCCTCGGAAAAGCTGCACACCGTGGCTGAATCCATCCCTATGGCCGTGGCTCATGTAGACGGCAAAGGGCGCATTGTCTATGCAAACAACGCTCTGCAGCGATTGACGGGCTTTTCCAGCGCTGAGCTGGCGACAGCGCAGGGTTTTTTGAACCGCGTCACGGCGGACGCTCAAGGCAAGGCGCTGCTGGAAAGCGTAATGGCTGGCGAGGCAGAGCCGGAGTCACAGGAGCGGCCGTGGCTTTTTCAAAGCAAAAGCGGAGAGTACATTCTTGTGGCTGTGCAGGCCGCCGTCCTCTCAGACGGAGGGCGGCTGCTTCTGGTGGAAGACGTGACCCGGCGCACGGAGCTGGAGCTTTTGCTAAGAGAGCGGGAGGCCCGGTACAAATTGTTGCTGGAGGCCGGGGAAGACCCCATAGTGGTGTACACCCGGGATAAACGCATAAAATACGTAAACCGCGCCTTTGAAAAAGTATACGGCTGGAATCGGGATGAATTGGCGAAACAGCCTATTCATTTTGTCCCTCTGGAAGAAGCAGAAGCTAACCGCAGGGCTATGGAAAAAGCGATTGCCGGAGAGCGCGTGGTGTTTACCACCAAGCGCATGACGCGCAACGGCGGCATACTGCCTGTGAAATTGACAGCCGCCGGCCTGTATACAGATGAAGGACAGTTTGAAGGCGTGTACATTATACATCGCATCCTGCAAAGCTAGGGCCTCGCTAAATAACTCTCTGCTGCGCACCCCGCACTCTTGCCGCCCAAATGCGCCGCTCCCTGATCCAGATTTTGGGCGCTCCGGACTGCTTGATAAGCGCCGCGAAAGTAGCCTACTATGCTGGCTATGACCACGCGCGACTGTTTTTTGTTCTTCATTGTTTTTCAAGCAGACCGGGCCGCCCCATGTGCGGCGTAGCTGGCTTGTGGGGGCCGCCGGCGCCGCAGGAGCAGTTGCAGCAGACCCTGCAGGCCATGGCCGGCTCCCTGGCGCATCGGGGCCCGGACAGCCAGGGCGTTTGGGCGGACCCGGCGGCGGGATTCGGCTTGGCCCACGCCAGGCTTGCCATTCTTGACCTTTCCCCTGCCGGCGCTCAGCCCATGCTCCACGCCCAGGCGCGGCTTAGCCTGGCCTACAATGGCGAGGTCTATAACCACCAGG
>CAYTSA010000018.1:25754-35698 GCA_964440345.1 uncultured Desulfovibrionaceae bacterium | reverse complement strand
CGAGGCGCCGGCCGGCGGCTGGCGCGGGCACAGCGACACGGAAACCCTTCTTGAGGCGTTTGCGGCCTGGGGCGTGGAAAAAACCTTGCAGCGCTGTGTGGGCATGTTTGCCCTGGCCTTGTGGGACGCCGGCGCACGAACGCTGACCCTGGCCCGAGACCGCTTGGGCAAAAAGCCCCTGTACTACGGCTTTGCTGGGAAAACCCTGCTTTTCGGTTCGGAACTCAAGGCGCTGGCAACGTACCCGGGCTGGAGGGGAAGGGTGAACGCCGACGCCGTCGCCCTGTATGTACGGCATATGTATGTGCCTTCGCCGCATTGCATTTACCTAGGCGTCTGTAAGCTGCTCCCCGGCTCTTTGGCGCGTTTTTGCGAGGAAGACATCCGCCAGGAGCGTGCGCCGGAACCTGTGCGCTGGTGGCGGGTGGAGGATGTGGCGGCCGCCGGGCCGGACCCCGCCTGGTCTTCCAGCTCTCAGGACGATATAATTGAAGAGCTGGACCGTCTGCTGCGTCTCAGCGTTTACCAGCGTATGATTTCTGACGCGCCGCTAGGCTCGTTTCTTTCTGGCGGGGTGGACTCCACCGTGGTCACAGCCCTTATGCAGGCGCAGTCGAGCAGGCCGGTGAAAACTTTTTGCATTGGCTCAACCCACCCAGAATACAATGAGGCTGAGCAGGCAGCCCGCGTTGCCCGGGCGCTGGGCACAGACCACACCGAGTTGCAAGCGCACCCCAAGGAGGCCATGGATTGCATTCCGCAACTGCCGGACATGTATGACGAGCCTTTTGCAGACGCTTCCCAGATACCAACGTTTCTGGTTTCCAGACTGGCCCGGCCCTCCATCACCGTGGCTTTGAGCGGGGATGGAGGCGACGAGACATTCATGGGCTACAACCGGTATCTGTTGGGCCCGCGCATCTGGTCCCGGGCCAGCATGCTTCCCCGGCCAGGCCGCAAGCTGGCGGCGCGGTTGTTGCGCCGGGAGTGGGCGGCCTCTCTGGCGGGATTTGCCGTGCGGTCTGGCGACCGCAAGCTGCTGTTTCGGGACAAGGTGCAGAAAACCGCAGAAGCGCTGGGCGCGGCTGACAGGGCCGGCTTTTTCCGGGATTTGGCTTCCTACTGGAAGGACCCGCTGCTCACACCACGGGCCAAAGAGCTTTCCACTTGGTTCACCAGCCCCCCGCCGGAAATACAAGACCTCGACCTGGCGTCGTGGATGGCGGCCATGGACCAGCTAACGTACTTGCCGGACGATATTCTGGTCAAGGTGGACCGGGCCAGCATGGCCGTGGGGCTGGAGGTTCGGGCGCCGCTGTTGGACCATCGCGTGGTCGCCTTTGCCTGGCGGTTGCCGCTGCAGAGCAAGCTGCACAAAGGCAAAGGCAAACTGCCGCTGCGTCGGATTTTGCAGCGATATGTTCCTCCAGAAATTATGGAGCGGCCCAAACAGGGCTTTGGCGTGCCGCTGGATTCATGGTTGCGGGGACCGTTGCGGCCGTGGGCGGAGGAGTTGCTCAGCCCGCGCCGGCTGGACAGGCAAGGCTTCATGCGGTCCGGCCCGGTGCAGCGCTGCTGGAGCGAGTTGCTGGCTGGCAAGCCGAACCGGCAATACCACATCTGGGCGGTGCTCATGTTTCAGGCCTGGTTGCAGCGATGGGCGCCGGAAGGAGCGTGATTGTGGCGGGCTCGGTGCAGTCGGTTATGCTGGTCTCCCATGCTGCGGTCAATGTCTGCCTGTTGCGTAAAGCGCTTATAGAGGAGCTGGCGGGCCAGGGGGTGCGCGTCCACGTTGCGCTGCCTGATAATCAGACAGAAGCGGCGGCGGCCGATGTGAAAGGTATGGGCGCGGCGCTGCATGGTTACGATATGCAAAGGGGGGCGCAGAACCCGGTCAAATTGGCTACTGCGAGCCGCAGCCTGGGCAGGCTGATCGGCACAGTGCGGCCCGACATTGTCCACAGCTTTACCCATCAACCAAACATCGTGTCCCGGCTGGCGCCTCTTCACGGGGCGGCGCTGGTCAACTCAGTCACCGGTCTTGGGTCTGTTTTTCTTGCAGCGGGGGGCAAAGCCGCTCTTGGCCGTGTGTTCATGCACTGGGCCTACAAAAGCACGAAGGCCCGCGTGCAAAAGGTTGTCTTCCAGAACACGGATGATCAGGGGTATTTTGTGTCTCACGGGCTTGTTCACGAAGACCGAGCCGCGCTCATCCCGGGTACTGGGGTGGACGTACGCAGGTTCAGGCCGGACGTTCTGAGCGCTCAAGCAAGGAAGGAAGCAAGGGCAAAACTTGGGTTGGCGGAAGAGGACGTTGTGTTCGCCATGGCCGCCAGGCTGGTGACGGACAAGGGGGTCCAGGATTTTATTGAGGCAGGCCGGCTCACAGTGGAAAGGTTTTCCCAGGCGCGGTTCTTGCTTATGGGAGAACCGGACCCGGGAAATCCTGGTTCCTTGACAACGCAGGATGTTGAGCAGCTGAAAAGCGAGCAGTGTTTTGTACTGCCCGGCTGGCGCACGGACATGGATAAGGCGTGGGCCCTCAGCGACGTCGCCGTCTTGCCGTCGCGCCGGGAAGGTCTGCCTGTGACCATGCAGGAAGCGCTAGCTTGCGGCTTGCCGGTAATCACCACGGACGCGCCGGGCTGCCGGGATATCGCTGGAAACGTGGCTGACGGCGAGGAAGGCCACGCTGTTCTTGTTCCTGTGGGCGATGTTAACAGCCTGGCCGAGGCCATGCGCAGCCTTGCTGCTTCTCCCCAGAAACGCCGGGATATGGGAGATGCGGGCCGGCTGTACGCAGAGCGAAATTTTGACGGCGGAAAGCTCGCCCGGCAAATGATTGCGTTGTACGCCCAGATTACGTGAGTGGAGAACATGGCTGACGCTGTACCCTGGACAAAACGCGGCATGGACCTGGTTCTGACGTTGGCCGCCGCGCCTGTGTGGCTTCCGGCCGCCGGCCTGCTGGCGGCGCTGGTGAGGCTGCGGCTGGGGTCGCCGGTGTTGTTCCGCCAGCAGCGTCCAGGCTTGCACGGCCAACCTTTTAAGCTGGTAAAGTTTCGCACGATGACAGATGAGCGTGGGCCAGACGGAGAGCTGCTGCCAGATGCGCAACGCATGACTCGGTTTGGGCGCTTACTGCGCTCTTCCAGTCTGGATGAGTTGCCAGAACTGTTCAATGTATTGCGGGGAGAAATGAGTCTGGTGGGGCCACGGCCCTTGCTGATGGAGTATCTGCCGTTGTACGCCACGGAGCAAATGCGCCGCCACGAGGCATTACCCGGCCTCACCGGGTGGGCCCAGGTAAAGGGCCGCAACACATTGCCCTGGCCGGATGTTTTTCGGCTCGACGTGTGGTACGTAGACAACCGAAGCCTGTGGCTGGATATAAAAATACTTTGGATGACAGTGAGTAAAGTGCTCAAGGCAAAAGACGTAAACCAGCCTGGGCAGGCGACTCGGGAAAAATTCAAAGGTGAATCCTGAATGTTGCGGACCTTGTATATTATCGGCGCTGGCGGGCACGGAGCAGTGGTCCTGGAAGCGGCGCAGTCCTGCCGGCAATGGGAGAGGTTTGTGTTTTTGGACTCCGACACCGCTTTGCACGGGCAAGCAGTGCTTGGCGCTCCAGTACATGGCGTGGAGGCGTTGCCCACGCCAGGGCCGGACGTGGCGGTGTTCGTTGCAATTGGGCTGAATAACGCATCGCGGGCGCAGCTCGTGCATGAATACCTGCATCAGGGATATGAAGTTCCGGTGATCATTCACGCCCGGGCGCATCTGGCGGCTCAGACTCAATTGCATCCAGGCAGCGTGCTCATGGCCCAATCTGCAGTAAATCCGCGGGCGGTGCTGGGTCATGCATGCATTGTGAACACTGGCGCCACAGTGGAGCACGATTGTGAACTGGCCGACGGAGTGCACGTATCCCCAGGCGCCGCTCTTTGCGGAGGCGTCAAGGTGGGGGCCAATACCCACATCGGCGCAGGCGCTGCTGTGCGTCAAAATATTACCATTGGCGCTGACTGCGTCGTTGGCATGGGCGCAGCTGTGGTAGACGACATGGCCGACGCCTGCCTGGGAGTCGGCGTTCCGGCGCGTGTTTCCGCACTTGAGAGGAAGACAAAACCGTGAACAAACGCATATTTTTGTCCCCGCCCTCTCTTTCTGGCCGTGAACTTGAGTATGTGAACCAAGCGTTTGCCTCAGGCTACATCGCTCCGGCCGGGCCTGATATCGACGCGCTGGAGCAAGAGATGTCCGCCATGCTGGGCGTCCATTGCGTAGCTCTGAGCAGCGGGACGGCAGCGTTGCATCTGGCGCTTGTCCTGGCTGGCGTTGGCCCTGGCGATACAGTGCTGTGTTCAGACCTTACGTTTGTCGCTTCAGTCAATCCGGTTCGTTACGCCGGGGCGGAGCCTGTCTTTGCAGACAGCGACGCGCACACGTGGAACATGGACGCCGCTCTTGCCGTAGAGTGGCTGCATCAGGTAAAAGAAGCGCCCAAGGCGTTGGTGCTTACACATTTATATGGCCTGCCCGCAGATGTGGATCCCATTGCGGCCGCCTGCCAAGAGCGCGGAGTGGTGCTCATAGAAGACGCAGCTGAAGCGCTGGGCGCGCGCTACAAAGGCCGGCCGGCAGGCGTGGACGGTCGATTTGGGGTCTTGTCGTTTAATGGCAATAAAGTAATCACGGGCTCCACCGGAGGCATGCTGCTGTGCCGACATGAAGATGATGCTGCGAGAGCGCGTTTTCTTTCCACACAGGCCCGGGAGCCTGCGCCGCATTACGAGCACGCTGTAATTGGCTACAACTACCGTTTAAGCAATATATGCGCCGCCATCGTAAGGGGACAGCTGGCTTCGTTGCCGGAGCGGGTGGCGCGAAAGCGGGAGATATTCGATAGCTACAAGTCTGTCTTACAGGAACGGGTTCCTCTTGCCTTCATGCCTCAGCCTGACTACGCAGACTGCAGCAACTGGTTGACCTGCGTGCTGTTTGCCCCTGACGCGCCCGTAGAAGCAGGATATGAGTTGCGGGAAAAAGTCCGGCTGGCCTTGGAAAGCGACAACATCGAATCGCGCCCATTGTGGAAGCCGATGCACCTGCAGCCATTGTATGCAGGGGTAAGGACGCTGGGCGGGGCCGTGGGCGAGGGCCTTTTTCTCCGGGGCTTGTGCTTGCCGTCGGGGGGAGGTCTTGAAAAGCAGGATATGGAACGAATCTGCCGCCGCATAGTTTCCGTGTGTGAGAATAGCTAAGCCGCCCAGAAGGATATATGAAAACACCACTGCAATCCGCCAGCAACTGGCTCATTCTTGTCTGCCTGGCCGCCATAGCCTTTGGCGCTACTGTCTGTTTGCGAATGCTGGAGTTTCCTGCCTGGAATCACCCGTGGCTCATGGTAAACGGCGAGTTCCTCATGGGCACGCATGACGCGTATGCATGGTTGGCCGGCGCCAAGGGGGCAGGCATTATGGCCGGCAAGCCCTTGTCCAACATAGCGGCTTTTTTGTCGCATGTTAGTGGGTTAAGCCTTGGCAACGTAGGTTTTTTTACTCCTCCAGTGGCGGGGGCTTTGGTGGCCGTGGTCCTGGTGTTGTGGGCTTGGCTGCTGGGCGGCATGGAGTTTGCCCTGCTGGTGGGGGTGATTGGCTCCATGGCGCCGGGGTATTATTTTCGCAGCCGTTTGGGGTATTTTGATACAGATATGGGCACCTTGCTTTTGCCGTTGTTGGTTGCCTGGCTGGCTGCTTTCTGGCTGCGGCCTCTGGTGTATGAAGACTGGCGCCTGGCGTGGCGGTCTCTCGCCGGTAAAGACAGTCAGGAGCCTGTTGAGCCCGGTCCGGGCAGTGATGTCCCCGTAAGATTGTGGGTGATGGTTCTGGCTGGTCTTGTGGCGCGGTTTGCTTTGGTCTGGCATGATCGTGCGGCTTTGTTCAACGGTTTTGTCTTTGTTGCCCTGGCTGGTTTGGGCCTGTTGTGCGCCAAGCGCGGATTTCGTTCGTTGGCGCTTCTCGGGGCCAGTGTTTTTGGCCTTGCCGCATTTTTTCCGTGGTCTGTGGGCGTGTGCGTGTTGGCGGCTGTTTTGGTGCAGCGGTTTGTGCCAATTCAGCTTCCAAGCTGGTCCACACGGTCTCTCTGGCCGGTTGCCGTGGCGTGCGCGGCAGTGTTTTTTATGGCCGATGTTTTCGGCGGCGCGCTTCATGACCTGCTGCGGTTGGTTGGGCAATACGCCAAACCCGTAGCGGAACAGGCCAGCGCCAGCTCCGGGCATGTGTATCCTGCAGTGGTGCAGTCGATCATTGAGGCGGCGAACCTGTCTATCTACGACATCATGAAGAGGCTGCATCCTTGGGTGTGGGTCGCCCTGGTTGGCTTTTCCGGCTTTGCCGCAGTGCTGGTATTTCGGCCGTTGGCTGTGTTCCTCATCCCTTTTGGGGTCATCTGTCTGGCGTCATTTAAGCTCGGCACGCGCATGTCGATGTTCGGCGGGCCGGTGTTTGCATTGGGATTGGCGCTGCCGGCGTTGTGGTTGATCCGGCCTTTGGCAAACAAAGTGCGCTGGGGGTCTGCGGCGGTCTGGACGGCAGGCGTGGCGGCAACAGTATGCCTGGCTGCGCCATTGGCGTCTATGGTGGCGTCCATGCCTGCAACGCCGGTATTGTCCAAAGAGCACGCAGCAGCCTTGACGCAACTTTCCTCCATAGCCCCTAAAGAATCCATGGCGTGGACATGGTGGGACTATGGCTATGCGGCTAACTATTACGCGGAGTGCAACAGCTTTGCAGACGGCGCCCGGCACGACGGCAGGTATGTTTTTACCTTGGGGTCGGCTTTCTCTGTCGCGCTGCCCAGATACAGCAATCAGATAATTAAATACAGCGCCATGCATGGCTACAAACCCTGGACAGTGTGGGACAGCCAGACCAAGCCCCAGTTTATGGAAATACTCTACGAGCTTGCAGCAGTAGACCTGGATATGCATGCACAAGAGCCCCAATATCTGGTTGTGTCGGCAGAGCTTGTCAAGCTTATGCCGTGGGTAACCTTTTTCGGAACCTGGGATTTCGAGGAGCATTCGGGCGTGCACGGCCAAGTGATGGTGCTTGATGACAGCGTTGCGTTCAACCCCGAGCTAGGATTGATACGCAAACGAAATCAGGAACTGCCATTGAAAACTCTTGATATTTTCGACGCGAAAGGCCGCAAAAGCGCTGTTTTTGAACACGAGAGCGCTTTGCATGGGATTTTTTTTCAGCATCAGAGTTTTTTTATGCTCATGGATAGTCTGGTGTATGGCTCCATGGCCGTGCAACTGCTCATTGCCGATCCTGACTCAGAAGGCTTCCGGAAAAGATTCAGCCCGTATTTCAAGTTGGTGTATGATGATTTTCCCCACGCAAGAATTTATCAAGTTCTGTAGTTTTTCGCGCTGCAGTCAGCGTTTTCAGCGCGGGTCAGCGAGGAAACGCAAAACGCATACGGAGGAACGACCCTGATTTCTCTGAATTTTTATGCTCTCTTGTTGCTGGACGCCGCCGCGGCGGCCGGCGCTCACTGGCTGGCGTACCTTACCCGGTTTGAAGGGACGCCTCCAGAGGTGCACATGCAGTACTTCCTGCATATTGTTCCCTTCTTCATTCTCATTAAGATGAGCTGCTTTTTTTATTATGATTTGTATAAAGGCATGTGGCGCTACACCAGTCTGCCGGACCTGTACAACGTCATCAAGGCCGCCACAGCAGCCTCCCTCATTATGCTGGCCGTTTTGCTGTTGGGGCAACGATTCGTGGGCATGTCCCGGTCCGTGTTTGTGCTGGACTGGCTGTATACCATACTCTTTGTCGGCGGGGTGCGGATAAGCATACGTATTATTTACGGCGCCAGGTGGGTCCGCCTTCCTGGCTCACTGAACCGTAAGAGCAGCAATGTCGTCAAGAGAGTCGTTCTGCTGGGCGCCGGCGAAGCTGGGGAAAAGCTCATACGCGATGTGCGTTCGCGGCCTACCGCAGACATGGTAATTGTGGCGTTGTTCGATGACGATCCGGACAAGCAGGGCCGGCTGCTGCACGGCTTGCCGGTGGTGGGAGGCTTGGGTGATCTCCCGCTATGGACACAAGGCAGCAAGGCCATGGTTCAGCAAGCCCTTATCGCCATGCCTTCGCTCAGCGGCGAGAAATTCCGCCGGGTGGTGGCCCTGTGCGAAGAGGCCGGCCTGGAGTACCGCACCATCCCCAGCTTGAGTGAGATAGCCAACGGCAAGGTCTCTTTGAAACTGCTCCGGGACGTGGACTACAAGGACTTGTTGGCCAGGGAGCCTGCTCGGCTGGAGAACGAACGCATTGCAGGCTGCTTGCAGGGTAAGCGGGTGCTGGTCACAGGAGCCGGAGGCTCCATAGGCTCCGAGCTGTGCCGCCAGATAGCCTTGTTCAATCCTGCATCGTTGTTGTTGGTGGATTCTGCAGAGTCCAGCCTGTACGCCATAGGGCTGGAACTGGTCCACGAGCGCGGCGTGGACTGCGCCGTGCAGCTGTTGGGCAACCTGCAGGACAAGGAATGGCTAGAGCAGATTCTGGATATCCACAAGCCCCAGGTCATTTTTCACGCCGCGGCCTACAAGCATGTGCCCATGATGGAAGCCCACCCGTGGGAAGCGGTGCACAACAATGTATTGGCCACCGTACACCTGCTCGATATGGCAGTGAGGAAGCTGGTGGAGCAGGTGCTTGTGGTCTCCACTGACAAAGCCGTGCGGCCCACCAACGTCATGGGCGCAACAAAGCGGCTTACCGAAAAGTTGATGCAGGCTTATTGCGGCCGCGGGGTCAGGCTCATGGCTGTCCGTTTTGGCAACGTGTTGGGTTCTTCGGGCTCCGTGGTTCCTTTGTTCCGGCGGCAGATAGAGCGCGGCGGGCCGGTCACCGTGACCCACCCGGAGGTGATGCGCTACTTCATGACTGTAGAGGAAGCCTGTCAGCTCATCCTGCAGGCCGGCGCCATGGGCGGCGGCGGCGAGGTGTTCGTGTTGCGCATGGGCCAGCCCGTGAAGATAGCGGACATGGCTGCAGACCTTATCCGCCTGTCCGGCAAGGAGCCGGGAGTGGACGTGGAGATTAAGTTCATTGGCTTGCGGCCTGGGGAAAAACTGTACGAAGAGCTCATCACCGCAGACGAAAACGTGGTTCCCACCGGGCACGAGCAGATAATGGTGCTGACCGGCGAAGGCGCAAACATGGAAACGCTGCAACCGATCTTGCTGCAGTTGGAGGAGGCCGCGAGCCGCCTGGACGGCGAGGCCATCCGCGAGCTGCTGCGCCAGGCTGCGCCGGAGTACACGCCGGCGGTAATAAGCTAGCGCATTTTAGCGTTGAGACAACGTTCGCTCCTGAAACAATGCGCTAGAGCATTTCAATCGTTAAATGCTACAAAGTAACGCCTGAATGGCCCGGCCCACAGCCGCCGAGCCCCCGCGCTTGGGCGCCACGTAGTGTTCGTAGCGTTTCTTCACCGCCTCTTTGGGCGCAGGGTCGTCCAGTGCGGCCAGCAGCGCCGCCGTCAACGCGTCTGCGCTCTTCACTTCCGTGACCAGTCCCTGGTCTACAATCTCTCTGCCCACCCAGGCAAAGTTGGACCAGTAGTTGCCAATGACCGGCGTAACCCCGCGGGCCAAAGGCTCAAGAAAATTCTGTCCGCCCAGAGGCCGCAGGCTGCCGCCCACAAAGACCGCGTTCGCCAGAGCATACGCGTTGCCCAGCTCTCCAAACACGTCGCCCACAAGGACTGATCCGGGCTGTACGGGCTGGTTGGCGGAGCGTAGCGACAGGGAAATCCCAGCCTGGGAGATCAGCTCTGACCAAGCCTGCACGCGGTGCATGTGCCTGGGGAACAGGCCGACGACAGCGTCCGGCCGTTCTTGAAGCACTTGGGATATGACC
>CAYTSA010000018.1:0-25744 GCA_964440345.1 uncultured Desulfovibrionaceae bacterium | reverse complement strand
GACCGGGAGCAGGTCCTGCTCTTCGGGTTCTCGCACAGACCCGAGCACTACGAGGGGCGACCCTTCAGGCAGGAGACCGGCCAAAGGGTTCGCGTTATTCTCGGCTTCTCCAGGCGCCAGCCGGTCAAATTTCATGTTCGGTATGACCTCCACCACGTCATGACCGTAGAGCGCGCCAAAACGGTTCGCGTCCTTTTCGCTCATGGCCAGCACCTTGCGCGGCCGCACGGCGCGGAAAAAATCCTTTGCCGCCAGATAGCCGGCCAGGCTGCGCGGCGTCATCCGGCCGTTGGCCACTACTACGGGCACGTCCGCCTCAGCGCAGGCGGCCAACATGCCCGGCCACAGTTCTGTCTCCATGAGCACCGCCACCTTTGGCAGAGCCTGATGCAGGGCTCTGCGCATAAAACGGGGCGCGTCAAAAGGAAACCAGCTCACGCTCGCCTTGTGCTCTGGCCGGTGTTCGCGGGTCCACGCCGCGGCTTTGCCGGCGATGTCCATTCCCTGCTCGGTGGTGGAGGTGAGCAGAAATGACGCAGGCGGGGTCTCTTCTCCTGAATGCTGCGGGTAGTGTTTGAGCAGTTCCCAGGCCAGATACGCCTCGCCGCCAGAGGCCGCCTGGATCCATACGTCGCGCCACGCCTCGCTCTCTGCGCCGAAGCCGGGGCCGGCCCATGCGTCGGGGACAAGCCGGCTGCGAAATCCTTTGCGCAACCGGCTGGATACCGCCAGAAAGGGCAACGCAGGCATCCACGCCGCGTTGTATGCGGCCAGACTAAGCCGTATGGAAAAAGGAAGCCGCATGAAGTGGTCAGCCAATGCGGCTCAGGCCAATGTCCATCAGCCTGTCAATGAGGGCCGGAAAAGAGTACCCCGCCGCGGCGGCGGCCTGGGGCAACAGGCTTGTGGGCGTCATGCCAGGCAAGGTGTTTACTTCTAGAAAATACAGCTGTTCATTGCGTAGGATGAAATCCGAGCGGCTGTAGCCAAACAGGCCCAGGGCGCGATGCGCGGCCAGAGAGTTGTCCCGGATTTTTTCCAAAATGTGCTCGGGCAGCGGCGCAGGGCATAACTCCTCGGCGCAGCCGGGCAGGTACTTGTTGTCGTAATCGAAAAATTCGGCCTGCTCGGCGGGGCGTATAAGAATGGGCGGCAGGGCTGCATCGCCCAGGATGGCGCAGGTGGTTTCTTCGCCTTCCACGGCTTCCTCCACCAGGGCCTGGCGTCCAGCGGCAAAGACCTTGTCCAGAGCCTCTTGCAGCCCGTCGAGAGAGCGGACCAAGGTCATGTCCAGGCTGGAGCCGCCCGTATTCGGCTTGACAAAATAGGGCGGGGCAAATTCGGGAACCCAGCCTGTGGCCGGAGGGGAAGGCAAAAATATCCATTTGGGCGTGATCAGGCCGGCGCGCCGGACAATCTGTTTGCTCGCCGCCTTGTTCAGGGCCAGCATGGACCCGGCTGGGCCGCTGCCTTGGTAGGGGACGTTGGCGGCGTCCAGCATGGCCTGCAACAACCCGTCCTCACCCGGGGCTCCGTGCAGGTTGAAAAACACGAAGTCGCAAGCCTTGGCCGCCTCCAGAAGATTGTCAAACTCCTGCGCCGGGTCGCACAACCGCACCGTATGGCCCAGCTTCCGAAGCGCTTTGTCTATGGCTTTGGCGCCAGAGAGCGAAACCTCCCGCTCATCCGACCAGCCCCCGGCCAGTAAAAGGACACGCATCCAGGTCCAACCTCAATATATTGTTGAATAGTTTTTCTACAGTCACGGCCTGTACCCGGGAGAGCTCTATCCGCTCCCGAATCTCAGCCGTCTTCCCGTATCTGGCAAACAAATCCTCGAACCGGTCCCCAAGTCGTACGCATTCCTCGTGCCGCACCCGTTTATCTGCATAGAGCACAGTTAGGGGCAGAAAATGCGACGCCACGTCCACCTCCCACGGCCAGTAAACATGATGCACAACCCCGCAGGCGATGCGAGCGTTTCCTGTCTCGCGCATGACCCAGGCGCCGCCCAGTTGGGAGTGGTTGCCGCCGTGGAGAATGGTGTACGGCTTGGCCAGGTCGTGCAACAAGGCCGCGGCTTCCACCTCCTGCGGCTGCACCGCCAGTCCCGCGCCTGCGGCCTTGTTGGCCAGAAAAACGGCCACCTCGGCCACGGCCGCGCTGTGTCCCCGTATGTGATCCGGCATGGAGTACGCGTCCCACAGCCGCTCGCACTCCTGCCGGTTGGGAACGTTTCCCGGGCGGACGCCTACAACAGCCGGCGCAGGGCCGCATGGCTCCATGGATGGATAGCGCGAGGCGGGCGCAAATGTCCGGGGCAGCGCAGCACACATGCTGCAATTTTGCCTCAAGAACGAGCCGGGGGCAAGCAGAGTCTTCCACAACAGAGCCGGGGCAATAATTTTGATTTTTTGGCCAAAGCAGAGTACAGCGGCGGTTCACCCGTGTACTACAAACGTCGAGGATGCATATGGACGCATTGAATGGATTCAAGGACCCGGCCCTGTGCCGGAAGCTGTTAGATAAATTGACAGAGGAGTTGGCCGGCCCCCTGCGGTTCATGGAAGTGTGCGGCACTCACACCGTGGCCATTTTTCAGTCCGGCTTGCATTCGCTGCTGCCGGAAGACGTGGTGCACATTTCCGGGCCGGGCTGCCCGGTGTGCGTGACCCACGAAAGCGAAGTCGCCGCCTACCTGGAGCTGGCCGGCCGGGAAAACGTCACTGTGGCCACCTTTGGCGACCTGATGAAAGTGCCCGGACCCAGGGGGGCCAACTTGAAGACCGCCCAGGCCGACGGCGCCAAGGTGGAGATTGTCTACTCCGCCTTTGACGCCCTGGAACTGGCCAAAAAGCGGCCTGACGACGAGGTTGTCTTTCTGGGCATAGGCTTTGAAACCACGGCGCCCACCGTGGCCGCCACCGTGCAAGCCGCCAAGGCGCAGAACCTGGACAACTTCAGCGTGCTTTCCTTCCACAAGCTGGTGCCGCCGGCCCTGGAGGCCCTGGTGGGCGACGAGCAGGCCGCCATAGACGCCTTCATCCTGCCCGGCCACGTCTCCATGGTCATCGGGCTGGAGCCGTACACTTTCCTGGCGGAAAAGCACAATGTGCCCTCAGCCGTGGCCGGCTTCGACCCGGCGGACATTCTGCGGGCGCTGCTCCTGCTACTGCGGCAGAAGAACGCGGGCAGGGCCGAGGTGGCCAACGCCTACCCCCGCGCTGTGGCCATGGAGGGCAACCCAAAGGCCGTGCAGGTGATGTACGACGTGTTCCAGCCCAGCGACGCCCTTTGGCGGGGCATAGGGACCATACCCGGCAGCGGGCTGGCCATGCGGCCGGAGTACAAGCAGTTCGACGCCTGGAAAAAGCTTGACCTGACCTTGCCGGACGCCAAGCCCCTGCCTGGCTGCCGCTGCGGCGACGTGCTCAAGGGCCGCATGGCGCCCAACAAGTGCCCGCTTTTTCGTAAGGCCTGCACCCCGGCCACGCCTGTTGGCCCGTGTATGGTCTCCACCGAGGGCAGCTGCGCCGCCTACTTCAAATACAGTCTGGAGGATTGATCGTGGCTAACGACAAGGTATTGCTGGATTACGGCAGTGGCGGCCTGGCCTCGCACCGGTTGGTGTCCGAGCTGTTTTTCGCCCATTTTGACAACCCGGTGCTCCGGGCCATGGACGACGCCGCGTTTCTGGATATTTCCGGCCCCCTGGCCGTCTCTACGGACACCTTCACCGTGGACCCCATCTTCTTTCCGGGCGGGAACATCGGCTCCCTGGCCGTGCACGGCACTGTGAACGACGTGGCCATGCTGGGCGCCAGGCCGCTGTACTTGACCTGTGGCTTCATTCTGGAAGAAGGGCTGCCCATGGACGACCTGGAGCGCATCGTAGCGGCCATGGCCGCGGCGGCGAAGCACGCCGGGGTGCAGATAGTGGCCGGCGACACCAAGGTGACCCCGCGGGGCGCGGTGGACAAGATATTCATTAACACCACCGGCATCGGCCAGGTCGTGGCCGACCCGGCGCCCTCGGGCCGGCGGGCCATGCCCGGCGACGCCGTGCTTGTCTCCGGGACCATGGGCGACCACGGCGTGGCCATCCTGGCCAAGCGCGAAGGCCTCGCCTTCGAGTCCGAAGTGCTCAGCGACTCCGCCTCCCTGAATCACATCATCGAAAAACTCATTGCCGAAGTGGGCCACATCCACGTGCTGCGCGACCCCACCCGCGGCGGCCTGGCCACCACCCTGAACGAGATAGCCGGCCAGTCTGAAACGCTTGTTGTGGTGGAGGAAGAGTCCGTGCCCGTGGCCCCGGCCGTGGCCGCGGGCTGTTCATTCCTTGGCTTGGACCCGCTGTACCTGGCCAATGAAGGCAAGCTGATCTGCATCCTGCCCCAGGAAAAGGCCCAGGCCGCGCTGGACGTCATGCGCCAGGACCCCCTGGGCGCAAACGCGGCCCAGATAGGCCGCATTGAAGCAGGAGCGGCAAAGGGCGCCGGCAAGGCAGGCCAGGTGGTGCTGCAGACAGCGCTGGGCGGCCGGCGGCTGCTGCACATGCTGGAGGGCGAGCAGCTGCCAAGGATTTGTTAGAAGCCACCTCATAAATGCTCTTTCGCCTCCTGGCTGCGTCAGACTCATCCCGTGCGATGGTCGAATATGATTGAATATACTCCCTCCGCCCCAAATTCGGCTTCCTGGCCAGGAGACAAAATATCTTTTTATGAGGAGGCTTCTGGCAGAAAAATGCAAACATGTGATAAACGTATGGCTGCGAATGTAAAGCAAGCAGTGGCTTTGGTCGGTAAGCTTCCAACGAAAGCTGTCCTCCGCGTGTTTGTGTTTGCCGCCATGCTGGGCGTGTTGGTTGGCTGTGCGCCAACTTCCCCGGCCCCTTCCAGGTCGGACACTGTTCCTGTGCTCCCCGTCTCCTACCAGGTGTATGCTCCGCCTGTTCCAGACCCAGACAACGCCTACGAACGGTTGGCTGAGGCGCTGGTTGGACTGGACCGGCTGAACGCAACAGTCGCAGACGCTCTTGGCGGCGTTGCATGTGAGACGTCTGTTTCTTCAGACGCCTTACGTAGTTTAAGCTGTTGGGTTGAGGCAAATGAAGAGACGTTGGTTCTCATTCGCAAGGCTGTGCAGCGTCCGCAACGGCGGCTGCCGTTGCAAGGCAATGGTTTGGCCGAGTGGACAGGGTTTCGCGCCGCGCCCGTGCACCTGAATTATGCATTGTATGCAGACGCTCTTCTGCATGAACACGCCAGCAGACCCGCAGCCGCCGCGGCCAATCTGGAGGCGATGCTACGGCTGGCGCTGCTGCGTCTGCACAGCCTCCATGCGCGAGCTGACTTCCGCCGGGTTGTGAGCCAAGGCCTGAAGCCCGTCTGTTTGTAAAGAGGAGAGGACAGAGCATGAACACCGAAACCCTGGCCGGCGTCAGTTTATTCGCCGGTCTGGAGCAGGAGCAGTTGCAGCGGCTGGCGGCCATAGCCGCCAGCCGGGAGTACGGGCGCGGGGACGCCATCTTCCAGGAGGGCGACCCGGCCCACGGCCTGTACGCCGTGCTGCAGGGGAGGGTGCGCGTCTACAAATCCTCGCCCGCGGGCAAGGAGCAGATACTCCACGTCTTTGGCGCCGGCGAGCCCTTTGGCGAGGCCGCGCTGTTCATGGGCTGCACGTTCCCGGCCCACGCCCAGGCCCTGGAGCCCAGCCGGGTGCTCTTCATCCCCCGGGACGAGCTGCGCACATTGCTGGCCCAGGACCCGGACCTGGCCTTTTCCATGCTCGGTCTGCTCTCCGCCCGGCTGCGCGGCTTTGTGCACAAGGTGGAGGAACTGAGCCTGAAAGAAGTCCCGGCCCGGCTGGCGCAGCACCTGCTGCTCCTGTCCGCGGCCCAGCAGAGCGAAATCGTGACCCTGGAACTGCCCAAAAGCCAGCTGGCCGCCCTGCTGGGGACCATCCCGGAAACCCTGTCCCGCGTGCTCAAAAAGCTGGGCGAGGAGGATGCCTTGCTGGTGGAGGGCAAGCGCATCATCCTGCTGGACCGCGGCCGGCTGCAGGCTGTGGCGTCCGGCCTGGAGATGATGCGGTGAGGGAATAGCTGGAGCGGTAGCTGGGACTCCAACGTAGTACAGTTGTGAGTTATGCCACAAACATGACGACCAACCTATTATACGTCACCCCCCGCGAAGGCGGTGGGTGACATTTGAGTGGGCGTAGATTTGTCGGGCTGGGCCTTACCTTTGCAATCGGTGCAACCGTAACGCCTCTCCATACACGCACCGAACACCCCACAATGTCATTCCCCGCGCAGGCGGGGAATCCAGCGACTTTGCCGTTGTTTCTTAATTAATGTGGTGTGAATTAATAGCCATATCGCATTATGTTTCAGCCAATTTTGAAATGCGTAGAACCTAGTTGCGATAAGGGAAATAGCGGCGGTTCATATGGCACCCAAGTTAGTGCGCCTATTGACCTCAGATAAGATTCGATTGTTCCAGAGTTGTCACGCAATTCAGGGCAAGAGTTCCAGAATCCAGGAGTTATTGATATGTTGATTTGAACTTGGTTTGGCATGTCCAGGGTTACATTACTTAACCCAGAGAAACAATTTCTGAATCGTTTAGGAATGCTAAATCCATATACTGTCCCCTGAGCGCCAGATGCAGCGTTTTTCCAGGCCGAAACACAACAGATAAATGACATAACCGCCTCCTTTTGTTTTTACTTCATGGATACAAGTACAAGGTACAACTCAATATTCAAATAATGCAGCACTCCCTCCAGCCTCTTCACGCACCGCCAGTCCTTTCATCTTTGAGTATCAGCACGATGCCCGGCTGCTTTCCTGTTCATGAGCGGTAAAGCCAGCAGCAAAAAGGCCGCTGACGCCAGACTATGGCTACTGCGCCAACTGAACCGAATCATGCTGGCACGCGCAGGTGGGACTCACTGTCCCGTCACAGCACAGCTGGCGGCCATTTCTACACCCGCAGACGCCGCCGTGCCAGGAGCAGCACCCTCGCTGAGCTACGTTTATAAGCGGCTGTAGCGCGGCTGCGTCACAGGAAGCCGAAGGCGCAGTAAAGAGCACAGAGCCTGCGGCGTCATACGTGACATTCGATTGCTCCAGAGTGTTCTGATCACCCTGAAAAGCCAAGGCAGCAGGTGCAACAAGAAAACAGACAACAGCTGAATATAGTATCGTCTTCATAGTTTGGTCCCAATTTTTGCATTTATTTTCAATAGAGTTAATATAGACAAAATATTTTATCAAGAGAAATTTATATTGCCGTGTCCGAAATTTTTCATTCTTATGCTCGTCTAGTTTCTTCGTACAATGCGCCCCAGTTCAGATTCGTGAACGAAAACGCCACGCAGACTGTACGGAGAAACCATGGCACACCATTCACGCCCCCTGGGGCAACGGCTCAGAGCCGTATTCACCCGCGCCGAGGCCGAGCGCCGGGACGTAGAGGACCGCTGGTTGAAGGACCTGCGCCAGTACAAAGGAGTCTACGACCCCGACGTGGCCGCCAGGCTGCATCCCAAACGATCCAAAGCTTTTTTGCGCATCACCCGGAACAAGGTCCGGCTCATTGACGCCCGGCTTGGCGACCTGTTGTTCCCCGGCAGTGGGGAGAAGAACTGGGCCATAGAGCCCACTCCAGAACCCCGGCTGGACCCGGAGCTGGACGCCCTGATCATCGAGCAGCTGAGGCTCTCCCTGGGCCGGGACCCGCTGCCGCGGGAGGTTCAGGCCGCGGCGGTCAAAACCGCGGAAAACAGTTGCCGGGTTATGGAACGCATTATGGAAGACCAGCTGGCCGAGGCTGGCTACCGCGAGGTTATTGCTGACGTGCTCCATTCCGGAAATTTGTACGGTACTGGCGTACTGAAGGGCCCGCTGGTTGAGGCCCGGACCCGGCGCCGTTGGGCGCCGGACCCGGAGACCGGGACCTGGGGCCTCACCTCAGTACAGGAGCTGCTGCCCTTTGTGGAGTTCGTGCCAGTCTGGGACGTATACCCGGACATGTCTGCGTCCAGCCTTGGCCAGGCCCGGTATGTGATGCAGCGGCACGTCATGTCCAAGGCTGACTTGCAGGCCCTGGCCCGGCGGGGGGACTTTGACGGCGCGGCCATAGAGGCGCACCTGGCCGCTAACCCCCATGGCGACGCCGGGCTGCGCGACCATGAAAGCCAGCTGCTTGCCATGGCCGGGCCGGATGCAACATCCCCGGAGCGCGAAGGCAAGTACGAGGTTTTGGAGTACTGGGGGCTGCTCAGTGCAGAAGACGTTTTCTGGCCGGACGCTACAGAGGATGGGCAAGACTGTGGCAAAGACATTGACTCAGGGGAGGAAGTCGAAGCAACTGCCTGGATGCTGGGCGACGAGGTAATCAAGCTTGCCCCTTCGCCGTTGCCGCACGCGGGCCGGCCGTACTACTTTTATTATTATGACAAGGACGAGACCTGCATCTTTGGCGAGGGCGCGGCCAGCGTTATGCGCGACCCGCAGACCCTGTTCAACGCCAGCGTGCGCGCGCTGCTGGACAATGCGGCTATAGCCGCCGGCCCCCAGCTGGAGGTGAACCAGGACCTACTGCCCGAAACCGAGGACCCCACAGACGTACACCCCTTTCGCATATGGCTGCGCACTGGCCTGGGCGCGGACGCGGCCACGCCGGCGGTGCGGGTTTTCTCATTGCCCAGCCACACCCAGGAGTTCATGGCCATGGCCCAGCTGTTCGCAGGCTACGCGGACCAGGCCACGGCAGTGCCCGGCCTGGCGCCGGAGATTCCAGCCCAGGCGGCGCACACCGCCCGAGGTCTGTCCATGGCGCTTTCCGCCAGCGGCGTCACCCTCAAGGACCAGGTCCGCCGTTTTGACGACGGCGTGACCCGGCCGTTCATAGCCGCCTTGTATCATTGGAACATGTCCTTCGCAAATCGGGAAGAGGCCAAAGGGGATTACGAAATCCGCGCCCGCGGCTGGACCAGTCTGGTGGCCAGGGAGCTGTACGTGGAGCAGTTGGACGCATTTGCCAAGGCCACGGCCAACAGCCTGGACGGGCCTCTGGTGGACCGGCGGGAGTTGCTTACACGCATGGCCCAGGCCAGGGATTTGCCGGACGGCGTGGTCAAGTCCGCCGAGACTCTGGCCCGGGAACAGGTTGCGGCCCAGTTGCAGAAAAAATGACGCGTCTGACTAGTACGATTTTATCGTATGAGAGGTGAGCATGCCGGAACACAATTATCGCGCTGATGTGACAGAAGCACTGGTCCGCTGCCGTCGCTTGAGGGACGGAGAAGCCGGCAGGGAGTTTTACAGGTTGTTGCATGCGGCGACGGAGCAGTGCCGCGAGGAGCTGGTCACAGCCCGGGGCGAGCGGGTGCTGCTGCTGCAAGGCGCCGTGCGCAAGCTGCGGGAGCTGAGCAAGAGCCTGGAACAGAACCCGGTTCCGCCCAACCGCGAAGACGGAGCCTACGCCTGAAGCGTGGGGCTATACCAATAAAAGGAGAAGCCATGAAACCATTACTGCATCCTAATGTGTACCCGGGCCGGGCGGGGTTTTATTTCCCTCCGTCGGATTACGTTTGCATCGTGTTTCTGACCGCCAACACGCCCAAGGATGTGCAGCCGCCAGAGCACGCGGTGTATGTAAAGTACTATTCCGCTGGACACGACTTCTTTGCCCGCAACGACGGCGCTGAGGCCGAAGTGCCTTTGGCGGATATAACAGACGGCGGCGCCCCGGAGTGGAATCCTGGCGTGCGGGCCCTGATTCCGGGCAAATCCATAAGCCTGGCTGCGCCCATGGATTGCAAGGTCGAGCTGTCATTCTACGGAGAGTAGCCATGAAGGGTATGCACAAAATTCTCCTCCTGTCGCTTCTCGCAGTGTTTTGTAGCGTATCGGCGGTTTATGCAAACTATCCGGCAAATGCTCCAGGGGCTGGAGCAACAACTCTCGCTGGCAACGCCACATTCGAATCCCTCATGTCTATAGGGGACGTGGGGCCGGGCGCTAACCAGGTGGCGGCGGGCAATCACGACCATGCGTTGGATGATTTGTCTGACGTGAACGCGTCTGCTCCCCTGGACGGTCAGGGCTTGGGGTGGAACGCGACGCTGGGGGCATGGACGCCCTTGTCTTTCACTGGCGGCGGGACGTTCAGCGGCGACGCAGATACGCTGGACGGTCTGGACTCCACGGACTTTGCTATGGCCAACGCCACGGCCAACATCACAGGCGTTCCCGGCCTGAGCGCAGACATCACCGTCACTGTAGGCGCTGGCGGCGACAACGCGACCATCAACGCCGCGCTGGAATACCTCTCTGGCTTTTACCCGCTGTATAAAGCTGACGGCGTCACCGCGACCATCAACTTGCTGACTGGATTTACCATGGCAGAGCAGGTCATTGCAGATGGTATTGACCTTGGGTGGATACGCATTGAAGGCGTGGACGCCAACAGTACGATCACTCGGTCTGCGCTGACGACAGCAGTAGGCACCCGCTATCCGGCCTTTGCAGCGATTAATGGGGGGCAATTGCCACGCATAGCCCAGTTGTTCGACATGGACGCTACCGGGACAGCAACAGAACGGCATGGCGTGTATGTGTCTGGCGCGGGGAGTTCCGGGATAATTGAACCCGGAGCAGGTGTGGCGAATGCTGGCGGGCACGGCGTTTACGCTTTGAATAGTGCGACTGCTGATGCTGCTGGTGCAATCTTTTCCGGCGCAGGGGCATACGGTATTCATGCGAAACATAGCAGCTCAATTAACGCCGAAGGCGCAGACGCATCCGGCGGGGGGGTATACGGCATGTATGCAATGTATAGCAGCTCAATTAACGCCGAAGGCGCAGACGCATCTGGCGCAAGCTCTACCTGCTTATATGCGAGGTCTGGCAGCATAATTAACGCCGGCGGCGCAGACGCATCCGGCGGGGGGTCATTCGGTATTTATGCATATATGGCAACAATTAACGCCCAGAATGCAAACGCAAGTGGCGCGGGCGTTACCGGCATTTATGCAAGAGACGGCTCAATTATTAGTGCCGCCAGCGCCACAGGCACAACAAATATAACCCCCAACACGTTAACAAGTAGCGGCATCATCTTTCAATAAGGAGCTTGTAATGCACAAGATTATTGTAGCAACACTACTGGCAATCGGCCTGGCTCTGGCTTGCGGGGAAATGAGCCGGGCAGAGCTGGTCATCGTCAAAAACGGTCGCATCACCGGGACTATCTACACTATAGACCGGGCTGACCTGCGGGCATTTCACGCCGGGCAGGGGGAAGACGCCTATTGGGTGACTGGCTGGATGCATCCAGACGTGGATATGTCTGACCCGTCCAACTGGCCCGTGTTTGACGACTACATCGCAGAGATTAATGCGACGGTGAACGCAAATCCCACGATACTGACGCCGTTGGAGTTTCGCCAGCTGTTCACTCTGGCGGAGCGGGGCGGCATAGAACGCGCTGCGGAAACAGACGATGAAGTGCTGGCCGTGGTGGGCGACTTTCGGGCGGCCAGCGAGATGGATTTAGCTAGTCCCATTACCGCCGGGGCGCTTGGATTGTTGGTGTCCAAGGGGCTGCTGACGCAAGACCGCATGAACCAGATACTGGCGGGCGAGGGGCCGGAGTAGTTCCAGGAAGTAACCGCAGACTGCGCAAAGAACGGAACGCAGATGGACGCGGAACAATACACAACAAAAGGAGATGATCATGCAAAAATTTCTCGAAATGATTGCGCCCATCCTGGCGCAGGTACTGGGGACCATCATGACCCCGGAAAACATCAAAGTTTACGGCGACCGGCTCTTTGACCTGATCGAAGACGTGGTCCGCGATTCTTCCACGCCTATTGACGACGTGCTGGTGCTGCCGATCATCCGCGCCATGCGCGCCGGCCTGAACATTCCGGACCGCGGCGATGAAGCTGCAGAGGCTTAGCCATGCTGGGCGCGGCGACCACAGGGCTGATGCAGGGGATAGGCAATGAACTGGCTGGATACATGCTCAAGGAACTGGACCGCTGGCGGGCGCAGCAGCATAGCCGGAGCATACAGGAAACGTTGGACAAGGCTGCGGCTGATCCTGTGGCTGTTTTTGCCGGTCATTTTGTGCCTGGCGGCGGGCGGCGGATGCGCTCCAGCCAGAACAGGTAACAGCGGTTTCATCCCGCGTCCGCAACTGGAGTCCTCCTGGGAGAATGCACAAGGCGGCGTATGCATGGACAAAACCGACACCCGCGAACTGATGCAGTACATTTTGTTGTTGGAATCAGCCCGCGTCGCGTCGCAAACACAAGGAGAAGACTGATGCCGGAATCTGCGAAAAAGAAGGATGAGTTTCAGGAAGCGTTTGACGTTGCTGCCTCCCGGAAAGAGACAGACGAACAGGAGAAGGAGTCCCGCAACACTGCAGAAGACAAAGAACAGCACGCCAAGGAATCCGAGCCGGAAAAGCAAGCAAAGGAAGACAGCGAAGACCTGCAAACCATGCTGCAGCGCGAACAGCAGCGGCTGAAAAGCTTGGAAGGCCGTTTTCGCAAGGAAAAGGCCGCCTGGGAAGACGAAAAGCGTGAGCTGTTGGCCAAACTCGAACAGGCCAGCCAGGCTGTGCAGACCAGCCAGCCCGCCGGCGACACGGCCCAGAACCTGAATATCGATCCAGCCACGGCCCAGTCCCTGCAGTCCATGATCCAGCGCGAAATACGGGCCATGCTGCAGCCTCTCGTAAGCACCTATGAGCGAGACCGCCGGCTGCAGGCCATTACTGCCGCCCATCCTGACGTAAAGGAAGTGGTAAACGACGAACAGTTACCCCAATGGATTGAAGAGCAGCCGGACTACATTGCCGCCACTATGCGCGAAGTGCTCAAGAAAGGCGCTCCAGAACAGGTCATCGACCTTATAACCCGCTTCAAGCAGGCCCGCTCCCGCCACACTGCGCCCCGACGCGAGCCCGCTATGAGCGAAGAACAGTCCCTCCGGGCGCAGCAGGCGGCTGCGGTTCGGTCCCGCAGCGCCGGGCCGCCGCCCTCCAAGCCCAACCCGGACGACTACATGGCCGCCTGGAAAGAAGCCATCAGCCGTTAGAGCGTTGTCTCAACGCGAAAATGCGCTAGATTCTACACAAAAATCCAAACCATAAGGAGGGATATCCATGCCCACGACCAATTATGGCGACATATCCCCGCGCACCGCGGCGTTTACCGCGGTGGAAATGCTCAAGCGCGGGTTGCCGTACCTCATTCTAGAAAAATTCGGCCAAGCCAAAATCGTTCCGGAAAATTCCACCAAGGTGGTTACCTTCCGCCGCTACAATTCCCTGGACGCCACGCCCACGCCCCTGACCGAAGGCGTCACCCCGTCCGCCAAACAGCTGACCGCCACAGACGTGAACGCCACCCTGGCCCAGTACGGCGACCGGGTGACCATCTCAGACGTGGTGGCCGACACCCACGAAGACCCGGTGCTTCAGGAAGCTGCGGAAATCCTGGGCGAACAAGCCGCCGAGATGATCGAGACTGCCCGCTACAACATGCTCAAGGCCGGCGTGAACGTCTATTACAGCAACGGGACCAGCCGCACTGACGTGAATACGCCCCTGACCCTGTCCATGCAGCGCAAGATCACTCGCGCCCTTAAACGCCAGAACGCCCGCAAGGTGACTCGTGTGGTGCGCTCCAGCCCGGACTACGGAACCCAGGCCGTGGCCCCGGCTTACGTGGCTGTGTGCCATCCGGACCTGGAGAACGACATCCGCAACATGTCTGGCTTCACCCCGGTGGAGCAGTATGGGCAGATCACCCCGTATGAAGCGGAAATCGGCAAGGTGGAGGACGTGCGCTACCTGTCCACCACCATTGTAGAGCCCTGGGCCGACGCCGGTGGCGCCAAAGGGGCCATGCTCACCACCACAGGGACCAACGCTGACGTCTACCCTGTGCTTTTCTTTGGCCGCGACGCCTTCGGCATAGTGGCGCTCAAGGGCGTGGGCGCGGTGGCGCCCCTGGTGGTGAACCCCAAACCCAGCGACTCCGACCCCCTGGCCCAGCGCGGCCACGTGGGCTGGAAAGCCATGCAAACCGCCGTAATCCTCAACGACGCCTGGATGGTTCGGGCTGAAGTGGCGGCAACTGCGTAACATGTTGTAATAAAGTAATTTCCGAGGGGAAAGCCTCTTGAAAGAGGTTTTTTCCTCGGGCTCCTCTTTCCAGAACTGTTTATAACGTCCGCGCTACGCGCGTCTGGTTACTCGTTTTCCCTCCATCCTACGTTCCTCCTCCACATGGCGGGGCCGCGATTGGCGCGGCCCCGCCCTCTTGTTTGTACGGTCCGCTTGGTATACACACCGTGCATGCCGCGTTTTCTTGATCGTGAAACCTTGCTTTTTCTCCTCTTTCTGGCCGTGCTGGCCGCGACCAACGGCTTTCACGCCAACGGCCTGCCCCTGTACAAGGAGGAGCCGCGCCGCGTGACCATAGCCCAGGAAATGCGCTCCACAGGCGAGTACCTGCTGCCCACGGTGTTCATGGAGCCCTACTACCGCAAGCCGCCGCTGCACAACTGGCTGACCGCGGCTTTTGCTGGCAGTGACGGCAAGCTCTCCAACCTGGAGGCCCGAGCGCCCGTCATGGCCTCCCTCGTGATGCTCAGCCTGGCCGTTTTTCTGTTTGTCCGGGCTCGTGCGCCGGACGCCAACGCGCTCATGGCTGGGGTGATGACAGCCGTGAACGGACTGATGTTGTTTGAGTACGGCCGTACGGCCCAGCCGGACGTCATGCTGGCCCTGTTCTGCTTTCTCTCGTTTGCCCTGTTTATGGCCCAGCCGCACAGCCGGGCCATGCTCGCCGCCTCTGGCCTGTGCATGGGGCTGGCCATTATGACCAAAGGCTACGGTCCGCTCTTCTTCTATCCTGGGCTGCTGGCTTACGCGCTCATTTGGGAAGAGGAAAAATGGCTGTGGTGCAAGCGTTTGGCCGCGCATCTTGGTATCGCGTTGCTTCCGCTCTGTGCGTGGATGGCGGTTGTGGCTCTGCAGTACGACCTGGCCGCCATGTTCGCGACCATGGCCAGAGAGGTAACGCAACGGGCTGAGGGCGGGGTTGGAAAACTGCTGCTTCATCTGGTATTGTTCCCGCTCAAAATGCTCGGCTATATCATGCCCCTTCCCTTGCTGGCGTTGGTGTTTCGCAAACATGTGCGCTGGGTGAAAACGCCGGCTTTTCAGGCCGCTGTCTGCGTCATCATCACCTCCTTTATGGTTTTCTGGGCGCTGCCCCGCAGTCTGGAGCGCTACCTGCTGCCCGCGGTCCCTCTGGCCGCCTTGCTGCTGGGCTACTGGACGCCAAAAGATGCGCAGGTCCCGGCGCTGGTCAAGAACAGCATCGCCGGACTCGTAGGCTTGGGCAGCCTGGCGGTGGGCGTTGTTTTTCTGGTTTGGGGCGAGTACGGCGGACTGCCGTATCTGCTTCTGCCCCTGACCGGGGCGGCGCTGCTGTACCTGTACAAAGGCAGGGGCCTGGCCGCGAATAGCGTTGGCGTCGCCCTGGTTGCGCTGCTATTTATTGAGCACGGCTATTACCATGCAAAAAATTACGACAGTCCCCAGCCCGGGCCAGTCGTCGCTGCCGCGGCCGCGGCCATGGACGACCCTGCCAAGCCTTGGGTGATCAGCCGGGAGCCGGATTTCTTTCCCATCATCCTGGGCGCGGACTTTAGTAGGCATGCGGGCAGGACCGGCTGGTACGAGGACATGGCCGCCAAAGAGGGGCTGCTGGACGCGCCATACTACCTGTGGACGCGGCAGGAGCAGCGGGAGGGGTGCGAACGTTTGCACGCCATGGAGTTCGCCAAGGGGCCGTCGCCCATCTACGTGTATCTTTGTCAGTGAGGGGCCAGGAATTACAGACCGCTGGGCTGTCTTGAAGCCGAGGCGAGTTCAGGTCCCGCTCGTTATTCTCAGTCCGCTGCGCAAAACGGCTGCTTCAGCCAGGGAGAGCCCGTTGTCCATGAGCTTTTCTCTTATCTCTTTCGCTAGTTCTGTCCGTCTGGGGCCGCCGCCCGGCGCGGCGCAGCGTTGCAGCTCCCGGCCCAGCCAGGCGGCCAGGTCAGGGCAGGGCGGGGACGCGCCGGCGCCCGCAGCCAACGCCAAAGGCTCTGGCGCATTCTGCGCCGCCCTGGCCGCGGCTATGCCCGCCCGGCGGCCAAAAACTTGCGTAGCGGCGACCATGGCCCCGCCCACGCGATTGGCGCCGTGCATGCCCGTGGCGCATTCTCCTGCTGCATAGAGGCCGGGAACGCCGGTGAAGCCATCGGCGTCAACGACTGCGCCGCCGTTGCCTGCGTGGGCCATGGGCGCAACGCGTATGATGTTTGCATGTTCGGGCAGGATGATCCTGGCCGCGCCGTCTTCCCGGATGTGCTGCGCCAGGAAAAGGTCCAGTTGCGCGTCATCAAAGCCATAAGCAAAGGGGCAGTGGCCGGCCCGGGAAAGGGCCAGGGATCGCAGTTCATCTGGCAATGGGGCTGGTCTGCCTGCGGCGTCCAGCACGCTGACGCCGGGCTCGGCCAGACGGGCGACGGGAAAGAATGTCCGCGGTTGCAACGTATGCCAGAGGAACTGGATATACCGCTCATTGGCCAGCGTTGCCCCGGCCATGTCCAGCAGGCCGTAGGACATGCCTGTCCCGCCAGGGCCGGCCACGGAGAGTTCATAGAGCGGCGCCGGCCCGCCCAGGGCCATGACCGTGGCCCGGGCGGGGAAGGAGACCACGCTGCCTGCGTCATCCACTGCTTCCCCGCCGTTGACGCGCCCGCCCGGCTCGTTCTGCAGCAGTTTGATGATGCGCAGCCCGCGCAGTAGCCGCCCTCCCAGAAATTGGAATCGCCGGGCAAAGGCCTGGCCCGCAGCCTGCAGGTCATGGAAGACCACGGCGGAGGTCTGGTTCTGCAGAAAGCAGCCGGGAATGCGTTGCGTCTTTCCGGTCTGGTCTGTGGCAAAGATGGCGCCGTAGTCCTGCATGTCCCGAAAGCGGGGCTCGGCTTCCTGGACGAGAAGACGGGCCAGGGCCGGGTTTACCCAGCCGGGCCGGGCCACGTGCAGGATGCGTTGGTAGAGGAACTCCTGCTCCGCATCGGTACGCGGGACCTGCATGCCCAAGGCGTCGTTGATGTTGGCAAAGGACGATCCCGGTCCCAGACCAATGGCGGTGACTGAAAGGCTGGGGGCGGTTTCCAGGGCGGCAATGCCGGCCCGCAAGCCGGCCAGCCCGGCGCCGAGGATAAGGACGCCGGCTGGGTGAACGTCGGCTGGCGCGGCGTGCTGCATGGTTAAAACTAGATGAGCCGGATGTTCATGATGATGACCAGCTCGCGGATGGACTCCAAATGGCGTTTGTGCTGAAACAGGTTGCCGATCAGAGGCAGGCTCATGAGGCCGGGCGAGCCGTCGTCGTTGTTGTCCTGGCTCTTGTCGATGAGTCCGCCAATGATCACAGTGTCGCCGTCGCGCACGTGCAGGCTGGTGTGCACATTTTGTACGTCCACCTTGGGCAGAGTGATGAATATGTCATTATTTTCGCCAACGTTCACTTCGTTGGTCAGGTCCACGCTGCTGCGGATGGGAAATATCTGCAGGTCAACCTCATCGCCTTTGATGAAGGGAAAGACGCCGAGCATGACGCCGGAAAATGCCTTGGCGGTTTCCGTGGTGTAGGTGATTTCCTGCACGCCGTCGTTGATTTCGGACTCGCGGGTTATTTCTTTAAGGTACGCTTCTGTCCGGCCAGAGGTGATCAGGGCCGGCTGGGCGTGACGGGCGCGCACGTGAGGGTTGGCTATGGTTTTCAGCCCGCCGAAACGTTGCAGAGCTTGCACCACGCTGTTGGTCACTTCTGTCACTACGCCGTCGCTGCCGGTGATAGATTCAGTGTAGTTCAAGGCAAAAACGCCCGGCACGGGACGGTTATTGTCCGTATCCGGCAGAAGACTGTTCCCGGTATTCTGGTTGGTGGTAATGTCGATGTTATACGTGCTGGAGTTTACCACACGGTTGAGCAGCCAGTTCCAGTCCACGCCCAGGTAGAATTCGTCGCTCAGGGTGACTTCCAGAATGCGCGCGTCAATGACCACCTGGCGGGTCATCTTGCCCTTGAGCCGGTCAATGAGCTGGGCAACGGCCTGGACCTTGCGCGGGGTCGCCCGTACGTAAAGCGAGCCGGCAATGGGGTCGATGTAAAAATAGTCTGTGGTGGAGCCCGCGGTTCCTGCTGTGGACGCCTCGCCGCTGTCTTCTGCGCTGTCGCCGCCGCCCTTGTCTGTCCCTGTGGTTGCCCCGCCGCTGGGGGTGGAAGAGGTAGAGTTGAGGATGGAGCGCACGTTTTGTTCAATATAGCTGTAGAGCGATCCGGCCTCCACTCCACGCCCCAGGGAAGCGGAAACGCTGAAATTGCCGGACAACTCATTGCTTTCGTCAGTTTCTGAGCGGGAGGAGCCGTAGATGTCCCCGCCGGAGTCGATGTCCAGACCCGTTTTGACGTTCAGAAAGTCCAGATCAAACGCCCTTTCTTCGGTGGCTTTGACGAATATGACGTTGCGTTTGACGCCCCAGCTGTAGTCGTAGGCGCCGAGCAGGCTTTCCAGCACCTCGGAGGTGGTGGCGTAGTCAAAGCTGATGGTGACCAAGTTGCCCTGGCGGGGGATTTCCGGGTCAATGACCAGGTTCAGCCCAGCGTGGCGGGCCACCACGTAGAGCGCGTCGTGCAGGGTGGTGTCCTTCATGTCAATGGACAGCCGGACCTCGTCCAGGGGGCTGTATTCCGGCTCCATGGGCTCCAGGTCAACCGGTGGAGGCGGGGCTGTTTTTTCCAGCCTGCTTTGCCTGTCGCGGTAACGCTCCAGGTTGCGGGCCTCGGCTATGGTGGCGTTGTGCAGCTCGGCGTAGTCCAGCTTGCCCTTGACAGCCTCCTGGCGCTTGTCTGCGCAGCCGGTTGGACCCAAAAAAACACAAAGCGCCAATACGATCACTGCGTATGACGAGTTGACGAGGAAAAGCTGATATCTGGCGCGGCCCATGGTGGAGCCTCCTGATGGTTTGGGCAATACGTTATACGTCGCGCCCCGGCCTTGCCCCCCGGCTGCCGGAATACGGCGCGATGCGCCGGCGGCGTGTAAACGCCCCTTTGCTATGCTTGTATCTAAACCATATTAAATCTATTGACAATACTTTGTATTAGGAAAGAAGGCAGGGTAACGTGTTAAGATAATATGTAAATAGTAATAAACCCGGAAAAATTGAGATAATGTCTAGGAAGTGTGGCCGGCACGAACTCGCCGCTTTGTAGACTGCCGTGACGTCCATGGCGGAGCAAAAAGCCCAACCAGCGTGTTGAAAAAACTTATTCGCAGGCTGTTTAAAAAATACGAGGGCAAGGCGCAAAAAAAGTTCAAGATCGGCGTGTAGATGTAATACACGAGAGGTTGAACTTTTTGAAGCAACGCAGCCATTTTGGATTTTTCAACAGCCTGCTACCCCTCCTGCTCCTGGGGCAGGAAATGGCTCAATTCCTCGAAGCTGCTTTCCAGGGAGCACTGTTCGTCCACATTTTGCTGCAGATATTGGTTAATGGGGCCGATCATCTGCAGGGCGTGGTCTATTTCCGGGTTGGAGCCCTGGGTGTAGGCGCCTATGTTCACCATGTCCTCTACGCGCTTAAAAGTAGAGAGGTTGCGCAGCATTTCGCGGCCGGCCAGTTGGACTTGCTTGCCCGTGACGTCTGCGCGCAGCCGGCTGATGGATTTGAGCACGTCGATGGACGGGTAGTGGCCCTGGTCGGCCAGCTCACGGGTGAGCACCACGTGGCCGTCCAGGATGGAGCGCACGGAGTCGGCCACGGGTTCGTTGAAGTCGTCGCCGTCCACCAGGACAGTATAGACGCCGGTGATGGTTCCGGTTTCGCTGCGGCCGGCCCGCTCCAGCAGCTTGGGCAGGTGGGCGAACACGGAGGGGGTGTAGCCGCGGGAGGTGGGCGGTTCGCCCACGGCCAGGCCCACTTCGCGGGCGGCCATGGCAAAGCGGGTGACCGAGTCCATCATGAACAGCACGTCCTTGCCCTGGTCGCGGAAATATTCGGCTGCGGCGGTGGCGGCGTAGGCGGCGCGCATGCGCACCAGTGGCGACTGGTCGCTGGTGGCGACCACGAGCACGGACCGGGCCAGACCTTCGGGGCCCAAATCTTTTTCCATGAATTCAACTACTTCTCTGCCGCGCTCGCCCACCAAAGCGATGACGTTGACGTCGGCCTTGGTATAGCGGGCCATCATGCCCATGAGGGTGGATTTGCCCACGCCGGAGCCGGCCATGATGCCCACGCGCTGGCCCTTGCCCAGGGTGAGCAGGCCGTTGACGGCGCGCACGCCCACGTCCAGCGGCTCGGTGATGCGCGGCCGGGCCAGGGGGTTTGGCGGCGGCGCGTAGAGCGGGTAGTGCCCGTCGGGCAGGATGGGGCCTTTGGCGTCCAAGGGAATGCCAAAGGCGTCCATGGCCCGGCCCAAACAGCCGGGTCCCACCGGAAAATAGGGGGGCGCGCTGGAGTTCATGATCGGGCTGCCGGGCCGGATTCCTCGCATATCGCCGTAAGGCATGAAGAGCACGGCGTTGTCGCGGAAGCCCACGACTTCGGCGGCAATGGGCGCCTCGCCGTCTTGGTCAGGCAGCAGGTGGCAGACTGCGCCCAGGGGGGCCTTAATGCCCCGGCCCTCGATGATGAGGCCCACGACTTTGGAGACTTTGCCGAACACCTGGCAGGGGTTGAGTTCCTGCAGTTCGTAGAGGCAGGCCGCCGGCGTCAGTCTCATGACGCCGGCTCTTCAGCCGGTTCTGCCTGTTTGCTGTTGGCCGGGTGGCCTTCTTCAGGCATGTTGGCGCTGGCGTTCTCATCGGACTCCGAGACGTCGCCTGACGGCAGGTTCATTTTGGTAAAGACGGACTCCACCAGTTCCCGCCGGCTTTCCAGGGTGGAGTCCACCTTGCCGTAGTCTGTTTCCACAATGAGTCCGCCGGGCTGCATGTTCTGGTCTGGCTTGATGCGCCAGCTTTCCATGGACGGGTAGCGGTCGCGGACCTCGTTCATGAGATCGTCCAAGTCCTGGGCGTCTTCGGGGTTGGCCCGCAGGGTCAGGGTTCGTTCGGCCTCCAGGGCCTCTACGGCTTCGTCCAGCAGGGAGCCGAGAATTTTCCTGCGCTGTTCATGAATCTCGCAGCCGATGATTTTTTCCACGGCTAGGTGGATGACGGCCATGACGTCTTCACGGTGCAGCCGCCAGATGTTGCTGCGGCCCTGGCGGACGGATTCCAGGGCTTTGGCCAGTTCCTCGGCCATGGAGGCTCTTGCCTGCTCCAACTGGTTCTGGGCTTCAGCCAGGCCCTGGTCAAAGCCTTCTTGCCGGGCCTCTTCGCGTATGGCGTTGGCTTCCTGCTGCGCCTGGGCGAGCACCTGCTTGGCTTTGGTTGCGGCCCGGGCCTTGACCCGCTCCAGGTATTCGCCCTCCACGGATTCGTCCCAGGTGAGCTTTGTGCTGCCTTCCAGCTGGGCCACGGTTGTTTCTATGGCGCCGGTTCCTCCGGCGTTCATGAGCACCTTGCCGGTCATGAATTTTGTATTGGTCTGCTCAGACAAAGACATCTCCGCCTCCGCGTCCGATGACGATGCGGCCTTCCACTTCGAGCCGGCGCACGGTTTTAACGATGTTCTGCTGGGCGCCTTCTACGTCGGAGAGGCGCACAGGGCCCATGATTTCCAGGTCTTCGCGGATCATTGTGGACGCGCGCTCGGACAGGTTGCCCAGGAATTTTTCCTTGAGTTCGTCGCTGGCGCCTTTGAGGGCGGTGGTCAGGTCCTCGTTGGAAATCTCCTTGAGCAGTTCGCGTATGGAGCGGTCGTCCAGGCCCTTGATGTCCTCGAACACGAACATGAGGTTGCGAATTTCTTCGGCCATCTGGGCGGATTCTTCTTCAATTTCAGAGAGCACTTCCTCTTCGGTGGCGCGGTCCACAGCGTTGAGTATTTCGGCCACGGACTGGACGCCGCCCACTTTTTTGCCTTCCTTGCCTCCCATGGCGATGAGCTGGCTTTGCAGCACCTTGTCCACTTCCATGAGCATCTCCTCGGGCACGGCTTCCAGTTTCGCCAGGCGCATGAGCACTTCGGGCCTCACGCCGGCTGGCAGGTTTGAGAGTAGTTCCGCAGCCTGATCCGGGTGCAAGTGGCCCAGAATGAGCGCCAGGGTCTGCGGGTGTTCGTTGCGCAGAATCTGGGAGAGTATCTTTGGGCTAACGTTTTCCAGCTCCCGGAAGGGGGCTGGGCCGTGGTCCATGTCCAGTGCGTCCATGATGTATTTGGCGGTGTCGGCGTCCAAGTTCTTCATGAGCAGCCGCTTGACCTGGTCTTCGCCGCCGGAGAGCAGCTCCTGCCCGGTGACCAGGGCGCGGTGGTACTCGCGGACGACCTCTTCCACGGTTTCTTTGGGGATGGTGTCCATCTCCATCATGGCCTTGGATACCTGGGTGATTTCCGAGCGGTCCATGCGCTTGAAAATCTCCGACGTGAATTTGTCGCCCATGGCGAGCAGAAGCACCGCCGTTTTGTGGGCCCCTTTAAGCTGCTCGGCCAACTTTAGCTCCTTCCTGATTCTTCAGCCAGGACTTAAGGATGTTTACCGCCTGATCCATGTTTTGCTCAGAGAGCTGCAGAGCGTGAGCCTTGATGTCTTCGATCTTCTTCAAGGCGTCCATTATGTCGCTTTCTTCCTCTTCAGCTTCTATGAGGGCCAAGCGCTCTTCGCCGTCTGGCAAGCCTTCCAGTCCTTCCACAGCTTCGCCTTCCACGCGGGGCCGGATAAGAGCCAGAATGACCGGCCGGACCACGAGGACCAAGAAGAGGAAGATAAGCAGCGCATTGAGCAAGGGCTTGCCGAGCCGCAGTGCGTAGTCAGCAATAATAGCCATCAGGCTGGGCTCTTCTTCTATTTCCGGCCCGCCAAAGCTGATGGACGTTACTTCAATGGTGTCCCCGCGGGCGGATTCCATGCCCACGGCGTTGGCCACCAGCTGCTGGATGCGCTCCAGCTCTTCTTCTGCGCGGGGAGTGAAAATGTACTCGCCCGTTTCTTCATTCATTTGGTACGTGCCGTCTACGATAACCGCCACAGAGATGCGTTGCAACTCCCCAGGCTGGGAGATGATGGATTGCTCTTCCTTGTTGATTTCAAAGTTGGAGGCCCGCGTTTCCCGGGTGGACTCCTGGCGGCTGATGGCGCCGGTAATTTCATCGCCGCGGAAATTTGTTTCTGGCACGCCGGCTTCAGTGTTGGCTTGGCCCTGGGTTACTTCTTCGCTACGTTGTTCGCTGCGCAGGACAGCGGAATCCGGGTCGTAAAGTTCTTTGTGTATGGTTTTTTTGCTGAAGTCGAGGTCGGCGTTTACCTTGGCGATGACGCGGCCCGGGCCGGCAATGGGGTAGAGCATTTCCTCTACCCGGCGCTCCATCTGCCGCTGCACTTCACGCTTGTATTCCAGCTGGGTGGTGGTCATGCCTTCCAGGGTGCCGTCGTCTGTGGGTTGGTAGAGCAGCTGGCCGTTGGTGTCGGCCACGGTGATGCGGCCCTTGTCCAGCCCTTCCACCGCCATGGTAACCAGGTTGACGATGGCTTGCACTTCCTTGTTGTCCATTTTCTGGCCTTCGAGCATCTTGAGCACGACGGAGGCCGACGGGGGCCGTTCGTCTTCAATGAACAGGCTTTTTGCCGGCAGAACCAAATGCACCCGGGCCTTTTCCACAGCCGGGAATTCGGAGATGGTGCGCGAGAGCTCGCCTTGCAGCGCTCGCTGGTAGTTGATCTTCTGAACAAAATCCGTTTGTCCCACTTTGATTTGGTCGAAAATTTCAAAGCCGACGCCCTGGCCGACCATGCCGCCTTCGCCGGCGATTTTCAGCCGCAACTCATAGACCTGGGCTTCAGGCGCCATGACTGTGTTTCCGTTGTTGGTCAGCTTGTAGGGAACTTTTTCTTTTTTGAGTATTTCCACCACGCGGGAGGCGTCTTCTGGAGCGAGGTTCGTGTAAAGCACCTGGTAGTTTTCGCGGTTCATGACCATGATCATGATGAAAAAGGCAACAACCACGACCACGGCGATGCCGCCTACGAAAACCCGTTGGCTCATGCTGGTGCGGCTCCAGAAGCCGCGAATCTTATCCATGGAGTCCCTAAGTGCCGGCGCCATGTTCTCTCCCCTTGTGCGTTAGCGTGGGCGTTCTGTGTCTAGAACGACATCCGCATGATTTCTTTGTACGATTCCATTACCTTGCCGCGCACTGCGTTGGTCATGGACATGGCTGTGCTGGCTTTTTGCAAGGTGATCATAAGTTCGTGGACGTTCTGTTCCTCTCCAGAAGCAAAAGCTTGAATCATCTGTGATTTCTCGGCCTGCATCTTGTTTACTTCATGCAAAGAGTTTTTGATGGTGTCGGCAAAGGAATTGGAGGCTTCTTTTTCCGACGCCGAGGCGATGTCCTGGCGGTTTGTTTCCTTGGCCATCCGGCGGCCGGCGTCCAGGGCAGTGTTGTATGCGTTCAGTGCAACAGATTGAATGGCCATGGTATTTCTCCCTTAATAGCTTAGGCGCCCAGCTCCAGAGCCTTTTTGTACATGGACTTGACGGTTTCCATGGTGGAAACGCTGGCCTCGTACGAGCGCATGGTGGTCATCATGTTGGTCATTTCTTCCACCACATTGATGTCCGGGTAGGCCACGTAGCCTTCCGGGTCAGCGTCCGGGTGGCCTGGCTCATAGACTCGCTTCAGCGGCCGGTGGTCGGTGGCGACGTCCAGCACCCGCACGCCCTTGAGTTCGCGGTCCAGGGCGGAACGCATGGCTTTGCTAAAAGCAGAGTCCACCGGGGTGGTGGCCAGGGTGACGGATTTGCGGCGGTAGGGGCCGCCCTCTGGCGTGCGCGTGGTTTTCACGTTGGCCAGGTTCATGGATATGATGTTCATCTGCGTGCGCTTGGCGCTCAGGGCCGACGAACCAATGTCGAATGCGGTCATGAAATCCATAGTGCCTATACCTCCAAAAAAGTGTCTTTTTTACCAGGGCTGGCGTCAGCCCTTGGAAATGATTTTTTCCAGGCCGGAGAAGCTGCGCTTCATTACGGTGGCCAGGGTGTTGTAGCGCATGGTGTTCTTGGCCATCAGCGCCATTTCTTTGTCGAGGTCCACCCGGTCTTCGCCCAGGATGGTCCGGGGCATGAACACTTCGTCCCATTCACCTTTGAAGGTTTGAGGGTCAAAGGCGCCTGGAACATGGTTAGCGTTGGTGCGGGTAATCTTTCCCCGTGCGTCTGTGTTCAGGGCCTCCTGCAGCTGCTTTTCGAACTCCAGCCGCAAGGGCTTGTAGTTCGGGGTGTCCACGTTGGCCATGTTGCTCATGACAATGTTTTGACGTTTGAGCTGCAGGTCCATTACTTTTGCGCTCAGCTCTATGTGTGTTCCAAACAATGATTTCATATGGTTATCCTCCTGCGGCCTTGTTTGTTTGCGCCGGCCGCCCGCTTTGCCCATGTGCATTTGCAACAGGTGTTCCACTGACGATATTTACCTAAAATCACTGGTGTCCCAACGTTAGAATTTTAAGCTCAAGCAACCACTTCTAATT
>CAYTSA010000017.1:0-50635 GCA_964440345.1 uncultured Desulfovibrionaceae bacterium | reverse complement strand
GAGGGGGTCCGGGGGAGAAACTTTTTTCAAAAAGTTTCTCCCCCGGCACATCTGTTAAATATCCATTTACCCTTCCATGGCCGATTGCAGCCGTTCGCGCAGCGCGGTCAGTTTGTCGCGTTTTTCTGCCATGGTTGCGGCTTTTTCTTTTTCTTTTTCCACCACGTTGGCCGGGGCCTTGGCCAGGAAGCCCTGGTTGGCCAATTTCTTTTCCACGCCGGTCAGGTCTTTTTCCAGTTTCTTGAGCTCCTTGTCCAGCCGGGCCAGTTCGTCGTCAAAGTTCACGGCGCCGGCCAGGGGCACGAACAGTTCGTTGCCGTTGACGACTGCGGTGGCTGCTGCCTTGGGGCCGCTCACGTCCGGCCCTGTCTGCATGGTTTCCACCCGGGCCAAGGTCTTGATGAGTCCCTGGTTCTCGTCCAGCACCTGCTTGTCGTGGTCGTTCACGGTTTTTACCAGCAGGGTCAGCGGCGCGGACGGGCCGATGTTCAGCTCCGCCCGGATGGTCCGCACGCTGACGATGGCCTGCTGCAGCAGGTCCATGCGCGCCGCGGCTTCGGCGTTTTGCCGCTGGGGCCTGGATTCCGGATAGCGCACGGTGGCCAGGTCCTCGGTTTCGATGTTTGGCAGGTAGCCCCATATTTCGCTGGAGACAAAGGGCATGAAGGGGTGCAGCAGGATGAGCAGCTCGCGCAGGGCGGTCCACAGGCAAGCCTGGGCCGCAACCGTGGTTTCAGGGTCCTCGCTGTTCAGCTCGGGCTTGATGCACTCCAGATACCAGTCGCAGAACTCGTGCCAGGTGAACTTGTAGAGCGCCTGGGCTGCGTCATTGAAGCGGTATTCGGTAACGGCGGTTGTGACATCGCCCTTGACCTCTTCCAAACGGTGGAAGAGCCAGCCGTGGTGCACGCCCGCCACGGTCTCTACAGGGTAGTCCAGTGGTGCTTTGTCAAACGATTCCGGCAGATTCATCAGCGTGAACCGGGCGGCGTTCCATATTTTGTTGACAAAGTGGCGGTAGCCCTCGATGCGGTCTTCGGAAAGCTTGATGTCCCGGCCCATGGCGGCAAAGGCGGCCAGAGTGAAGCGCAGGGAGTCGCAGCCGTATTTGTTGATCATGTCCAACGGGTCGATGACGTTGCCCACGGACTTGGACATTTTCTTGCCTTCGGCGTCGCGGACCAGGGCGTGGATGTACACGTGCTTGAAGGGGACCTCGCCCATGAAATGGATGCCCATCATCATCATGCGGGCCACCCAGAAGAAGATGATGTCAAAGGCGGTGACCAAGATGGTGGTGGGGTAGAAGGTTTGCAGGTCTTTGGTTTTGTCCGGCCAGCCCAGGGTGGAGAACGGCCACAACGCCGAGGAGAACCAGGTGTCCAGCACGTCCTCATCCTGAGTAAGGTTTGCGGAATTGCATTTTGTGCAGGTATCCGGGTCGTCCATGGAGACGATGAGCTCGCCGCAGTCTTCGCAGGTCCAGGCCGGAATGCGGTGGCCCCACCACAGCTGGCGGGAGATGCACCAGTCGCGGATGTTGTCCATCCACTGATAGTAAACCTTGGTCCAGTTGTCCGGGAATATCTCGGTGTCCTGGGGCACGGCGGCGCGGGCCTTCTCCGCCAGGGGCTTCACGGCCACGAACCACTGCTCGGAAACGTGCGGCTCAATGACTGACTTGCAGCGGTAGCAGACCCCCACGTTGTGTTCCAGGTCTTCCTCGCCTATGAGCAGGTTCTGCTCAGCCAGCTCCTTGAGCGCGGCTTTGCGGGCGTCGTCCTTGAACATGCCGCAGAAGCGCTCGGGCGCGTTCTCGTTCACGTAGCCGGCGTCGTCCAGCACGGAGATGATCTCCAGGTTGTGCGTGCGGCCCAGCTCCCAGTCGTTCATGTCGTGGGCCGGGGTCACCTTCAGGCAACCGGTGCCGAATTCCTTGTCCACGTATTTATCGCCAATGATTTGCAGCCTGCGGCCCACCAGGGGCAGGACCACGTAGTCGCCGATGCGTTCGTTGTAGCGCTCGTCCTCTGGGTGCACGGCCACGGCTGTGTCGCCCAGCAGGGTCTCCGGCCGGGTGGTGGCCACGGTCAGGCCGCCTTCGCCTTTCTCAAAGGGGTAGAGTATCTTGTAAATTTTGTCCTGCCGGCCCACGTGCTCCACTTCGTCGTCGGCCAGGGCTGTGTGGCAGCGGTTGCACCAGTTGATGATGTACTCGCCCTTGTAGATGAGGCCTTCCTCGTAGAGCGAAACAAAGACCTGCCGCACAGCGCGGGAAAGGCCTTCGTCCATGGTGAAGCGCTCGCGGGTCCAGTCCACGGAGGAGCCGAGCATGCGTATCTGGTTGAGAATCTTGCCGCCGTATTCTTCCTTCCACTCCCAGACCTTGTCCACAAAGGCGCCGCGGCCCAGGTCGTGACGGGACTTGCCTTCCTTGGCCAGCATCTTTTCCACCACGTTCTGGGTGGCGATGCCAGCGTGGTCCATGCCCGGCAGCCAGAGCACCTTGCGGCCTTGCTGGCGCTGGAAGCGGCAGAGAATGTCCTGGATGGTCTGGTTCAGGGCGTGGCCTATGTGCAAGGCGCCGGTGACGTTGGGCGGCGGAATGACAATGGAAAAGGGCTCGCCCGATCCGTCTGCGTCCGGGGTGAATGTCTTGTTCTTTTCCCAGTGTTCCCGCCAGCGTGCTTCCACGTCTGCGGGTTCGTATCCTTTGGGCAACTGCGTTTCCGCCATTGTGTACTCCATTATTCGTTCATGTATTTTATAAGCTTATTAATGATAGTCTGGTCCAGCCGAAATCCGTTTTCGACAAGTCGATATGCATAGTCTGCAAAGGAGTCTATGTACCCAAGTTCCTTTGCAAGCAATAACACTCCAACTGTGCCCATGTATTTCAAGTGCATTGATGCGGCACATCTCCTGGCCGGTTTGTCGTCTATTACCGCTGTGCACTCAGGATTCATATGCACATAGCTCAGCACTTGTGTTTCGCCCTTTCCCAAGTCCCATGATGCTACTGAATAATCAATAGCAGCCACATCGTGGACATATTTATTTCCTTCTTGAAGTATCCATGCAGCAGCTGCATCAGCACGTTCAGGTTGCAGAACTTCTTCGGCAACGCCCCTTGGAATGAGAATTTCCTCACCAAACATTTCGAGAACGTGCAAGGCGCTCACGCGCCCGAGAATAATCAGTGGAGAAGCGTTAATTACCCACATCGTGCTTGTTTCTCTCTGACTCCAGTAATTCTACCAACTCTTCGTAGGTTTCGTGAAATGGAGAGACCCCATATTTATTGAGAGCCATGAGAAATTCATATCGTGACAGGCCGGTCAATTCGGACGCCTTGCTCTGCGATATTTTGCCCATCTCGTACCATTTTACTGCTGCAGTTATCAGGACTTCCTGAGCGAACTCTTCACGTGAAGAACGAGTTATGGAAAACGCGTCTTCAGGCACTTGCAATGTGAGATTCACTGTCATACTTCCTCCTCGGCGAGCTTGCGCCGCCGTCTCCCCCTTGATACCATCATTGGATGGAGTCCATCTACCTTTTATGGGACGAATCCCACATATGGGGCTTGCTGGCCTGGCGGGCGCTAACGGCCATGGAGGCGCCGTTTCGCCTGGTGAAGGGGCAAGAGATAGCGCAAGGTCTGCTTTCCCGCAAGCCGCCAGCGCTGCTGGTGGTTCCCGGGGGCGCGGCCAAACGCAAGGCAGAGGCCCTGAGGCAGCAAGGCCGCAGCGCTGTGCGCGCATATATGGACAGCGGCGGCGCGTATCTCGGCTTTTGCGGCGGCTCCGGCCTGGGCTTGTCGGACGCCCATGGCTTGCGGCTGTGCCCCTGGACCCGGGCGGGGTTTACCAACCGCATGATGCATCTGGTTAGCGGCCACGTGCATGTGGACCTTAGCACAGACAATGACCTGATTCCCGATGATTTTTCCGCCGCGCCGTGCGTACCTGTCTGGTGGCCGGCCCGTTTTGCCGACGACCCTGGCGCGGGCGTGGGCGTGCTGGCCCGTTACGCCGAGCCGGCAAACGATTTCTGGGTGGCTGACCTGCCGTTGCAGACCCTGCCGGCGCAGTCCCTGGCGGACTGGGAGGAGGCCTACGGGGTGCGGGTGCGGCCGCAGTCCATGGCCGGCCAGCCCTGCGTGGTGTCTGGCAGCCGGGGGCGGGGGCGCTATGTGCTCAGCTATTCGCACTTGGAGACCCCGGAATCGCCGGACGCCAACCGCTGGCTGGCGCACTTGCTACGCGTGCTGACCGGGGATGCAGAAGCTGCTCCCGCTGACCGTGTGCCGGCTTGGACGCTGGACGAGATGGGACGGCGCTGGGACCACCCGGCCCTGAATGCAGTGCGTGACGCCGTGGACGAAACCGTGCGGCTGGGGTTGGAGAATTTTCTGCTGTTTCGCCGCAACGACTGGCTGCTGGGTTGGCGGGCGGGCATTCCGGGCGCGTCCATCAATCACCTGCGCTCCATGATTCGCCAATTGCAGGTCCTGGAGCCCTCGGCAGAGGCCCAGGCGCTGCTGTCGGAAAAAGGACCGGCCCTGGAGCAGGCTGCGCAGACCTTCCAGCAGGCGACCACAGGCTACCTGCTGGCCGAGCGGCTGGCCATGACCCTGTCCCGGACCCTGCCCGACGCAGTGTCCCAGGCTAAGGTGGCCGAACAGCGAGCGTCCATCTTCGGCCCGCCCATGGCGCCCGGAGGCGTGTTTGCCGACATGGTGCACACGCTGGACGAGCTGCTGTGGCTGACGCTTGCCCCCGCTCATGTACAGGCTGACACGGCGCTTTCTCTGTAATTTTTATGCAGCCGTATACGCTTACACCTTGAACTCATTTTAGGAGCCCCCATGTTTGCAGTTATCGTCAAGATTCAGATTAAGCCGGAGCATCGCGAGGAATTCATTGAGGCCATGCTGGCCGACGCCCGCGGCTCTGTGGAGAATGAGCCGGATTGTTTGCAATTCAACATAGTCCAGGACGCTGAGGACCCCAACCGTTTGTGGTTGTACGAAGTGTATCGCGACGCAGAGGCCTTTGAACGGCACAAGCAGACACCGCATTTTACAACGTGGGTAGAGACAGTGGAGCCCTGGTTTGCCTCGCCCCTGGAGGCCGCAACCGGGACGCATGTGTATCCTGGGGATGAGGTTTGGAGAAAACAACAATAATACCGGCTGACTACAAGATGGCTGCTCCTCTTGTACTCGACATTCCTTTTATACCAGACCCGGCCTACGCTGTTTTTTTGTCTAAAAATGTAGACAGCATTGGCGCCATGCATTTTTCACTTGGCCTGGAGCCTGTTCCAGACGCGCGGCGCCGGGTGCGCGCGTACTCCCTGGACGAGCTCGTTGGCTGCTTGCAAACAATAGACGGCCCGACAAAGTTGGGGTTGCTTAACGCCCGGTTTCACCCGCAGGAGCTCTACGCCGACCCCGCGCCCCTGGTTGCGGCTATTGAGCAGCTGCACGGCGCCGGGCAGTTGCACGGTTTGGTCTATGCTGACGGGTATCTGCTTCGGGCGTTGGGCCAAGCCGCGCCAAGGCTGGCGTCCGCGCTGCAGGCCATCCCCAGCGTCAACGCCATGCTGGACGCGCCAGAAAAGCTGGACGCGCATCTGCGGCTTATCGAAGCGGCGGGCTTTGCTCCGCCGGCCAAGCTGGTTCCGGACCGGGGGCTGAACCGGGATTTTGAAAGCCAGGAGCGCTTTACAGCACACGCGGACAAACGTTTGCCCGGGGTGCGCATGTTCCTGTTGGCCAACGAAGGCTGCCTACTCCAATGTCCATTCAAGCTGACCCATGACGCGCTGATGGCGGACTGTCCGGAAGCGCATTTTCCCATGGCGCGGGACCTGGGTTGCGTGAAACTTTTCTATGAATCACCGGAGCTGCTTTTTTCCTCGCCCTTCATCCGGCCAGAGGATGCACATCACTATACTAGACTCGATTATGGCCTGAAGCTGTGCGGTAGGACGCGAGGCGTTTCTGTCATGTCCAAAATTATAGACGCCTACCTTTCCGGTTCCTTTGTCGGAAACATGTTGGAACTGCTGGACACCCAGGAAGCGCTTGCGCACGCCCTGTATGTGGAAAACAGCGCCTTGCCTCACGATTTTGCCAAACACGTGGCGCAATGCCGCCGGCGCTGCGCGGAATGCGGCTATTGCCGCGATATTGAGCAGCAGCTGCTCTCCCGGGCCGGCGCCGCCAAAGGCCTGACGCAGTTATAATCTCGCTTTTATCAAGGCGCACGCTTCAAGGCTTGCCAAGTACGCATGAAGCGAGAACTCAAGATGACAAAACGTCAATAACGGCAAAGGATTTCTTGACTGAAACGAGCCATGTGTTTACAAAATTCTGACGTATGCTATGAAAACGATGTGCCCAAGGATAAGGAGAAAACGCCATGACCCGCCTGCTCTCGAACATGCTGCTTGGCGCCGGGCAAATTTTTGATTTTGCCGGCGTTGCAGAGACCAGGGCCCGCCGCGAGGTAATGCGCAGAGCCAAAGAACGATCAACTATGAATGTTCGAACCGCCTTGCGTTTTGACGCCGAACAACTGGGTCGCGACATGAGAAAAGCCATGGACACGTACAGGGCGTCACGTGGCTAAAAGGAAGCAAAGCAAACGGGGGCAGCAGGATGACGGCCCCCAGAATTCCTCCACCCAGAACAACGGTGACGTTCAAGCCACTGCGAAGATTCTCAAGGCCAGCCATTTCTCAGGGCCGTTGCCTCCCGCGGATGAAATAGAAAGATACGACGCCATACACCCTGGCGCAGCGCAAATCATTTTCCAGGCGTTCCAGAATGAGACAAGCCATAGGCATGACATGGACAAGAAATACAGCGAGATGGACAGGCTGTATTTGAGCAATACCTTGTCCAGGGCAAGTCTTGGGACTTGGCCCGCCTTTCTTGTGTGTTTGGCTACACTTGCCCTGGCTGCATACATAGCGTGGTTGGGTAGCCCTGTTTCAGCAGCTACACTCGGGGGCGGAACCCTCGCTGGTCTGGCCGGCGTTTTCGTTTACGGGACAAAACAGAAGTCTGAACGCAACAGTGAAAAATAGTTAGGAATTATTAATAACGAACTGGCGGAAGAAGTCATCGTTTCCGATATACTTATTCAGAATATGACGTCTCTCTCCCGGGCCGGCGCCGCCAAAGGCCTGACGCAGTTATAATCTCGCCTTTATCAAGGCGCACGCTTTGCAAAACGTCTTTGGACGTTTATACTCCGCGGCATGCCCGCTCCAGGAACATTCATACTTCACGCCACAGACGGTTCTGCCCGTCAGGGAACGCTGCACACGGCGCACGGCCCGGTGGAAACGCCCATCTTCATGCCCGTTGGCACGCAAGGAACAGTCAAGGCGCTGTCGCCGCATGATCTGCTTGAAATGGAAGCTCAGATCATTCTGGGAAACACCTACCATCTGTACCTGCGGCCCGGCGACGAGTTGGTTGCCCGGCGCGGGGGGCTGCACCGCTTTTCTGGCTGGGAAAAGCCCATTCTCACAGATAGCGGGGGTTTTCAGGTCTTCAGCCTGAGCGGCCTGCGCACGCTCAGCGAGGAGGGCGTTCAGTTTCAGTCGCACATTGACGGCTCGCGGCATTTTTTCAGCCCGGAAAAGGTGGTGGATATTCAGCGCAACTTGGGCTCGGACGTCATGATGGTGTTGGACGAGTGCGTAGGTTTTGGGCACAGCCGGGAATACACGGAGAAATCCGTGGGCTTGACCACCCGCTGGGCAGAGCGCTGCAGGAAACACTATCCCCGCGGCGCTGGGGAGCACCTGCTCTTCGGCATTGTGCAGGGCGGTTTTCACACTGACCTGCGCAGCCGCAGTGTTGAGGAAATTTGCGCCATAGATTGTGAGGGGTTCGCCATAGGCGGCCTTTCTGTGGGCGAGCCCAAGGAGGAGATGCAGCGCATCCTGGCGCACACCGCGCCGCTGCTGCCGGCGGACAAGCCGCGTTACCTCATGGGCGTGGGTACGCCGCTGGATATATTGGACGGCGTGGCCAACGGGGTGGACATGTTCGACTGCGTGTTGCCCACGCGAAACGCCCGCAACGGCACGTTGTACACCAGCCAAGGCAAGGTGAACATCAAGCGGGCGGAGTATCGCGAGGACGACGCGGCCCTTGACCCTGAATGCAATTGCTATACTTGCCGCCATTTTTCCCGGGCGTATTTGCGGCATCTTTACACAGCCCGGGAGCTGCTTGCGTATCGTCTGAACACCATCCATAATCTTTGGTTTTATCTTGACATGATGCGCAGGACCAGGAAGGCTGTCCAAGAAGGGGAGTTTTTTGCGCACCACGCCCGTTACAAGGCGCTATTTTCAAAAGGCGAATCATGAAAAAAATTGTAGCTGGATTTCTTGAAGTGACAGGTTTTTTGACCCTGCTCGGCGCCATAGTCGCCTCTGGCGCGCTTTTTTTTGCAGGGTACTGGTTGCCTTCAGGAGACATGCCCCAGGAGGCCGATATCATTGTCGTGCTGGGCGGAGGTTTTTCCCGGCCTTTTTACGCTGCAGACCTGTATAAGGACGGCTTGGCTGACCGGGTATACGTGAGCCGGCCATACCGCAGTAAGGAACTCCAACTGCTGGACGCCAATGACATTGCGTATCCACGCGAAGAAGACGTCTATGAAGACATCCTCACAACTAACGGGGTTCCCCAAAACGCCATATCATTCTTTGGCGATAGCAATCTTTCCACGTATGAAGAAGCCAAGGAGCTAGCTGACATATTTTCCGGCCACGCCAAGACATTGCTCATCGTTACCTCGTCATTCCACGCTCGACGAGCGAAAATGATATTTGAGGACTTGCTGCCTGAATCCACCATCCTGGTTGTCGCCACCCCGTACGACCAATTCCACAAACGCTGGTGGAAAGACCGCGACTCTGCTCTCAACATACTGAAGGAATGTGCAAAGTATATTTTCTACTTCGTTGGCGGGCATTATCTCTCCTCGGATATTCCAGATACAGCCGAGCCCTGGCAAACAGCGCCGCAGGGGAAAACACACAAACCAGCGGGAGAAACCAATGCCACAACGCCAGCCCAACAGACTGATTCATGAGCAGAGCCCCTACCTGCTGCAGCACGCTTACAATCCTGTAGACTGGCGGCCCTGGGGCCTTGAAGCTTTTACTGCAGCCGCCGAGCAGGACAAGCCCGTCTTCCTTTCCATTGGCTACTCCACCTGCCATTGGTGCCACGTTATGGAGCGGGAAAGCTTTGAAGACGAAGAAACGGCCCGGCTGCTCAGTGAAATATTTATTTGCGTCAAAGTAGACCGCGAGGAGCGGCCAGACGTGGACATGGCCTACATGACCGTCTGCCAGCTGATGACCGGCTCCGGCGGCTGGCCGCTGACCCTGGTGTTGACTCCGGACAAGCGGCCCCTTTTTGTCGGGACCTATCTCCCTAAAGAATCCCGTATGGGCCGCGTGGGTCTTAAAGAGCTGACCATCCGGGTGTACGAGGCCTGGCGGGCCAAGCGTAGCGAGTTGTTGGCTTCCGCCAGCACAATCATGGAGCACATCAAAGCCTATGAACGGGGAGAACTCTCCGGCCAGGCAGCCCAAACGGCCCCGCCTGCCGAATCCGCCATACTGGACAAGGGCGAGGTCCAGCTGGCTGAGCGGTATGACCAGGACTACGGCGGCTTTGGCGACGCCCCCAAATTTCCTGCGCCGCACAATTTGCTGTTTCTTCTGCGGCAACAGTTGCGCGCTGGCGAGTCCAAGTTGACGGACATGGTTACGCACACGCTCGAAGCCATGCGCCGAGGCGGGATATGGGACCATGTGGGCTTTGGCTTTCATCGCTACTCCACGGACCGGGAGTGGCTGTTGCCCCATTTTGAAAAAATGCTTTACGACCAGGCCATGCTCTCGCTCGCCTGCGTGGAAGCTTGGCAAGTCACAGGAAATCCCTTGCTGGCGCAAACCTCGCGCGAAATTTTCACCTATGTGCTGCGGGACCTTATCTCGCCAGAAGGGGGCTTCTACTCCGCCGAGGACGCAGACAGCGAAGGCGAGGAGGGCAAGTTCTACGTTTTTACCCTCGAAGAAATCCGGTCTTTGCTTTCGCCAGAGGACGCCTCCTATGCTGCAGATGTGTTTGGGCTGCGGGAGGAGGGCAATTTCACCGACGAGGCAACCGGTCAGCGCACAGGCGCCAACATCATCCATTTGACCCGGCCACTGCCGCCGGACGAAGACGAGCGGGTGGAGCGTATTCGCCAAACTCTCATGGAATATCGCGGCAAGCGCGTGCGCCCGCACAAGGACGACAAGGTGCTGGCTGACTGGAACGGGTTGATGATTGCCGCCATGGCCAAAGGCGGCGCTGCTCTGGGCCAACCGGAATACATTCGCGCTGCAGAAAAAGCGGCCGCATTCGTTCTTTCGCAACTGCGGCGGGACGGCGAGCTGCTGCACCGTTGGCGGGAGGGACAGGCCGGTCTGCCTGCGCACCTGGACGACTACGCCTTTATGGTCTGGGGGCTGACGGAACTCTACCAGGCAACCTTTGAGCCGGCTTGGCTGCACGAAGCCCTGCAACTGTGCGATTCCATGTTGAAACTGTTCTGGAGCGGCGACGCCAAGGAATTTCGCTTTGCCACGGAAAAAACCCAGTCAGAATTGCCCATAAGCCTCAAGGAGCTGCACGACGCCGCCATTCCGGCCGGCAACTCCATAGCAGTGCTCCATCTGTTGCGGCTGGGTAGAATGACCGGCCGTTATGACCTGGAAGAAAAAGCCGGCCAAGCTCTGGAGTCCGCCATGGGCGCTGTTGCAGCGTATCCGGCTGGACATTCCATGTTGCTGTGCGCGCTGGATTATTTTTTGGGTCCAGGGAAAGAAGTGGTGATCGCCGGCGAGGAAGAAGCCGCCGCGGACATGGCGCAACTGCTCTGCAGATTGTTTCTGCCTCGCACAGCAATCTTGCGCAAGGACGAGGCCATTGCAAAGCTGGCCCCGTTTGTTGCCGGCATGGAAGCTGAGCCGGGCAAAGCCGCTGCGTTTGTATGTTCAGGGGGCGCGTGCCAAAAACCTGTATACGAGGCCGGCGAGTTGGAGAAGCTATTGATTGGCGGCTAAGCTTTTTCCCGCGCGCCAGCGTCCCAGTCTGACTGGGGGACGGCTTCGTCCACCAGCATGATGGGTATTTCTTCGCGCACCGGGTAAACGACGGCGCATTTTTCACAAGCCAGACCCTCTTCCTTGCCCAGCAGTTGCAGCTCCCCTTTGCAGGTCGGGCAGGCAAGTATGTTTAAAAGCTCTTTGTTCAAAGCCACGGCGTTTCCTCCTGTGTCGTTGGGCAATATATAGCAGCAGGCGTTGCGCTGCTCAAGCAGAAAAACACTTTGACACAGGTAACGCCCCCCAGTAACACTACACAACATGCAAGCAGATTTACACACGCATTCCACAGCTTCGGATGGAACCTTTACCCCTACTGAGCTGATGCAGGAGGCCAGCCGCATAGGCCTGCGCGCCATCGCGCTGACCGACCACGACACCACCGCCGGCCTGGACGAAGCGGCTTTAGCCGCCAGCTCGCTAGGTCTGGAGTTTATCCGCGGCTGCGAGCTTTCAGCACAATACGAACGCGAAGAACTGCACGTAGTCGGCTTGTGGCTGCCGCAAAACCCGGATAAGCTGCAGGCCGCCTTGCGGGAAATCGTCGAACACCGGCACAGCCGTAACTACATTATTATCGAAAAGCTGCAGCAATGCGGAGTGGACATTACCTACGAGTCTGTGCAAGCCATAGCCGGAGAAGGCTCTGTGGGCCGCCCGCATATTGCCCTGCGGCTTGTGGAACTGGGCCGGGCGGCATCTGTGCAGGACGCCTTTAATAGATATTTGGGCGCCAAAGGCAAGGCGTATACGCCCAAAAAAGTGCTCAGCCCAGCAGAGGCCGTCAAGGTGCTTAAAGAAGAAGGCGCAACAGTCATACTGGCCCATCCCGGGCTGCTCTCTGCAGGCTGGGCGGAGCTGGAAAGGTTGTTGCGGGAATTGCAAGAATACGGCTTGGACGGAGTGGAGTCGCACTACAGCGAGCACAGCCCGTCCATGCGGGCCGGAGTAGAGCGTCTGGCGGACAAGCTGGGCTTGGCGGTAAGCGGGGGGTCGGATTTTCACGGCTCGGTAAAGCCACAGATTCAGCTCGGCAAGGGCAAGGGAAACGTCTGCGTGCCATACTCGGTTATCGAGCGTCTCAAAGAACTGCGGCAATCACAAGGGCTGCCAGTATAAGTTGGCCGGGTAAAGCTGCATTGACTGAGACGGGAAAACATCGTACCGTCTTTATTATTGTATAAACAACCCTGCAGCATCCTTGGATTCAGTCAAACGGTGATGCGCTGGGAAGCTCATTTTCTTATCTTGTAAACCACTTCAGGATCGCGCCATGGCCTCGACTGCGCCTGACCTTCGTTCGCTTACCTTTCTGGTAGTAGATGATTCGGACATCATGCGCCGTATCATTGGCCGGAATCTGGCGGAGTTGCAGTGCCGTCGGGTACTTGAGGCAGGCGACGGGCATGAAGCATGGGAAGTTCTGCACCAATACCCGGTTGACTTCATCCTCTGCGACTGGAACATGCCCGGCATGAAAGGCATTGACTTTCTTGTCAAAGTCAGAGAATCAGAACACTTCTCTACACTTCCCTTCCTTATGATATCTGCTGAGTCAAAGCCTGAAAATATACTTGAAGCAGTCAGCAAAGGCGTCTCCAACTACCTGACAAAACCATTCGACGCAGCCATACTTAAAAAGAAGATTGAAATGATCCTGCATTCGCAGCAGCAGAATGCTGTGAATTCTGTTGCCTAGCTGTTTTTTTCAGCCACCACACAATTGTCACATACGCAGCTTAAAGTAATGCGGCTGTTAATCTTAATTAGTTGAGGAATGGAATGCTCGGCTCGTCATTGTACAGGCGGCTTTGTCTGCTCGTGCTTGTCACGGTGCTCGGATTGGCTTCAGCCATATATTTTGCCGTTGCGCCCATTGTTCGGGGCAAGGTTTACGACCTGGAAGAAAACGCAGCCGTTACGATCCTCGACAACGTATACGAACTCGCTTTATCCAAGGCCCAGGATATTGAAGCCTACCACAGGGACGCCATGGCCGCCTACAAGCGGCAGCTCAAGAACATCGTCCTCATGCAAGAATCTTTCATTCGCACAAAATATGAACTTGCGCTTACCGGCGTGATGACCGAGGAGGAAGCCAGACGGCAAGCCCTTGAGGAGCTTCGGTACTTCCGCTACGGCAACGACGATTACGTCGTTGTCTTCGACTACGATTACCACATCATCTCCCACCCAGACCCGGAAACTCACGGCGCCGATTTTTCCCGCGTACGAGATATACACGGCAACTTTATTGTGCCGCCTCTGGTCGACGCCGCCAAAGCCAGGGGCGAAGGCTACTCCACCTACTGGTGGAAACGCCTGGGCCATGACGACCCCTCTGAAAAGCTCGCTTACGCACGGTTGTTTCCAGAATGGGACTGGGTCCTTTCCACTGGCGTCTATGTGGACGATATAGCCACGGCGGTAGCCAGGCGCCAGGAAGAAGCTGTGGAAGAACTGAGAAAAATCCTGCGAGGCGTCACTATAGCCCGCACCGGGTATGTTTACGTTTTCAATTCACAATACGACTTGATTATCCACCCAAACACCGCCATTGAAAACACCAACATAGCCGAAATGCCCAACCCCTTAACCGGCCGTCCCATCCTGGACGATTTGATGGACGCTGCAGGAAAAGAAGAACCCCGGCTGGCGTATGTCTGGGACAGGACTGACGACAAAGGCAACTACGTTTATCCAAAAATCAGCTGGGTGCGCTATTTGAAAGAGTGGGACTGGTACATAGCCTCTTCAGTGTATGTTGACGAGTTGAACGCCAGCTCTGACAGCCTGCGCACTCCGATTTTGCTTGTTTCAGGCGGCATGATCGTCCTTGCCTTGGCTGCTGCTTTGCTTGTTGGCAGGCGCATGCTCGGTCCGTTGCGAAACATACAGCAAACCGTAGCAAAGGTCATGGACGGGGACCTAGGGGCAAGATGCGAAGTCAAAGGAACAGGCGACGAGGCCATGTTGGCCAACGTTTTTAACAGCACTCTGGACCAAGCGCAGTGTCTGGTAAGCGACCTGACCATGGAGAGGGAGCGGGCTGAAGCCGCCAATGTGGCAAAGTCCCAGTTTCTGGCCAACATGAGTCATGAAATCCGCACGCCTATGAACGCCATTATTGGCAACGCTGATTTGGCGCTGCGCACGGACCTGAACCGCAAGCAGCGGGACTACATTAAAGTCATTCAGTCCTCCGCAGGCTCTTTGCTGCAACTCATCAACGACATCCTGGATTTTTCCAAAATCGAAGCTGGAAAGATGGACCTGGAGTTACGGACCTTTTCTTTGAACGAGCTGCTGGAACAAGTGGCGGACATGTTCCTCTCCCAAGCCTCTGACAAGCATATTGAATTTTTGATAGATGTTGCAGACAACGTCCCGGATCGCATTGTCTGGGACCCCCTGCGGTTAAAGCAGGTGTTTGTGAACCTCATTTCCAATGCGTTCAAGTTCACGGATGTAGGCTCGGTGGTCATTACCATCACCGTGCTGAACCAGACTGACGATGAGGTTACATTGCAATGCAGCGTCAGCGATACTGGCATAGGCGTCCCTCTAGAAGCCCAGCAGAAATTGTTCAAAGCTTTCAGTCAGGCAGACGCCTCCACCACGCGCAAGTTTGGCGGCACAGGGCTTGGGCTGGCTATTTGTCAATGTATTGCCGAGTTGATGCACGGAGACATCAAAGTGGTCTCCGAGCCCGGCAAGGGCAGCGATTTCATTTTTCACGGCCGTTTTGCCCTGGCTGCTCCGCCTGCGCAACAAGACAAAGAACTTCCCCATGAGCTCGCCGGCATGCGGACTTTGGTGGTGGACGACAACCCCCATGTGCTCCTGGTTATGGAGCGTTTGCTGCTACGCTTGGGCATGGAGGCGGAAACAGCCATGGACGCCGAGACCGCGCTTGCTGCGCATGCTGCAGCCCGGGACAGCGGCTCTCCGTTCGGGCTGGTGTTGTTGGATTGGCGCTTGCCGGGAATGAGCGGAACTGACGCCGCCACATTGATCAAAGACGAAGACAATCCTCCCAAGGTTATCCTGTTTACTGTTTACGGCCGCGATAATCTGGTGACTGCAGCAGAACAGGCCGGAGTGGACGCTGTTCTCATGAAGCCTGTCCTCATAGACAAGCTGCGTAACGCCGTCCTGGAAACGTTCGGCTACCGCGAAGCCGCAGCAGACGCCGCTCAGGATGAGGTCTTCTCACGCACAAGCCTCGCCGGCATGCACGTGCTCTTGGTTGAAGACAACGTCACCAATCAGCAGGTGGCCACAGAGTTGCTCAGCCAGGCAAGCATTCGCGTCGAGGTGGCGGATAACGGACGCAAGGCCCTTACTGCATTAAGAGTAAAGGACTTCGACGCCGTGCTTATGGATTGCCAAATGCCGGAGATGGACGGATTTGACGCTACCAGGGCCATCCGCAGGGATTTGGGCATGACAGACCTGCCCGTCATTGCCATGACAGCCAACGCCATGGTCGGGGACCGCGAAAGATGTCTTGCTGCAGGGATGGACGGCTACGTATCCAAACCCATACACCTCGACGCCTTGCTGGACGAGCTGGCAAAACATCGGAAAAAGCGGCAAAGCAAAGAAGGGCGTACATCACGTGACAGAGCCGGCGCTGGAGCGCGCGAACCTGGCGCGCCAAGCCACAAGCTTCCAGAGCCCTTGGAGGAAATCCCAGGTTTGGACGCCGCCCAGGCCCTGGACCGCTTCATGGGCAACATAGAGGTGTACTTGAAGGTGCTTTCTGGCTTTCTGACAGACGCGCAGCGCCTGATGGAAGAATATCAGCGCGCTGTAGCCGCAGGAGACCATGAGGCTGCGGCCCAGGCCGTCCACGCCGTCCGGGGAGCAGCAGGAAATGTGGCTGCGATAGAAACGCACCGCATAGCAGCAGACCTGGAGCGCGCCTGTAGGGCTGGAAAATACAGAATTATGCACAGCTTGTACGAAGAACTGGAAATGTCCCTGACTGCTGTGGCGGACGGACTGCGTTTGCTGCATTCACGGAAATGACTAAAAGCCCTGGCTGTGAAGCATCACAGCAGACAGCCGGCGAGCCGCAGGAAAGCCCTCGCGCAGCCCTGTCGATTCAGCCGCATCTTGCAGCTGGCGGCTTCTGAGCAGAAAGAAAGCCCCCCACATCCTGCGGGGGGCTTTGTTCAGGACTCGGCCCGGCGCGGTAGGCCAAGCCCCTGACGCCCTGGCGGACATGGCGCGTCCCAGGCTCCGCCTGATTACACAGCCTTGTCCGTTGTGGTCACCGTCGGAATCAATTCCCCGTTTGCGTTGTACACTGGCGAGGTCTGGGCGACCACAAGCTGTTTTGCGTAAGATGAATCCTCAAATACCTTCCGGGAGAGCCGGGCCCGTTGAATTTCCTTCCATTCTTCACTTAAGGTACGGCCGCCGCGCCCCTGGTCTCCGGATTTCCGTGCGGCGCTGACCCTGTCCGGGTTCTTGTCCGCGACAAAGACATCGAGCTTCACTGTATCCATGTGCGCCTCCTTGGCCCATCCGTGGGCCGGGTCTCTTGTCCTGTCACTTGCCTTATCGGCCAGGAGCGCTGCAAGTTTAGGCTTGCGCTTCTCTTTGCTGCTCAAGTCTTGGTTTCTTGACCCACCGCATGACGTAGTCATGTACCATTTGGAGCGTGTACTGAACTGAGCCAACTCCTCCCTGACCTGTCGCCGGGTTGCCTGGTCAGCGATGGTAGTCGGGCTGAGGCTTGTCATTCCTTTACAGTTTCACCGGAATGTAACATAATGACATGGCGTTATAGGTGGCTCAGGAGGGTGGCCGTATGATTCGAAATTGCATAGCTGTACTGTTGGCTCTTGCCGGCTGTTTCTTCCTGGCGGCCCAGCCAGTCAAAGCACAAGAACTGTTGCTCGGCATGTCTGCCGCATTCACCGGGCCCAGCCGCGGACTCGGCATAGAGCTTTACCGCGGTTCCGCCGCCTATTTTGCAAAAGTCAACGCAGAAGGCGGCGTCCATGGCCGGGCCATACGCATTGCAGCCATGGACGACGGCTACGACCCCATCCCCGCCATTGAGAATACGCTGGAGCTGGTCCGCAACCAGAACGTTCTTGCGCTCTTCAATTATGTGGGAACGCCCACTGTGACGCGCGTGCTGCCGCTGATCAAAAGTTTCACCCACCGAAAGGTCTTATTGTTCTTCCCGTTTACAGGCGCTCAACCGCAACGCGAAGAGCCTTACTCCCGGTATGTTTTCAACTTGCGGGCGTCGTACCGCCAGGAGACATCAGAGCTGGTGGATGCTTTTGTGCGCTTGGGAAGAGAAAGAGTAGCTGTTTTCTATCAGGTGGACGCCTACGGCCGCTCTGGCTGGGACGGAGTGCGCCGGGCGCTTGCCAGGTACGATCTGCCCCTTGTTGGGGAGGCAACATACCGCCGCGGCAGTGAATTCGACGTTTCGATGGCTGAACAGGTTGAAATCATAAGCAACTCGAACCCTGACGCCGTCATCAGCGTGGGTTCTTACGCCGCCTGCGCCGCCTTTATCCGCGACGCCCGGAACGCCGGGCTCGACGTTCCTATCGCCAACCTTTCCTTTGTGGGCAGCGAGAACCTGCTCTCCTTGCTCCAAAAAGCGGAACAGGAAGGCGGGCGGAGCTACTCCCGGAACCTGATCAACACCCAAGTGGTTCCCAGCTATGAAGACCTGAGCCTGCCGGCTGTCAGGGAGTACCGCCGGTTGATGGACGAGGTGAATCCCGCTCCCCCGGCCGGCGTGGCGGACCCGGGGTATGCGCCTCTGATTTACAGCTTTGCCAGTTTCGAAGGCTTTCTGAACGCCAAGGTGATGACCCGGGTGCTTAGAGAGCTGGGCAAAGAGCCGTATAGCGCTGACATTGCAACCGCAGCCAACTCCATACATTCTTTTAACATAGGCATAGACGTCAGCGTCTCCTTCACGGCAAACCGGCAAGGCATGAACAAGGTATACTTCACCACAGTGGAGGAGGGAGCCTTTGTGCCTGTCCGTGACTGGAGCAGGTGGCGGCAATGAAGCTTTCCAAGCTGTTCCAGAAGACCCTGCTCGCCATGTTTGCTTTGTTTGGGGTCATCTCCATATCCTCAAGCATATTGGCTGCGTGGATACTCTATGACCACATGACGCAAGAATATGTCAGCAAAGGCCGCGCCATTGCAAGGTCCATCGTCAATTCCAGCGTGGAGGTGCTTTTAAACAGAGACGCCTCCACCGTGCAGTCCATGATAGACCAATACCTTGAGATGAATGGCGTGGCGTATGTGTTCGTCCAGGACGGCGATGGGCGCATCATCTCCCACACTTTTGTGCCTGCTGTGCCAGACGTTGCCCAGACACTGCCCCGCGACCCGCACGGCATGCTCGTGACCAAGGTAATCATGCCGGGGCAACACGCTGTGATTGACGTGGCCAAACCCATTCTTGCCGGGGTGGCGGGCTATGTGCACGTCGGCATGGATCAGGAACTTATTCACTCCTACATCGTCTCCGCAGTGCTGCAAATGCAAGCCTTATTGTTCTTCATTTTCTGGGGCAGCGTCATTTTGCTCTACCTTGTCATTAAAAAAATATCCCAGCCGCTGACTGAACTGACAGAGTACGCCAACAGGCTCTCAGACCATGATTTTTCCGCCGACATACACATAGAGTCCAAGGACGAGGTAGGCCTACTGGGTAAAACCATGCAAAGCATGTCCCGGGAACTGAGCGGGTTAATCACCGGGCTGGAAAACGCCGTAACCAACGCAACCCTGGAGCTGCACGACCATTTGGACTACACCACCGCCATTATCGACAACATGGCTGACGGACTGCTGGTGGTGGACGTGAGGGGGCGGGTCACGCGGGTTAATCCCACGCTCGCTGAATTTTTTGATTTCGAGGGAGCCAGGCTTACCGGAAAGGACGTAAGTATCTTGTTTTCTGCAGACGTGCACGACCTGACCAGGCAAGCCTTGGCTTGTCCGCATGAAGTATGCTCCACAGAAGTCGCCATGTCCCGCGCCCGCATAGGCAAAGCCGTGGCGACGACTATCCACCGCAGCAGCGACCTAGACGAGTCTGGCCCTGCTGAAAACAACTGCCTCGGCGTGGTCGTGCTTATTCGAGACGTGACCAAGGAAAAGCAAATAGACGTCATGAAGACGGAGTTCATCTCCACAGTGTCTCACGAACTGCGCACGCCGCTCACCTCGGTGCTGGGATTTGCCAAGATAATCGACAAGAAATTCCACACTTCCATCATCCCCAAGCTGGACATGTCGCAGAAAAAAACCGTCCGGGCTGTGGAGCAGATTCACGGCAACATGGACGTCATCATCAATGAAGGGCAACGGCTGACGGAATTGATCAACGATGTCCTCGATATTTCCAAAATGGAGTCCGGGAGAACAGAATGGCGCTATGAACAGGTGGACATGGGCGAAATTATCAAGAATTCCGCCGCCAGCGCAGAAGGCTTGATCGATGAAAAAGGCCTGGAACTCATTATTGACGTCCCCAATGACGTCCCTACCATAACAGGCGACAAAAACAGACTCATGCAAGTCATGATAAACCTGTTTTCTAATGCTGTGAAATTCACTTCTGCAGGAACCATATCCTGCTCTGCCTGGGAGCAACACAACGCCATACTTGTCAGCGTCAGCGACACCGGGGCGGGCATAGCTTCCGAAGACCAGGAGGCAGTTTTTGAACGGTTTCGCCAGGCTGGCGACACCATGACGGAAAAACCCAAAGGCACCGGCCTGGGACTGCCCATATGCAAGCAGATCATTGAACACCACCAGGGGCAGATATGGGTGGAGAGCCAGCTAGGCGAAGGCTCCACATTCTTTTTCACCATACCATTGCAGCCCATGGAGAAAAAAGCCTGCGACGCGTCTGCAGTTGCGCCGCCTGCGCCTGCCAAAGAGGGCAAGCCAGCAGCCGTCCCCCATAAACGTTCAGATGAAATCCTGGTCATGGTGGTGGACGACGATCCCAACGTGCGCAGCTATCTGGAGCAGGTGCTGCAGCACGAGGGCTACCGCACTGTCGCCGCAGAAGACGGTTTCATGGCTTTGGAACTGGCTCGCCGGACTCTGCCGGATTGCATAACCATGGACCTGATGATGCCGGGCATGGACGGCAACTCAGTCATCGCACGGCTTCGGGAAAACAAAACCACCAGCCATATTCCGGTAGTAGTAGTGTCTGCGTTTACGGAATGGGACCATGGCGGGGGGGACGCGACCCTGTCCAAGCCTGTAGACGAAGAACGCTTGGTGGAGACCATCAACGGCCTGCTTCAGTCAGGCAAGTATCTGGTGGAGTGCTGTTTGGTCATTTCCGGACAGCAAATAATCAAAGAGCACAGATTATTTCGCATTTGCGCCAGCGCTCCTAAACTCTGCCAACCGGAAGAACTAAAAGACTACTTGAAACAGGGGTTTTCCGGCGCAGTTTTCATTGCTTCGGATATGGCTGAAAGTGTAGACTTGGCGCAAATCTCCAAGTACAAGAATGTCGTGGTAATAATTGTATCTGCGTAACTCGGCGACATTCCAGGGAGGGGGCACGAGAAATGAGCAGAGCTGAGATACTTCTTGAAAGCGGAACGAACGAACTGGAAATCCTCGAATTCTTCATTGAAGAAGTGGTGGAGGGAGAAGAGGAGCCTGTGCGCAGCTACTTTGGCGTCAACGTGGCCAAGGTAATGCAAGTCATTGAAAAACCAGACCTGAAGAAACCAGAAGCGCCGCCGCATCCAAGCTTCATGGGCGCCATTCCCTTGCGGGGCTACGTGTTGCCCGTCATTGATCTGGGCGTGTGGCTGGAAATGGAAGAAGCCAACATAGAACACCAGATCGTCATTGTGACGGAATTCAGCCAGACTGTGGCCGGGTTTCTCGTCTCCGGAGTAACAGATATCCACCGCGTGGGCTGGGGCGACGTCGAATCGCCCAGCGGGTACATGTCCAAAATGGACCAGAGCTGCATAGTGGGCATGGTTTCCCGGGAAAACCGGTTTATCCAGCTCATAGACCTGGAGCGCATTCTGGCGGACCTGGACCCGGACACCCAGGGGACAGCCGCCAACGTCGGCAATATTGGCCAAGGCCGCAATGTGCTTATAGCCGACGACTCAGCCATTATCCGCAAGCTTGTTGCTGAAACAATGGAGTCTGCAGGATACTCCCTGACCATAGCGCAAAATGGAAAAGAGGCGCTGGAAGCCCTTAAGGCCAAAGTTGCGAAGGCCAAAGAAACCGGCAAATCCCTGTCAACCTATGTGGACATCGTGCTTTCAGACATTGAAATGCCCCAAATGGACGGCTTTTCGTTCACAAAAGCCATACGCGATGAACTGGGGCTCAAGGATTTGCCGGTGGTCCTCTATTCATCGCTGATCACCAAGGAACTGAAACATAAGGGCGACTCTGTGGGCGCGACGGAGCAAGTCTCCAAGCCGGACTTGGGCAAGCTGCCGTTCATCGCCGCCCGGCTGCTGGGCATAGAAGTCCAGGATGATCAGGCCATCAGCGTCCAGGCGCAACGGGCGGCTGAGGAGCTTGCTGCTGCTGAGGCCAGCGCATGAGCCAGCTGGTAGTGAATATATCTGACATGAAGCTCGCCAAAAAAGGCGATGACGTTCTTGTCACTTATTCGCTGGGCTCCTGCATAGGCGTAGCCGCGTATGACCCGCAGTTGAAGCTCGGCGGTCTCATCCATTGCCTGCTGCCCATTTCTAAAGCTGCTCCCGCCAAAGCCAAGGACAACCCGCATATGTTCGTCAACACTGGCGTTACAGACATGCTGCGCACCCTCGTCAAGCAGGGAGCATCCCGGGACAGACTGGTGATAAAAGCCGCCGGCGGAGCGCACATGATGCAGGTGAACAACCTGTTTGACACTGGCGCCCGGAATCTGGCTGCGCTCAAGAGCCTGCTAGCCAAAAACAACCTCACACTGGCAGGAGTAGACACCGGCGGCAATGTGCCGCGGACCATGTATCTGCGCATGGACGCCTGCAAAGTGGAAATCAAAACGTTTGGCAAGGTAAAGGAAATATGAGCAGGCGCGAGGATATCTTTGCCAAAATTCCAGAGGTCCCGCGCATGCCAGCCGCCGTGCAGCAGGCTGTTTCCATGCTCAACGACCCCGACGCTGACTTGGGGCAACTGGCTGACATCATTTCCGTAGACCCAGGCATTACCGCCAATTTGCTCCGCCTGGCCAATTCAAGCCTCTTTCGTGGAACAAAAGAAATAACAACAGTACGCGAAGCTGTCGTGCGGCTGGGCGCAGCCAAAGTGTGCCAGATGGTCATCTCCCTGGGCGTGGCCCCGCAAGTGAAAAAACCCGCTGCCGGGTATGATCTGCCCAAAGGACAATTACTCCTCAACTCCATTGCCGTGGCCGCATCGTCTGAACAGATCGCCTCCAGCTTGCAAATGCGCCCCCCTGAGCACACGTTTGCCAGCGGTTTGCTCAGCAACATTGGCAAAACCATCCTCAGCGAGTTTCTTGAAGTGGACGCCGGCCCCATCCTTGAAATGGCGCAACAGGATAACATTCCCTTTGAAGAAGCTGAACGCAGAGTTCTCGGCACAGACCATTGCGAAGTGGGCGCTGCATTACTGCAAGAGTGGGAGCTTCCCTCCGCCATTGTCCAGGTGGTCCGCTACAAACTGGAGCCCGACCTCTGTCCACAGAAGGATACAGCCCTGGACCTGGTTCATGCTGGAGACATCCTCGCTAAAATGAGCGGATTGGGTCTCGGCTTGGATGGCTTACTCTATCAACCCTCGCAAAAAGTAGTCGAGCGGCTGCAATTGACCACAGCTGTCATGGAGGCGTCCATGGCGGCGGTTTTGGACCAGGTTTCTGAACTATCAGACATTCTTGGCGTTACAAACTGAGGAGCTGACATGCTGCGTCTATATAAACACACATGTATATGGAAGGCCATTCTGCTGAGCTTGTGCTGCGCCTCCATTGCCCTTGCCGCGTCTTCGCAACGCTACGAAGCTTTTTCACCCTTGCTGGTGGACCTGGAGGGATGGCAAGGAGAAAGCATCCAAGGCATGGACATGACCACTTCGGGTATGACCATGATCAGCGCCACCAGAAAATACGTCAAAGACAGCGCCACCTTGGAGGTTAACGTCGCCATCAGCGGCGAAGGCGTCGGCCTGGAGCCCGCGCCTCAAACCTTTTCTGAAGAAGGACGGTTTGAAACCCCGGAAGTTGTCGTGTTGACCACATCTACAAACGGCTTTCTTGTGACAGCCAACCACAACAAAAAAACCAACTCCGGCAACGTTGTGGTAAACCTGGCCGCCTTTCGCGGCGGAAACGGCGGCGCCGCGCTGAGCGTGAGCTATACAAACCTTTCCTTGGATGAAGCGATCTCTCTGACTGAACAGTTTAACTGGCAAGAGATGTTGCAGACAGCTATATATGCACTATAGCCAAGTGCTCCCATGAAACGTGCTCGGCCCTGCGGCTGGACATACTAATGGTCCGGGCTGCAGGGCCGTTTTTTCTGGCATAGAGACAGGGAAGATTCCTATATAGTCGTAATATCCAGGTGTATGTCTGAAGCGGTGATTTCCGCCCCATTCTCGAACTCAGCAAGAATCTCGTAGTCTGCCGGGCCGCCAGGTCCGTCAGGGTCGTATTTTAGCTCCTGGGTCTCGCCGTCGTCATAGTAGACAAAACACGGGTCTGTGCTTGTGGCGTTGTTGTAGTCGTCCCAGGTGTAGAAGTTGGTTGCTCCCAGCGTCGCGCCAACGGTAAAGCCAAAGTTGGCGGCTTGCATGTCGAAGTAGTCCCCTGAGCCGAAGTCAGCAATGATGTCTGTTCCTTGGCCTGTATTCGTGTAGATAAAGACGTCTGCGCCGTCGCCGCCAACAAGGTAGTCGGCGCCAGTTCCCCCAAGCAGGGAGTCGGCGCCCCCTTCGCCAAACAGAGAATCATTCCCTGCTTCGCCAGACAGCAGGTCATTGTCCAGTCCGCCAGAAAGCGCATCGTTTCCGGTTTCGCCGTATAAAAAGTCCATGCCGTCGCCACCGTAGAGGTAGTCGTTGCCGTCATTTGCAACGCCTGAGCCTGTGCCGCCAAAAAGGGAGTCGTTGCCGGCGTCGCCTTGCAATGTGTCGTCGCCAAATCCCCCTAACAAATAGTCTGTCCCGTCGCCGCCGAAGAGCTGGTCCTTGCCATTTTCGCCGAAGAGAAAGTCATTGTCGGCTTCACCGCCAATGTAGTCGTCGCCGTCGTAGCCGAAAAGCGCGTCGTTTTGGTTGCCCCCAAGCAGGGTGTCGTTGCCGCCGTCGCCGGCCAGCAGGTCCTCGCCGTCCAGACCGTTTATCCAGTCATCGCCCTCATCGCCGTAGAACGAATTGAACTGGCTGTCTCCGGTTATGGAGTCGTCGCCCATGGAGCCAACCACGTCCGCAATGTTTGCTATCAGGTCCTGCCCCAGGCCAAGGGCGGAGCCGTCTGCAGAGCCGTAGGCCACTGGCGAGCCCGGATCCGCCAAAACAAGGACCATGCCGAGCGAGCCGGCTGTACCGTAGGCAGCGTAGTTTAGCTTGTTCATGCCGTCTTCTGTCGTACCGAACCCTGCCCCGTCTATAGTGTCGTTGCCGGCTCCCGGGGAAAACGTGTCCTCGCCTTCGCCCCCAAGCACCATGTCGTCGCCGGCGTCGTCATGGATCACGTCGTCGCCCAACCCGCCCAGAAGAGAATCATTTCCTGCGTCGCCGTAGATAAAATCGTTGCCGCCCGATCCCAGCAGCGTGTCTGCTCCTTCCAGGCCGAAGATTTCGTCGTTGCCGCCCAGACCGTCAATAAAGTCCGCTTCACTTGTACCATACAAGATGTCGTCGCCTTCCGTAGGCTGGGTCGTATCGTCGTCCAGAATGGTAAGCGTGGCTACGCTTTCGCCAAGGGTGGCGCCCTCCGCTGTCTCCAGGACAACGCTGAAGGTCTCTGTTCCTTCCACCTCAGCGTCGTCGAGCAGCTGCACTGAAGTAAAAAGCTCTGTTGTTCCGGGCTGGAATATGGCTGTGCCTGTCGTGCTTACGAAGTCTTCCCCGGCTACGGCGGAGCCGTCGTCTATGCGCCAGGTAATCACGACTTCTTGGCTGGTTGGCCTGTCCAGAAATATGGAGAACGCGACAGACCCCTCGGACTCCAGGGCTTCGCCGCCGCTCACCGAAGCAACGGGAATATCGTCGTCGTCAATAATGGTTCCGATGGCCATGGTGTCAGCTAAGGTCCCGTTGACGGGATTGGTTAATACAATTTCAAAGCTGTGGTCGCCTTCGATCTCAAAATCGTCCAGCAGCGTGACCGTGATAAACGCCTCTGTCTGGCCGGGCTCGAAGGTGAGCGTCCCAGAAGCGGATTCATAGTCTGCTCCCGCGGCCGCAGACAAATCTGCAGTGGTCCAGTCCACAGAAACCGGCGATTCCGTCGGTGCATCCAGGGAAACGATGAAGGTCATGGTCCCGTCGGCCTCGACAGCCTGAGCGTCGGCTATGGAGATAGCCGGCAACGCCTGGTCGTCATCAATAATTTCGCCCACAGCCTGGGCGTCGCCCAGTTCTGCGCCGCTCGGAGCGCTCAACTTGACTGTAAAGCTCTCAGACTCTTCCAAAACAGCGTCGTCCAGCAGATTCACAGAGATTGTCGCTACGGTCTGGCCCGGTGCGAAAACAAGCTGGCCGGAAGACGCTTCGTAGTCCTGGCCGGCCAGAGCCGAGCCGTCCTGGGTGGACCAGAGTACGGTCACTTCAGAATCCGCCGCCTGGCTCAGCGTTACGATGAAGGTCATGGTCCCGTCGGCCTCGACAGCCTGAGCGTCGGCTATGGAGATAGCCGGCAACGCCTGGTCGTCATCAATAATTTCGCCCACAGCCTGGGCGTCGCCCAGTTCTGCGCCGCTCGGAGCGCTCAACTTGACTGTAAAGCTCTCAGACTCTTCCAAAACAGCGTCGTCCAGCAGATTCACAGAGATTGTCGCTACGGTCTGGCCCGGTGCGAAAACAAGCTGGCCGGAAGACGCTTCGTAGTCCTGGCCGGCCAGAGCCGAGCCGTCCTGGGTGGACCAGAGTACGGTCACTTCAGAATCCGCCGCCTGGCTCAGCGTTACGGTGAAGAACATGGCGCCGTCGCTTTCAAAAGCCTGAGCGTCGGCTATGGATACGCTCGGCAAGGGCTCGTCGTTGGCCAGAATTGTCCCCACGCCCTCGGTGTTTTCCAGGCTGCCGTTCTGCGGGTTGTTTAGCTTTACAAGCAGGGTCTCAGCGCCCTCAAACAAGGCGTCGTCGATAATGTCCACCGTAATCGTGGCTATGGTCTGCCCCGGAGAAAAACTCACCGTGCCAGAAGCCGCGATGTAGTCCTCGCCAGCCACGGCGGTTCCGTCTGCTGTGGACCAGTTTACAGTCACCGTCTGGTCCCACTGGTGGGTCAGCGCCAGGGTGAACACCATCGCCCCGCCTGCTTCTTCGGCTGTGGCGTTGTTTATGGATATGGCAGGCTCGTTCAGCTCGCCGGCCACGGAAATCTGCACTGTGGCAGTGTCGGTCCCGCCGTTGCCGTCGTTCACAAGATAGACAAAGGAGTCCACACCGACAAAGTCCGCCGCAGGGGTGTATGAAAAAGTACCGTTCGCGTTGACTGTGACGTTGCCATTTTGGGGGCCGCTGAAAAGGCTGAATGTCAAGGCGTCGCCGTCCGGGTCGGAAGCGGCCAACACGCCGGAAAGCGACCCGCCCTCGTCCACGCTGAAGGACATGTTCTGGCCCACAGGAGGCTCATTGACGTCAACCACGGAGATCGTCACTGTGGCGGTGTCGGTTCCGCCTTTGCCGTCGTCAACAGTATACGAAAATGTGTCTGAACCGGAGTACCCCGCATTGGGTGTGTACGAGAAAGAGCCGTCCGGGTTAATGAACACAGAACCATGCGCCGGCCCAGCGTTCAAGGCAAAAGTCAGAGCATCTCCGTCCGGGTCTGTGGCCACAAGCTGTCCCAGCAAGTTTTCGCCAGAGTCTATACTCACAGTAGCGTTTTGGGCGTCCGGGGGCTGGTTGAGCGGTTCCTGCACCGTCACAGTCACGGTGGCGGCGGTCTCAGCGCCTTCGCTGTCTGTCACCAGCACTGTGAATGAATCTGTTCCGCTGTAGCCAGCGTTGGGCTGGTAGGTGAATTCGCCATTGGGGGCGACCACTACCTGACCGTTGCCAGGCGCAGAGTCCAAGGAAAACACGAGTGCGTCCCCGTCCGGGTCGCTGGCGGCAATAGCGCCGGCAGCGCTTTCTTCGTACGCTGTCGTCACTTGCATGTTTTCAGCAACCGGCGGGTCATTGGTTGCAGCAACCGTGACCGTGACGGATCCGGTTCCCTTGCCTCCCTGGCTGTCTGTTACGACATAGGTAAAGGTGTCTTCTCCACTGAATTCCGTGTCAGGCGTGTAAATGTAGGTTCCGTCAGAATCCATGGACGCGGAACCGTTCTGCGGTCCCTGCAGCAATGCAAAGCTCAACTGGTCGCCGTCCGGGTCAGACGCGCTCACTTTGCCGCTGATGGTCTGGTCTTCTTCTGTGACAACAGTTTCTTTGTTGGCCACAGGAGTGTGGTTTTCGTTTTCCGGTTCAGTCTGTTGCACTCGGGGGGCCAGTTGTGGAAAAAGTTCTGTAATGTCATCCACCGCCAACGCAACCTGCAGCTGGCCGGGCTTAAACAAGGATTCCATTTCGGCGGTCATTTCTCCCTGCATGTCAACGACCACCATGTCAGACTGGATTTCGTCGCCGTCAGCCGGTTCTTCTGTTGCAGCTGGTTCTTCATCGCCTTGCTGGCCGTCTCCTTGTTCTCCGCCTTCCTGATCTGCGCCAGAAGCGGATCGTCCCTGGTCCCCGCCAGCATCCGTAAACGGCGCCAGCGAACGCAGAGACGAAAGTTCATCAGGCGTAGCAAAGCGCACGTCGCTCATGGGTAGGCCCATCTGCAAGTCAACAGCGCCGCCGGAAAAGTTGATGACGACCACACGGCCAAAGGAGTCTGTCACTATAATGGAGCGTCCGGGCTCCACTTCTTCAGAGTAGACGGAGCCGGACTCGGAATCCGGGTCGTAGTTGGCGCCCAGCGTGGTGCCGCGGATACCGATGAGAGCAAGCGGGGTTTCCATGTTCACGCCGTCCGGATTGTTGTCAGCAATTTTACCGGTAATGGCGCGAAAAACACCCTGCACCAAGCTAAAGAACATGTTGGAGGCGCTATTGTCCTCCTGGTAGACGTATTCATCCAGCCCCATGCGCGTATTCTCGCCTATGGAAAGCTGGGAATCGTCTCTGAACTCTACTTCTGCCTGGCCGTCAGCGGTGACGAGCACGTCCCCCTCGTAAACCGGCGAACCTGCCGCCAACTCACGGATTTGGCCGTCGCTCTCTGCGAATACGCTTCCGATCGTCTCAGTAATGTATCCAATGGGTTCTGCCATGGGTCCCCCTCATAGGCATGTGGCGCCTTACACTGGCGTAGACGCACAAGATGTCGGCAATAAGCCGAAATCTCATGAAAGTGTTGCATAATAAGATATGAGTACATCCAGTATGCCTTGTTTCTTTCAAATAAGCAAGGACTGTGCCGAAAAAAAGCGTCTGTAGAACCGGATGGCGCCGGCTTCAGAGGAAAATTGCGCGCTCAGCCGCGGGGAATGGCCTGGACACATCGGGCAAGCCCGCCAGTTCGCTCAGCCTCTCGAATCATGTCGGCAAAGGTGATGGAGTCGAGCTTTTCCAGCATGGCCTGTGTGGCCTCCATCCAAATGCGGCGCATACAGCAATCATCTGATATTTCACAGATGTCTGCGTTCCGGGCGCATTCGGTCAAAGCCATGTCGCCTTCCATTAACCGAACAATTTCGCCCACGGTAATAGTGTTCACGTCGCAGGACAACATGTGCCCGCCTTTGGGGCCGCGCTTGCTCACTACGTACCCAGCGTCCTTAAGCGGCCGGATAAGCTTTTCGAGATATTTCACTGAGACATTCTGGCGTTTGGAAATATCGCTGATGCGGACAGGGGCCTCGGCGCCGTACAAGGCTATGTCCAGGACCATGCGCGTACCGTAGCGACTGCGTGTGGAAAGTTTCATCTTCTCCCCTCTCATAGCTCATGCCCCAGAAATTCGCATGCGGACTGGGTTAGTTGTGACGTTGCAGCGTCAGCGCGGAAAAACTGGTGCGCGCACGCCATGCATAGTGAATCATAAGCAGCGATGTCTCGGCCAAGCTCCTGGCGCTTTTGCTCGCGCTCCCGCCCGGTCAGGCCCAGCCTGTCCAGCAGCTTGTCTGGCGTTTCTATCAATAAATAAAAAACCTTGCCTGAAGATTGCAGTCGCCTGCAAGCGTCTTGCTCTTGCGCCGCGCCCGGGGGCAAGGCCACTACTTGGCCGGGCTTAGAGACGGCTGTTTCCAAGGCCTCTTGACCGGGCTTGTCCGTAACATCCACAAACAGGCAGCCCAAAGCTTCAGCCAGCGCCTGGCCCAATTCTACGCCGCCAGCGCCAGGAAAGGTTAAGATGTATACGTTGTCTTTGGAAATATCTATTGAATTTGGACGATTGGCCCGACCGCGCCGGTATGTGGCGGTCACGTCGATTTCGTCCACATCTATCTTCTTTTTGAGTAAATGGTCTGTAGAAACTGAACGCATGCTCGTAATCTCTTTTTAGAGTAGTTTACCGTTGAAAATGATTAGTTGCTTTTATGTATTTTGTTGAAATAATTGTAAATTGTTTCAGGAGCGAAAGGTGTCTCAGCCCGAAAATGCGCTAGAAGTTGCAAAAAACCACCAACAAAGTATGGCATATTCGCTGTCTGGCTGCAACGTCAGGAACCGGCCACTGTCAGGAACCGGCTAAGGTCTCACGATGTGCGGCGATTTTTCCAGCGCTCCGTCAGCTCGTCCCGCAAGGCCCGCCACTGGTCCGGCGCCAGCTTGCCGCTTTTGCGCATGGCGTCCAGTTCGGCCAGTATTTCATCCAGGCTCTTTTCCTTGTCCGCCCAGCCGCGTTTAGCCGCAAACCGGGTCACCCTGGGCGCGGCCTTTTCCGCCAGCGACCGGGCGGCCGCTGCAGCCTTCTTGCGGCCCTCTTCCTTGGCCAGACTGGCCGCAGCTTGTAGCAAAAGCCTCTTGATCATGAAGCACTCCTCTCTATGCCGGCCAACTCCACCAGGTTTTTGTTCCCTTCGCTGGCGGCCACGGCGGCGTCCATTGACCGCAACGCTTCTTCCAGAGCCTTGAAATCAGGCGAATGAACAAGATCAAAACCACCGGCCCCGTCTTTCAGAAACGCTTCCAACACGTCTTTGGCCCGGACTCTTTCCGGAGGCTGCAGCAACACAAACCGTTCCTGTTCGTCTCTTTCCACCTGACCAGCCAAGCCGGCGCGGCGCAGGGTCTCCAGAGCGTCAGTCAGCAGGTTCTCCGGCAAGTCAAGCTCTTGCGCCAACTCATCCAGGCTGGGAGCGCCGTTTTGCGAGTAAAACGCCCGGGTCAGCGCCGCAGCAGCGCTCAATCCCGCCAGCTGACGCTCCTTCATGGATATATTGGAGAACCGGGACGCCTTTTCAACCGTCTTAAGGTTCTGAAACGCGTAGCACAGCTCTGCGCCAACCAGCACAATGACCCAGCTGACGTATACCCAGATAAGAAATAGAGGCAATTGCGCGAAACTGCCGTAAATGGCGTTGTATTTGCTGAAGCCAAACTGAAAGGTCACGTAGGCCCACTGGGCAAGCTGCCATATGGCTCCTGCCACGACGCCGGCCCCCAGGGCCGGCCAAAAGCGGACCCGGGTGTTCGGAATAAACATGTACAGAAACATCAAGGCCAGGCCAGCAGCGGCAAAAGGCGTCAGCTTGAGCAGCAGCATGTAAAACTGGTTTATCAAAGAAACGGAGAGCAGGTTTTTCACCAGCCAATAGTTTTCCAACGTGGCAGTCAAACTGATGGCCGTGACGATAAGAATGGGAAAAAGAATGGATACGGAAATGTAATCCGCCGTCTTGCGGGCTATAGACCGGCTACGGGTAACGCCCCACATGTCGTTAAAGGTCTTCTCTATGTTTGACAGCAGGTTCACCACTGTAAAAAAGAGAACTGCAACGCCCACTATGCCCAGAGCCCGGACGTTGGTGTTGTTGACGTACGTTATGATGGTGTCTGCGACCTCTTCGCGGCCGGCGAACACCCGCGACAACAAATCGTGAATCATGGGCATGTTCTGAAAACCCACGCCCTTGAGCACGGAAAAGCCCACAGCCAAAAACGGGACGATGGACAGGATGGACGTGTACGTCAGCGCAGACGCCCGCAAGAACACCCGGTCTTTGATCACGCCCTGGCCTGTGACAATAATCCATTTCAGCGCCAGACGGGCATACCGGATTTGCCAGGAGCCGTGCTCATGGTCCATCGACCAGATGTCGTGCGTCACATAGCGCTGCACTTTCTGTAGTGCTCCGCCGGAGAAGCCGTTCATGCGTCTTCCCGCCAGAAATGCGTTTGGTCAGATGATTGCAGAGACATGACGTACTACACATACCCCAGTTGCAAAGGCTGCGCAATGCGTCCAGAATAACCACAATCTCCCGCCTGGCGGCGCCTTGTTGGCGATGGATTTGTGCTTACGAAAACAACGAGGTTTTTTGGGGTGGGGGACCGGGGAATAAGCATGCGCCCATTAAAGGCCAAGCTTGTTCTTGCCCGCAGGCCCGCCAGCCCGTACACTGCGCCTGCAAGGAGAACTTACCCCGTGGCGCAGCAAAGTACATCCCCAGCCCTGATCCTGCAAATGCAGCGCATGGGCGATCTCATCCTTACCTTTCCGCTGATCATGCAGCTGCAAAGACAGGCGCCGAACCGTCCCGTATGGGTGGTTGCTGAGAAAGGTTTTTACGAGCCCCTCATGCCGGTCAGTCCCCCGGCAACCTACGCCGCCTGGGAGGCGGCTGATAGGGTGCGCCAGGAAAAATTCAGCTGCGCCCTGAACCTGAGCAACCGCCGTAGCGCCGCCGCACTGCTGCATACAGTCGCCGCAGCAGAGAAACTTGGACCCCTGGAGCAGCCTGACGGCGCTTTCCGCGTCCTCGGCCCATGGCAGCTTTATCGCGCGTCCCTCACCCACAACAACCGGCACAACCGCATCCACTGGGCCGACATGAACAGTCTGGACGCAGTGCCCCTGTCCGCCATGGCCTCCATGCAATGGCCTTTGCCTCGGCCTTTGGATGCAACGTCCTGGCGCATAGGCTTATTTCTGGGCGCCAGCCAGAAGGAAAAACGGCCCCCGGCCACGTTTTGGGCGGCCATGGTCCGCGCCCTGCTGCAGCTAGATCTGCGGCCTGTGCTGCTGGGCGGACCTGCTGAACAGGAACTTGGGCGGCGCGTGGAAGACCTGGCCAAAGCCCCCTGTCTGAATATGTGCGGCCGGTTCAGCGTGGCGGAACTCGCCTCAGCCATGAATACTCTGGCGCTTCTCGTCACGCCGGACACCGGCCCCATGCACCTGGCGGCCTGGGTCGGACTGCGCTGCCTCAACCTGTCCATGGGCCCGGTGAACCCTTGGGAGACTGGCCCCTACCAGCCCGGCCACTACATACTACAGCCCGCCATGAGCTGCGCTGGCTGTTGGGACTGCCTCCGGGAGCCGGCCTATGCCTGCCGGGATAGATTTCCGCCCGGCCGCACTGCCAAACTGGCCGCCGCCCTTGCCCGGGACAAGGCCGGCCAGCGCGAAACAGCGCAGTCCCTGGGCCGCGCCGGCAGAACCCATTTACGGCTGTTTTGCACTGGCCGGGACGCCTGGGGGCTTTACACGCTGGACCACGTCGCGGGGCCCGCGCCTGCTCCAGCCCGGGAAGCGCTTGGCGATTTCTGGAAGTGCTTTTTCGTTCACCGGTTGACCGGCGCCAGCACAGACATAGAAACCTCCTGGCGCCGTCTGGTCCACGAGACTCCGGCGGCGGCGGAAAAAGTGCGCCGCTTTGCCGCAGCCAGCGCCGCCGCTCTTGCCGGAGTGCTGCGCACCCGCAAGGTGCTGGACATGGATTTTTGGCGCAAAGCGCCGCCTGCAGCCCGGCCCCTGGCCGGCTATATGCACATGTTTCTGGAAAATGACGACTACGCAGCCCCCGCCATCGCCGCCGCCTTGCAGCATATGGAGTTTCTGCACGACTCCACCCGCTAGCCTCACGCCGCAGACAGCGGCAAAATACTCCTTTCATCGCCCGGCTGTCTCTTGCCAATGCTCTTATAACATTACTGATCTACTTTGGAACGCTATTTGTATCTCCTGGGCTCGAGGAGAACGACCATGCACATTTTTCCCTTTCAGCTTCCCAAGGCGGCCAGCGTGGCCCCCCAAGGGGCCAATATGCTCGACGTCAGCGGCGTAGCGGGCTCTGTTGGCGACGATTCGTTCGCAAACTTGTTGGGAGGAGCAGTCGAGAACTCTGTAAACAGCCTCCAAGTCGGCGCCAATGCAGCAGAAGGAAGCCAGGACGTTTCCCCGGCTGGACTTGCCGCGTTGCAAAAAGCGCTGAAAAAGATGGGGCTTGACGCCAAAGATACGGAAGCGCTGGTTGCGCATTTACAGATCTTGCCCCAAGCCCGGCAGGACGAGCTGCTGCGGGTGGCAAACGCAGCAGAGGGCGGCAAGGATATTGCCATGCGCGCCATGAGCATGCAAGACAAGCAGCATCTCACGAGTTTGCTGCAAAAGCTTGGCTTCCAGGGCAAGGAGCCCCAGCGCATGCTCGCCCAGGTGGAAGCCGGCCGCGGCCGCGACGTGTGGAACGCCGTAGAAAGCCGACTGCGCTCCATGTCTCCTGGCGAGCAAACCGCAGTGGGAAAATCAGAACTGCTTGCCCTGCGACACGCCCTGAATCTGGACGCCCAGGCCCAGGCCCGGGTTGGACAAACCCTGGCCGGCGCAGGCCAGTCGCGCATGTCCGCCAAGGACATGGAAAATATGCTTCAGCTGATGGAAGCAGAATCCGTCCGCTCTGACAAAGAACTACAGGAAAAAGTAGACAATTTGCGCCAGACTTTGCAGGCGGCTCTGGACAAAGCCAAGGAACGGCAACGCATCGAAAGCAACGCCGACGCTCGCCAGGACAAAGCCACAGAACAGGCCCGGCTGAAGATTGAGCATGCTGTCAAGGAACGCGGCGATGCTGAAGAAGCCAAGGTAAAGGTGGGCCTGGAGAGCAAAAACGCCAAGGCTGACGGCCGGGAACCTCCAGCGCAAGCCGGCGCAGTCAAAGACAGCCGAAGTCAGGAAGGACGCCGCTTGCCTGAGATAAAGGCCGAAGAACAGGCGGCCGGCCAGGCGGCTAAACAGTCTGACGCGCTTGACGTTCAGAGGGAGCGCGCAGCCGCCGCCGCAAGAATTCGCGCGCTATGAACGCCCAGACGCAGGAACAAGCGGACGAAGAAACGGCTGCTGCAAACACACGCCGTATGCGGACGGAAAAGACGGACACGGAAGCAGGCCTCAAGGCTGAGGCGTTCAAAGCAACGATCGACAAAGCTCAAAACAGCGCCGGCGCCAATAACAAAACCGTGAATAGCAGCAACATCATGGAGGCGGCTGTCCACAAGATGGAATCCGCACAGCAGGCCGCCGCCGATAAGACCGCCGTCGAAACCCCGGCCCGCTTGCAGACAGAACAAGTAGCGCAAGCCAAGGCAGAGGTTGTTGCCGGCGTCGACGACGCGCGCACGGACCAGCCCAAGGGACTGGGCCGCGAACGCTTGGAAATCGTTGAAGCTGGCGATGCGCACAAGCATGCTGAGACCAGCTCACGAGAAAAGGACAGCCGGGTTGACGCCCCGTCTTCCAAAGATTTTTTCAATAACCGCGGACAGTCTGACAGAGACGGTTCCGCCAACAGCAATGGCGGCAATCGTGACGGCGGGCAGGATTTTCGCGCAGGAGTGGACAGCCGGACCGTCGAGGCTGGGCAAAAAGCGGAATCGAACATGTTCGCTTCAACCATGTCCAGGGCTGACCAGGCTGCTGAAGCGGCAAAAAGCTCCACCCAGACATCTGAGACCCGGCCCCATGTGACTTCAGACCAGGTGTTGAAGCAGATTGAAGAAGGAACGCTGCGCAATCTGGGACAAGGCCGCCGCCGGCTGACGTTGCGCCTGGATCCCCCGACACTGGGCAAGGTGCACGTAATGCTCCAGGTGGCGGACAAAGAGGTCCGGGCAGTGCTGCGGGCGGACAACGCAGAAGCCGGCCGCATGATAGCCGAGAACATGCACCAGCTGCGGGCCAGCCTGGAAGCCCAGGGGCTGCGCGTGGACCGGCTGGAAGTGCAGACCCAGGCGCAGAACAGCGGCCCGGACATGCGCGATGGCCAGCGGCAGGACGCGCAAGAACACAACCAGGCCCGGGAACAGCGGGACGCGCAGCAACAGACCTCGCTGCGGCGGAATCTTGCCTCCGTCAATGAAGCTGAAGACGAAGAAATGGCCCGGCATGTGCAAGAAGGCGACATGAGGGAAAATGTTTCCACTCAAAGACTGAACCTCATTGCATAAGAGAGCGGGAGAAAACACCATGTCCATGAGCAACATCGTCGGCCAGGCCGAAAAAGAATTTGAAGTCTACCAGCAGTACGTTCCGAAAGGAAACGCAGACCTGGGCAAAGACGCCTTCCTGACCCTGCTGGTCACCCAGCTGCAGAACCAGGATCCTTTGAACCCCATGGAAGACAAGGAATTTACCGCCCAGCTGGCCCAGTTTTCCAGCCTGGAACAGTTGACCAACATCTCGGACGGCATCGAAAACATGGGGGAAAACGCCAACCGGCAGGAAATGCTTTCCGCGGTCAGTTTTATTGACAAGGAAATCATGGCCAAGGGCTACCAGCTCTCCAAGAGCGACGAGAAGATCAACACCGTCTACTTTGAGCTGAGTAAGTCTGCAGCAAGCTGCTACGTGAATATTTTCGACAACAACGGCGCCATAGTGAACACTGTGAAGCTGGGCGCCCTGCAGGCTGGCGCCTACCAGGTGAACTGGGACGGCACGGACTACGACGGCAACGAAATGCCCAACGGGACTTACCAGGTGGCCATGGCCGCCGAGGGCACAGACGGCAAGGCAGTGCTGGTGGACACCCATGTGAGCGGGGTTGTGGCCGGCGTGCAACTTGGCAGCGACGGCTCCTACGTCCTGCGGCTGGAAGACGGCCGGGAAGTGGAGTTCGCGAATATCAAAGAAATCTCAAGTTCTTCCTCTAAGGTTAGCGATAGCGGCGAAGCCGGGTCTGATGAAGACGCCGGAACGGGCGGCGAAGCTGAAACCGGCGGGGAAGAAGCATAGAGGACAACAGAGAAAAGGAGGTCGGCAATGGGATTGTCAGCATCCATGTGGACAGGTGTTAGCGGTCTTCTGGCTCACGGCGAAAAGATGGGCGTGGTGGGCAACAATATCGCCAACGTCAACACTGTGGGCTTTAAAGGCTCCAACGCGTACTTTGAGGATTTTCTGCCCGTGAACATTTCAACTACGGCTGCAGATTTTGGCCAGGTGGGCCGGGGCGTCAGCGTGGCCGCCGTATACGGCGACTACAGCCAGGGCAGCTTTGAAACAACCAACGAGGCTACAGACCTGGCCATCTCCGGCAATGGATTCTTCCGGGTGGAGCCGCAAAACTCGGATGAAGCATTCTACACCCGGGCCGGCAACTTCCGGTTTGACAAGGACGGCTACCTGGTGGACCCGCACGGCTATGTGCTGCAAGGTTGGGAAGTGGACAATGAAAATGTCAGCCTGCTGGCCTCAGTGGGCGGCGGCAGCGGCAACGTCTCGGCCATTATCGGCTCTGGCTCGCCCAAGGACATCGTCCTCTCAGAGCCCACCAGCGAGCCCCGGCACACGGAAAACATCACCATGATCACCAACCTGGACGCTGGCGGCGGCAACAACTCAGCAGCGCCTACAGACGCTTTTGGCAACCCGACCATCAGCCCCTTTGTCTCTCTCTTTGACCGCTGGGACGGGACCAACCTGACTCTGCCCCTGGCAGACACTGCCTACGCCTATCAGAACACCATCAAAGTGTACGACGAAGGCGGCACCGCACATGATCTGACAGTCTATTTTGACCAGGTCAGCGACGTGGGCAACAACAAACAATACTGGGAATACATCGTCACCATCGATCCGGAAGAAGACCTGCGGACCTTCTGGGACGGCTCCAGCTGGCAGTCCGTCCAGAACACCTCGGCAGCCGGCCTGCTCATGTCCGGCACGTTGACCTTCTCCTCCAGCGGCCAGTTGGAAGACATGTCAGCCTACACCTTGACCTCCGACGCCGCAGCAGGGGGAACATCCGGATTCAAAGGCCTGGACAACTGGGGCTCCACCGGCTTCTCGCCCAACGGCTACCCCATGTTCACCGCCAACTTCAGCGGCCAGTCCAACGCCAGCTGGGTCATAGACTCCGCCAATGACAAGATTCCCTACACTGGCTACGAACACGTGTTCGCCACCGAACTCAACTTTGGCCTGCGCGCCACCAGCACAGACTGGTCCCAAAACCCCAACGGCACACTGGCTGACCTGGCCGGCGCCAATATTTTCAACCCGGCCTCCCTGGCCGGAATGGGCCAGAACGTAGTGGTGGAGTCTTTGGCCACCACCAGCTACGATGGCGCATCGTCCACTGTTTTCCAGTCACAGGACGGCTACACCTACGGCTTTTTGCAGACCATCAATGTGGACTCTGACGGCGTGCTCTCCGGCCGCTACTCCAACGGCGTCACCCTGGACCTGTGGCAGGTGACTCTCTACAACTTCCAGAATAACACCGGGCTCTACCGCGAAGGGGGCAACCTCTTCTCCCAGACCCGTGAATCCGGAGAAGCCCTGCAAGGTCCGGCCAACGCCAACGGCCTGGGCTCCATCGCCTCAAACTCCCTGGAACAGTCGAACATCGACCTGGCCCGGGAAATGGTCCAGATGATCACCACCCAGCGCGGCTTTCAAGCCAACGGGAAGGTGATCACCACAACCGACACCATGCTTGGGGAAGTCATCGCCCTCAAGCGCTAATAAGCGCCTAGGGAGCCATGGCCCCTGAACTGATGTAGACTTCCTCTCTCTCCTCCACGCTGCAGCCCGGACTGGCCGGGCTGCAGCGTTTTGCGCCTTCCTGGCGCCGCAGGCCGCTATTCCCCCTTACGGTGCGCCCAGAAGCCCTTGCACGGTTGATGGCCCTGCAGACCGGTTTCATGTATCGCCCTGTCCACCCCTGGAAAGGCGGCGCCGTAATCGTCGCACACCAGCCACCCATTGACGCTGAGCTTGGGAAGCCACCGGGCCAGGTCGTCGCTTATGGACTCGTATTCGTGGCCGGCGTCGATGAAGAGCATATGCAGGCTGTTGTCCGGAAACTTCTCCGAGGCTTGCCGGGTAGAGCCGGCAATGACAGTCACCTTGTCTAACACGTTGAAGCGAAGCAGATTTGCGTGCAGGGCGTCCATATTCTCCCGGCGAATCAGGCTTGAAGGTTTGCGCTCCTCGCCTGGCCGCAGCACTGTTCCCAAGAACGTATCCACGCTATACAGCCGTCCTCCCGGCGGCAGCACGGCGGCCATGGCCACAGTGCTTTTGCCCTGGTAGCAGCCCAGCTCCGCCACAGCGCATTTCGGGGGCAGCGACTTCACCAGGCGCTGCAAGATTATGGCCTGAGCAAGGGTAACGTGGCCGTGCACCGCCTCCCAATCCGCGGCCGCCTGGCAGCCAGTGAAGTCGTAAGGAGAAACGCCGGGCAGGTTCTCGTCTGGCAAAGACGATTCCATTTTTACTCCCCTATGGATGGCGTGGAGACTCATGAATGAAAAAAGCGCGCCCGAGGACCCCCGAAAGCGCGCGTGTTCTTACATATGGCCAGGTCAGGCTCAGCCCAACAAACCCTTGACGTACTCGAAATCTAGGGACGATGAGACCAGCTGGGCGCCCTGCTTGATCTTGATAACGTCCCGCAGCTTGTGCCGGGAGAGGATGGTTTCCATCTTTTTGGCCACGGTGTACGTGTCTTCGCGGACCACGACAATGGGGATGGAGAGCACTTCGGACCGGGTGAGGATGATGTCGTTGGGGTACAGATTGCCGGTGAGCACCAGGCAGGGGCAGGAGCCCTCCAGGGCCACCAACTGCACGTCAGACCGGTCGCCGCCCACGATGATCGCGGAGTTTTTATTTTTCTTGAAATGGGTCATGAAGTTTTCCACCTGCATGGTGCCGATGAGGAAATTCTCCACAACCTTGTCCGCCTTATTGTGGGCGCTGATGACCTTGCCGCCCAGCCGCTCGGCCAGGTCGCCCACTTTGATGGCGCCCATGAGCGGGTCCTTGGGAATAACGCCCACGACTTTGACCCCTTCGCGCTCCAAAAAGGGCTTGATGAGCGTATCAACCTCGTTCATGTAGTTGGGCGGAATGTCGTTGAGGATGACGCCTGCCAGCTCGTCGCCCATGGCGTCTTTGAGGACCACCAGGTAGTCGTAATCCAGCTCCTTGATAAAGCGGTCGATGACCAGCGCCTTAAGCCCCAGCTGCTTGACCACCAGCGAACCATGCACGTGGCAGTAGCGGCCAGAATGCATGCCCCCGGAGCCGGCCACGATCATTACGTCCCTGTCTTTGCTCAGCGTGGCGTAAGAGTCAGTGATTTTTCCCATCAGATTGTCGTACTTGCCAGAAAAAGCCTGCACTTTAAAATCATGGGTAACAACAACCGGAGTCAGTAAGGCAGGGTCTTCGTCCAAACCGAGAACGTTTTGCACAAAGATAGCGTCTTCGTCGCCCAGCTTGCCGTCAATCTCCTTGGGCATAGCGCCCACTGGCTTCATATAGCCGACATTCAAGCCTTCCTTCTGCAACCGCAGGCCCAGGCCCATGATGACCATATTCTTGCCTGAATACCCAGAAGTGGAACCCACGTATAATCCTACCGCCATATGAGCCTCCTCATGTATCGTTTCCAATTCATAGCACGGGTTTTATTTGTCCGCCAGAGGGGAATCATCGCTTTCGTCTGTTTTGTCGTCATCATCCGGGCTCAGCGTCGCCCGTATGTCAGCCACGACAGCCCCGTCGGCGTGAGCCAGCACAGGGTTGCATTCCGCCTCCAATATCTGTGGAAAATCCATGGCTAACTGGGACATGGCCAGCAAAACGTCCCGGATGGCGTCGAAGTCCACCGGCGGTTCGCCCCGCACGCCGCGCAACAGGGGAAAAGAGCGTATTTCCCGAATCATGGTTGACGCGTCTTCCATGCTCAAAGGCGCCAGCCGGAAGGAGACGTCCTTGAGTACTTCCACGTAAATGCCTCCCAGGCCGAACAGCACCAGGGGCCCGAACTGTGGGTCTCTTTTAAAACCCACGATGACTTCCTTGGCTCCTTTAGGCGCCATGGACTGAATCAAGCAGCCGGTGATCAGTGCGTCCTTGCGCATGCGCTGGGTTCGGGACGTTACCTCCAGAAAAGCAGCCCGCACGTCAGAAGAGTTCTTCAGTCCGACCTTCACCCCTCCCACATCACTTTTGTGGGAGATGTCCGGCGAGGCGATTTTGAGCACTACGGGGTAACCAATCTCCTCAGCTGCAGAAACAGCCTCGTCGCTGGTCCGGGCCAGCTGCGTGGCTGGGTGTGGTAAATTATAGGCGTCCAGGATGGTCTGGGCCTGAAATTCCACAATTTCCGTTTGTCCTTTTTGGCGGGCCCTGGCCACGACATCTTTGGCCGCCTCCAGGTCCCGCAACACGCAGACCCGCCTGGGCTCGCCCCGGGTGGTTCTCTCGTAGTAAGCATACATGGAGTCGATGGCGTAAATAGCCGGCTCTGGAAAATCGTAGCAAGGCACGCCGGCGTCCTGAAGCATTTTCTTTCCCGGGGCTACAGTTTTTTCGCCCATATAGCAGGCAAAAAACGGCTTATTCGAGCTTTGAAAGGCGTCCAGCACGGCCAAAGACGTTTGTGTCACTTCGACTGAAGCAGTGGGCGAAAGCAATGTCATGATGGAACTTACCCGCTCGTCTTTGGAGACCGCCTGCAGGGTTTTTTTGTAGCGCTGCGCGTCTGCGTCGCCAATAATGTCAATGGGGTTGTACAATGAGGCGTAAGCCGGCAGAAACTCCTGCATCTTTTCCACTGTGGCCTGGGACAGCGTCGCCATGAGCAGGCCAGACCTTTCCGCTGCGTCCGCCGCCAGGATGCCGGGTCCGCCGGAGTTGGTGACGATGGCCAGGTTCGGCCCCTTGGGCAGAGGCTGGGTGGAAAAGGCCTGGGCCAGATTGAACAAGCTGGAAACGTCCTTGACCCGGATGACGCCGCACTGCCTGAAGGCGGCCTCGTAGGCCTGGTCCGAGCCGGCGATGGCCCCGGTGTGGGACGAGGCGGCCTTGGCCCCGGCTGCAGTGGCGCCAGACTTGATGAGAATGACCGGCTTGCGGGCGGTGGTGTTTCTGGCCGCCTCAATAAAGGCCCGGCCGTCCTCCACGCTTTCCATGTAGCCTAGAATGACTTTGGTCTGCTCGTCCTCAAGGAGATAGGCGAGCATGTCAGCTTCGTTTATCAGCGCCTTGTTGCCCAGGCTGATGAACGAGGAGAAGCCGATGTTGTGCCCGGCCGCCCAGTCGAGTATGGAAACGCACAAGGCCCCAGACTGAGAAAAAAAGGCGATGTTGCCAGGGGCCGGGGTCGTGGCGGCAAAGCTGGCGTTGAGGCCGTTGGCGGTGTTGATGAGCCCAAGGCAGTTGGGCCCCAGCAGGGCGATGTTGTTCTCCCGGGCGACGCTTTTGACGTCTTCCTCCAGGTAGTAGCCATCGCGGCCGGCTTCCTTAAAGCCGGCGGTAATGACGATGACGGCCTTGACAGGAAGCAGGGCAAGGGATTGTAATGCTTCCACCACTGCGCCTGGGGGCACGCAGATGACCGCCAGGTCCAGAGGCCGCGGCAACGCGTCAATAGAGTTGACTGCTTTTATGCCGAGAATCTCGTTTGCCTTGGGATTGACCGGGAAAATTTTGCCTTTGTACCCGGCCTGCACAAGGTTGTGCGCCACCATGTTGCCGATTTTGCCGGGATTGGATGAAGCGCCTATGACGGCCACGGTGCGCGGCTCGAATAATGCGGCTATGTTGGCGTGTTGGTCCATGTCGTATAAATGATAGTTTGCAGTCCGGGGTGTGCAGTACAGTAAAAAGGGGTCGCGTTTGGACAATGAAGCGCCGGTTCACAGCTTGCATGTCGTTCAAAAATGTATTCACCATCAGTTTGGGCAAGTCAAGCTGTTGGAAACAGCTTTGACCCATAGTTCATACGCCAACGAGCGCAATGCAGGGGCGGAAAACAACGAGCGGCTGGAGTTTTTAGGCGACGCTGTTCTTGAGTTGACGGTGTCTGAAGAGCTGTTTCGCCGCTTTCCAGAGGTCAGGGAGGGCGAACTCACCCGGATGCGTTCACGGCTGGTAAGCCAGCCTACGCTGGCTCAACTGGCTCGGGAAATGGGCCTGCACGAGCATCTGCGTCTGGGCCGCGGCGAAGAGAGCCAGGGCGGCCGCAACCGGGACTCACTGCTTTCTGACGCAGTGGAGGCTTTGATCGGCGCTATTTTTTTGGACGCCGGCTTTGACGCAGCCAAAGAATGGGTGATTGACATGCTGCACAGCCGCTGGCCTAAACGCCCTGAAACTTCACGGATAAAAGATTATAAAAGCCGGCTGCAGGAAGCAACGCAGCAGCTCTACAAAGCCAGGCCTTTGTATGCGTTGGCTGGGAGCGCCGGTCCGGAGCACGAAAAACAATTTCTTGTGTTACTGACCATGCCGGACGGGCGTGAGATCACGGCGCAAGGGCCGAGCGTCAAAAAGGCCGAACAGTTGGCTGCTGATAAAGCCTTGCGATTGCTGGACGAGGATGCAGAAAAGACGCAAAAATGATGTTTGAAAGCAAACAGACGTACGCCAGGGCGACCGCCAGAGAAGACGCTGGAGGCGGACCAGGAGGCTAAGCCCCCTGGCCGCATGTCTTTGGTCACCCACACTAATGCGGGCTGCGAAAGCCCTGATCCTGCAGGGCCTAACCGCCTCCAATGAGCTGCATGGCGAGCCTGGGCAGGGAGTTTGCCTGCGCAAGCATGGCAACTGCGCCTTGCGTCAAAATCTGGTTACGGACAAACTCCGTCATCTCAGTGGCCACGTCCACGTCGGAAATCTGCGATTCTGAAGCCTGCAGGTTTTCCGCCTGGATGGAGAGGTTGGTGATGGTGTTCTCCAGCCGGTTTTGGATGGCGCCCAGCTTGGCGCGGATTTTGTCCTTGGAAATAATGGCTTCCTGAATGGCGTCCAGCGCCTCCTGGGCGCCCTGCTGGGTGGATATGGAGAAACCGGCGTCGTCCACGTTGGTGTCAGACGCATTACCCAAACCCAGAGCAGAAGCAGTGCTATTGCCGATGTTAATGAAATAGTAATCCTCCGCCGACGAGTTGCCGGTGCCAAAGTGGATCTTCATGGCGCCTGTAGTCATCAAGCCGGAACCGTCGTGAGACGCCTCAGAGCCGGATAAGGTGCCGTCCAGCAGCTTAACGCCGTTGAAGTCCGTGGCGTTGGCGATACGGGTGATTTCTGAGGCCATGGCTTGATATTCAGATTCGATCATCAAACGCTGGTCAGAGTTGTAGGTGCCCGTAGCCGCTTGTTCCGCCAGCTCTTTCATACGAATGAGCTTTTCGTCGATGACCTGGAGCGCGCCGTCCGCAGTCTGGATCATCGAAATGGCGTCGTTAGCGTTGCGGATGCCTTGGTGCAAGGTAGAGATATCTGAGCGCATCAGCTCTCGAATCGCCAGGCCGGCGGCGTCGTCAGCCGCTGTGCCCACCCTGAGGCCCGAGGAGAGGCGTCGAGTCGACGTAGCGAGGCGGTCGTAGCTCGAGCCCAGATTCCGGGCCGCGTTCATTGCCATTAAGTTGTGATTTATGACCAAAGACATAATGCATAACCTCCTTGTTTATGCCTGCCTCGCTACTAGCAATCGCAATGCCAGAAAAATTTTCATCATCAATTTCAAGAATATATAGAGGAGGCCCCCGTGACGTTTTTGCCCAGCCGGCAAAAACAGCAGCGCTGGCGGCTTTTCCTGCGTCATCCGGATGACGCAGCTGCAGCAAAGCCAGACTGTTCTATTTGCCGCTAGCCTATTTTCGCGTTGAGACAACCCTCGCTCTTGAAACAACGTATAACTGCTTCAGGATACAGCATAACAGCATCTAAACATGTTCAATGGTTAAATGCTCTAAAGATTGCACCCCATGACGCCGATAAGACGCATAGACAAGAACAGGTTCCACGGGAGCCGGCCCAGGGATGGTCTCCTCGGTCTGTGAACGGGAGGGTAGGCATTATGAAAGTAGAACATCTGTATATGGAAAACAGACAAGCCTTTGAAGTTCCCAAGGATGTCCACGCCAACAGGGACAGAGCAGGAAGCATTGCCCTGGAGCGGGACATGCGTTCACAACAGAAGAACGCCTTGCCGCACAGCGAAGAAACTGTGCAAAAAGCCGCCGAACAAGCTGAAGCGCTGTTGGCGCAGCGAGGCGTCAGTTTGAAATTCAAGCTGCGGGACGATTCTGGCGACCTGCAAGTGGAGGTCATGGACGCCGCCAAGGAAAAGGTCATCCGCAAGATTCCTCCGGACGAGCTGGTCAAACTCGCAGAAAGTCTGGAGCAAATGAACGCAGAAGCAAGCCCGGGCGCTTTTTTTAACGCACTTTTTTGATCAGCTGCAGAGCCCGTCGGAAAACAGCCGCAAACCCAAGGCTGCAGGGAGCAATCCTTGCAGCCTTTTCCCATGGTGCGCCGCTTAAAAATTAAAAAATCCACGTTACTTTCGGAAAACCAAACATATAGAATGCGTTTGCAAACAAAAATCTATCACCAACGAGGCGTCGCCGCCATGCTCAATTGAGCATCAAGGCAGACCATTTGGGCGGGCGACCGCAAGGGTCGCCCCTACACTATGACGTATTAATGTAACGTATCGTGCGAGAACGAACCTGAGGCAACTCCTCCCTTACCTATAGCCGGCTCGCCTGGTCAGCGCTGTCAGGCAGTGGATTTGGGTTTTTGTGTTTCTGCTTGAGATCGCCCGCCATATGATGTAGTTATCGACTTTGACTTTTTACAAGTATCATCTCAATATAAAGGAGACTTCCATGTCAGCGTCCGTATCCTTCCTCCGGTCCTTGCTTTATCTACTTTTGACTGCAGCGCTGCTCTGTCAGGCTGCTGCGGCCGGCGCCGCCACTGACGCCGCCGGCTATGTTGTGCTGCTGCAGGAGCCGCCGGCTGCCCTCTATTCCGGCGGCCAGGCCCGTTTTGCCCCCACCGCCCCGGCTGTGACAGGCGAGGACAAGCTGGACGTGAACAACGCAGCCGTGCAAAGCTACGTCCACTATTTGACGCAGCAGCAGGACGCGGTCATCGCCCAGCTGCAATCTGTTACACGCAGCGCTGCAGCCGTGACCCACAGATACACCGTGACGCTGAACGGCTTTGCCGCCAAGCTCTCGCCGGCCCAGGCCGCAGCCGCAGCTAAAATCCCCGGCGTGGCAAAAGTGCTCCCAGACCGCAAACGCTACCCCCTCACCGACGCCGGGCCGGAATGGATAGAAGCCGGCTCTGTGTGGAACGGCCTGGTTTCCTCTTCCTTCAAGGGCGAAGGTATTGTCGTGGGCGTTATCGACACCGGCATTAACCCGGCCAACCCCTCCTTTGCCGACGTGGGCGGCGACGGCTATGAGCATACGAACCCTCGCGGCAAGCACTACGGCGTCTGCGACCCTGGCAGCGGCGTGTACGACGCCCAATACACATGCAACGACAAGCTTATCGGCATGTGGTCGTTTGTTTCTGGCGTTGAAGGCGCAGCCTCGCCCATAGATGTGCACGCCCACGGCTCCCACGTGGCCTCCACCGCCGCAGGCAACGTGGTGGCAGCCTCTGTGCAGGGAAACACGGCGACCATGATCCGAAACATCTCCGGCGTGGCGCCCCACGCCAACATCATCGCGTATCGCGGCCTGGACGAGGATGGCGGTATAGAATCCTGGCTGGCCGCCTGCGTCGAGCAGGCTGTTACAGACCAAGTGGACGTCATCAACTACTCTGTTGGCGGCGGCATTTCCGATCCCTGGAACAGTATTGACTCCCTGTCCTTCCTCTCGGCCCGGGCGGCCGGGGTCTTCGTCTCTACCTCTGGGGGCAACAGCGGGCCAGACCCGGACACCCTGGGCAGCCCGGCTGTGGCGCCCTGGCTGCTCACAGTGGCCAACTCCACGCACAATCGGGAGATCATCAACACGCTGCAAGACATGTCCGGCGGTGTAACTCCTCCGGCGGATATCAACGGCGCCGGCTTCACCGCCGGCTATGGACCGGCCTCCATCGTCTATGCCGGGGACTACGCCAACCCCAATGACACCCAGTACGAATCCCGTTTGTGCAACGAAGCCTTTCCGGCAGGGACCTTTAATGGAGAAATCGTGGTCTGCGACCGGGGCAATATCGCTCGGGTGGGCAAGGGGAAAAATGTGCTCGACGGCGGCGCCGGGGGCATGGTTCTGGCCAACGCAGAGTCAGACGGCGACTCTGTCGTATCCGACGACCACTATCTGCCGGCAACGCATGTCACCTATAATCAGGGCCTGAGCTTGAAAAACTGGCTGGCCTCTGGAGCTGGCCATACGGCAATGTTGGCTGGCTGGTCCGCCAATCTGAACGACTCCCTTGGCGACATCATGAACAGTTCCAGCTCCCGGGGCTACAACTCCGAGGTCCCGGACGTCGTCAAGCCGGACGTTGCCGCTCCCGGAACCAATATTCTGGCCGCCGGCGGCGTGGACAACGAAATCAAGTACCAGTTCATGTCTGGCACCTCCATGGCGTCGCCCCACACGGCGGGCGCCGCGGCCCTGCTCATAGGCCTGCACCCGGACTGGTCCATGGCCCAAGTGCAGTCCGCGCTGATGACTACAGGCGTGACCACCCTGCTCAAAGAGGACGAAACCACGCCGGCCGACCCCTTTGACATAGGCGCGGGCCGTGTGGACCTCTCGCAGGCCGCCCGGGCGGGCCTCTATCTGGAAGTTACCAGTAGCGAGTTTCAAAATGCTGACCCCTCGCTTGGCGGTGATCCATCTGAGCTGAACCTGCCGTCAATGGGCCGCGAAACATATATCAATACAACCCAGTGGACGCGAACCGTGACCAACGGGCTGAGCACAACCGAGACATGGACAGCCTCTGTGGACAACCCCGTGGGCGTTTTCCTGGATGTTTCGCCGGCCGCATTTACCCTGAACCCGGGCGAGAGTCAGAAAGTGACCGTCTCCCTGACAACCGACAGCAATCTGGTAAGATACTTCTGGGCCTACGGCGCTGTCACATTCACGCCCGCCACAGATTCCTGCCCTGCCACGCGTCTGCCTGTGGCCGCCATGAGCAAAAACCGTAGCGGCGCGGACAGTTTGGCGCTGACGGGCAAGGCAGCATCCGGCTCTACGACGATTTCCTTGCAGGCGATTGAAATCACAGACTTTACCGCCTCTGTCACGGGCATGGTTCCGGGCGTGGACTATGTCAACCAGCTGGCCCAGGACCCCACGCCAACCATTTCGGACAGCTCAGCCGGGGAATGGATTATACCTTTCACCGTGCCGGACGGCGCAACGTATGTTGCCGCTACTGTGGCGCAGACAACCTCTCCGGACATCGACCTGTATATTGTTGACGCCCAGGGAAATCTTCTTTCCCGATCCGCCAATGACGGCAACGATGAGTTTGCGGCGTTTCGGAATCCCGCCGCCGGCGATTACTCTGTGTTTGTGCAGAATTTCCAGGCCTCCGACCCCACCGGAGCCGCCAAGGACAACGTTACCATCTCGCTGGGCGTGGTCTACGGAGACGACGAAGAAAACATGAGCGCAACCATAGCCGGCGGCGCCACGGCCGTGCCTGAAGAACAGGAGTTCGGCCTGCAACTGGCCTGGAACGTGAATGCCGCAACCAGCACGCGCTGGTTCGGCACGGTGACCATGGGACCGGACGCAGCTAATCCGGACCAGCTGGGCAGTATTGACGTGTACCTGCAGCTGGATGACGCCAACGCCAGGCTGCAGCCGGCCTATCAGCTGTTGTTGCTGAAATAGTATTGCGTGAAGAACTGCGCCGCCGCATCCTTCTGGTCAGCAGCAGGAAGCAGCGTTCCCGCCCTTGATCCATTTTTTAATGATATAGGCGGCGCAGCCCACGCCAGGAGTCACAGTCAGGGCGCGCGTAGGGCAGTTCATGGCGCAGGCTCCGCACTCTATGCACCCGTTGCGGTCTTGTACGCGGACCTTGCGTTCTGCCTCCTCCATGGCCAGCACTCGATGCGGGCACACCTCTACGCAGGACCCGCAGCCGATGCACGCCTGGCGGTCCAGCTGCAGCGTGGCCACATCATCAATATAGCGAAAATCTTGCAAGGCGCCTTCTCCTTTGTTTGCCTCAACTGAGTGTTGCAAAAGTCCCTTTGTACAGGCTGTTCAAACAATACGAGGGCAAAACACAAAAAAGTCCAAGATAGACGTATAGATGCAATACACGAAAGGGTAAATTCTTTGAGGCAACGCAGCTTTCGTGGATTATTCAACAGCCTGCTAAACGAAATGCGCCCACACCCACACAATGAAAGCCGTGGCCGTAGCCGCAGCCTGAAAGGGGATGGCCCAGCGCATTTCTTTTTCCACCCCGGAGGGCGAGGTGTACGGCGTGGAGCCGGTGAAGTTCATGCCCAGGAATGAAGACACGGCCGTGCAAAAGAGTACCGCGGCGGCGAGCTCTCCAGGCGAGAGCAGGCCATGCATGAACGCCGCCACGGCCAGCCCGGAAGCGAGCCCCATGACAGCGCCTTTGGCCGCGAAGGCCCGGCCAGGCAGCCACGGCAAAAGCAATGGCGTGGCGGCAGCCCCGGACACAATGCCCACGGCCAGAAACATCAAGGCGTAAAGCCCGCGTATCCAGGCGTCAGAAAAGGAAAATACATCCAGACCGACGCCGGATACTGCGAACAGAACAGGGACCAGCCAGAGCAGCGTCTTGCGCAGATGATACAGCTCCACGGGAATGAGTACGGCCCTTTCCCCCAGGCTGAAGGTCACCTGGCGCATGTGTTCGTCCGCTCCGCCCTCCGCCAGAAACGCCGGGATGTCGCCAGCTCGGACAGGACCCCAGACACAATTAAAACCTGTACGACGCTTTACCTCCCGCGCGGAAACGCCGGGCGCCGCCAGCTGCGGCAGAATGAGGGAGCGGCCAGACACAACCGTGGCCAGGGCCGAAGCCTGAATGCTGCGCAGGACTTCATCAGTGGAAAAGGTCTTCTTGCCGGCTGCGCACCACACGTTCACGCCTCGGGTGTCCAGCACCAGAATCCATGCATCCACGCCTTCCAGCTCCTTGCGCAGGCTGTCAAAAGTGAGTTTGTAGTTGGCGGTGGCCAGCACAGGGGATTGCGGCCCTGCTTGGCCCACGGCGTACAGCCCCGGCGCAATAGCGTAGCAGTCGCGGATAGCGCCGGTCCTGGCCAGGGCGGACTGCCAATAATCACCCAACGAAAGCCGGGTGCTGACCAGCGGCGCCAAGCCTGCCGGCGTGTCCAAGAACTCTGCAACAAAAGGCAGCACGCTATAGCCGGCCCGTTGCTCTGGTCCCGCAGGCGGCAAGGTCTTGTCGCCGCAACAGGAAATGTCGTCGGCGTCTTCGCAGGCTACAGCGCCAATAGAGGGACGGCGGCAAGCCTCAGTTACTCCAGGGGGTTTCAGCTCTTCCAGGCATGTAAAGTCTCTCATAATCCTTCCAATGCAGCTATCAGGTTCGCCAGCGCCTGCTTGTCCACACAGTAGCAGGTGGCCGGGCCGTTTACCTCGCCCCTCACCAAGCCGGCCTCTTTGAGCACTTTTAAATGCTGGCTCACCGTGGATTGGGCCAGCCCCACAACCTCTACGATGCGGCCGCATACGCAAGCGTCAACTGCAATCAGATGTTTGAGTATGGCCACCCGGGCCGGGTGCGCCAGGCCCTTGCAACCCTTGGCCAGCTCTTCATTTGAAAACTCGTCCAGAAAGGAGACGGTTGGAAGATGGGGCGCGGAAACTTTCATCGTAAATTTACGATAAAGGTGTTGCTGCAGGAAGTCAATAGGTAGGAAATTCCAAAATCCACCGCCTGGCCAGCGCTGACCAAGCAAGCCGGCTACAGGTCAGGGA
>CAYTSA010000016.1:32295-52071 GCA_964440345.1 uncultured Desulfovibrionaceae bacterium | reverse complement strand
CCTGTTGCAGCCCTGGCGCCGTCACATCGCCATAGCTTGCCAGAGCCAGCTCGGGGTTCAGCTCAGCGGCCTCGGCCGGGTCGCGCAGCACCAGCACCCGGGGCAGCCATTTCAGGCTTTTCCCCCCCTCCACAATGAGCATTTGTGGGTTGCCCAGCAGGGGGACCAGGTTCAGCAGGTCTTTGGGCTCGCTCCAGAATACGGCGCTTTCGGCGCCTGCCCGAACAGCAACCGCCGAGCAGGCGCCGAGCAGTCTGCCGGTGTCAGTTTCTGGTTTGTCAATGTGTTCGTGGTGAGTGCTCTTCAGAGCGGCCGTGCGCACGCCGCGGCGTTTCAGCGCTTGGGCCAGCTCCACGGCCAACGTTGTTTTTCCTGAATTTTTAAACCCGACTATAGCGACTGCCTGCATAAAAATACACTCCTTACGTGGTGTTATAGAACCAAATGGCGTTACCGTTCTGCTCCAGCTGCTTTGCAGCCTGACCCCGCCCGCGCGTGATTGTCCTCAAACCTTTGCCCCGCCAAGTAAATAACTCTTGTTCTCAACAATTATAAGCGTGACTTTGTCAGAATATGGTGTCAAACCGTGCGCTACGCCCTATGGGGTAGCGTTTTTGCTGCGGAAGGTATACGTTGCGACACCTCAACCAATGATTACTGTAAGCAGTACGGAGAGACAATGCCACTGGAAGCACAAAAAGAGAAGAAAGCGCTGGCGCAGCGCATGCAGGATTTGCGCAAGGACGGTAATTTTCCCAGCCCATTGTTGGATATGGTGGAAGCTGTGTACACGGCGCAGATAGAAGCGCGGGAGGAGGCCAATGTTCCCCCTGCCGCAGAGGTAGAGACAGCCGGCGAGCAGGCCCGGGCTCAGGGCGCGCCCATGGTGGACCGGGAGAGTTTGCCCTGCGACCTGGAACAGGCCAGGATGCTTTTCGACCGCTTTCTAGCCTTGCTGCAGGATCAGCAGCCAACAGCCGAGGCCGGCGGCGTTATCGCCAAGGCCATTGAAGACGGCGAGATGGACGCCGACGTTCTGTTTGAACGGTTTCGGGCCAATGATCAGAAATATTTCACCGAATGGGCGGCCAAAACGCCCAGCTCGCCCAGCGCTCTGGTGTTCCTGGTAAAATCCGCCCTGACCCCAAGCCTGGCCGCAGCCGCGCAGAAGCTGGACGCCGAGCGCAACCGGGACAACGCCTGGATCCATGGCCACTGCCCGGTGTGCGGTGGTCTGCCCCTTATCAGCGAGTTGCGAGGCAAAGAAGGCGCGCGGTTTTTGACCTGTTCGTACTGCCTGACCGACTACAAAGCCAAGCGGCTTGGCTGCCCGTTTTGCGGCGAAGACGAACAGGAAAAACTGCTCTACTTTGACGCCGAGGAAGAGCCCGGCAGCCGCGTTGACGTCTGCACGGCGTGCAAGATGTACATAAAATCGATTGATTTCCGGAACTTTGACCGCAAAGTTCTGCCGCTTTTGGATGACCTCGCGTCGTTGAGCATGGACGTGCTGGCCCGGCAGGAAGGCTACTCCCGGCCCACGGCCTCTGGCTGGGGGTTCTAGGAGTTATAATGGCCGCGCAGCGCGAACTGACAGGCGTGGTCCTGGCCGGGGGCAAAAGCCGCCGGCTGGGCCGGGACAAGGTGTGCGAGCCTTTGTCCGGCCGCAGTTTTCTCGCCCATACTGCCGAGTTGCTCCTGGAATTGTGTCCGGAAGTTTACGTTTCCGGCCGCGACGCTGGGCCCCTGGCGGCCGAACTGGGCGCAAAGCCGCCATGGCTGCCGGACGACGTTCCAGGCTGCGGGCCCATGGGAGGCATTCTTACCTGTCTGCAGCGACTACAGCGGCCTTTGCTGGTGTTGGCTTGCGATCTGCCGCTAATGGACGCGGACACCCTGCGCACATTGGTTGCAGCCTGGCGCAACCGGCCGCCGCATGCGGTGATGACCACCTTTCAGCAGGTGGAGACGGGTTATATAGAGTCCCTGGCTGCGGTGTACGAGCCGGAGGCCGCCCCCCTGCTGCAGGAGGCCGTGGACCAATCAATGTTTAAGCTCAGCCGCGCGGTTCCTGCGGAAAAGCGCTGCCACATTTCGTATTCGCAGGACCAGGCCCTGCCTTTTTTCAATATCAACTACCCAGCGGACCTGGCCTTGCTTCGCCGGCTGCGGCCGGAACGCCTGGCCGGCCTTGCGCCGCACGATGCGGCCAATGCAGTAAACGACCAAAGGAAATGACGGTGCTTGTAGACAGCTACGGCCGCAGCGTCAGCTACATGCGGCTTTCGATTACCGACAGATGCAACTTGCGGTGCTTCTACTGCCAGGGCGGGTGCGAATTCGTACCCATCCCACACGAGCAGATTTTGACGTATGAAGAGATTTTGCGGCTCATGGGCATGGCCCGGGACCTGGACGTGCGCAAGGTCCGGCTGACCGGGGGCGAGCCCCTGGTGCGCAAGGACTTCATGCAGTTTCTGGAGCGCGCCGTAACCAACTACCCGGACCTGGACCTGCGCATAACCACTAACGGCGTGTTATTGCCAGGCAAGGCCCAGACCCTGGCCGACATGGGCGTGAAAAGGTTGAACATTTCACTGGACACCATGGACCCGGCCACATTCCAGCGCTTGACCGAGGTGGACGCCTACCACAAGGTTCGCCAGGCTATAGACGAGTGCCTGGAGATCGGCATGCGGGTAAAGATAAATTGCGTGGCCTTGCGCAACATTAACGATAAAGAGCTGCCGCAGTTCATCGAGATGGCCCGGAACAATCCCTTGGACGTGCGGTTCATTGAGTTCATGCCTGTGGGCGGCAAGACCATCTGGGAAGAGCAACACTACTGGTCCGCCGAGGACATTTTGACCAGTGCCGGCGAGCTTTGCGAGCTGGAGCCTCTGGGCCCGGCCTCCACCACCTCTGGCCCGGCCCGGGTATTCACCATCAAGGGCGGCGCCGGCAGGCTGGGCGTCATCTCCCCCCTATCCAACCACTTTTGCCATACCTGCAACCGGCTGCGGGTTACCTGCGACGGCCGCTTGCGGACCTGCCTATTCTCGGACAACGAATACCGGCTGCGGCCGCTGTTGCGGCATCCCAAGCTAGGAGACGCACAGGTGCTTAAGGTTCTGGAAAAAGCCCAGGAACGAAAGCCCCTGGGATTTGAGCTACTGGCCGAGAAACGCCAGCAGGTCTCGGTCTGCTCCAAGGTCATGTCCGCCATAGGGGGCTGAGCCCGTGGCCATTCGCTCTTTGCCCATCATCAAGTACAAGGACGGCGCCGGCCGGGCCGTGGACGACGACGTAGCCGTGGAGGAACCCCTGGAAATATATGTGGACGGCACCCCCTACGCCGTGACCATGCGCATGCCTGGGGACGACCTGAACCTGGCCGCGGGGTTTCTCCTCACCGAAGGGATTATAGACTCTACCGCCGACCTGGAGAGTCTGGCGCCGTGCGAGGGCGCCCAGGCCGGCTTCCGGGTGCTGGCCCAGCTGGCCGCGCAAAAGCCTGTTCCCGAGCGCAAAAGCTTTGTCAGCCGCTCCAGCTGCGGCGTGTGCGGCAAAACCGCGCTGGAGGAAATCTACAGCGACTTGCAGCCTGTGACGGGCGAATCCACCGTGAGCGCTGCGGCCATGCAGTCCGTAAAGTCCGTCTTTGAAGCACAAAAGCAGGTATTCCCCCTCACCGGGGCGTCCCACTCCGTGGCCTTGTTCGACGCCGGGCTGCAGCTGCTGAGCTACGCCGAAGACGTGGGCCGGCACAACGCCATGGACAAGGCCATAGGCGCAGTGCTCCGCCAGGACCGGCAGAGCGAAATATTCCTTGCTGCAGCCTCGTCGCGGTTGAGCTTTGAAATGGTGCAAAAGGCCGCTGTGGCCGGCGCACAGGTGCTGGCGGGCGTCTCCGCGGCCACCACTCTGGCAGTGGCCTACGCCGAACGGCTGAACATCACGCTCATAGGCTTTCTGCGGCACAACCGCATGAACGTATACTCCCACCGCGAGCGCATAACAGACTGATCCTACTGTGCGCCCCTGTTCTGCAAAGACTTTGCAAGCAGGAGCATCAATACAATTGTACCAATGGGCGTCACCGCCGGAATGACAGACGTGGCGCCGTACTCATCCGCGCCTATATCCGGCTGTCCGTCTGTCCGGTAGTCCCCGTCGCAATCGTCGGTCAAGCCGCTGATCTCTTCGCCGGCGTTGACTACGCCTGCCACGGCCGAGGCCAAGTGCAGATCGCCCGATGCAGCGTCTGCGAACATGACGGCGGCGGCGTCTGTGTAGTTGTTGCGGACCGTGCCGGAGCCGCCGTCGCGGCTGCGAATGGCCTTGTTGGTCAAGTTGTTGGCAATAAAAACGTTTTCCGTGCCGCTGTAGCGGTATTCAATGGCGTTGCTGTAGCTGTGCTCCTGATACACGGTGTTGTTGTAGACTTGCGTATCCGGCGAATTTTCCAGGGATATGCCGGCGTCGGCAAAGGCGCCGCCCGCGTCGTGGTAGATCATGTTGTTGCGGATTATCCCGCCGCTGTGGCCCCGCTCGCCCAAGCCGAAGCCCACCCCGCGGTCGCAATTGATGATATTGTTGCGCTCCACCAGCGTGCCGCTGGAGCTGGACCAGAAGTGCACGGCGTGTTCGGCCACGGCGCTGTTGGGGCTTTCTATGTCCTGAAAAATATTGTCCCGGATAATCCAGCCGTGGCCGTTGTGTACGTCCACCCCGCCTATGTACCACTGCGGGCCCACGCCGGCGGTGTAGTAGAAGTAGCAGTTTTCAATAAGGCCGTTGTCGCAGGAAACGTCCATCTGGCCGGCGTCGTAAGGGCCCTTGACCATCTGCTCGTAAGTGTCGCGAATGACGCAGTTGTTTATGTGCAGGTTGTCATAGCCCACCGCCAGTTGCACGGCGTGGTTGGCCACTTCGCCTATGGTTACATCCTGCAAGGTAAAGTTGTGCCCTTCCACATACACGCCGTTGCCAATGCCGCCCTGCATGCCCTGGCCGCGGATGGTCACGGCGCTACGGTTGCCGGAAGCCGAGCGAATGGCAACCCCGTCCGCCATCACGTGTAGGGTGTTGGACAGGGCGTAGTCCCCGTCCTGTAAGAGTATCTCCTTATCGCCGCCAGAGTTGGCGTTGCTCAGGGCTGTGGTCAGTTGGGCGGCGGTGGAGACAGTGACCGAAGCCAAGCCGGCCGCAGGCTGGACCAGCAGAAAAAGAGCAAGGATAAAAGCGAGGGCGCAAGCCGGCATGCAGCCTCCTTGGGGAATGGTGTTGTAGAGAGGATAAGATGATACCATGTATACAGCCGTTGCGCAAAAAAGCAGCCGCCAGGACTTGCCAACTTCAAAAGTGCGTCGTACTATTATGAAATACTTTGTAAACTTTTGCCCCAGGCGCGCAGAACCAAGGAGGGAAACCATGTTAATTCGGGACTGGATGACAACGGATGTAGTGACGGCGACGCCGGACATGTCCATGATGAAGGCTTCCAAGATATTGAAGGAAAAGAAAATACGGCACCTGCCTGTGGTGGATGAGGCCGGCAAACTGGTGGGCATGGTTTCCGACCGGGATATCAAAGAAGCCTCGCCCTCCAAGGCCACCACCCTGGACGTGCACGAGCTGTACTATCTGCTCTCGGAGATTAAAGTGAAGGACATCATGACCAAGGATCCGCACGCGCTAAGCCCAGCTGACACAGTGGAACGCGTGGCCTCCTTCTTCATCGACAAGCGCATTGGCGCCCTGCCGGTGGTGAACGACGACGGCTCAATGGCCGGCATTATATCGGATACAGACCTGTTCAAGGTGCTTACAGACATAACCGGCGTGCGACACGGCGGCGTGCAAATGGGGTTTGAGCTTGCCAATGAAGCCGGCGTGCTGCAGGAGCTTATCGACGCGATAGGGGCAGCTGGCGGCCGCATCGTGTCGGTAATGACATCGCTGGAAACCCCAAACGCCAGCAAGCGCATAGTGAACATCCGCATTCTGCCCATGGACCGGGCGGACGAGAACAAACTGGTGGAAGCCATGCAGGCCAAGTACGACATGCAATACTGGGCGCGGGACAACGTCCACACACTCAGCTGACAGGCTGTCGGAAAATCTTCGATGGCTGCGTTTCCTAGGAAGATGGACGGTTGCAACACTCAGCTAAAAAAGTAAAAAAAATACTTGCCAAGGCCGGTACAGTTGCGTTAGTAGGTCCAGTTCTTGCGGAGAGGTGACCGAGCTGGCCGAAGGTGCACGATTGGAAATCGTGTGTACCGGCAAAACCGGTACCGAGAGTTCGAATCTCTCCCTCTCCGCCAGTTTACACATGCCGCCTGCCGGCTGCACAACCGGCAAGACGACGAAGGACATCATACGCCGGCCGGGAGCCGGGCGGCAGTGGCGCCGCCAACCCCGTCAGGCCCGAGAGGGAGCAGCGGTAACGGTCGCTGCTGGGTGTCCGGCTCCCATAAGGGCGCAGCTACAATAGTGGTTGCGCCCTTATGTTTTGGGCAAGGGTTTAACCGCAGATAACGCAGACAAAAGAACGAAGATTAGCGCAGACACTGCCAATACACGCCTGAGAATGGCGAGCAACGCGAGCCGCAGGGCAGGCGTCATCTGGCAGTCTATAAGACGGCGGGGCAACGCGGGGCAACACGGCTTGCAGCGCTTGGGGTGCAGACGAAGGCGAAGCTGAGGGGATGAACGATGCGCGTACTTACACCAGCCCAAGAATTAACCACAGATGTGCGCAGCCCTTCTCAACAAACGGCCAGCGTCTCGCGTTCCTTTTCCAGAAGCTGGATGTCCTCTTCCAGCGAGGTCATTTCTTCCAGCAGCTTCTCGCTACGATCCTGCAGGTCTTTATACTTCTGCAGCAGCGGCGTCATCTTTGCTGCATCCGCATAGATTTCGGGGTCGGCCAGCGTTTTTTCCGTCTCGGAAAGCTTTGCCCCGACGGCTTCCAGCTCCTTTTCCAGCGCATCGTAGCGGTCTTGCTTGGGTTTCAGCTGTTTGTAGACGGCGTTGCGGCGCTCGGCCTGGGCGCGCTTGATGCGTTTGGCTTCTTCCCGGGTCAGGGACGAGGGCTGTTGCGCCGCGGCGCCGTCGTCTGTCTCTTCCGGGGCTTCGCACAGCCGTGACCGTTCGTAGCCGGCAAAGCCGTCCTCGTGCACGGTCATGCCGTCCTCGCCCAGCTCCCAGACCACTTCCGCCACTTCCGAGAGCAGCCAGCGGTCGTGGGCCACCAGCAGCAGCGTGCCAGGGAAGGACTCCAGGGCGTCCACCAAGGCTTCGCGGCTTTCCAGGTCCAGGTGGTTGGTGGGTTCGTCCAGCACCAGAAAATTGGCCCGGGCCAGGAACAGCGCGGCCAGGGCCAGCCGGCTCTTCTCCCCGCCGGACAACGAGCCCACCTGGCGGTCAAAGTATTTCTCGCCCAGCATAAACAGCCCCAGCACGGACATCAGCTCCTCTTCCGTGGTCCGTGGGTCGGCCAGCGACCGAATCTGCGCCAGCACGGTCTTGTCCATAGACAACGTCTCCAACTGGTGTTGGCTGAAGTAGCCCAAGGAGGTGTTGGAGCCTATTTCGCTGTACCCGGCCGTGGGCTCCAGCTTGCCGACGAGCATCTTCAAAAGCGTGGACTTGCCGCAGCCGTTGGGGCCGGCCACGGCGATCTTCTGGCCACGGAAGATGTTGAAGTCCAGAGGCGGCCAGAGGGGGCCGCCGGAGCGGAATTCCGCCTGCAACCCCACCGCGCTGGCGGTGATCTTGTCCCCGCGCTTTGGCTCCGGCCATTTAAAGGAAAGAGTCTTGCGCTTGCGCTCTGGGATCAGGCCGTCCAGCTCGCGCTCTATGCGCAGGGCCTGCTTTTTTTTACTGGCCGCCTGGCGGGCCTTGGTTGCCTTGGCCTTAAAGCGGCGCACAAAGTCCATCTTCTTTTCCAGCTCGGCGGAGAGTTTTTTGGCCTCGCGCTGGCGCTGCTCTTCGTACTCTTCCTGCCAAGCCAGAAACTCGTCAAAGGTCCCGGTGCGGTAGATGGGCTTTGAACCGCCCAGGAAGAGCACCTGCTTGCCCACCCGGTCCAGAAAAACTCGGTCGTGGGCCACGAAGACGAGCACGCCAGCAAAATCCAGCAGAAAAGACTCCAGCCACTCCACGGCTTCCAAATCCAGATGGTTGGTGGGCTCGTCCAGCAAGAGCACGTCCGCCCCAGCCACCAGCACCCGGGCCAGCTTGGCCCGCTCCCGCCAGCCGCCGGAAAAGGTGGACAGCAGGGCGGCGTGTTTTTCCGGCTCAAACCCCAAACCGGTGAGCACGGCGTGGGCTCGGTGCTCGGGATTGTAGCCATAGGTCTGCTCCAGCTCCACCTGGCGCCGGGAAAGCGCCGCCAGCGCCTCTGTGTTGTCCTCGTCCTGGGCCTTTTCCCAGTCCCGCCAAAAGTCCGCCCAGGAGGGCAGCACCTCCAGCACCCAGTCCAGCAGCGGCGCAGCCAGGTCTTCCTCGTCCAGCTCCTGGGCCACGTAGCCCAACCGCGCTCCCTTGGGCATGGACACCCGGCCCGCGTCCGGCTGGGCGGCTCCGGCAAGTATGCGCAAAAAGGTGGACTTGCCTGCGCCGTTGGGCCCGGTAACGGCCAGACGCACGCCAGCGTGCAGCTCCAGGGAAAAATCCCGCAGCAGGTCGTGGCCGCCGTAAGCCTTGGTGAGATTCTGTATGGATACTTTCATGGTATGAAAAGATATTTTGCCGCAGATGATTATTTGCCGTAGATGTCCCTCGGCTTAAGCTCGCTCACCCGTATCTGCATCATCTTCGGTTGTTTCATTATTCGCTCGGCTCAACATACCGCTTTCGCGGTACGCCAAACGAAAATCGCCGTACGGCGCCTGCAGCCGCACCTGGACGCCTTTGAGCAGCTCGTCCAGCTCATCTTTTTCTGCCAGCTTGACCGACGCCGTCGACCGGCGGCAGCCGTCCAAGGCAGACCGCAGGTACCGGCCAGTCACCATGGCCAGGTCCCGGCAGCAGGGGGCAGGCTCTATCTCCACGCCGGTCCTGCAGGCATAGTACTCTATGGTGTGCTGCAGGAACTCCTCGCCCATAACCGGGCCGCAACAAATGGCCAGGCCATCCTCCAACACCACCGTCACGCCGTAGATCGACTCTTTGTGCCGCAGCCCCAGTTCGCTGCAGGTTTCCTGCATTTTGACTGGCGTGCCCACAAAACGGATGAAGGCCCGTTGCATGGCTTCCACGGCGCGCATGAGGTTTCCTCCCTCCTCCACAGACCAGAGCAGGTTAACGCACCGGGACTGCAGGTCCTGCTGCAGCCGGTTAAAATCGTTCATGGCGGACATGAAGCAGTCCGGCTGTACAGCTCCCTGGCCGGTCAGAGCCTCGCCCAGGTACACGTAGGCCGAGGACTGCACGGAAAGCAGCTCGTCCAATTGCTGCGCCGTCAGATAGCCTTGTTCCACGGCCATCTGGCCAAAGGGCTTGTCCGTCTCGCGCTGCATGTCGTGGATGCGCTGTGCCTGCTCCGGTGTGAGCATGCCCTTTTGCACGCCCAGTTCGCCCAGGCGCACGTTGCGCCGGCGCTGCTCAGTCAGCGCTTCGTCCAGCTGCTCGCGGGTGATAAGGCCGCGGGTGATGAGGTACTGCCCCAAAAATGCTACTGACATGGCTGCTCCCTTGCTTTGTCCAGATAGCGTTGATCAGAAATTGAGCAACGCGCGCACCTGCTCCATGGTCCTGGAAGATTCTTCCAGAGCCTTGGCGTTGCCCGCCTCAATGATGTCCTGCAAGGCGCCAGGGTCGGCTTCCAGCTCTGTGCGGCGGGCGTGCATGGGCTCCAGAAACACGGCCATGGATTCGAGCAGCAGCTTCTTGCAGTCCACGCAGCCCCACGTGGCGTTGGTGCAGCCGTCCTTAATGTCCGGCAACCGGTCCGCGGAAGTTATCAGCTCGTGGTAAGGAAACAGATTGCACGCCGCGGGGTCGCCCGGGTCTGCCTTACGCTTGCGGTTGGGGTCCGTAAACATGGACATGATTTTCTTTTTCACCTCGTCCATGGAATCGCTCAGGTAGATAGAGTTGCCATAGCTCTTGGACATTTTGCGACCGTCCAGGCCCGGACACTTGGCCGAAGGGGTCAGCTTGGCCTCGGGCTCAGGAAAAAAGTCGCCATACAGATGGTTGAAACGCCGGGCTATCTCGCGGGTCAGTTCCAGGTGCGGCAGCTGATCGTGGCCCACAGGCACGGCGTTGGCCCGGTAGATGAGTATGTCCGCAGCCTGAAGCACTGGATAGCCCAAAAAGCCGTAGGTGTTCAGATCTTTGGCGGCCAGCTCGTGTTTCACGTCTTTGTAAGTTGGGTTGCGCTCCAACCAGCCCAGGGGGGTGATCATGGAAAAGAGCAGGTGCAACTCGGCGTGGCTCTTGATGGCGGACTGCAAAAAAATGACGCACTGCTTCGGGTCCAGTCCGGCGGCCACCCAGTCCAGCACCAGCTGCGGGCCGAATCCCTTGATTTTTTGCGGCTCGGCGTATTCCGTGGTCAGAGCGTGCCAGTCGGCCACAAAAAAGTAACACTCAATGGATTTTTGCATCTCTATCCAGTTGACCAGCACCCCGAAGTAGTGGCCCAGGTGCAGCGGGCCAGTGGGCCGCATGCCTGAAACGATGCGCGTTGCCTTGCTTTTCATGGCGTCCTCTTACTATGCGTTCAGTGGGTTAACTGATAGGAATATTAAACAGAATTAGCAGCCCCGCGTAGCCGAATTGCAGTACCGGCCCGATAATCCGCCACAGCAGGCCGGTGGCCAGCAACAGGATGACGATGATGAAGCCGTAGCGCTCAATGGCCATGTACTGCATGGCGGCTCGGGGAGGCAAGACCCCGGCCAGGACCTTGGAGCCGTCCATGGGCGGGATGGGGATAAGGTTGAAGATGGCCAGTATCAAGTTGATGACCACCCCGGCCTGGAACATGGGCAACAGAAACTGGGCCATGGAGCCCAGGGACGCGTGGTAGGTCACGCCCAGCTTGAGCAGCAGCGCCCAGACAAACGCCAGGGCGATGTTGGCCCCTGGCCCTGCCAGAGAGACCAGGACCATCCCTTTGCGGACATTTCGGAAGTAGCGAAAATCCACGGGCACCGGCTTTGCCCAGCCAATGACGAAGGGGCTGAACAGGGCAGTAAGGATAAAGACCATGGAGCCGGCCGGGTCCAGATGCGGTATAGGGTTCATGGTCAGTCGGCCGGCCGCCTGGGCGGTCCGGTCGCCTTGCAGCAGGGCTACATAGCCGTGGGCGACCTCGTGGCAGATGACGCCCAACAACAGGGGGACAAAGGAGACGGCAAGGCGCGTGATGGCGGCTTCAATATCGAACATGGCGAGCCGCTACCACGTAACCCGGCCCAGGGCAAGTTTCAGTTTGGTAATAAAGAGCGGCCCAGCCAGTTGCGGCGCTGCGCCCATGCGGCTTGGGGCGCATACAGCAGCCTGGCTAGACAGCTTCGCGGGTAGCCTTGGCCATGGCCAGCGCCACTTTGTTTTTCAGTTCAGAAAGCTCCACAGACTTGACCACGTAGTAGTCGGCGGCAATGGACTTGAGGTCGTGCTGAAAGCTGTCGTAAGCGGTGCTTAAAATGACCGGCAGGGACTGATCCTTGCTGCGGATCTCCTGCAGCAGGTCCAGGCCGGAGCGGTTGGCGCCCAGCTTAATGTCCAGGATAACCACCTGCGGCTTTTCGCGGCCAATGACCTCCAGAATGTCTTCCTGCCCGTCAGAGGTGGCTACAGCGTACCCTTCCTGCTCCAGCTCTTCCTGGTACAGCATGCGGATGTGTTTTTCATCGTCCACAACGAGCACTTTTTTTTCGCTCATATCTGAAGCTCCTTTTTTCTGCGCTGATCCCTTGCTGGCGCCTCTGGCGCGTCCTGCAGCGCCAAGGCCGGCGAAGACCGGGATAATACAGCGCCTGTGTTCCACTTCACTCCATACTAGTACACCTGAAAGACGATGACAAGAAGCGCGGGCATTTTTTACAATATCTTTTTATTTTCCTCGCTTAGCCGCTCAAAAATACATATGTTCCGAGAATGTTGCTCACTGCAGCTCAGAGCTTGACTTGCCGACAAAAGTCTCGTAACTGATCCTCTCTTTTGCTGTGGAGAAATATACATGTTCGAAAGTTTGTCAGACCGTCTTGATTCAGTTTTTCAACGCTTCAAGGGCCAGGGCCGCCTGGACGAAAGCAACGTCCAGGAAGGCCTGCGCGAAGTGCGCCTGGCCCTGCTCGAAGCGGACGTCAACTTCAAGGTGGTTCGCGATTTCATAGCCCGGGTGCAGGACCGTTGCCTGGGGCAGGATGTGCTCAAGGGTTTGAACCCCGGCCAGCAGGTGGTGAAGGTCGTCCACGAAGAACTGATAGAGCTTCTTGGCGGCGAGCATCAGGGGCTGGAGCTGAGCGGCAAGCCGGCTGTGATCATGATGGTGGGCCTACAAGGCTCTGGTAAGACCACCACCACAGCCAAGCTGGCTCTAAAGCTGCGCAAAGCCAAGATGGAGCCGTACATGGTTCCGTTGGACGTGTACCGCCCCGCGGCCATCGAGCAGCTGCACACCCTGGCCAAGCAGTTGGACGTGCCGGCGTACGCCTCCACCACCGAGATGAACCCGGTGGACATAGCCAAAGACGCCGTTGCACAAGCCCGGGAGCTGGGCCGCAATGTGGTCATTCTGGACACTGCCGGCCGGCTGCATGTGGACGAGAAGTTGATGGACGAGCTCAAAGCCATCAAGGCCGCAGTGCAGCCCAATGAAATTTTGTTCGTGGCTGACGCCATGACCGGCCAAGACGCCGTGACCGTGGCCCAAAAGTTTGACGAACTGCTGGACATAAGCGGCGTGGCTTTGACGAAGATGGACGGCGACGCCCGCGGCGGCGCAGCTCTTTCCATCAAAGCGACCACAGGCAAGCCGCTCAAGCTGGTGGGAACAGGCGAGAAGCTTTCCGAGCTGGACGATTTTTACCCCGACCGCATGGCCGGCCGCATTCTGGGCATGGGCGACATGCTCACGCTCATCGAAAAAGCGGAATCCACCATGGAGGAGGGGGAGGCGGAAGAACTGGCCTCCAAGATGCAGGAAGCCAAGTTCGATCTTGACGATTTCCGCACCCAGATGCGCCGTCTGCGCAAGATGGGCAGCCTGGAGGGCATGCTGAAGATGATACCCGGCATGGGCGCGCTGCGCGAGAAGCTGGGCGAGATGCAGATGCCGGAAAAAGAGATGGCCAAGGTGGAGGCCATCATCAACTCCATGACGCCCAAAGAGCGCAAGGCCCCGGCCATCATCAACCAGAGCCGCAAAGAGCGCATCGCCAAAGGCAGCGGAACTGACCTGAAACAGGTGGACGGGTTGTTGGTCAACTTTCAGGCCATGCGCAAAATGATGCAGAACATGATGGGCGGCAAAAAGGGAAAGAAGAAAGGCAAGTTTCCCTCCCTGCCTGGCATGGGCAAAGGAACGCCAAACATGGAAGGCATGCCCGACATGGGTGGAATGGGCGGAATGCCGGGAATGCCGGGAATAGGCGGCATGCCGGGCATGCCCGGCTTGCCCGGCATGGAAGGCGGCCCCCGGCGGCCAAAGTCCTCCGCCACCAAGCCTTCCATTAAAAAGAAGAAAGAAAAGCGCAAGAAAAAGAAGAAAAGAAAATAACACCAGCGCCGCCGCGGCCCGCCACTGGCGTGACTTTGCAGCGGCGCAGCAAACCCGGCCTCACCAGGCCGGAGGCCGCGGCGACGTGTGGAAGCAGCGTCACAAAGACTTGCTTCTTTCAGGAAAAAACATATTATTGAATAACAAGGGAGTTGTGACACATGGCGTTGAAACTACGATTGACACGAATGGGGTCCAAGAAGCGCCCGTTTTACCGCATCGTGGCGGTGAACAGCGAGACCAGGCGTGACGGACGGGCTTTGGAGTACCTGGGGTATTACAACCCCATGACCGAGCCCGCCGACATCAAGATTGACGCGGAAAAAGTAAAAACGTGGCTGGACAGGGGCGCAAAGCCCTCCAACACGGTGACGTCTCTGCTTAAGCAGGCCGGCTATTCGGCGTAAGACAGTATCCGCGCGCATGTGGTCCGCTGGAGAGAGGCCTTCCTTGCTCCCCCGATCCTGCTGAACCTGTGGAGGTAAGATGCAATGTTGAAAGATCTTGTGGAGTACATAGCCAAGTCTCTTGTGGACAAGCCGGAGGACGTATCCGTTGCTGAAATCGAAGGCGAACAGACGTCGGTGATAGAGCTGAAAGTGGCCAAGGAAGACCTGGGCAAGGTGATAGGCAAGCAAGGCCGCACCGCCCGGGCCATCCGCACCATCCTTGGCGCCGCTTCCACAAAAGCCAGAAAACGTTCTGTGCTGGAGATACTCGAGTAACCTGAAACCTGACGCCTGCATATGGCCGAACAAGAATTCCTTGCCATCGGAAAGGTGGCGAAACCGCACGGCCTGCAAGGGGAGATCAGCGTGGTCTACACTGCTGACTCCCCTTTTTTGCTCGACGTGGTTTCCTGCATCTACCTGCGCCGGCCAAACAACGCAAAGCCAGCCCGAAAAAAGCTGGAAAAGCGCACCATCCATTCCTGGCGCTTCCACAAAGACCGGGTGCTGCTCACCCTGCGTGAAACCAGGGACCGCACCGCCGCCGAAGGGCTGCGCGGCTGCGAGTTGCTGGTCAACGCATCGGATATCCCCCGTGAACCGGGCGACGTGCTGCTCTACGAGCTTATAGGCTGCAACGTGTTCTTGCCGGATGGAGAGAACGTCGGAAGTATCATCGACATCCTGACCCCAACCGACGCCCAGGAAATTTGGGTCATCCACGACGCCGAAGACCGGGAGATACTCTTTCCGGCCCACCCGGATTTCGTGCCCGAGCTGGACGCCAAGGCCAAACGCGCCGTCATCAACCCCCCGCCCGGCCTGCTGGAACTGTATACGCAGGAAGAGAGGGAGTAGCTCAACGTGTTCCCAGTTTCAGTGGAATTATTGCGCGGTCTGGGAGCCTGCAATTCATGACGTTATTTGGTCCTGTTTCTAGGGGCTGTATATGGCCCGCCCCAGAGTCAAGAGAAAATTGAGAGACAAATAATGCACAGATGCAAACGTATATCCGGCGTCAAGCCTTGACGCCGCCGCCAGCCGAAAAAGGGACGCCAGAGACGTTTTGCGCATTGTGGATTTCTCTTTACAATTTCTTGAGAAGCATTACTTTTATGAAAGCAGAACTGAAGCAGCGCTGTGGGGCCAGTAAAAAACCCGTGCCTTTGGCATCCACAACGGAATGCTCAGGTCAATACATGAAAAATATTTCACGAAATCAAAACAAAAACCCTCAAACGCGTCCTAGAAAACGAGTCTTTTTTTGCGCTATTTTTTTGAACAGCCTGTGCTCGACGCGGGTTTGCTCTACGCTGGTTGCTTGACACTCCGGCGAGCCCCCAGTATGAGTCCTACGCGTCTTCGCTTTTCCGCACTGCTTGAGTCGCTTTCCTTGCCGTCACTCGCTTCGCCACAGGAACTCCCCGCAACTCAGGCGCAACAAACGCTGTAAGAGACATAAATCACAAGGGAGTTTCCCATGAGCATGCCCGTCAACATCACTGCAGATTGCCTGCAAGGCTTTATCCCCCCGCTGCGCTTCGGCGACGTTGTGGCCCGAATCCCCATAGTCCAGGGCGGCATGGGCGTGGGCGTCTCGCTGGCAGGTCTGGCTTCGGCTGTGGCCAACCAGGGCGGCGTGGGCGTCATCTCCACCGCCGGCATCGGCATGCTCTACAAGCGGTTTAAGGGCGAGGACCAGTTCGAGCACAACCAGCGCGCCCTGAGCACGGAAATCCGCAAGGCCAAGGACCAGACCGACGGCGTGATTGGCGTGAATATCATGACCGCCATGACCGACTTTGCGGAAATGGTGAAGGTGGCCATAGAGGAAAAGGTAGACATCATCTTCTCTGGCGCGGGGCTGCCCCTGGACCTGCCCAAGCGCCTTGTGGAAGGCGCCCGGACCAAGCTGGCGCCCATTGTCTCCTCGGAACGGGCGGCCGGCGTGCTGTGCAAGAAGTGGCTGCACAAATACGACTATTTGCCGGACGGGTTTGTGGTGGAAGGCCCCCTGGCCGGCGGCCACCTGGGCTTCAAGCAGGAGCAGATTGACGACCCGGACTACGCCCTGGAGAAGATCGTGCCCCGCGTGGTCGACACCGTGGCCGATTTCGAGGCCAAGCACGGCAAGCGGATTCCGGTAATTGCCGCGGGCGGTTGCTACACGGGAGAGGATATTGTGAAATTCTTCCAGCTGGGCGCATCAGGCGTGCAAATGGGCACCCGGTTCGTGGCCACCCACGAGTGCGACGCGGACGAGGCCTTCAAGCAGGCTTACGTGGAAGCCAAGGAAGAGGACATCGTCATCATTAAAAGCCCGGTGGGCCTGCCCGGCCGGGCCATCAAGAACAGCTTTACGGAAAAAATCCGCGAAAAGGCCAAAAAAGCCTTTGGCTGCCCCTACCACTGCATCAAGACCTGCACCCCGGGCGAGAGCCCCTACTGCATCTCCCTGGCCCTGCTGAACGCCCAGCGCGGCTTGCTGCAACGCGGCTTTGCCTTTGCCGGCAAAAACGCCCACCGCATCGACAAGATCGTGTCGGTGAAGGAACTGTTCACCGAGCTAGTGAGCGGCTACCTGAAGGCGGCGTGCGCTGGCAAGGAGAAGTAGGGGGAAATTGCTTCACAGCCCGGCGCTGGCGGCAATGGGCAGCGCCTGAGGCTGTCTGCGCGCCTACTCCACCCGAATGACGACCCGGACCATGGGCGGCGGCCTCCGTGTGCAGATACAAGACGCTCCAGACGAAACGGTTATAACCCTTTCGTTGCCGCTGTGGAAGGAAAACCCCTCTCTTCAGCAGCTCTTCACGCCCAGCTTCTGCAGTATGGTCATCAGCGGGCACCAGTTGGTAAAGGCCGACTGCAGCAGGTTGGCGCCCACAAAGGCCGTGAACAGCAGCCACCAGCTGGAATGCCACACAGCCAGAGCCACGGAAATCAAGACGAACAAGCCGGCCACGAGGCGGACGATGCGTTCTACGGTCATAATGTTGCTCCCTTGTACATTATTGGGTTAGAGCGTTTTCCTGAAACAATTGTACATTGTTTCAGGAGCAAGCGTTGCCGCAACGCGAGAATGCGCTAGCGCCCGATTTACTTCTTCAATTCGCTGATCACCGTCTTCAGCTCCCGGCTCATCTCCACCATGCTCTGCGTCTCGTTGTTGGCCTCTACCATGCCTTCCACTGTCTGACGAGCTATGCCGTCCACCTCTTCCACCGCCTGGGCAATCTCCCGCTCGGCTGCGGTCTGCTCTTCAGCCGCGGCGGCTATGGCCTGGGCTTGGGCGGCGTTTTCGGTTATTATGGCAACAATCTCTTCCAGCGCCTGGCCGGACAGGTTGGCCTGCTCCGTGGCTTCCTCCACGGCCTGGCCTGCCTGCTCCACGCCTGCGGCGTTCTGGGCCACGGAGTTTTGAATGGCCCGGATGTTGTCCTCAACCTCCTTGGTGGCGGTCATAGTCTTTTCAGCCAGCTTGCGCACCTCGTCGGCCACCACGGCAAATCCCTTACCCGCCTCGCCGGCCCGGGCCGCCTCTATGGCCGCGTTCAAGGCCAGCAAATTTGTCTGGTCGGCTATTTCGTTGATCACGTTCATCACGTTGCCCACTGCCTCGGTCCGTTCTCCCAGCTGCTGCATGTTCTCCTGCAGGCTGTGGCTCACGTCTTTGACCTGGGCTATGGCCTGCACGGCCTTGTTGACCACAGCAGAACCTTCGTCCGCCTTTCGCCGTGCAGTCTCTGCGCTCTCCCCGCTCTGGGCTGCAATTTCAGAAACGCGCTGCATCACCCCGCGCATGCGTTCCATCACGTCAAGGGTGGCGTCCAGTTGCTGCTTTTGGGAATCCGCCCCGGAGCTGACGACGTTGAACGTTTCCGCCAACGAACCGGAGGATTTCACCATGCTGTCGGAAAGCACATTCGCCTGCTTGGCTACGGTATTCATGGTGTCCAGCAGCTCATTCAGAGAGGCCACGTGCTCGCGCACCCGCTCCACGGCATGTTCTGCTTTGGCGGAGTTTGCATCCGCCTCGTTCTTTTTGGCTTCAGCCTCTTCCAGGCTTTTTTTCAAACTCGCGATCATTGTTTCCAACGACTGCTTCAACACCGCCAGCTCAGCGGCGAATGTTCCCTCGACCTGTGCGTCCAGGTCCCCGCTGGCTACTTTTTCCGCGTACGAGGCCAGATTGCCCAGGGGCCCGTTTACGTCCAGCCGCAGCCGCCACAGCAACAAGGCCACAAGCACCAGCAATACGCAGCCGCTCACCGCGCCGGCCTGCGTCAGCATGGATTGCACCGAGCCGTCGAAGACCGCTTTCTCGGCAGCCACAGCCGCGCCAATGTCGTCCGTATACACGCCCATGCCCACTATCCAGCCCCACGGCTTGAACAGCTCCACGTAGCTGAGCTTGGGGAACACCTGCCCGGTAACGCCGCCGCCGGGCTTAGGCTTGGGCCACTCATAGCCCACAAAACCGCGTCCGTCCGGGCTTCTCTCCACAGCAGTCACCATGGCGGTAAACAAGTTCATCTTACCGTCTGTGTGTACTGGTTTCGCTTCGACGCCGGGTTGGTAGCTGGTGGCGCAATCATACTTTTTTGCGTCCAGCACCTTGCCGTCCAGGGAGGGCGCAGTGGGGTGCATGACCATGCGCGGGTAGGGCTTGCCTGTGTCGTTTACCCAAAAGTAGTTGCCGTCCGGCAAGCGCATGGCCGCCAGCCGCTGCAGAGCCTGCTGCTGCATCTGGGCCTCTATGTCCTCCACCCAGGCGCCGGAGCCGAACACCCAGCCCAGCTCCGGCATGAGCCGCACAAAGGATATCTTGGGTTTGGGCTCATCCTCGCCGGGCTTGGTCCACATGTAGGAGACCAGACCTTCGCCTTTTTCCTTGCAGACCTTGACCATCTCGTTGAACAGAAAGGTCCCCTCCGGGTCCTTGAAACCGGAAAGGTCTTGGCCGTCCAGGTCCGGCTTGACAGGGTGCATGACCATGTTCGGATGCATGTCGTTGATCCAGACGTAGTTGCCGCCGTCAAACCGGGCGGACCGGACCAGAGACGCGATCTCGCCTTCGAGCTCAGCACGGTCCAAAAGGGGTTCGTATTCGTCATAATACCCTTTGACCATGCTGGTCACCGTGTCGATGATCTGGATCAGCTCCCTGGACTTCACTTCCTTGAGCTTCTCTATGTCCTGAGAGTCAGCGTGGTACTTCTCAATGGTGACCCAGGCCAGCGCCACCAAGTCCTGCAGCTCTTTCTTCTTGGCCGCCAGGGCCTTGGCCTCTGACCGTTCAGCGCGTTGCTCAGAAAAAGCGTCGAGATTATAAATAAATACAGCAAAAACAGCCATGGCGATGGCGAACACGCCGCCGATGCAAATAAAGGCGACCCGGTTGCGTAAAGAAAGATTCATACCCTTGCTCCCTCACTGTAACAGTCTGAAATCATCTTTATTATAAACTGGTTGACACCTACCATTTCGTACGAAAGGTCGCCTGCATGGTCAAGTTCTTTTTGCTACACCAGCGGGGCGTCACAATGGAAACACGAAAAGCCTTTCCTCCGCCGCATCACCCTG
>CAYTSA010000016.1:0-32285 GCA_964440345.1 uncultured Desulfovibrionaceae bacterium | reverse complement strand
ACCCTGCTTCCCGGGGCAGAACTTCTTTTCCACTCTATCCACGCGAGATGCGTGCGCCGCCCCCTGTGACACGCCGCGAGGGAAACTCAAACTTCTCGCAGACGGTGGACGGCGCGAACGGGATGTTGACAGCGAACGCCTTACGAGTAGTCTTAAAGAGGAGAGGCAAGGAGAAAACATATGAAACGCAGCCGCCGCTTGACCGGCCCGGCCATGGCCCTGGCCGCGGCCGTCTTTTTCGGGGCCTCCCTGGGCATGAGCCTTGAGGTGGAGCCCTTTTACACGTGGTACTACGTCTTTGCCTGGTGGTCCTACATTCTCTTTGTGGAGTCCGTGCTGCACCGGCAGGCCGCGCCCTCGCTGCTGTATGAAGACCCGGTGCAGTTCTGCAAGCTGCTGCCGGTGTCTGTAACGCTGTGGCTCTTTTTCGAGCTGCTCAATTTCCGGCTTGACAACTGGGGCTACCTCAACCTGCCGGCAAACCAGGGCTTGCGCTGGCTGGGCTACGCCGTGTCATACGCCACGGTGTTGCCGGCGCTCTTCGCCACCCGGGAGCTGTTCGCTTTTCTGGGGTTCTTCAAGGATCACACGATCATGCGGCTGAAGGACCCGCGTCCTTTGCTGCTTTCCTTTCCGCTCATCGGCGGGGCCATGCTGCTGCTGCCCATGGCCGCGCCGCGGTTGTTCTTTCCTCTGGTCTGGGGCTCGCTGGTCTTGCTGCTGGAGCCCGTGGTCTACGCAGCCGGCGGGCGGTCCCTGCTGCGAGAATGGGAGCGGGGTACGCTGCAAACCACGCTGCAGCTGCTAACGGCCGGCGTGTTCTGCGGCTTTTTGTGGGAGCTGTGGAACTTCTGGGCCGGGGCCAAGTGGTTCTACACCGTTCCCTTTGTGGGCGGGGTGAAGCTGTTCGAGATGCCGGTGCTTGGCTTTCTGGGCTTTGCGCCCTTTGCCCTGGAGTGCTGGGTGGCGGCCCAGACCTTTGTGGCCCTGGAGAACAGGCTCATGCTCGTGGAAGCGAAGCGACGCAGGCTCATCTGGGCGGGGCTCATTCTGGCGGCCGTGGCCTTTGACCTGTTCGTAATGCACGGCATAGACCTTTACACCGCAACAACGTTCTCTGGCTCTGTCTCGTAACATCCCCGCAACACAATCTTTCCAAAATCGACAAAAAACTCTTGACGGCTCCTGGCGGTAATGGTCTAGAAATAATCGCTTTGCCGTTCTGTTTTTTAGCGCATTTTCGCGTTGAGGCAACGCCCGCTTCTGAGACAATATAGAATTGTTTCAAGAAAATGCTCTAAGGCTTGTGGAAGGCGGCGCCTGCTGCGCAGAGGAAGGGAACACCCGCAGCGCGCTGTTGCATGGTATCTCACTGACAAAGGAGTGGATGATGAAACGCTTGTTGACCCTGTGCCTGATGTTCCTGATGGTCGCCTGCTTTGCGGCCGTGGCTCCCGCCAAGACCCTGAAGCTGGCCATGGACGCCGACCCGGTCTCGCTGGACCCGCACGTGCAGCTCTCCGGAGGCATGCTGCAGTACTCTCACATGGTGTTCGATCCTCTGGTCCGCTGGACCCAGGACATGACCTTCGAGCCTCGCCTGGCCGAACGCTGGGAACGTATCGACCCTTTGACCGTTCGTTTCTATTTGCGCAAAGGCGTCAAGTTTCACAGCGGCAACGACTTCACCGCCGCAGACGTGAAGTGGACTGTAGACCGGCTGAAACGCAGCCAGGACTTCAAAGGATTGTTTGAAGTATTTGAATCTCCCATCGTGGTGGACGAGCACACCGTTGACCTGGCGACCAAGAAGCCCTATCCCCTGTTGCTGAACATGGCCACCTACATTTTCCCCATGGACTCCAAGTTTTACACAGGCGAAGACGAGTCCGGCCAGCCCAAGGACGCCATCGTCAAGGTGGGCCCCTCCTTTGCTTTGAACAACGAATCCGGCTCCGGCAAATACATGGTCACTTTCCGCGAGCAGGGCGTGAAGACCGTGTTCACCGCTTTCGGCGACTACTGGGATAAAGACTCTGGCAACATTGACGAAATCGTGCTCACGCCCATCAAGGAAGACGCCACCCGCGTGGCCGCCATGCTGGCCGGCGACGTGGACTTCATCATGCCTGTGCCTCCCCAGGACTACGACCGGCTGGAAAAAGACGAGAAGGTGAATCTGCTTACCATGGCCGGCTCCCGGATCATCACCTTCCAACTGAACCAAAACCGCCGGGACGAACTCAAGAACGCCAAAGTCCGCCAGGCCATCGTTTACGCCACCAACAATGAAGGCATTGCCGCCAAGATCATGAAGGGCCGGGCCACCGCCGCCGGCCAGCAGGGCCCCGAAGGCTTTGCCGGCTATGTGGCCGACCTGACCCCCCGCTACGACCTGGAAAAAGCCAAGCAGCTTATGAAAGAAGCGGGCTACGAAGACGGCTTCACTGTAACCATGATTGCTCCCAACAACCGCTACGTAAACGACGAAAAGATCGCCCAGGCTTTTGCCTCCATGATGTCCAAGATTAACATCAAAGTGGAGCTGAAGACCATGCCCAAAGCCCAGTACTGGGATGAATTCGACGCCCAGGCGGCCGACATCCAGATGATCGGCTGGCACCCGGACACCGAAGACTCAGCCAACTACTCCGAGTACCTGCTCATGTGCCCGGACAAGGAAACCGGCCTGGGCCAGTACAACTCCGGCAACTATTGCAACGCCCGGGTTGACGAACTGCTCATCGCCGCCCAGAGCGAAACCGACAAGGCCAAACGGGCCAACATGCTCCAGGAAGTGGAGACCATTCTGTACAACGACGCCGCCTTCGTGCCCCTGCACTGGCAGCACCTGTCCTGGGCCGGCGGCAAGAACCTGAAAAACATCAAAGAAATCGTCAACGTCATGAACTTCCCGTACTTTGGCGACCTGAACATGGACTAATACGCACTTCGCGGTGACCGCCGGAGGGAGCCTGCAGGCTCCCTCCGGCTTTTTCCCGTTTTCTGGCCGGCGGCCGGCCGCCGTCAGTCACCGGCCAGATCGCAGGAACACCGGCGCAAAGCGAAACACAAGGAATCCTCGCCCCCATGTTCGCCTTCATCATCCGACGCATAGCCCAGGCCATGCTGGTTATGCTGATCATCAGCATTATCGGCTTCGCCATCAAGACCGCCATCGGCGACCCCGTACGGGACCTGGTGGGCGTGTCCGTGTCCATGGAGGAAATCCAGAAACTGCGGGACGAGTTGGGGCTGAACGACCCCCTGCCTGTGCAGTGGGTCCGGTTTGTGAGAAATGCACTGCAAGGCGACTTGGGGCACTCCTTTTTCTTCAAAAAGCCGGCCATGGAGGTCATCATCAAAAAGGCCCCGGCCACCCTGGAGCTGGTCCTCTGCTCTGCCGTCATCATCGTTTTTTTCTCAATACCCATAGGCATATACACTGCAGTAAGGCCAAACACCTGGCTCACCCGGTTCCTCATGGGCGCGTCCATTGTGGGCGTTTCCATCCCCGTGTTCCTCACCGCCATCGTACTCATCTACATTTTTTCCGTGAACCTGGGCTGGCTGCCTAGCTATGGGCGGGGCGACACCGTGCGGCTATGGGGCTTCTGGGACACCGGGCTGCTCACCCGCGACGGTCTGGAGCACCTCGTGCTGCCGTCTGTGTCCCTTTCCTCCATCATGCTGCCGCTGTTTATCCGGCTCATCCGGGCGGAGATGAAGGAAGTGTTGGAGTCAGACTACATCAAGTTTGCCTGGGCCAAGGGGCTGAAGACACGGCGCGTTCTTTTTCTGCACGCTTTCAAGAACACGCTGCTGCCGGTCATCACCGTGGGCGGCGTGCAGCTGGGCGCCATGATCGCCTTCACAGTACTCACTGAAACGGTGTTTCAATGGCAGGGCATGGGCTTCATCTTTCTGGAGGCCGTGGAACGCGGCGACACCGCTCTGCTGGTGGCCTATCTGGTCTTTGTGGGCGCAGTGTTTGTGTTGGTGAACACAGTGGTGGACATCATTTACGGCCTGGTCAACCCCACGGTCCGCATCGCGGGGAGGAAGTAGATGTCCGCCCTACAGCGTTTTCTCCACTCCCAGTTTTTCTACTCCTTTCGGCGCGACCCCGTGGCGGTGGGCAGCTTCATAGCAGCCTTTTTCCTCATCAGTTGCGGCATGCTGGCGCCGCTGCTGGCGCCCACGAATCCATACGACACTGCCACCTTCGACGTTATGGACTCTGAACTGCCGCCCTCGTGGATAGAAGGCGGGGAAGACCATTTCCCCCTGGGCACGGACAACCAGGGCCGGGACATGCTTTCCACCATCCTTTACGGCATGCGCGTCTCCATCCTCATCGGTTTGGGCGCAGTGGCGATGCAGGCTTTCATTGGCATCGTCTTCGGGCTGCTCTCGGGCTACACTGGGGGCCGCACGGACGCCATTATCATGCGTGTTGCCGACGTGCAGCTCTCGTTTTCCACGTATATGGTGGCCATTTTCCTTGGCGCGATATTCCAGTCCATCTTCGGGGTGGGCCGCTACGAGGACATCGCCGTGCCCTTCCTCATCATCGTCATCGGCTTAGCCGAGTGGCCGCAGTACGCCCGCACAGTGCGCGCCAGCGTTCTGGCCGAAAAGAAGAAAGAATATGTGGAGGCGGCCAAGGTCATCGGTTTGCCGGCAGGCCGCATCATGTGGCGGCACATATTGCCCAATACGCTGACCCCGGTGCTGGTCATCTCTACGGTGCAGGTGGCCAACGCGGTGATGAGCGAGGCGGCCCTGAGCTTCATCGGTCTGGGCATGCCGCCCACGCAGCCGTCTCTAGGCTCGCTGATCAAGGTAGGATTTGAATACATCTTTTCCGGCTCCTGGTGGATCACCCTTTTTCCCGGCGTGGTGCTGATCCTGCTCATCCTCTCCATCAACTTGCTGGGCGACTGGCTGCGGGACTACCTGAACCCGAAGCTGTACAAGAAGTAATGACCATGGCGCATTTGGCAGAACCTCTACTGGACGTCACAAACCTGAGCGTGAGCTTTGCCCTGCGCCAAGGCGACCTGGTGGCGGTGAACAACGTCTCCTTTTCCTTGAACAGGGGCGAGCGGCTGGGCCTGGTGGGCGAGTCTGGCGCGGGTAAGTCTGTGACCGGTTTCGCCATCATCAACCTCATCTCCAAGCCGGGCTATATTTCCCAAGGCACGATTGTATTCCAGGACAAGGACATCACCGGCCTGACGGGCGAGCCCATGCGGCGCATCCGGGGCGACCGGATATCCATGATATTTCAGGACCCCATGATGACCCTGAATCCGGTGCTGACCATCGGCCAGCAGATGGTGGAGACCCTGCAGGCGCATCGAAGCATATCAAAACACGAGGCTGAGGCCATAGCTTTGGAAAAGCTGCGCAAGGTCTACATCCCCTCGCCAGAAAAACGGCTCACCCAGTACCCGCACGAATTTTCCGGGGGCATGCGCCAGCGCATCGTCATCGCCATAGCGTTGCTCACGGACCCGGCGCTGATCATTGCCGACGAGCCCACCACCGCCCTGGACGTGACCATCCAGGCTGAGATCATGGACCTGCTGCTGGAGCTGTGCGAAACCGAGCGCATGGGGCTTATGCTCATCACCCATGACCTGGCGGTGGTCTCCCAGGTAACCCAGAACATCGCTGTTATGTACGCCGGCCGTATAGTGGAAATGGGCGACACAGACTGCGTGGTGGAGCGACCGCAGCACCCTTACACCACCGGGCTTATCGGCGCCCTGCCCCAGCACAAACAGAAGGGCCGGCGGCTGAACCAGATCCCCGGGGTCATGCCCAACCTGACCCGCATTCCGCCCGGCTGCCCCTTTCACAACCGCTGCCAGCTGGTGGAGTCCATATGCCGCGAGGTGGAGCCAACGCTGAAAAAGAAGCAGGCCGGCTGCCTGGCCGCGTGCCACAGAGTAGAGTAAGGGTGTAGGAGTTAATCATGCAGTGCGACACATTGCTCAGCGTCAAAAACCTGGTCAAGCACTTCGACATTTCCGGCGCCCTGCTAGACCAGCTGCAGTTCAAGGACGGCAAGGTCCGGCGCAAAAAAACCATGGTCCGGGCAGTCAATGACGTAAGCTTTGACATCTGCGCCGGCGAGACCCTGTCTGTGGTGGGCGAATCTGGCTGCGGCAAGTCCACGCTGGCCCGGGCCGTCATCGGCGTCTACCCGCCCAACAGCGGCGAGATTTTCTACCGGGGAGAGCGCATCGACTCCCTGCCCCCGAGCAAACAGTTGCCGTACCGCACCCGCATGCAGATGGTCTTTCAAGACCCCTACGCTTCGCTTAACCCGCGCATGAAGGTGCGCGAAATTCTGGAAGAGCCTGTGCGTTTCCACAAAAAAGTCCAGGGAACCGGCGCCGTCAAGGACAAGGTGGCCGAGGTCATGGAGCAGGTGGGCCTGGACCCCCTGTGGGCCGAGCGCTACCCGCACGAATTTTCCGGCGGCCAGCGGCAGCGCATCTCCATAGCCCGGGCCCTGGTGCTGGACCCGGAGTTCATCATCGCAGACGAGCCCATCTCGGCCCTGGACGTCTCCATCCAGGCTCAAATTCTCAACCTGATGATGGACGCCCAAGACGAACGGCAGCTCACCTATCTCTTCATCAGCCACGATCTTTCCGTGGTCCGGCACATCTCCACCCGGGTGGCGGTGATGTACCTGGGCCATGTGTGCGAGCTGGCCGAAACAGACACATTGTTCGAGAACCCGCAACACCCGTACACCCGGGCGCTGCTCTCAGCCATCCCGAAGCTGGGCCGCAAAGGCTTCAACCACATGAAGTTGACCGGCGAGGCGCCCACGCCCATCAATCTTCCCAGCGGCTGCGTCTTCCGCGGCCGATGCCCCTTTGCCGCAGACCGTTGCAGGGAAGAAGTCCCCAAGCTGTTCACCACCGGCCACGGCGGCCAGGTCGCCTGCCACGGCGTGGAGGAAGGCCGGGTGTAGCCGCATGGCCCCGTTTGCATCTTATAAACGCCCTTCCCTATGCTCCTGGAGATCGATGTACTTCTCCAGCACATTGTTGATCCGGGTTTGATAGCCTGGTCCTTGCTTCTTAAAATACTCCAACACCTTTGGGCTCAACCGGATGTTGATGCTCTGCTTTTTCATGGGATGCGCAACAGCAGCCGCGCGCAGCCAAAAGCTCTCGTCCGTGGGCAGTGCGTCGGGATCAGACAACGCTGCCTCCGTTATCTCCTCTTCTGACATTCGGGCTACGCGCTCCATATCAGATTTGAGCTTCTTTTTCATATATTATCCTCTCTTTTTTGTTGGCTCTACGCAGTGATATGACGCGAATTACATCACCTCGTATTGTATACGCCAGGAAAACTATTGTATTTTCGAGACATCCCAAAGCGGCGTAGCGCGTTTCTCCGTAATCCTTGCGGTCGTCAACACGTATAGTCATAGGACCTTGAAAAACAGCCCATGCGTCATCTAACCAAAGGCCATGCTTGCGAAAGTTCGCTTCGCTCTTTTCCTTGTCCCACGCAAACTGCATATACAAGTGTATCTACAGATGTAGATACAGTCAACCCCCACAACAGCCTGCCACGGCGTGGAGGAAGGCCGGGTGTAGCCGCATGGCGGCAGTGTCGCCGAGCGCCGCCGCCCAGGTCGGCGATACAGCGTTGCTTTCCTGTGCGGCTGCGTTTACCGTGCCTGCATGCATGAACCTCTCCGCATTCTGCACGTCATCACCGGCCTGAACCTGGGCGGGGCGGAAACCTGGCTCAGCCGTCTTCTCCCCGCCATGGACCGCGGCCGTTTTGTCAACCAGGCTGTCTCGCTGCTGGCTGAAGGCCCATTGGCCCAGCCGCTCGTCCAGGCCGGCGTACCAGTGACATGCCTAGACCTGGCCAGGGGCTCGGTCTCGCCCCGCGCCCTGCTGCGGCTGGCTGGGATCATCCGCCAAACCCGCCCCCACATTGTTCAGACCTGGCTCTACCACGCTGACCTGGCCGGCCTGGCCGCCAGTTGGCTGGCCCCGGGCAAGCGCGTTCTTGCCTGGAACATCCGTTGCTCCAACATGGACATGACCCGCTACCGCCGCTCCTCATCCTTGACGTTGCGGCTCTGCGCCCTGCTTTCGCGCTTTCCGGACGCAGTGGTCAGCAACTCCCACGCTGCTGTGGACTACCACCGGGACCAGGGGTACCGTCCACGACGCTTTGCCGTTTTACCGAATGGCGTGGACACAGCTGTTTTTCGGCCAGATCCAGTGGCGAGGCAGACGCTACGCAGGGAGTGGAAATTTCCCAACAGCGCCGTGGTCATGGGCATGGTGGGGCGCTTTGACCCGCAAAAGGACCATGAAACTTTTTGCCGGGCCGCCGGCCTGGCCGTGGCTCAGGAGCCGCGCCTGCGCTATGTGCTGTGCGGAAAAGGATGTGACAAGGGCAATATCGAGCTGCTCTCCTGGCTCCAAGAGTCTGGCGCTTCTGACAGAACCGTCCTCCTGGGCGAGCGTAGCGATCCTCATCGAGTTATGGCCGCTTTGGACGCGGGCGTACTCAGCTCCGCCTATGGGGAAGGTTTTCCCAATGTTGTGGCTGAAACCATGGCCGCCGGGGCGCCCATGGCAGTCACCGACGTGGGCGACGCAGCGCACATAGTGGGGGAGACGGGCGCCGTAATCCCGCCAGGAGACCACAACGCCCTGGGCATAGCAATGGCGCGCCTGGCGGCGCTGCCAGTCAAAGAACTCGCAGAGTTGTCCCGTCGAGCCAGAGAGCGGGTGGAAAACGAATTCTCCCTGCCTGCGGCGGTTACCCGCTATCAGGAATTTTACGAGGAATTAAGCCAGAGGAGCTGAAGCTTATTTGCGGGCGCACAACTCCGTGAACAACGCTTCGTATTTCTTCACAATAATCTCTTTGGCAAAGGGAGCGGCCGACTGCCGCAAACGTTCCCTGTCCCACTGCTGCCCCAGGGCGGTCTGCATGGCCGCGGCAAAAGCTGCCGGGTCTTCAGGCGTGGTCAACAGGCCGTTCTCGCCATGCTGTATTATTTCCCGAACGCCCCCGGGTGAATCCGCGGCCACGACCGGCGTTCCGCAGGCCAGGGCTTCCAGGGCAACGTTGGGCAGCCCTTCATAGCGCGAAGGCAGCGCCAGCAACCGCGCTCGCGCCATCAATGCGTATGGGTTGCGTACAAATCCAAGAAACCCGGTTCTGCCCGCCACGCCCAGGGATTGCGCCATTGCTTGCAGGCTCTGCAGTTCTAGTCCCTGCCCTGCAATGTACAGCTGCACATCACTCTGCGCTAACGCGGCAAACGCCTGCAGCAGCACGTCCAACCCTTTCTGCCGGGTCAGCGATCCCACCGCCAGGATGAAGGGAGCGCGCACGACCCGCGCCGGCTCTGCGGCCAGAGTCTTAATGCGCACTGTGTCAACCGGATTGTGAATCACCTGAAGAATATCATCTGGAACGTCGAAGTTCTCGAACAGGTCGTCCCGCATGAACTTTGACTGGCAGACCACAGCGTCGAATCCAGGGTAGCAGCGACGGTACAGCCAGCCGAAAAGCCGCGGCCACGGGGTGTGCGGCAGGTTGGCGCTTACGGTGTTGGATTCTCTGGCGACATAGATCGGCCGGCTGGGCAACGCCGGCCGCAGCAAGGCGAGGAGTAGATTCAGGTGACCGAGCAGGGAAAACACCAGGTCCGGCTGCTCCCGGCGCACAAGGGCCGGAAGCTTGAAGGCGGCGTAACGGGTCCGGGAGCAGCCCAGGTCCACTATCTTTACGTCTGGCGCCACATTCTGGAGCAGCTCACCGTGGGCGCCGACCAAGGCTAGAACAGGGTTGAACCGGGTCCTGTCCAGATTATTCGCCAGGGTGACCGCCACTCTTTCAGACCCGCCGGCCACCAGAGACGGGGCCAGAAACAAGGTCTGTATACGCCTGCTCACGTCAGCTCCCGGTACACTGCGGCCACCTGTTCGGCGTGCCGGGCCGGGCTGTAGGCGATTTCCGCTCTCTCCTTGGCCGTTGTGATAATCCGGCTGCGCAGGGAGGAATCCTGCAACAATTGTATCCCAAAGGCGGCCATGGTGTCTGCGTCGTCCGGCGGAGACAAAAAGCCGTTCACTCCGTGCTCCACTGTTTCCTCGTGTCCCCCGGACCGGGCCGCCACCACAGGCGCGCCGGCCATCATGGCCTCGACAACTATCCTGCCGAATCCCTCGTCCACGCCCGGGACCAGCACGAGGTCGGCCCCGGCCAGCACATCGGCGGCCTGGGGGTAAAAGCCGGCAAACACCGTCGCCTTGTCCAATGACAGCTCCTGCGACAGCTTCCGGGCTGCGCTGGCTTCTTCTGCGTCTCGGCCAAATAGAATGAAGCGGGACTCCGGCATGGCCTGATGTATTGCCGCGGCAGCCCGAAGAAACACCAAAGGCCGTTTTTGCCGCAGCAGGGTTCCTGCAAAGCAGACGTACTTGCCGGCGCCTCCGGCCAGTTCTTGCAACACTGCGCGGGCCTTTTCCCGGTCCATGCCGGGAGGGCGAAAAGGATTTGGAATCACTGTAGTTTTTCGCTGCATGGATTCGGGTAAATGGCTGGCGGCATAGCCGGAGGCAGCCACATAGCCCCGGGCCAAACTGTAGAGCAGCTGCGCACGCAACGAGGTCCGCCACAGGGTGCGTATGTGGACCACAGCCGGGTGCATTGCCAGCCGGACGGCGGGGAGCCAGGTTTTTATTATCCGGGCGTCATTCAGATGGACCAGGTCGCATTGCAAGGACCGCAGCAGCAACGCCAGGCGCGGCGCGAGCAACGGCAGCTGCAGCAAGGCGCGGTTGCCTACAGAGTGTTCGATCACGCCTGTCTTTGCCAAATGCGGGACAAGTCCGCGGCCTTGCAACAATTCCTGCACAGGACCCGGGAAATGGAGCACGACCACCGGCGAAATGTCCATCTTCTGCAACTCCTCCATCAGCAGCAGCGTGGAGACATGGCTGCCGCCCACGGTGTCGCCGACAAAAGGAAAGCAGACCCGCACTATCTGTTCCTTGCCAACGAGGCGCAACGGGCGGCAAAGGAGCGCAGCCGCAGCCCCCATGTGAGCTGTCTGCGGGAAAGAGCCTGCACTGCGGCGGACGGGTCCGCCCCGGCCATGTCATTGCAATATTCCCCAGCCCGGGCAAAGGCGGCCAGAGCGTGGTCGTAATGCCCGTAGCAGACGGCAATGAGGCCCAGCCGGGCCAGCCGCCGCAAAGATGCTTCCGTGTCATTGGCCATCCACTCGGGGTGCAGCAGGTAAAGCACGTCGCCGTGGATCATCTGTCCGCGGGAAACCGGCAACGGCCCGGGGGCCGGGAGGGGATGCTTGACCCAAGTGGTTCTGCGCCATTCGTGCAGCTCGAGCCAGCGCATGGGGACAAAACCATAAGGCCGCAGCGCCTGGTCCACTTCGGCAAAAAGCGGTTGCTCTGGGTAGATAGGAAAAAACGAAACCTCAGCCCGCACCCCTGCCAGACATTCTGCAAGCGCCGCTTGTGCGCCCTGGAAACACTCCACCTCCATGCCTTGAACGTCGGTTTTCATGAAAACCGGGTCGCTAATCCCGTATTGTTGCACTGCCTGGTCCAACGGCATGGCTGGGATGGAGATAGCATCATCCAGAATATAGTAATCCTGCCGCGCAAAGAGGGCGGCCGCAGCCGCGTCTGCCTGGAACTTGGAGGAACAGCCGCGCTGCCGGTAGAGGTGCAGGGAGAACTCCCCCTGCTCCGCGGCCAGGGCGGTGGGAATATAACGCACGCTGCGCCATGGCCCTGCTGCGGGCGCGGCTTGCAGCCGGGCGCACTCGTCCGGGTCCGGCTCGAAACAGACCATGTCCACAGCCGGGCCCAAAGGGGCCAAGTCCGCGTTTGGCTCGCCCCGTGCGCCCACGTCCAGGCCGGTCAGGCCCACATTTGCCGCTAGTTGGAGTAAGCATGCATCCATTGACATCATTCCCAGCAGTTAACCCGATGCACCATCACGAATGCGCCAGCTTTGCGCACTCATTGTACAGCTCTCCAAGCCTGTCAAGCACAGCTCCGGGGGAGAACCGTGACCGGCATTCTTCGCTGATAGCCTCGGGGTTGTATGCATCCGTATTCTCCGCGATCTGCTGCATTGCTTGGGCCAGGGCGGGGGCGTCGTCTTTGGGAACAACACGCCCGCTGGTTTCAGTGACCAGTTCTTCCGGACCGCCGCACTGCGTGGTGACAATGGGCTTGCCGCAGGCCATGGCTTCAATAACGGGTATTCCAAAGGTTTCAAAACGGCTGGAACAGACATACGCAGACGCGTTCTGCATTTCCCTGGCCACGCCCTGCCGGGAAACGTTTCCAAGAAAGACCACTTGCTCGGCAATGCCAAGTTCGGAGGCCAAACTGGCCAGGGCCCGCCGCTCCGGGCCGTCACCCGCGATGCGTAATGTTTCTTTGCCGTTGGCAAAAACAGAGGCAAAGGCCTGGAGCAGCACCCCGAACCCTTTTTTGGGCAGCAATGCACTGGCGGAAAAAAACACCGGCTGGGCCGGCGGTGCAATGCTGGAGTCATAGAAGAACAATGCATCGTCATACATGTTCGGCACAGGCTCCCACGGGACGAAACATCCGCCAATTTTCTCTTCTATGGCCCGGCCCGCGATTGCAGAGATCGGCATCCTCATTTCCGCTTCGGCCATAGTCTCTTTCACCAAGGACGTGAAAAAAAGGGGTATGGCGTCCATGGCGATGGTGTTCATGTGCTCTGTGACTACATATGGCGCGCCAAAGCGTTTTTTTATTGCCAGCGCAATCCTTCCAGCCCACAACGACCCGTGTGCGTGAATAATGTCTGGTGCGCCGTACATTGCAATGTATTTTTTATACGCTCTTATGGGAAATGCGCCATACATGTACAGAGAACTTGCAAAGCGGATTTTATCCAAGCATGAAAAACACATGCAGTCTTGAACTATGGGCCGTTCAAACTCTTTACGCAAAATAATACCGCCATTCTTTAGACACTCTACTGTGCGGTATCCTCTTTGACTGACAGTCACAACACCAACGCGCCACTGCCGCTTTGCAAAAGACCGCAAGTGCAGACGAAATTTCGCGCCGTGCCGCGGATCTGCATCGGTTACGTAAGAATTAACGAGCAAAAGTACGTGGTGTTTCATAAGTTACTATGCCTATTCATTAATGCAGCGACGGCTGCGTTTCTTTCAGCGGCTGCATTGCGACTGTGTCTCCGTAATCCGGCCTGTGCGTCATGAGCAGATAGCCCTTGGAACGCAACAACGACCAAGCCTTGTCGCGCGTGGGAACGTCCAACCCCTTATGCTCAAAGTTCACAATGGACGGCAGAAACTGCTCCAATGCAGCAGAAACTATGATATAGTCGCTTCCTTCTGCATCAACATGCAACAGGTCAATATGGTCAATGCCGCATTCTGCAACCACGTCTGCGAAAGATATGCATCGAATGGCCTCTTCGTGCAGAACCTCTTCATATGAACGGCCCCGCACAGTATGCTTCGAGTGTTTCAAAGCATACGAGTACGGGTGCTTCGGGTCCAGAGAGGCGACGCTCTTTCCTATGGGCTTGCCCGAAGCATGCACGTCGAACGGCGGCTTGACGCTGTATATAACGGTCTCGCCGGGTTCCAAGGCGACAGCGGCATTTAGCAACCGCACTTGCGGCTGGGACGCGTATGCTTGCTGCAGCTTGGCAAACGCCTCTTTCTGGGGTTCGAGTATGACGCCTGGCAAGGAAAATTCCGTCACCAGTTCATACAAATAGTCGTTGCTCACGCCATCGAAGCCGCCGACCTGCACAAAGAAAAAATCATCAGCGCGGGCTGCGCATGAACACACTAAGTGACTGTAAATATGCGCTTTGAGAGTGTTGCACACACATCGTTCATGGACAGGCGCAAGCAGCTGGCTTGCCCTCACGCGCAGGCCCGTCCCCAAGGATGATAGTCGCTGTAACAGTGGGCTCATTATCAATTCTCCCTGTTTGGCGGGATTGCTTGCCGCGCCCTACTCTTCAGAAGAATGAATCAATGCGGCAAAGACCTTGCTGTTTTCCGAGAGCTCTTCAAATGTTCCGGAACTGGTTATTTTTCCATTTTGCATCACGCAAATGCAGCTGCATCGCTTCACGGTAGACAGCCTATGCGCAACCATAATAATCGTCTTTTTGCCAAACAAATTCTCCACCGACTGCATGACCGCCTTTTCTGTTACAGTGTCCAGCGCGCTGGTGGCTTCGTCAAAGACCAAAACATCCGGGTCGTGATACAGGGCTCTGGCAATGGCCACGCGCTGCCTCTGCCCGCCAGAAAGCCGCACGCCACGTTCGCCAAGCAGCGTATCGTATGCTTGAGGGAGTTCGTTCACGATGAAATCATGAATATGCGCAGCCTTGGCGGCTTTGACAACAGCGTCAGCATCTCTTTCGTCCAGGCCCAGACCAAAGGCGATATTTGCGGCGACCGTGTCGTCTGCGAGAAAAATGGACTGGGGCACATAGCCTATGTTTCTCTGCCAAGCTGGCAACAGCCGCCCCGTCAGGGGCTTGCCGTCTACAATAATATCGCCGGAGGTAGGCGTAAGCAAGCCCAACATCAGGTCAACCAGGGTAGACTTTCCAGATCCTGTGGAGCCCACAAACGCCATGCTTGACTTTGCGTTGACGCGCAACGAAACACCGTCGATAGCCGCGGACTCTGCACCGGGATACACGTACACCACATTTTGCAATTCCAAGCTGCGCCGCAGCTGCGCCGGCTCAGTCTTTTCGCCAAACGCAGTCGATACATTTGACTCCTTGGACAGCAAATCCTTGTGCAACTCCTCCACTGCAGGCATATACGTTTTAATCTGGGTGCTATTGACGAATACTTCCTGAAACGCAGGAATAAGCCGATATGCAGCAAAAACAAACAACGAGACAACCGGCAATGCTTCCTGTAACCCGCCTCGAACATAATTGAGAACCAACAACAGGCACACTAACCCGGAAAAGGCCAATATCTGGACGCCAAAATATGGTATGAGCCCAAACGCTTTGGCCAGGGACTGGTAGTGGCTGAATCTGAATGACGCGTCAGAAAACATATGCAGATAGGTTTTCTCGCGCCCCAACAGACGCAACTCCTTGACGCCGTTCAAGGCTTCTGCTGCAAATATGAAACGTTTCTTGTTGGCGCTCAAACGCTCCCTTCCAAAACGATGCAGCATGTTGCGGCTTGCTGCATAAAGAATTCCATACAATGCGCCGACTGACATGGCCATAATGAACGACGTCAGCGGCTCCAGGCTTATCAGTAGCGCTACAATAACGACGACTATTACTGCGCCAGAGAAAAGACGCAATAACGGCATAATAAAATTCATGGTTACCATGGTTACTTCTGAAAGGATTGACTTCTCCATATCTGAGGTATTTCGCTCCAGAAAAAACGTATACGGTTGCCGCAAGTATGCAGAAAGCAATCGGCGGCCTAGTGTGTGTTGCCGCATGTAGGAAAATCTCAAGATAGCATACGTCGTGAGCATCTTGCAGGACAATGCAGAGATATATACAAAAATGAAGCCGCCGCCGAGCGCCATAATAAAAAACTGCTTATCCTCAAACCCCAGAAAGCCATACACAAAAGACAAGTATTCATTCGCATCAATGACGTCTGGGTCCGTGAGCACAGAGACAAACGGCATAACAGAAGCTACGCCTGCAGCCTCCAGCAACGATGTTACGATCAGCATGCATAACACATAAAACGCCTTGCGTTTTTCGGAAGCGTTCAGAAGAGTACTGACAGCAAAGATGAGATGCCGGAAGGCGTGTATAGTTTCCATTTACCTATCATATGCGCAAGTGTATCTGAATATAATTGATATACTTCTCCTTCATTCTTGTCTAGGGGCGGCTTCTTCGCTACAGTGCGCACATGCAGCAACAAACGGCACTACGTGTAAAAACCTTTACCGCCTTCGCCGGCGCCATGGCTGCGGCGCTGTGCGGCGGTCTGTTGTTGCGTTTCTTGCCGGTTCTCTTCTGGGACCTGTCCCAGTACCAGTTAACCCCGGGTGAATATCTGATGACCACGCCGGACGCCTATGCCTGGCTGTCCGGGTCTGTGGATTTCGGCAGATACGTTCATCACCCGATGGCGGAGACCTTGCGGCTGGCGGCGCCGTACTTTCAGGACAGCGTGTCGCGCGCCGCCTTCTGGCTGCCGCCCCTGGCGTCGAGTCCGATAGCGGTCCTTGTCGCAGCGTACGCCTGGAGCATGGGTTTGCGACTGGGGGCCGTCTTTGCCGGCCTTTTGGCTGTGTGCGCGCCTAACTTCTATTTACGCACCCACGTGGGCTACTATGACACAGACCTTGTGACGCTGCTCTTTCCCCTCACGGCTTCTCTGCTCTGCGCGCTGGGCATGGGACGGCTGCTGGCGCCGCTTCCGTGCAGCATGGCTTCGTTCAAGAAATTGACGCGCGTCTCCGAAGCTTGCGAGGCCAACCGGCAACCGCGGCTGTTGTACGACTGGACGCTGCTTTACCTTGCCGGTTTGGTATTGGGCCAGGGAATTCACTGGCACGTGCGTCTGGAAATATTTTCTACAGTTTTCGTGTACGGCGTTATGGCGCTGGCGCTGCTCTTGACTGAGCCTGGCCGCCGTGGAAGGACCGCCTGGGGGGCGGCTGTCCTGTGCCTGGCTTCGCATCACGGGGAATTCGGCCGCTGGCTGGGCTTAGGGCTTGTCATCTTTGCCGCAGTGCTGCCCAGCTGGACCCAGGCACTGGCCAAACGCTGGTGGTCCGGCGTCATTGTCCTCATTGTTGTTGCATTTTTCATGGACGCGCCGCAGCCGTTCAGCACAATCTTTACTATTTACTACAATAAATACTTCGCATTGCTAAACACAGCCTACGCCGGCGAGCCCCTTGTCGGCGTAGGCGGACATCCTGCTGTGGGACGAGACATTAATGAATCCCAAGTATATGGCGTGTGGCAATACGCGACACTTTTCCACATGTGGGCCTGGCCCGCCATCCTGGGCTATGCGGGATACGTTGTTTTGCTTTTCCGCCGGCCCCAGGCCCTGTTTCTCCTCCCCCTGGCGGCCATGGGCGCAGCAGGCGCTTTCATGGGCATGCGCTTGGCTATGTTTGGCGCGCCTGTGGCGAGCCTGGGCCTTGTGTGGCTGTGCTTCATGGCTGCCGGCGTTCTCACTCGCCGTCTGAAAAAACCTGGCGTCTGGCGCTCCACGGCAACTGCTTTGTTCTGCGCTGTGTTCCTTGTGGGCGCGGCCGCCCCGTTGGCCAGCCTGTCCCCGCCGCCGCCGGCCCTGGCGCCATATCACGCCAAAGCGCTCATGACCTTGCAGGACAAAGGCTCTCCCCGCTCCATGGTCTGGACCTGGTGGGACTTTGGATACGCAACAAACTACTACGCCCGCATGCGCAGTTTCACCGATGGCGGCAACCGGCAACACGGCGCCTATCTTGTGCCGGCGGGAATCGCGCTCGGGTCTGATTCCACTGTGCAATCCGCCCAGATAATGAAGCTGGCGGATAAGCGTAACTTCGAGCCATGGCATAACTGGCGCAAATATACCAGGAAAAAACTGGACTCGCTACTCGCCTCGCTCAATAAGCCTAACAAGAAAATGCGCTCAAAAACGGAGCAGTTTCTCGTCATCAGCATGGAGTTCATTCCCCGCCTTCCCTGGATACACTACTACGCTTCCTGGAGCTACGCGCGACAAGACGGCGACCAGGCCGAGATTATCGATTTCCTTGACGCCGTTCAATTCTCCAGCGCCACGGGGGAAATCTTTTTTGAAACCGGCAAGCGACTTCCCGTCAAAAGCCTGAATGCCCTCGACCTGACTGGCTCCCGAAGTGCAGCCTACCCAGACAATCAGGGATACCACCTGCTGGTGAACATGGCGTCAGGACAACGGTTTCTGCTTGACGACGCAGCGTACAACACCCAGGTTGTCCAGCTGATGCTGCAGCCTGCAGAATCGTTTAAGGAAAACCCTTATTTTTCTTTGGCATATGAGGATGATCCGTTCATACGAATTTTCGAGCTGAAGTAACAGAGTCGGGCTATCCGGTGACTTGAGGAAAAGCTTGAATGTCAGACGGAGCAACTGAGGGCAGAAAACGAATGACTGGGTATATAAATCGCATGCCTGAGGGGAAAAGCCCCAGTCCGTAAATTTGTTTCTCAATCTCCACGCACATCAGCGAGGCAATCAGCACCAGGTCCACGTCCGCCCCGAGCATCCAGCTTGGCGGGTTAACCGGCTTACCGTCTTTCTCTGTTACGCCGGCGCTTGAGCCGTCAATAAGACTGACGACATTCACATCCGCCACCTTCTCCAAAAAAGGCCGCAGCCGCTTTTCATAATGCCCCCCTATGCCCCACACTGCGATGTTGCGGCCCCTGATAAAGGGCGATACGCTTTCCTCAGGCAACAACTCCGGTTCGTCGCCCACCTGCAGGGTGTCCACATTGCGCCAGGCCTGCTTTCTGGATTCCCACAGCTGACGCTGCAAGCGGTTGTGTGGGGACTGCATGATTGCGGCGTCACCGATTGCAGACAACCATTCCACCGTTGCGTCAGCCGCTCCAATCACTGCGTTACTGCTTACGTGATCTGGCCGGGACCTGCCGCCTGCGGACATGGGGGAAAACCTGTTGTTGCATAATCGCTCCAGCCTCTGAAACTCCCGTTGCACAACGTTGCGAGGCGGAGCGGCATACAGCGACTGAAGCCGCTTTTCCGTGCGTTGCAGATCATACGCCTCATCAGCTTGGCCTCTATCTTTCAGCACTGCAATGGATGTAGCCAGGCTTTCTCGCCAGGGTATGTCGCCTAGCAGGGCCGGATGCTCAAAGACATTCTCAAAAATAAAATCGCCATGCACCCAACTGAACATGTATGCATCTGCTATACTATGCAATTTTTCCAAGAGGTCAGGCAACCCCGGCAGCGAGGAGCGCATGAGGACGACGTTAACGAGCACCCTCCACCCTAGACGGTCAGCTTTGGACTCGCGCACCATGCGCAAGGCTTCTTCAAGCCGGCCCCACGACGCGCCGGCGCGGATTTTTTCATAGCTTTCACCACAAGCGTCTATGCTCAACACCAACTGCAGATTCTCCAACCCGTCCAGCGACTGCATGTTCTCAGGCAGCAACTGCCCATTGGTGACCATGCAAACCAACGGCCCGCCGCGCCCTTTTGCCGACAGCGCCTGCAACAGCTTTCTTCCATCCGTGGTGACAAGCGGCTCCCCGCCGAAAAACGTCAGCCGGCCGATTGAGCCCCACCCTGCGTCATCAAATGCACGGAGAATATCGTCAACCGGGAAGTTTCCGAATGTATCCTTGTATGGGTCCTGCTCGCACATGCGGCAGCGCAGGTTGCACCGCTCCGACATCTGTAAGGATATGTATAACGGCGTGTAATTCACTGACGCGTCGAGATGCTCAAATGCTTTGGCTACCTTCTCTGCGTTCTCAGGAGCGAATGTGAAGTCCGGCTTGGGAGCAGGTAGAAACTGCTCAGGTTCCTGCATGCATTTGCTGCACGAGTAACCTTCCAACCGCCCGCTCTTCATTCGTTCTCGGAGTTCTTGCATTTGTGGTGAATTAAACGCCCCGACAATGTCTTCCCGAGAAGAATACGTTCGTTTATCCTTGAAGATGAGAAAACAACATGGACCATATTCACCCCTGCTGTTTATCTGCATTTGCATCCAAGGATATATGCATTTGCGTCGCGGCGAATTATTCATGTTTCAGTCGCTCCTCCCGGGGAATGCTCTGCGTACAGTCAATAGGTTTCGCCTGCATACGGGTCATAGGCGGTGCAACGGCGGCAATACTCTGGTCCTCCGTCGCGAAAGAAAGCCTCGATGTATTTGCGCCTTTTCGGCGAAGAAATGATATCTTGCAGCCCGTCAGCCATCAAATCGCCTATAACAAGTTCTGCGTCATAATCAACCCTTGGGCAAAAGCCAACTTTTGCACTGGAAAAAACCACAGGTCTGAGCGCCCATTTGCAGGGCCAGTCCGTGCGCTCAGCGACCTGTTCGTGAATGTTCACCAGGCCCGGAATCGTGCTCACGGCGCCAGCCCAGTTGCTGTAAGGAAATGTTTGCCGGTCCACGGCAATGGCGCTGTTGGCAAAAAGAGCGGCTGCTTCAGAGTGCAGCTCGTTATCCTCCAAAGAGGCTCTCACCTGGGCGAACACCTTGCCAACATGTTTATGAGACAGTTCAGCGAGCATGCGCAGCCCCTGCAACACCTTGTCGAAGCCGCCTTTGCGAAAAAGTGAGTCATGGGCTGCCGGATTCGGCGCCATGCTTATGGTCAGCGAATGAAGCATTCCCAGCAATACGTCCAGTCGTGCTGTGCTGAAGCGATGCAAAGTAAAAATATTGGAGAAAGAATTCACCGCGACGTCACGGCTCCACAGAACTTTTACGCGGCCTTCGTAGTACGGATCCAGCAACACCTCGCCAACCACAGGGCTGAGCATGACAAGACTGATGTTTGCTACATCAAGGTCTTCCGCGACTTTCATGAATATGTCAAAATCCAAATGCTGTTGCGGTCGAGACATCTTGTCATACGCGCAAAAAACGCATCGTGAATTGCAAGCGTTAGTAGGCTCTATCTTCAAAGAGGAAACGCCATTGACATATCTTTCTATAATATCGTTTTTATCCATGACGTTACCTAAAATACAAAAGTCAACCATTCACCGGCTATTGATGTCAGGTCTATTTAGCTAGAAAAAACAGTATACTGCAGCTCTTTCATCATACGCGTACAGTTAGACATTTTGCTGAAAAGATCAATATGCGCCTCTGTCAGATGATTTTTCCAGTCACCGACAACGCCTTTTCTGTAGTGTGAATGTTTGTTTTCAGAACCAGGCTGGCGTCCCGCCAGATTTTCAAAGGTAAACGTACCAATGGAATCCTTCAAAAGCCCTTCCGGAACGTCCACCTGGTTGTATTCAAGTATGCTGTTGAAGAATGACCAGGCATCTTCGACAAGGTCTTCGTACCGTAGTATGAGAACAGAATTGGTTTGTGCGTAATCCAGCCATTTGCAGGCGTAATCAGCAATAATATCGTTGAAATCCTTAATGGCGTAGAGCAACCCTTCGTGCCTGTCCAGGGAAAGCAGCTTGCGGCGCCGTTCGGAAATGAAGTTCATGTTATCAATATGGCTATATTTTAGAGAAAAATAATAAGATACGATGGCGTCGCGCGGGTCGCGAACCACAAAAACGTGACGCATGGGTATTGTTTGCAGATCAGGGTCTGCATACTCCGTAAAGAAATACCGCCGGCCCAAGAACACTGTTTCGCAAGGTTTGTTCAGCAGCATGATGTCACGGAACGGTATTTCCTGCTCCGGCTTGTCGTAGTTGTGCACCTGCAGTATGTTCAAATCTATGCAACGACGGCCAAGCTGTAGGAGCATGGTCTGCAACACCTGGTAAATATACACAGAAGCCGATTTATGCATAACCCAAACATGTGCATGCTGCCTGGCCGGCTCTTGGGCCAGTACTGCTAGTCGCGCATCCAGCTCGCCCTTTTCCACAAGGGATCGCCATGTAATGACCGAGTTCCGCAGCTGTGCATGCTGTGGCTGCACAATCTCAGGGAATTGCGCGTCAATGCTTTGTTCGATGTGTGCATCAGACATGGGAGGAAACCTCGCTTGATCTACAAGGGAACGATTGTTCACCAACGCCAACAGCACGAGGCTTTGCAGGATACGCCTCACGCGCTTTTCAATTTTATGCAAAAAACATGACAAGAAACAGCGGAAAAGTTAAAAACACAGAGCATGTCAACCGGCCCTTTGCAGAACCGTCATTGTGCAGACCTAAAAAAAGCGCCGCCGAACGAATTCGACGACGCTTTCAGCAGTTGCACGTTTAGCTTAGTAAACAGTGGCGTTCACGCCGGGGTTCGTGTTGGCGGAGTTGGCGTTGAATATATTAGCCTCAGCAGCGCCGCCTACGATATGCTGTTCATGGATGACGTTGCCATTGGCGCCGCCCATCACGAACCAACGGACGGAAGCAGCGCCGCCAAAGATCAGCCGGCTCAACAGCAAGTCCTTACGACCGTCAGGACCAATAGAGGAAGAGTTCGTGGTGTCGTTAAAGTTCCAGCGGTCTTCCACAGTGGCCACGGCCCAGTTGTCGGGGTTCAGAAAACGCAGGTTCTGCCCGGCCACGATGTCAAGCGGACCGCCGGCAAACCCAGGAGACCACTTCACCCAGTCCGTATACTTGAGGGCGGAAGCGTTGGTGGAGTTGTCCGCGCCGTACCAGATCTGAAAGCCGCCGTTCGCGAAAGAGCCGTTGGCGTCGGAAGTGGGGACGTAACGCATCATCATGTCATAGTTTCCATCCTGGTCCCAGTCGCTTGTGCCGACATAGGTCCAGCCGTGTTCTGTTATTTCAGCAGCGATAACTGTACCAACAACGAGAACAGTCATCACCGCCGCCCCTGCCAACAAGAGAGCGAATGATTTCTTCATCGAATACCTCCTAAAAGTTTCCCCCTGTCAGGGGCAATGAACTATTTTGAAGAGAACAAGCCTATCTAACAACAAAACATACAGGCATGCAACCCCCGCCGCCACAATCAACCGCTTAATAACTTTCATGTATGTTTTCAGCCTATTGGCTTCTCAACACCAACTGACGTTACACGAATAGAGTATCGATGTGTATACTCAGCTCTTTTACTGTACGTCATATCACCTTTGTATGCAACGCTTGCCAGAGAATTTTTTTCTAAGAGCAATGAAGACATCTTCATCTGGCCCGTCCTCACAGCGAAGGCACGCTGCATATCTTCGTACACGTTGCCCTAACACCTTATCGTCAGACTCTTAAGTCTACTTTAGAGGCCCTTGGCTGATTTATGAAATATTTTCCATACTGGACTTCATCTCTATACATGGAGTATCGCAAGCGCCATGTCCTCGCTTAAAAAAACCTTTCATCCAAACTGCATACGACCCATGACAGTAAATCCAGGGCAAAATTTTCCGGCTACGCCTGCGACAATTCACACAGCAGCAAAGGACGTGCCACGGCATCAGAAAATTCGCTAACTACCAGCAATATCTTTAAAAGAACTGTTGCCTCCCGCGACACGCCCGCACCATATCAAATATCATTTTATGGTTATGATTAATTTGTGTGACATTTCGGCAAAAAAGCACCACGCTTGATATCATTGATAATTTTAGACGACCGCGAAGACGGCCGGAATCTGGCAGCGCATCTGGCGTTCACTTCTCTTGCATTGACGCGTGCGGCCCCAATGCGGCTGGCGCTCTTGACGCGACAACCTCCTTTGTGCAGTCGTTTTTTGGCCCGCTGTTTGCAAATATCTCGCAAACATGAAATCATACGGATAGATGCGTTGCTCTGCTGCTCCTATACGGCGACGCGAGTATCCGCACAAACTGCCGCGGGCAAGTTCAAGCCATGAGAAACGGTTACCATTCAGACATTTGCAGCCACGTCCCCACCCTCGAAAAAAAGGACAACCTGACTTTTACGCGCAGCGTATCCGTGCTCTGCGCCCACCCCACTCCCAATGCGCCGCCATATCCTCTGGGAATGTGTCTCGCCTATGCCTGTCAAGAGCTTGACCCGGCCTTCTTCGACCTCTCCCCGCGATTTGTTTCCTCCATGGACGACATCGCGAACGCTCTCAAACTCGATTCGGTAAATGTTGTTCTGTGCTCAGACTTCGTCTGGAACATCGACTTCAACATGGCCTTCTCCCGGCGCGTCAAGAAACTGGACCCCCATTGCATAGTCGTGCACGGCGGCTCCAGCGTGCCCATGCACCCGGCGCTTCTGGAGCCTTTTCTCCGCGAGCATCCGGAGGTTGACTTTGCAGTCCGCGGCGAGGGCGAGGAAACCCTCGTGCATCTCTTGCAGGCCATAGCTGCGCAGCAAGAACGAGTGGATATCATTCCCGGCGTAAGTCTTATGCAAGCAGACCGTTTCGTCCACCACCCGGACAGGCCCGACATCAAGGATTTGAATCGTCTTCCATCGCCATACCTGACAGGCGTTTTTGACACCCTGAACCCCCAGGACTGGTGGCAATGCCTTTCGCTGGAGACCAACAGAGGCTGCCCATACCAGTGTGCATACTGCAGCTGGCACATGTCCGACAAGCGCAAGATGCGATTTTTTGATCTGGACAGAGTGAAAGCCGAAATCGAATGGTTGTCCCGGCGTAATGTGCACACCGTCTTCGTCGGCGACTCAAACTTTGGCATGTTTCAGCGGGACCTTAAAATTACCGAATTTTTCTGCGCGGCCAAACGCAAGTACGGCTTTCCCCAGCGCTTGGACGTACAGTACGCCAAAAACACCCATCGCCGCCTGGTGGATATCGTAAAGCTCTTTTCCAGAAACGGGTTCATTTCCCGGGGCATCATTTCCGTCCAGACCAACGACCCTGTTTCCTTGGAAGCCATCGGCCGCAAAAACATAGACCCCGACGAATACGAGTCTCTGCGCGCGGTCTTTGAAAAAGAAGGCCTGCAGATGGAGGTGCAGCTTATTCTGGGCTTGCCCGGCCAGACAATGCAGTCATTTTTGGACGACCTGCGAAAATATGTTTTACAAGACATAGCAGTAACAATATTCCCATTGATCATGCTGCCGAACAGCCCCATGGCCTCCCCTGAATACAGAAAGGCTCACGCCATAGAAACAGATGAAAAAGCCAACGTTCTGGCTACATCCGCAATCTCCCGCGGGGAGATGCGGGCCATGATTGCTACTGCCCGCCTCTACTCTGCTTTTCACGGCTACGGCATTTTTCGTCTGCCATTGTTATGGATGGCGTACGATCTGGGCCGGGATATTGTTGGCGACCTGCGGGCCTTGAGCAGGGACATCTTCACATCTTTCCCTGACTACAGGCTGCTGGCCGGCATTACTGACGAAAAAGAGCTGGGCCTGGACCATGACATCAATGACCACAACAGACAATGGCGGTTTCACCGGGCAAATGAAGACGCATGGCCCGCCGTGCATGCAGAGTTCCGGGTTTGGATGGTTAAGCGCCTGGGCCTGACTGAAGAGGCGCCTCTAGATACGCTGTTTGCCTTGCAGGAGGCCATTATGCCGTCGGTCACGCACAACTACCCAATATCTCTTCACTTGCAGCATGACGCGCCGGCATGGCTGGCAGACCGCCAGGCAGGTAAAAACGCGTTGCTGACCTCCTATCCTCCAGCCACTGTAACGGTGGCGGAGCCTTTTAAAGAGCCATATTGAGAACATGCTCATGCGATACTACGGTCAAAACGGCGAAGACTTTCTGCTCTGGTCGCTCTTCACTCCCGGCGACGCAGGATTTTTTGTGGACGTTGGCGCGTTTGACGGTGTTCACACCAGCAACACCCTTTCCTTCGCCCAACAGGGGTGGACCGGGCTGTGCATAGAGCCGCACCCGGGCTATTATCCCCTGCTGGTCCGAAATCGCCCAGAGTCTGTGTGTTTACAGACGGCCTGCGTCGGCGACCCGACCCTGACCGAGGCGACCATGCTCATCGAGCCGCTGGGACTCTTTTCCGGCTTCCACGTCAACGCCAATCCGAACATGCAAGGGTACTACAGGGCGCGGTCAATGGAATATCCCGGCCTCACCGAATACGTCGCGCCCGCGGCAACGCTGGACGCCCTGCTGCGCGAGCATGCGCCACAACGAGACAGGATAGACGTTCTTTCACTGGACGTGGAAGGCGCTGAGCCAGACGTCATGAACGGGTTGACTTTACCAGCCCGGGTCGTCGCGGCGGAAGCCAACACGCCCGAGGCCGCAGAAAAGCTGCAATCCGTAATGACCGCAAAAGGCTATCTTTTCGCCAGGCAGCTGATGTGGAACTATTTCTTCACGGCAACGGCGGAAGACCAGAAAATAATTGCCCGGGCCAAAGGGACCATACACACTGAACAGACCACCCATCCCCTGGGTGCTGTGGACCCCAATGAACGCATTGGCCGCGAAATCACTTTTGCACCCCAATCGTAAAAAACTTGAAGCCTCCCGGGACGCCGTGGAGCACCAGGGTCTTGTCCGGATAGTCCATGACCTCCCACGCCCCGGGATGCTGCACCGCGGGCAGCTGCAGCCAGTCCTGCAACACGTTGTCCGCGTCGTAGCAGATCACGTATGCGACATCGAGCGTTTGTAGAGCCTGCAGCGTCACCCCCATTGCCCCGCCACGGCAGACGCTGGCCCGGCCGGGAAACACAAGGCCATTTCTGGTTTCCAAAGAAACCTTACATGCGCCGCCAGGGGAATCGCCAAGAAAATCACAGGACACCCAGCCCAGGCGGTGCAGCCGCCACATGCTCATTAACAGCGCCGCCCTGTCAGGAAAAAGCGCCAGCCGCATGGTCAAGGCGGAAGCAAAAGCTTCATGCTTCACGCTGGAGTCCAGCGGCGCCAACGTCTCCCGATCGTGCGTTGTCACCATGCAGCGGCCCTGATCCAGAACATATATCCTCTCGCGGTGCAGCGCCAGGGCAACGGGCTGCACCGCTCCTTCCAACCGCCGCTCTTGGATGACCTCACCTTCCGGACTGGCCTGTTGAAGAAAAAAACCCTCGCCATGCGCGTCCCAGAGAAGCCCTACCAGCCGGCTGCTTTCCGGGTCCCACGCCAGGTCCCGCCAGTAAAAGGAAGAAGGCAAATCTTCAAGCCGCAAAGGCGCCGGCTCCAACAAGCTGCTCACGGAACAGCGGACCAGCCGGCGCGTCTTGCGCAGTGCATCCACAACGGAAAGATACAACCGGTCCCCTCCGTCCCATGCGGCAGCGTGCGGCGTCTCGTAGGGCGTCAGGCAGCGTGTCTCTGTCGTTTCTTCAAAGCGGAATGTCTGCCTGGTAGCCTGGTGCTCACGCAAAAAGCACCGGTGCTGCACCCTGGCCAGGCGAGGCCTGAGCTTAAGGTGTTCGGTTCGGAAAATATCTGCAAGAAATCCCTCGGGAACGCGCCGGCGTTCTGCGTTCAAAAACGCGGTCATCTGCAAATATGTCACGCTACGACCAGTGGTCTTACTCATGAAAAGCTCCCTTAGCGGCCGCCAGACAAATTTCCTGACTCCTCCTGGAAGAGACAGAGGCCTACGTTGGAAGATATGCGCAAGGTCTCGTCTTTAGTAAAAAAAAGCCCCTGAACCTTTCCGGAAAGCAAAAGCTTTTCAACTGTTTCAACATCCTTGACCTGGCACAGGAAAAGAGATTTATCCAGCGAGTAAATGCCAGGAAAATCCTGGCGGCCGATGACCAGGCCCCCGCCGCCGGAAAGCTCCCTCGCGGACTGTCCGGGCCTGGCTCTCCACAAATCCTGCACGGGTTCCAGCGGTCGCAGCAAATCGCTCACAAGCCCCCGGGTGTATTGATAGACACGCACCATCAACGCGCAGGCGTCTTCCGGCGGATGGAACAGAGGCCCCCGGAATACACGATGGCCCAGGCGCACCGGCTCCATGGCGGCCAGGTTTTCAACGCCTGCCAAAGACTCCCGCGGCTCGCCATATGGCGTCAACGCATTGTCCAGGGCTTGCCAATGCACAGCCAGCGGCTTGTTTGCGTCTGCCACGTCGGCGTAGTAGCCAATCCGGCCGTCCTCTTCCCGCAGCAACAGGGAATCTGCCTGCCACGGGTCATGGTAAAAGGACTCTCCTTCAAACCGGTCCGCCACAAGGCCAAGCGCCTCTATCGACGTGCGCTTGCGCATGTATTGTTCGCCGCTCCACACGTAACGGGCCAACGTCTCGCAGCTCTCCGTGTCCATCCACTGTGTTTCCGACTCACTCAAAAACATCCCGCAGCAAACGCCCGGCTTGGGGCATACATAGTTGTAGACCTCGTCTTCGCTCCATACGGGCACGGTGGCTTTATTGGCGGGGAAAAAAAACGGCCGGCTGTAAACGGCGGGGTTCGCTTTTTCGCGCCTGTAGGGCCGGGCATAATCCCGGTCCCTGCGGACGACCACGTCAGCCCAGAGTAGTGTGTAGGCCATATCCAACTGCACCGGGTGATCGGCGGGCGGGCGGATGCTCGCAACGGGTTTGCCCTCTCCTTCCCATCGCCGCCGCGCCTCTCTGGCCAGGTCCGGGCTCAAAAATGGGTTGGCGAAATCCAAAATCAGGAGCGGTTCGTCTTGCGCCAGCTCGCCCTGCTCGCTGAGTCGCTGCACCGCGTATTCTGTCCCCCGGGGGAAAAAACGGCTCGATTCGAGCGCATCCGGCTCAGGTTCTATGTAAACTCGGACGCCGATCGTCTCCAGGCCGGAAAACGTTTGCGCCGCTGTTTCAGAGACGCATACCAATACTAACAAATCCACCGCAGCAAATTCTTTAATGACGCCGGTGACAATATTCCGCCACTCAGGTTCTTTTTCCAGCAAGCTGCGCTGGGTTGCAGAAGGATATACGGGAAACAGTATCTTCACGGCGCACACTCAGGGTAAAGGCCGGCCTCTACGTACTTGCGCGCTACTTCCAAGTCTGCTGTCGTGTCTATGTCGACAAACAAAATAGGTTCCTCAATTATCCAGAGATGTTCCCCTTTGGGCTGCACTTCTCTGTTGACAGCCTGCAGCACGCCGTACTGTCTGTAGAACCGGCCTGCGGAGTGTAGGCCTTGTCTGCGGGGATCATAGGCGTTTTCAAGCCGGCCCGAATCCGTAATGACAAAATACGAAGCAAGGCCGGCAGAAATGCGTTTTACAGCCCGGACGGACTGGCGGCCCTTTTCCAACAAGCCCAACATCTCGTCCATCTTCTTCTGCGGCCGAAAGGGGTGCGTAGGGTAAAGCAACACGAAACTGTCAGGCTCGTACCCTTCCCGGTACCACAGCATGCGCATGGTAAAGCTGACAACATCCCCCAAATACGCCCGGTCCCCGGAAATGGCCGCTGGCCGCATAAAAGGAACTTCCGCCCCCCACGCTCTGGAAACTTCGGCAATCTCCTCGTCGTCTGTGGAAACGATAACCCGCGTGATGCGCTGCGACGACAACGCGGCCTCTATGGTCCAGGCTATCAGCGGCTTGCCGCCCAAATCCACGATGTTCTTGCGCGGGATGCCCTTTGAGCCGCCCCGGGCGGGGATGATGGCAAGAATTTCCCTGCGGGAGTTTTCGTTATCCAAAGAAGCCTGCATAAATGAATCCTTACTTGCCGCATTCTGAATATGTTGTGTGCTTGCGCCACAGCAACGCCACGCGCTGAGCACGTCACAAAAAAACTGCATGCAACCTTCATGCTGCTGTGCGCAGCCAGCGTTCCCCGGCGCGCCGAAACAAAACTGGGATATTATCGAACCGGCTACAAACCGCCCTTCAACTGAATTATCAACCTGTTGTTGTAATCGCGTATCATGCCGGGGATCAGCAGCACGTCTATCAGCCACCACAAGCCGATGATCCAGGACGTCAGCCAGCCCAGCGCCACCAGCCACAGCACCGCGCTGACCAAGGCTATGCCCAGCATGATTATAGCAGATGTCCACCGGCCCGCGTACATGCGGTGCGCGCCCAGGCCGCCCAGAAAAAACCAGATGATATACGCCACGACAACAGATTTCTTATTCGCGTCGTAGGCCATTTGTACTTCGCTCATACAGCCTCCTTTTCCGGGGATACAGTATCTGTTCCCTGCCAATGTGACAACCATGTGGATTTCCACTCTCTGTCATTGACCAGCCAGGGTAGCGTGCTTACTTTACAAAGAGTTAAAATCTCCGCTCTTCTGCAACAGGTGTAACAGGGCTGCCGCGGCACAGGTCTGCTGCGCTGGTTGACATGCGGCGCCTTTGTAGCGTCTAATATATTGTTACAACGCACAACCACTCCACCATAATTACGGATAATACTACATGTTCAACTCCATTGTCAGCAAGGTCATCGGAACCAAAAACGATAGGTATCTCAAAACTCTGCAGCCCCTGGTCGAAAAAATCAACAGCCTGGAGCCTCAGATGCAGCAGCTTAAGGAAGCGGATTTCGCTCTCAAGCTCGCTGAATACAAACGTCAAGTAACCGGCGGCGCTTCTCTGGAAGATATGCTTCCCGAAGTTTTCGCCCTGGTCCGCGAAGCATCAAAGCGCGTGCTGGAGATGCGCCACTTCGACGTGCAGCTTATTGGCGGCATAGTCCTGCATCAAGGCAAGATAGCAGAAATGAAAACCGGCGAGGGCAAAACCCTGGTCGCCACCCTGCCAGTGGTCCTCAACGCCTTGGCCGGCAAGGGCGTGCACGTGGTCACCGTAAACGACTACCTGGCTAAACGCGACGCCGAGTGGATGGGCAAGCTCTACACGTTCCTCGACCTTGCCGTGGGCTCCATCGTGCACGGCCTCAGCGACCAGGAACGCCAGGCCGCTTACGCCTGCGACATCGTCTACGGCACCAACAACGAGTTCGGCTTCGACTACCTGCGCGACAACATGAAATTCTACAAGGAGACCCTGGTCCAGCGCGATCTGCACTACGCCATCGTGGACGAGGTGGACTCCATCCTCATTGACGAGGCCCGGACACCGCTTATCATCTCCGGCCCGGGCGAGCAGTCCACAGGCATGTACGCCCAGGTCAATACGCTCATCCCCTCCCTGAAAGCCGAAGAGCACTATACCATTGACGAAAAGGCCAAGTCCGTGATCCTCACTGACGAGGGCGTGGCCCGGGTGGAAAGCCTGCTCAAGATCGAAAACCTCTACGATCCGCGCAACATCGCCTTCCAGCATCACATCCTGCAGGCCCTGAAGGCCAACAAGCTCTTCCAGCGCGACGTGGACTACATCGTCAAGGAAGGCCAGGTGGTCATCGTAGACGAATTCACCGGCCGGCTCATGCCTGGCCGCCGCTTCAGCGACGGTCTGCACCAGGCCCTGGAAGCCAAGGAAGGAGTGAAGGTGGAAGCTGAGAACCAGACCCTGGCCTCCATCACCTTCCAGAACTTTTTCCGCATGTACGACAAGCTGGCCGGCATGACTGGCACGGCCGACACCGAAGCCGTGGAGTTCAAGGAAATCTACAACCTGGACGTCTCCGTCATCCCCACGCACCGGGACATGGTCCGCATCGACTATCCGGACGCCATCTACAAAGACCAGAAAGACAAGTACAACGCCATCGCCAACGACATCGCAGAGCTGCACAAAAAAGGCCAGCCCGTGCTTGTGGGCACGATCTCCATCGAAAAATCCGAGCTGGTCTCCAAATTGCTCACCAAGCTGCGGGTGCCGCACAATGTGCTCAACGCCAAGCACCACGAGCGCGAGGCCGAAATCGTGGCCGAGGCCGGAAACCGGGGCAAGGTGACCATAGCCACAAACATGGCCGGCCGGGGAACAGACATCAAGCTGGGCGAGGGCGTCATCGGCCTGGGCGGCCTGCACATCGTGGGCTGCGAGCGGCACGAGTCCCGGCGCATCGACAACCAGCTGCGCGGCCGCGCCGGCCGCCAGGGCGACCCGGGCTCCTCGCGCTTCTATCTGGCCCTGGATGACGACCTGCTGCGGCTCTTCGGTTCCGAGCGCATCGCCGCCATCATGGACCGGCTGGGCATGGAGGAAGGCCAGGCCATCGAGAACAGGATGGTCTCCCGGGCCATAGAAAACGCCCAGCGCCGCGTGGAAGCCCACAACTTTGACATACGCAAGCAGCTGTTAGACTTCGACAACGTTATGAACCAACAGCGCGAGGTCATTTACACCCTGCGCCGCGACATCATGAGCCAGGAAGACCTGACAGACATCTTTTACGAATACGTGGAGGATCTGCTGGACGACGCCTACGGCGCCATGGAAGCCAAGGGCAAAAACCTGGACGACGAGACCCGGGACGCGGTCCGCGCCCGGCTGACCGACGTGCTGGTCCTGCATCGGGTCATGGATGTTTCCGGCCAGCTGCCCAGCCGCGATGAAGCCCGCGAAGCCGTGGACAAAATACAGGCTGAGCTCAAAGAGACGGCCGAAGAAAAGTACATGGAGATCATCCGCTTCTTCCTGCTCGAATCCTTGGACCGCAACTGGAAAGAGCACCTGCTGAACATGGACCACCTGCGCGAGGGCATAGGCTTGCGCGGCTACGGCCAGAAAGATCCCAAGCAGGAATACAAGCGCGAAGGCT
>CAYTSA010000015.1:0-53770 GCA_964440345.1 uncultured Desulfovibrionaceae bacterium | reverse complement strand
AAAGTGAAGCGGGGAGTGACAGTAGGGGTAAGCCGGGGCCGCAACGCTTGAAAGCAAGCGCAATACAGATATTTTTATAGATACAATCTTTGCAGAGACCTCGACTTTACTGACAGATGTGGGAGCTTCGGAGCAAAGGGCATAGCCACAATTTTGGAATTGGAAACATGTACGTACTAACGTACACGGGTGCGCTCGCCCACGCCGACGAACACAGAGATGCCGCCGTGCTGCTTGGCGATGTTGTTAATCATCTCCATGAGAATAACAGTCTTGCCCACGCCAGCGCCGCCGAACAGGCCCATCTTGCCTCCCTAGAGTTGTCACATACACTGGCGTGCTCTTTTTGCGTTGCAACGCTGTACCGGACGTTTATGAACGAAAGACCGAAGCTCTTCAACACTGGCCAGGGTCTTTGTCTGTCCAACAATCGCCGTGCGCTAGACCTTACCAGGGCTTGCGCCAGTGACTAGTTACAAAATTGTCAACCTGGAAACTTGATAAAAGTCTGGCCTTGTGGCAATATTGCTTGTAGAATATTACTTAAAGAGGTGGCTATACGCTATGCCTATTCCTGCTTTTGGTGAAAAGCTTAAAAATTCGATTCATAAAAAATGTACATCCAGTAATAACTTTTTGCTGGCATTAAGCATTTTACTCCTGACGCTATTCGGGACTCCATCAGCGTCTGTTGCGCAAGATTCGCTAGGCCATAGCCTTCCAAAAGTATCCCTCCAGCTCATCTGGAAGCATCAAGGTCAGTTCGTAGGCTATTACGTTGCCAAGGAAAAGGGTTTTTACAGGGAAGCGGGACTCGATGTCGATATCAGAGAATTTGATTTCGATATGGATGTCACACAGGACGTTCTGACGGGAAAAGCCGATTTCGGCATTGGCCGTTCATCTCTGGTGCTTGAAAAAATGGAAGGCAGAGACGTATACCTTCTTTCCGCAATGTTTCAGCATTCTCCCCTCATGCTTTTGGCGTTGAAACGGGATGATCTGAAAACGATTTCTGATCTGAAGGACAAGCGCATCATGGTTGCTGACAATATGGTTGGCATGGCAGCATTGACGTCCATGCTGCTATCCAACAGAGTCACTCCTGACCATTATACCGAGCAAGATCATACGTTCAACGTTGATGACCTTATTACCGGCAAAACTGACGCCGTGGCCGCTTATATATCCAATGAACCTTTTCAGATGGAGAAGCGTGGCATTGAATATACAATGTTCAAGCCCGCCGATTATGGAATTGATTTTTACAGCGACATTCTTTTCACTTCCAAGCAATTGCACGATGCAAACCCGGAGATGATGTCTCGGTTCAATAAGGCGAGCCTACGTGGCTGGCAGTATGCCTTCGAAAACATTGAAGAAGCTGTTGCTATCATATTTGAAAAATACAATACGCAAAACCGGGATCGAGACGCTCTGCGATTTGAGGTAAAAACCCTAAAAACACTTGCCTACAGCGGCGGCGCCCCCCTCGGGCATATTGACGGCGGCAGGATTGACGAAATTGCACGGACATACAGGCTTCTCGGGTTCACCAAACAAACTCTTCAAAAAGAAGGGTTCTTCGCGAAAGGTCAGGCATCCTCCACTCTGACACCTGAAGAAATGTCCTGGATTGAGAAACGGAAAACTCCGGTCATTGTCGGAGCGGAAATGGACTGGCCGCCGTTCGATTTCGTGAAAAACGGCAAAGTGACCGGGTATTCGAATGAACTTCTCAGCCTCGCTGCAAAAAAGGTCGGGTTACCGATTAAATATGTTTCAGGGGTCACGTGGGCGGAATTGCTGAAGCAATTCGAGGCTGGTTCAGTCGAAGTCCTCCCTGCCATATACAAGACACCCGAGAGAGAGAAAGTCTACGCATTCACGGACATGTACGCAGTCAACCCATCCGTGCTGGTTGCGCACCGTGCGAATGAAAGCATTCAAGGGGTTGGCGATCTTTCCGGGAAAACAATCGCAACCATCGCTGGTTTTTCCACAGCGCAGCTTATTAATAGCCGCTATCCTGACATCCAGCACATTGAAATGAAAGATGTCTACGCCGGGTTGAAGTCAGTTTCCCTGGGTAAAGCGGATGCCTTTATTGGAAGTCTGGCAGTCATTTCACACATCTTAAAAACGTACGTCCTGCCGGATATTCGCATAGTCGATGAAGTGTCATTCATGAGCCTTGACGAGACGACCTTGCATATGGCTGTTCTCAAAAAGAACCAGATACTGCTTGATATTCTTCAGAAAGGTCTTGATGAAGTAACAGAAGAGGAACAAAACGCCCTGCGCCGAAAGTGGCTGACCCCTCCGATTACCACAGAGAAGGATTTGAGGATCAACTTCACGGAAGAAGAGCAGGCATGGATCGAGGCCAACCCGGAAATCAAAGTGTCCGCACTGGCGGATTGGCCGCCTTTTGAGTTCAGCAATGACGCCGGTGAACAGGAAGGCATAAGCATCGATGTAACCAGGCTTGTCGCTTCGCGTGTCGGGTTGACGCCGGTTTTCGTGTCCGAAAAATGGACCGTTATTATCGAGCAATTGAAATCTGGAGAACTGGATGTAGCTCCCAGCGTTGCCAGAAACAAAGAGCGGGAATCCTTTATGGAATTCACCGAGCCGTACATTTTCCTGAAAGACGCGGTGTTCACCCGGCATTCATTTGAAAAAAAAATCAAGAACGCCGATGAGTTGGAAGGAATGACGGTCGCTGTAGAGCAGGGCTATTATCAACATTCCCATTTGAGTGAACAGTATCCCAAGATCAAGCTACATGTTGTGCCGTCGACCCTTGAGGCCTTACAAGCCGTAAGCCGCGGACAGGCTGATGCATATATTGGAATCCTGGAAGTAGGAGCCTATATGGTCAACAGGTACTTGTTGTCGGACTTGAAAGTCGCAGCTTACCTTGATGATGGTGGAAATGATATTCACATGGCTGTGCCGCTGGACAAGAAGATACTGCGCGACATACTGCAAAAAGGGCTCGACACCCTCACCAAAAAAGATATTCGTGAAATCAAGGCCCGTTACATCACAGTGGACGCCTCCATATCCGAACCGGAAATCATTCTGACGCCCAAGGAGAAGCAGTGGCTCAGAAAGCATCGTGCAGTCACCCTAGGCGTTGATCAGTATTTTTTCCCCTTTGATTTTATGACCGAAAATGGCGCACATGGCGGCGTCTCTTCCGAGTACATCGACTATCTGGCGCGGCAACTCAAGGTCCAGTTCACCTTGGCTAAAGGATTGAGCTGGCAGGAGGTGCTGGAAAAGGCAAAAAACAGCCAGATCGATGTCATTCCTTGTCTCATGGCTACTCCGGAACGAAAAGAATATCTCCTGTTCACAAAGCCATACATTACCTCTTCGATTGTCATCTTCACCCAGAAAAGCAGCCCGCTCATGAGCGGCCTGGACAACCTGGCCGGAAAGCGAGTGGCTGTCATCAAAGATTATTACACCCATGAAATACTTGCCCGGAATCATCCTGATCTCAACTTGGCCGCCTTTGGCTCTGCCGACGAGGCGTTGCAGGCGCTGAGCGCAGGACGTGTGGATGCATACGTGGATGAAATCGTATCGGCTGGATACGCCATCGAGAAGTTGGGGATAAACAATGTCAAGGTGGCGGCAACATCGGAATATTCCCTTGAGCTTGCCATGGGCGTGAGAAAAGATTGGCCCGAGTTGGTCGGCATCCTGAACAAGGGGTTGGATTCCATTACCCCGGAAATGGCGGCAGAATTCAAATCCCGATGGGCGGGACTGACCTTCGAGCTCAAGACAGACATCAAAACAATCCTCGCATGGGCTCTTCCCATTGGAGGAGGCTTGGTGCTGATCATTATCCTGATCGTTGCCGCAAACCGTCGGCTGGGGAGAGAGGTCGCGGACCGCAAGGCTGCTGAGACCAAAGTCAGGGCCATGTCTGAAGCCTCTCTGGACGCCGTTATCATGATCAACAGCCGCGGCGAGGTCCTGTTCTGGAATCAGGCTGCAGAAAAGATGTTCGGCTACGTTGCCGAGGAAGCCATGGGCAAGGAAATGCACACGCTTTTCGTGCCGGAAGAATACAGAGCCCAGGCCTTTGCCGGCCTGGAACAGTTCGCCAGAACCGGCACTGGCGACGCCTTGGGCAAGGTGCTCGAACTCTACGCCCTGAACGGAGAGGGAAAGCGCTTCCCCGTGGAGGTCGCCGTCTCGCCTTTCCAGCTTGACGACGGCTGGTATGCCGTGGGCTCTGTGCGTGACATAACCTTGCGCAAAAAGGCGGAGGAGGCCCTGCGCGAAGCCGAAGAACGCAGCCGTCTGGTCCTTGAATCCGCAGCCGAAGGCATCTTCGGCGTGGACGATAAGGGCGGGCTGCTGTTCATCAACACCTCCGCCTGCGACATGCTGGGCATCTGCGACACTGACACCACCGGCAAGAACGTGCACAAGCTCATTCATCACAGCCACGAGGACGGTTCGCACTATCCGGAGGAAGAATGCCCCATGTACTGGTCTTTCAGCAGGGGAGAGACACACACTATAAATGACGAGGTCTTGTGGCGGGCAGATGGCGCGTCCTTTCCTGTGGAGTATTCCAGCTCGCCCATTTTCAAGGACGAAAACGTAGTCGGAGCGGTCATCACCTTCCGCGATATCACAGAGCGCAAGCTGATCGAGGAACAGATTCGCGCCGCGCGCGCCGAACTTCTGCTGATCTTCGACAATAGCCAGGTCGGCATCATGTTTATGCACAAGGACTGCGAGCTGGCCCGCGTGAACCAGAGCATGGCTGACCTCATTGGCTGGGAGAGCCCCAGGGAGATGATCGGCGTCAACATGCGCGATTTGCACCTCAGCGAGGAAAGCTTTCAAGAATTCAAACAGGCCAACCACGCTGTATTGCTGCGCGGAGAGCAGTGCCGCATCGAATATCAGCTCAAAAAGCGCGACGGCGCCCCGGTCTGGTGCGCGCTTTCGGGCAAAGCCGTGGACACGGCGTCGCCCCGGGACCTGCAGAAAGGCGTGATCTGGGTGGTGGAAGACATCACTGTGCGCAAACAGATGGAAGAGGAGCTGCGAAAAAGCGAGGCCCACTTCCGGACCATTCTCACCACGGCGGAAGAGGGCTTCTGGCAGATCGACACCAATGGCCTGACTGTGGACGTGAACGACGCAATGTGCCGCATCCTGGGCCGTTCGATGGAAGAGGTTCTCGGCAAGAATATCTTTTCCTTTTTGGATGCTGAGAACAAAGCCATTCTCCAGCGCCAGCTAGAGCGGCGCCATCATGGTGAGAAATCCTCCTACGAACTGGCCGTCACCCGGCCTGACGGCTCCCAAATCCCCACTATCCGCCATGCTTCGCCCATCTACAACGACGATGGCGAGCCAGTCGGTTCTTTCAGCATGGTCACGGACATCTCGGAAATCAAAGCCGCCGAGCAAGAGCTGCGCGTCAAGGAAAAGCGCCTGAGGAGCTACTTCTCCAACAGCCTGGTGGGCGTGGCCATCACCAGCCCGGACAAGGGCTGGATCGAGGTCAACGAGCGTTTCCTGCAGATGCTGGGCTACAGCTTCGAGGAATTGCAGCCACTGACATGGAGCGATCTCTCACATCCGGAGGATATCTATGCCGATCTCGAACACTACGATCGCATGCTGGCAGGAGAAATCGAAAGCTACACCATGGACAAGCGCTACCTGTGCAAGCACGGCGGCCTGCTCTACGCCAACATAGCCGTCTCATGCATACGCGGCGACGCCGGCGACGTGAAAATGATCATGGGTTCCTACATCGACATCAGCGAGCGCGTCGAGGCCCAGCGCGAGCGCGACGAGGCATTCGAGATCATCACCAGCAGCATCAACTACGCTACCAACATCCAGGGTGCGATCCTGCCATCTGCGGAAAGCATGAACGCAACCTTGGCCGACCACTTCGTACTCTGGGAACCCCGCGACAAGGTAGGCGGCGACATATACTTCATGAAAAAATGGGGACTCGGAAAACTCATTGCCCTGGGCGACTGCACAGGCCACGGCGTACCCGGCGCCTTCATGACCCTCATTGTCAACGGCGCCCTGGAAATGGGGCTGCTCGAGGTTCCCCCGGGTGAAGTGGGCGTGCTGCTGCAGCGAGTGCACCAGCTGCTGCAGAAATCTTTGGACCAGGATCACGACAAGGGCGCCTCGGACGACGGCATCGAGATGGGCGTCTGCTATCTGGCGCCGCGCAACAAGAAAATGACTTTTGGAGGCGCCCGCTTCTCGCTCTTCCGCGTCCAGGACGGCAAGGCAGAGGAAATCAAAGGCGACAAGAAAGGCATGGGCTACCGCGCCATACCCCAGGACATGACCTATTCCAAACAAGAAGTGTCCCTCGATCACGGCGCAGACGAGGGCGCAACCTTCTACATGACCACGGACGGGCTCATCGACCAGGTCGGCGGGCCAAAACGCCGCAGCTTCGGCAAGAAGCGTTTCAAGCAGCTGCTGCTGGATATGGAAGACGCGCCCATGGGCGAGCGCGGGACAAGGCTCCTCGCCGCCCTGGAAGAATACCAGGGCGACGAGAAACGCCGTGACGACGTGGCGGTCGTGGGTTTCAGGCTCTGATGAACGAAGACACAGCTATAGCATTTAACGATTGAAATGCTTGCATTACGACGGGCAAAGCCCGTCTACAAGCATTTCACGGCAACAATTTGCAAGCAAATCCTTGCAGAGCATCTCAACTGTGAAATGCTCTAGGCCTGCACAGCCAGAAACGCCCCCGTTTTCTTATCTGTGCCCAAAATGTGGTTAGTCAGCCAGTCCTTGAGAAAGGGGAGCAACATGCCCGGCACTGCGACATCGCCTTTCTGGAACTTCTCGATCAGCTCCACAGCTTGCGCGGTGAGGTCCTCGTGCTCTTTCTTGTGCTCGAAGAGGCCTTCGTACTCGAATTCCTGCATCAGCCTCTCCTCGTGGCGGAAGTGCCACTGGGTGTAGCTGGCCAGCTCCTCCAGAATATCTTCTATGACCTCGCCTCGTTCACCTCTATCCACTGCATCGTTCAGGGTGTTTACCATCTCCACTAATTTCTTGTGGTCCTCGTCCATTTCCTCGAACCCCACACTCAGGGCGTCGCTCCATTCCAATAAAGACATAATCCCTCCCTTTGAAGCAGTTAGCACTCTGTATGATTTTTTCCGTTACTGGAAAAGCAGAAAAAAGGAAACCAGATTGTGCCACAAATGGGCAGACAAGCTGCCTGAATTATTCTACTAAGAATTTTGATATTTGTAACTGTCCCCGCACACCAGGAGGAACTATGAACGCTGAAGAGCTTTACAATTTTCGAACCGACTTGCAGAAGCAGGGGATTGTCTTCTGCTACAGCGGGTTTATGACTGAACAAATCCTCACAGGCATTGCCCAGGCGCTCAAGAGCAAGATGGCCATCGAAGAAACCGACAAACAAGTAGCCAAAGGGGTCTTCTCCATTCTCGTGGAGCAAGTCCAGAATGTGATCCGCTATTCAGCAGAGTACGATCCCCCGGATGACGCAACCTCGGAGCTGCGCTACGGCGTACTCATCGTGGGCAAAATAAACGAGCTCTTCCACGTCACCTGCGGCAACCTCATCCGCATCCAGGATGTGGAGCGTCTGGGCGAAAACCTCAGCGAAGTGCAGGCCATGGACAAGGATGAACTCAAGGCCAAGTACAAGGAAACCCTCAAGGGCGAAACCCCCGAGGGCAGCAAGGGAGCCGGCGTGGGATTCCTGGACATCGCCCGTAGGGCGCGGCACGGCTTCGAGTTCGACTTTCATCCCGTCAACGGCTACCATTCTTATTTCAGCTTTATCGCATACATGTAGAGGGAAATAATCATGAATAATATTAAGATTGAGGGAACCGAGAGAACGCCTGAGGTCGACTTCAGCTTCGATACGAACACCTTCCTCCTCAAGGGGGAGTCCTACCCTGAGGACGTCAACGAGTTCTACGGGCCGATCATGGACAGCCTGGATGCACACTTGAAATCCCTGGAAGGCGCCAAGGTCGCCTTCACTTTCGAGCTTATCTACTTTAACAGCTCCAGCGCAAAGATACTCATGGGGCTCTTCGAACTTCTGGACGCTGTGGCCGAAAAGGGCAACGAGGTCCACGTTGTCTGGGCCTACGAGGAAGACGACGACAACATGGAGGAGATGGGCGAGGAGTTCTGCGAGGAACTCGAACATGCAACTTACACGCTGGACGCCAGAGAATCCATATGAGTTTCGACACGTTCAAGGAAGAACAGGCGGTCATCGACCACGCGCAGGACTTCCTCAAGGATATAGAGCGTAACGAGGTCGTGGACGAGTTCGAGGAGCTTCTCAAGAAGTACAAGAAGCTCTTCAAGACCACGCGGCGGCTGGTGAAGATGAGCGACCGCAGCGAGGTGGGGCTCAAGGAGGCAAACGCCAAAATCCAGAAGCAGCAGATGCTGCTGGAAAAAGCTCACAAGCAGCTCTCGGACCACGCCCAGCTCTTGGAGGAAAAGGTCAAGGACCGCACAAAGGAGCTCGTGGCCGCCCAGGGCAAGCTGGAAAAGCTCGTTGAACTAGGCATCGCCCTCTCGCTGGAGCGCCAGTACGCCAGATTCCTGGAGATGATTGTGCAGGGCGAAAAGGAGCTGACCAACGCCGACGGCGGCATCCTCTTCAGCCTTCAGGACGACGACGCCCTGCATTACGAAATCCTGCGTTTCGACACCATCGACATCCGCATGGGCGGCCTCTCGGACAGGGAAATCACCCTCGAGCCCATCGCCCTGCGCGACGATGAGGCAAAGCCCCGCTTCTTCGATCCCATCGCCCACGCCGCCCTCACCGAAAGAACCGTGAACGTGGCCAACATCCACGAAAGCAAGGACTACGATTTTTCCGCCCTGCTGCAGTTCGACAACGAGCACGACTACCGTACCCAGTCCTTTTTGGCTGTGCCCCTCAAACCCCGCAAGGGGCAGGTCATCGGCGTGCTGGTGCTCGTCAACGCCCGCGTCAGCGGCACAGGCAGGCTCGCGCCCTTCAACGAGAACGACGAGCGTTTCATCGAGGCCCTGGCCTCCCAGGCCTCAGTAGCCATGGACAACAAGAACCTCATGCAGGCCCAGGCTAGGCTCTTCGACTCCATCATCAAGGTCATCGCCAGCGCCATCGACACCAAATCCCCCTACACAGGAGGGCACTGCGCCCGCGTTCCCGAACTGGGCATGATGCTTGCCAAGGCCGCCTGCGAAAGCGAGATGGGCTCACTGGCCGATTTCGACATGACAGAAAACGAATGGCGTGAATTCTACCTGGCGGGGTGGCTGCACGACTGTGGCAAGGTCACCACCCCCGAATACGTGGTGGACAAGGCCACGAAACTGGAGACCATCTACAACCGCATCCATGAAATCCGCATGCGCTTCGAGGTGCTGTTGCGAGACACGCGCATCGAACACCTTGAGGCCGTGGCCGCCGGGGGCGACCCTGAACAGCTCCAGGCCGAGCTGGATGCGCGCATTCAATCTCTACGCGACGACTTCGCCTTCATCGCCGAAAGCAACGTTGGGGGCGAATTCATGAGCTCCGACAAGGTGGAGCGCCTGGAGCAGCTCGCCAAGTTGACCTGGATGCGGCATTTTGACGACCGTCTGGGACTCTCACACGCCGAGATGGAACGACTCAAGGGCGTCACCCCCAGCCCTCTGCCTGTGGAGGAAAAGCTCCTTGCCGACAAGAAGGAGCACATCATCCGCAGAGCCAAGGGCAACCCCCTCTCCTACGACCCGGAAGCTCTGGGCGTCAGCATGAACGTGCCCAAACACCTCTACAACCAGGGCGAACTCTACAACCTGCGCGTGGCAAGAGGCACCCTCACCGAGGAAGAACGCTACAAAATCAACGAGCACACCATCCATACCACCATCATGCTCGACTCCCTGCCCTTCCCCAAGGGGCTGGAACGGGTCTCGCTCATTGCCGGCGCCCACCATGAAACCATGATCGGCACGGGCTATCCCCGCGGTCTGCAGATGGCCGAGCTGCCGGTGCAGGCCCGCATCATGGCCATTGCCGACATCTTCGAAGCCCTGACCGCCTCTGACCGCCCCTACAAGAAGGCAAAGACCCTGAGCGAAGCACTGCGCATCCTGAGCTTCTTCCGCAATGACAAGCACATCGACGCCGACCTCTTCGACCTCTTCCTGCTCAGCGGGGTGTACGTGGACTACGCAGACAAATTCCTTGAACCGGAGCAGATAGACGAGGTGGACATCACCAAATTCCTGAGCAAGCCTGAGCTGGCTGCCGAAGCATGACCAAGGGCAGGCGCATTCTGAAAAACAGGAGCAGAAAATGAATTTCAATGTGTTCGAAAGCGAGGAGGAATTGCTGGACAACGCCAGGCGCCTGCTGGACAGCGGGCAGCTGAACGAAAAAGACGCCAAAGCATATGAAAAACTTTCTAACGCCTATAAAAAACTACTGAAGACAACCAAGCGCCTGGTCCGGCTGAGCGACAAAAACCAGGAAAAACTCAACGAGCAGGCCAAAGAACTCCAAAAAGCCGCCCAACTCAAGGAGGACGTGGAACGCATCATGCGCCACGACCTCAAATCCCCCCTGACCGAGGTCATCAGCCTGCCCCAGCTGCTGCTCATGGCCGACAACCTGGACGAACACCAGCGCAGCATGCTCGCCCGCATCGAGGACGCCGGCTACACCTTGCTCTCAATGGTCAATCTCTCCACATCCCTTTTCAAAATGGAGAGCGGCGTGTACCAGTTCGCGCCAGAACCCATGGACATGGCCGCCCTGATGCGCAAGGTCTTCGCCAGCTTTGAAGATACGGCTCAAATGCGCAACATAGCACTGCAACTGCGCATTGACGGCGAGGATGCAGATGATGATGCTCAATATACTGTCAATGCAGAAGAATTGCTCTGCTACTCCATGCTGGCAAACCTGGTCGGCAACGCCCTGGACGCCTCGCCGCACAAAGAAAGTATCACTGTTTCACTGGACCAGGACACGGACTGCGTGCGCATAGCCATTATCAACAAAGGCGATGTTCCGGAGGAAATTCAGAATAGTTTTTTCGAAAAATACGTCACTGCCGGCAAAACCAGAGGCACCGGCCTGGGCACTTACTCCGCTAGGCTCATCGCCCGGGCGCACGGCGGCGACTGTTCCATGCTGAGCCAAAACGGAGTCGTGACCGTAACAGTCACGCTGCCGCAAAAGCCTGCTGCGGCATAACCATCTTCATTCTTTCGATTTACCAAATATCTCGTGCAGTTTGCGCTCAAGTGTCTTGGGCACGAAGGGTTTGACGATGTAATTGCTCACCCCAGACTTGATGGCCTCAACCACTTGATTCTGCTCCGCCTCAGCCGTCACCATGAGCACCGGCACATCGGCAAAAGTGTCCCCAGACTGGCGAATTTTCTGCAACAACTCCAGACCGGTCATGCGTGGCATGCTCCAATCCAGCAGAATGAGCCCGAAATCCTCCTCCAGCAGCTTATCCCAGGCCATTTGACCGTCTTCGGCAAAGTGCAGGTTCTTAAAACCCAGACTGCGCATGATGTCAGCTATGGTCCTGCGCATTGGCTGCATGTCATCGACTATGAGCACTGGCATAGAAATGTCCAAATCTCTCCCTCCAGGCCTTGTTATGGTTGCATTTGACTCATTACCTGGATAAGAAAATATCCCACGTTCATGGGCTGTGTCCAGGGACATCACTTATTACAGTCACGGGAGGGACCGCCCTTTCGGGCGGCCCCCGCACATATCCCGGCGTGCGGAATTACCGGACCAGGCTCCTGCCTCGGATGTTTTGCGTAGTAATACTCCTTTGGATGCAGATGTGCAGCCGGCGCAGCACAGCCGTTCATGCCCGCCGCGCCTGCACCGCCGCGTAGCCAATCTTGGCGAACTTCTCCGCCGCCGCGGCAAAGCCGTCAAACCGCTCCTGGTCCTGCAGCAGTATGGCAAAGACCTCATCCTTATACTTCTCCAGCATCTGGGTGGACTTCTGGCCAAAAGGCGCAATGACCTGCGCCGTTATGTCCCGCAACTGCAGCAGCTCATACCCCGTTTCCCGCAGCAACTCCGGGTAGTCTTCGATCTTCATATACTCCGCGTTGCATGCGTCCTTGGCCTCCTGCATCTCCTCAGCCGAGAACTTGCCCACGTCTATCACGTCGGTCAGGGCCAGCACTCCGCCAGGTTTGAGCACGCGATGCGCTTCCTTCAGGGCCTTGCGGTGACCCATGTGAAAAATGGACTCAAAGAACCAGCCGCCGTCAAAGGTTGCGTCAGCAAAGGGAAGCTGCGTGGCGTCGGCCAAGTAGAACCGCGCCGTGTCCGCAAGGCCGGCCTCTTCCGCCCGTTTCCTGGCCGCAACCTGCTGGTAGCTGCTCAGGGTCACCCCGTCCACAAGGCAGCCCTTTTGCCGGGCCAGCTCCAGCGCGGGCAAGCCCACGCCGCAGCCCAGGTCCACAAAGCGTTGGCCGGGCTGTATCTCGGCCAGATCGATCATCAATTGCGTCAGCTGCGCCGCGCCAGCGGCCAGGTCGCCCTCGTCGCCCTGCTCCCAATAGCCCAGGTGGATGTGCCCGCCGGTGAGAAATTCCAGGGCCAGGTGTTCCTCTGTTTCGTAAAAGGCCGATATCTTTTCAGTGCAGCTCAGTTCTTCGCTCATGAAGGTTCCAAATAGAGTATACGGGCAAAGTACAGCCGCCGTCCCAGTCTGCAGGCCAGGTCAATTGCTGAGTATCCGGCCGTGGTGGATGAAGTCGTTAAGGAGTATCTGCGCCGCCTTGGGCTTGGAGAGTGGAACCATGTGGCTGGCGTCCAGCACGTTGAGAAAGTGCAAATTCCCCGCGTGCTTGTAGTAGCCGTAGCGGGTCTCCTTCACGTTGCCCCAGGGCTGTTCTCCGGCGTCAGGGTCTTTCACCGACCAGGCTACGTACGGGGCCTTAGCGTATTCCGCCTTGCCCGGAAAGTAGTAAACGTTCGGGTCCTGGGCCATTTCCAGCAAGAACTCGCTGGTCGCCACCGCGCTGCAGATCATATCGTTCTGCCCGTTGTAAAAAAGCACGGGAATCTTGTTCAGCACCGCAGGGTAGATGAACAGGAAGGACTTCTGGAACTCGTTGTTGATGTAGTTGAACACATAGGAAACCATGGGGTTGCAGGGCGTTGTCTTGGCCGCGGGGTAGCTTTCGGCGTTCAGGGCGCGGCGCACGTCCTGCTGGTTCATGTATTCGGCAAAAATGGCGTCGTCCGCCGGCCATTCCGTGGGCAGGCCCACCAAGTTTACCGGACCGTACTGCAGCACGTCCATCAGGTTCACGTAGTTGCGGTTGTGCCCTGTGTAGGAGACCAGCCGCTCCAGAAAGAACTGGAAGACCATGTGTGCGTGGCTGTGGTCCAGGAAGACCACGCTAAGCTCCGTGGGCAGCAGCTTACGCAGCTGCGGCGGGCCGGCGCCGATGATGTCGATGACGTGAATAAAATCCGTCACGCTCAATGTGGAGTTCAGGTACTTGCCTTTGTAGCCGTCCAGCAGCTTTTGCAGCTCCTGCGCGTGGGGGTTGTCCTGCAGCTCCGGCGGCAGGGTCAGGCCCGGGTAGGGCTTTTCCGGATCGATCTTGGGGAATGTGTAGCCCGGCTTTTTGGGCGGCGCGTAGCCGTCCACAGCCGGCGCGCCGCCATTGGCGACGGCCCAGGCAAAAAGCTTCTTGGCCTCGTCACGCTGCCAGGCCTCAATAAGCCCGGCCGCGTAGAACTGGTCCGGCAGCACCCGCCGCTGAACCAGAGGGTCTATCCAGCCGTTGCCCACCGCCAGGCCCGCCAGATTCACATGCACAGAACCGGGCCGGCCCTCCTGCTTCAGAATATAGTCGGCTATGCCTGGTATCATGTGCCCGGCGTAGCTTTCGCCAGTGATAAAAAGCGGCCGGCCTTCATATTCCGGAAACACAGCGTAGAACTGGCGCAAAAACTCGTAGAACTGCTCGTTCACCTCCCACTGATTGGCCGCAAAGGTGTTGGTCCCGGAGTAGGACATGCCCGTGCCCACAGGTTGATCCAAATAGATGATGTTCGCCCGGGCGTTCCAGCTGTAAGGGTTGTCGCTCAAGGTGATTTCGTGGCCTTCTCTATGCAGTTTGTAAGGCCCGTTTTCCTCGAACATGGCCGCGATACTGGAGCAGCCCGGCCCGCCGGAAAGCCAGATGACCAGGGGGTCTGTGGAAGGCGAGTCCTGGGATTCGAACAGCCAGAAAAAGAGGTTGTCGTCGAATTGCTTGTTCACAGGCAAATAGCCGGCGTATTGCTTAAAATCCAGCTGCGTTGCCAACCCTGGAAGTTTGCCCGCCTCAAAATCGACCTTGGACGTTGCCAGGGCCGGCGAAGCGCACAGCATTGCCGCCACAAACAACCCCAGACACGCAGCCAACGCGGTCCCTGGTTCCCATTTTCCATCTGTACGACGACGCTGCGTCTGCATCACGGTTCCTCCTGAAAAAATGTTTTCAATCTCTTGCTGCGGCCAAACGTTGCGCAATCATGGCGTGCAAAGTCCTCGCGTGCGGCTGGGCAACCATGGTGTAGTGGCTCCCCGGAACCAGAGCCGCGTCAACATCAAGCCCGGCTGCGTTCCAGCCCGGCGCGGCGGACAGCTCCCCTTCTCCGCGCTCCTCTGCGCAGAACAGCACGGCAGGGCAACGCAAGCTTTCGAGCCTGTAGTCTCGCATCGCTTGCACATTCGCCTTGTAAACCAGAAAATGCGCCGCTCCGTCGCCAACCTTAAGAAAGGCGGATATTTTCTCAATAAATTCTGTAGCACCCCCTGTCGACTCTTTCAACAACTCCTTTATTTTTTCTTGCGGCGAGCCCAGTTCCGCGGCAAAGCCCAGGGCCAGCGCAAGCTCCTCCCCACAGCCGCCAAGACCCGCGGCCTGCAGCGCTTTCGCCTCTGATTCCTGCACGGCCCCAGGCGTGTACGTATCAAACAGCAGAACTGTGGACACGGTTTCGCCCTCCTCTTCCCACTGCAGGGCCATCTCCCAGGCGATCAGCCCGCCCATGGACCAACCGCCCACATGGTACGGCCCCCGGGGCTGCACAGTGCGGACAGCCTCGCGGAACAGCCGGGCCAGACCGGCAATGGAGCCGGGGTGTTCGCCGCCGTTTACTCCCGGCGCCTGCAGACCATACAACGGCCGCTCGTCCTGGAACAACGCCGCCAGCTCTCGGTACGCCAGCACCGTCCCGCCCACAGGATGCGCCAAATACAGCGGCTGCTGCGGTCCGTCCACGCCAAAATCCGCCAGAGGCGACCAAAGCTGCGGCCCGGCTGCAGCGTCTATCCTCTGCGCCATTTGCGCCACTGTGGGCGCCTGCAGCAACGCGCTCAGCGGCAGGGAAACGCCAAACCGCTTTTCCACCCCGCTGGCCAGCCGCACAGCCAGCAGGGAATGCCCGCCAACTTCAAAAAAATCTTCCCTCAAACCCACGCGCTCCACGCCTAGCACCCCAGCCCACAGGGCCGCCAACGCCTTCTCGGTCTGCGTCATGGGCTCGGCCGCTGCTCCCGTTTTGCGAACCTCCACAGCCCGCCGCCGCAGCTCCTGCTCGTCCGTCTTGCCCGCGGCAGTCAGCGGTATGGACTCGGCCAGCACAAATACGCCGGGAACCATGTACTCCGGCAACCGCTCGCGCAAGCCGCTGCGCAATTGCTCTCTATCAATGCTATCCCCCGCCGGGATCACGCAGGCCAGCAAGCCGCCGTCCGGGCCAGGGACCACCGCGGCCTGGCGCACTCCCTTCAAGCCTGCCAGCGCAGACTCTACGTCACCCAGCTCCACCCGGAACCCCCGCACCTTCACCTGCCGGTCAAGGCGGCCCAGATACTCCAGATTCCCGTCCAGCCGCCAGCGGGCCAGGTCCCCGGTTTTGTACATGCGCGCCTCCAGGTCCAGTATATCGGGGATAAACCTTTCCCGCGTCAGCTGAGGCCGGTTGTGATAGCCCAGGGCAACGCCTGCGCCAGCCAGATGCAGCTCGCCGGGAACGCCTATGGCGCAGAGCCGCCCAGCCGGATCCAGCACGTAAGCCCGCTCATTGGCCATGGGCCGGCCTATGGGCACGGGCACGGCTTCGTCATCGTCCGCTTCCCGGGGGACAGCATACACCGTACTGGTGATGGTCGTCTCGGTGGGGCCGTAAGCGTTCAGCAGACGAACATTGTGCAGATGCGGCATACTCCGCCACAGCCGCACAGTCTCAGGCTGTAACGGCTCGCCGCCGCAAATGACCAGCCGCAAACTGCGCGGCGGTTTTATCCCGCCAAACCCCTCTTCGTCCTGCAAGGCTTCATGCACATACACCGGAGGAATGTCCGCCACGGTTATTTTATACCTCTGCAACCGGATGCGGAACTGCTTCACCGTCCACACTGGGTCGTCCCGCAGCACCACGGCCGCGCCGGAGATGAGCGGGGGGAGTATCTGCTCCAGGGCCGCGTCCACGTGCAGAGCAGCAAACTGCAGCACCCGGTCCGCAGGCGACAGCTTGTATTCTTTCTGCGCCGCCAGGCAGTGGTCCCGCAACGAGCCATGGGAAACAAGCACGCCTTTTGGCTTGCCGGTGGAGCCGGAAGTATAGACCATGTAGGCCGGGTCGTTAGGGCGCGCCCGGTCGTCCAGTCGGCCCTCCACACGCTTGCCCTCCAACCACTCCGGCCCCACGGGCAATACCGCGCAGCCCGTCTGCGCCGCCAGCCCTTGCATCCGTTCCTCCTGGCCAGGGCTGGTCAACAGCACCCGGGCGCCGCTGTCCTGCAGCATTTCCTGAAGCCGCTCGTCCGGCGCCTGCGGGTCCAGGGGCGTGAACACTCCGCCGGATTGCAGTGCAGCCAGCAGGCAAACCAGCATTTCCGGCCCCCGCTCCATACACAAGCCAACGAACACGTCCGGCCCTGCGCCCTGTTGCTGCAGCTGTTTGGCCAGTTGCAGCGAGGCGTTGTGCAGCTGCGCATATGTGTACGACCTGTTTTTGAAAAGCAGCGCCGCGGCGTCAGGCGTTTTGCGGGCCTGGGTCTTGAATAGTTGGCGGATAAGCTTGTCCGCAGGAAAACGCTCCGCGGTCTTGTTCCATTTATGCAAGACCATGTATTTTTCTGCTGCGTCCAGGTAATCGCACTCTCCCACCCGCTGATCGGCATTGCGCCGCGCCTGGCGCAGCATGGACGTGAAATGACCCAGAAAACGCTCCGCGGTCTCGGACCGGAACAGGTCCGTGGCATAGGAGAGCCGCAGCTCCAGCCCGCCGCCGGCGTCCACAACTTCCAGGCTCAGATCATGGTCGCCCTCCTGGTGCAGTCCTTTAATATAGCTAATCTTTGTATCTTTTTGTTCCGCCTTTCCCTGCTGCAGCACAAACACGGTCTGAAACACCGGCGGCTGCAGCCCCAGCGCCTCAACCAGCCTGGGCAGGGGATACGCCGCATGGTCCAGGCTTCGAGCCACGGCCAGCTGCAGGTCCGCCAGGTGCTGGGAAAACGCCATTTCACCAGACACCCTCGCCCGCAACGGAACCGTATTTACAAAATAGCCCATGGCCCGGCTGAACTGCGGTCCCGGCCGGCCCAGCACCGGCAAGCCCACCACCATATCCTCCTGCTGCGTATAGCGATGCAGCAGCGCCGTGTACGCGCCCAGCAGCAGGACGAACAAGCTGACCTCCCGTTCCCGGGCCAGGCTGCGCAGCTGCTCCGTCAGGTCGAAATCCAACGCTGTAGTGCAGGTGGCCCCGGCATAGCTGGACCGCACTGGCCGCGGCAGGTCGTTGGGCAAATCAAGCACAGGCGGGCCGCCGGCCAGGCGCTCTTGCCAGAACGCCAGGCATCGGACGCCGTCCGGCCCAGCCAAAAAACGGCGTTCCCATCTGACGAAATCATAATATTCCGGCTGCTTGCGTTGATCTTCTGGCAATTGTTCCCCCCGCGCCAGTACGCCATAGGCTGCGAACAGCGCATCCAGAAAAACGCCGATGGACGCGCCGTCAAATATGCTGTGGTGAACGATGCAAAGAAACACCAAATCCTTGCGGTCCCGGCGATACAGATGCGCCCTGACCAAGGGCTCCTGCTCCAACCGGAAAGGCGTCTTCAGCTCCATGGCGAGCAGCCGTTGCAGCTCCGCCTCGTCCAGGCCCGCGGCGTCATGGCGTTGCAGCGGGATGGGACGGTCCCAATCCACGTACTGGGCCGGCTGTCCGGCCTCGTCCACGGTAAACGCCGTCAGCAATATGGGGTTATCCCGCAGCACATGGACAAAAGCCCGCTTCAGAAGGTCCGGCGCGAGGTCTTCGCGGATGCGCAGCGCTATGGGTATGTTGTACGCGGTCATTTGCGGATGGAGTTGCTGCAGCAGCCACAGCCCCTTCTGCCCTTCGGACAACGGCGTTGCCACTGGGCGTGCGGCGGTCTGTTCCGCCCTCTGGCGCCGCCCGGGCAGTCTGGCCAGTGAATCCGCCGCAGCATCCAGCAACTTACCCAGCGTGCTGTCCGGCTGCATGGCCATGACGCCGGCCAGTTGGGCAATCAACCGCGTCAGCTCTCGCATCTTCCCGGCGTCGAACAAATGCTTCCGCCAGGAAGCGAGCAAATGCACCCGCCCGCCAGACCGGAGGACCTGGAAAAAAAGCGTGGCCAGCGCGTGGCCGTCCGCTTCTGCCGGCGTTGCGTTTTTGCCGGCATCCACCGGTTGGGACGCTTCCCCTGCGTCCAGGTCCGCTACGTTCAGCATCGCGCCCCCAACCTGGCGGAAAAAATCACCATAGCCATTGAGCCCGGCCAGGGACAACAGCTCCGCAAAATCGACCTTGGCGTGGTCCAACGCCTGGGCCGAATGCACGGCAATGGCCCGCAGAACGTCCGCAACCTTCATCTGCGGCTGCAGCATGGATGAGGGGACGGCGTCCACAAGGATATTGGTGAAATCCCCCAGCGTGCGCAGCAGCGGCAGCCTGTCGCGCTGGTTGCTGGCCAGATGCAGCACGGCCTGGTCGTTGCCCATGCCGTGCACAAGCACTGCCGCCACAGCCGCAGTAAAAACATGGGCCAGGGTGACGTCATGCTCCTGCTGCAGGGCGGCCATACCCTGGGCCGCGGTCTCGGGCAGGGTTTCCAGGCAGCCGGCTGCAGCGTGAAATTCCCCATCGCTCAGTGCAGCAGGGTCGGCCATGCACCCCAGCCGCATGGCCGAGAGTCCGGCCAGCCGCTCCCGCCAGAAACGCACTGTTTCCGGGTTGCGGTAGCTTGCGTCGTCCCACTGGTTCAGGCTGTACTGCCAGTACTGTTCCTTCACTTCGGAAGCATCATCCTCCCAAAGTTGCAGCAGGAGCATGCCCGGCGTAAAGGCGTCGGCCACGGCGTGGTGGGCAACGATACCCAGAAAAGAGCCCTCCGGCAGCCGGCACAGCCAAAACTTCCAGGGGGGGCGGGATATATCCAGCCGTTTGCGGCGCTCACTGGCCAGGAAACGCTGAAACGCCGCCATGTTGTCAAACACAGCCTCCTCAACCGCCAGCTCCGGCTCCGGCCCCGCCGCTTGCGCCCATACGCCGCCCCCTTTGCCCAGCAAGAGGAATGACGTGCGCAGAATGTCCTGCTGCATGGCAACGCGCCGCAGCCTGGCGGTGATATCCTGCGCGTCCACTGTGCAGGGCAATGCATGGATGTGCTGCAGATTCCACGCTGTCAGCCCCATGTCCTCGGAGTGGCGCAGGCTGCGTTCCTGCTCCTGGGAGACTGGCGCATAGAGTGTGCGCCGCGGCAAGCCGCCGGCCAGCCGGCCCAACCGCTCCTTGCCAACCGCGTCCAAGGCCGCCGGCGCGTCCACGGACCGGTGCGCTACAAAGCGGCAGGCCTCGCCGTCGTGCAGCACGGCCACGCCCCGCCGCAGCAACTCCGCCAGAACGGTTCTGACCGCATCGCTCAGCAGTCCACGGCTATTCATGGTCCTGCTCCTTCAGGCTGAGCGCTGTCAAACTGTCGGGCAGACTGGCCAGCCGCCGGGAAATCCAGCATGGTTCGCTCAATTGCTCCGCCGGGCTGTCCGGCGGCGTGCGCAGAATTTCAGACCTTCGTCTTGCCTCTATGAAGCCGGCCAGCCGCTCCAGGCTGTTGTGCTCCAGCAGGTCTGTCAGCTGCGCCTCCACCCCATAGCTTTCCTTGACCGCGGCCAGCAGCCGCATGCGCATCAGCGAATCCAAGCCCAGCCGGCCAAAGCTCTGGTCCGGGTCCAGCTCGTCCGGGCTGTAGCCGGTTATGTCCCCCGCCGTTCGGACCAGGAAATCCAGCAAAACATCACCAGCAGGCTGGGCGCGCTCTTCCTGCTCCGGCGTCTCGCCGGCCCAGCAGCGCCGCCGCGCAAAGGGATATCCCGGCAGTGATAACGGTCTTTTGTCCTCGGGGCGGAACAATCCGCCTGTGTCAAAGGCGCCGCCCTGAACGTATTGCCTGACCAGGTCCTGCAGCTTTGCATCGCCTGCGCCGCCACGCTCCACCTCCTCGCCTCGGGCCAACCGCTCCAGGTTCTTCAGCGCCTCGTCCCAGTCCGCGGCCACAAAAGCGATGCGCTGGGCAAAATGGTCCCGCCGCAGCAATAACGTGGCGGACACGCGCCGCAGCGAGGGACGTTCCCGGGCCGGCATGGCGGCCAGGGCGGCGTGCAGATCGCTGCAGCGCCGGTTCAGTCCCTCCTCCGTCTTGGCGGAAAGGGCGATGACCGCTGGCTCCTCGCCCGACCCTGTGTCCGCTGGCGCTTGCGGCGGCTCGGCCAGCACCACATGCACGTTGGCCCCAGTTGCGCCAAAAGAACTGACCGCGACCCGGCGAGGCCGGCCCGGTTGCCGCGGCCAGGGCTCGTTCCGCGCGGGTATGTTGAACGGCGTTTCTTCCAGCTTCAGAGCCGGATTGACCGTGCGCACATGCGGCGTGGCCGGAATGGTCTCATGCCGCATGGACAGCATGGCCTTGACGAGCCGCGGCATGCCGGACACCGCGAAGCCGTGGCCCAGGGTGTTTTCCACGCTGCACAAGGCGTGCTTGCGCCCGGAGTTTTGCCCGCCTGCTCCGTACGCCTCGGCCAGGGCCTGCACCTCCAGCGCATCGCCCAGGGGCGTGCCTGTGGCGCTGGCCTCCACCACATCTATGCCGGCCGGGTCCAGGCCAAAGCGCTGGTACACGCTTGTGAACAGCTCCTGCTCGGCCTGGGCGCTGGGCGCGCTCATGCCGTTGGTCCTGCCGTTATGGTTGTTGCCCCAGCCTTCGATAACGCCGTGAATGCGGTCCCCGTCAGCCAGGGCGTCGTCCAGCCGCTTCAATACCAGGACGGCAACGCCTTCGCCGGGCAACATGCCGTCCGCCGCAGCGTCGAACACCCGGCCCTGTTCGCCGGAGGAAAACACGCCGTTCTGCGCCCCGGCCAGAATAAGGTTGGGCGTGGAGTATATCTGCGCGCCGCCGGCTATAGCCGCGTCGCAGCTTTTCCGGACCAAGGCCTCGCAGGCCTCGGCCACGGCCAGCAGGGCCGAGCCGCAGCCCGCGTCCACAGCCTGGCAAGGGCCGGATAGATGCAGCGAATACGCCGCCCGGCCCGGAATAGACGAGGCCGTCACGTGCGGGGACACCCCGTAGCGATCCCGCAATAGCAGGGTATAGTCCCCGCCCCCGCCGCAGAACACGCCCCAGTTGCGGCCGGACAGCCCTGCCGGGCCATAGCCAGCGTCCTCCACGGCCTTCCAGGATTCCTCCAGAAACATGCGCTCGGCCGGGTCCATCAGCTCGGCCTCCTTCGGCGGGATGGAGAAGAACACTGGATCAAAAGCGTCAATGCGTTCCAGAAAACAGCCCGCCCGAACCGGCCTAGCGCCCAACCGATCGAGCGCAGCCTGAAATGCGTCCATGTCCCAGCCGCGGTCCTGCGGCAGCGGGCCAAAGGCAGTGCGGCCGGACAACAGCAGGTCCCAGAACGCGGCCGGCCCCTCGGCTCCGGGGAAGCGGCAGGCCATGCCGATCACGGCTATTCTTGCGTGTCCATTGCCCGCGCAGGCCGGCGTTTTTTCCTCCATCACCGCCGCGATATCCTTCACCATGCAGGCCATGGAATCCGGCGAGGAGAGCAGATCGAAATGATTCTCTCCGTCGATAACGCGCGTTTCCAGACTGGGCAACAACTCAGACCAGCCGCGCAAGAACGGCTCCATGGAGCCCATGGCTCGCTCTACGGCCTGTAAATAGTCCGGCGTGTACACCTGGCTGGACGCAGCCGCCGCGGACCGGGACCGGAAGAGCAGCGCCCGAACATCGTGCGGCCGGGACAAAGCCTTGCCCCGGTAGCCCGCCAGCGCCTGCAGATTTGCCTGGTGCACCGCGGCCATGGACCGCAGCCTTTGGACCAGCTCGTCCCGGCTTTGGGCCGCGCCGCGCTGGATGACCAGGTCCGCCAGCGTGTACACAAGCTCGCTCTCGGTCATGGCGCCGGCGTTGTCCACGCGTATTTCCAGCTCCGGCCAGCGCACCTGACCAGCGGCCTTGCGCCGGCGAAAATCTGGATCCAGATGCAGCATGGATATCATCAAGAAATTGGCGTTCATCACCAGGTTTTGGGCCGGGTCGGTGGGCCACAGCGCAGCGCCGGCCTCGTCCTGCGCCAGCGGCGGTTCCACCAGGAACAGCCCGGCCGTCCGCCGGCCTTGCGCTTGCAGCCGCCGCGCGGTCTCGTAGGCCGCGGTTCCGCCCATGGACGAGCCGAACAGGTAATACGGCCCCTGGGGCTGCGCCGCCGTTATCATGTCCGCATAGTAACCGCCCATAGCCTCCAGGCTGGTCAGCGGCGCCGCGTCCACGCCAACCACGGCCCCCAGCCCGCGGGCTTTTATGCCCAGCACGCGGAATTTTGTTCCCGCCGCCTCGGCCAGCCGGGCGTAGAGCCCGGCGTCCCCGGACATGGGGTGAATGCAGAAGAGCAACGGCCCGTCGCCCTCCATCTGCAACGGAACTAGCTCCGGATACCGGCGCAGCAATGCTCCCAGGCCGGCGGCAACATGGTGTTTCGGCTCCTCGTCCGCATGGACCGCGGCCCCCTTCTGCTCCAGGTGCGCCGCCAGCTCCCGCACTGTAGGATGCGCAAAGACCACGGTTTCCGGCAGGTCCACTCCCAGCGCCCGAGACGCTTGGCCCACAAACCGGGCCGCGCTGATGGAGTCCAGCCCCAGCTCACGAAACGTGGCCTCGGCGTCCAGCTCGTCGTCCTCGGCAAAGAAGAGTATCTCCCGAACCAGTTGCAGCAGGGTCGCTTCCATGTCCTTGGCCGGCGGCGCTGCTTCCGCCGTGTGTTCCCTGCGGCGCGGTTCTGCCGCCTCAGGCTGGGCCGGGCCGTACCAAAAGCTGCGTTCGGCAAACGGATAGGCCGGCAAGCTGCAGCGGGCCGGCCTGTGTTCATACAGCTGCGCCCAGTCCATACGGTCATGGCCCCGCCGCCACAGACCGGCCAGTGCGTCCAGGTCCCTGGCCGCCAGGGCTGCGTCCGTCTGTTCTTTGCCTGCGGGCCCGAACCGGCGTGAATCCACACTCTCCGGCTCGCCCTCCAGTTGTCGCGCCAGGTCCACCCGGTCATGGGCTATGACCGTCAGCCGATAGCGTTGCTGCTCCCGGCCGGTTTGCAGGGTCCAGGCTATTGAATCCAGCGCTGCGTCACTGCGCCGCACGTGAACGGCCAGACGCCGCGCAGACTCGCGCAGCTGCTCCTGGGTGCGCGCCGAAAGCGGAAAAAGCTGCTGCCCGTCCCCGGCGCCGGGGGCCGGTCGCCGGCGCGGATATTCCTGCGCCGCCAGGGCTGCGTAACTGCCGCCCGCGCCGTAAGAGGTGAGCAGCGCACGGCGCGGCTGCTCGCCCCGCTCCCAGGGTCGTACTTCCGGAACCAGCTGCAGGGGGCCGTCCTCCAGCCCCAGGTCCGGATCCAGCCGCTCCGGCCTGTAAAGCGTGGGCGCCAGCTCGCAATGCCGGAACTGGGCCAACACCCGCGCCAGTTGGGACATGCCAGAGGCCGCCTCCAGGTGGCCGATGGCCGGCTTCACAGTGCCCAACAGCACCTCGCCTCGGCCGCGGTCCTTAAACACCTGCTGCAGCGCCTGCAGCTCTATGGCGTCGCCCATGGCCGAGCCATTTGCCGCGCACTCCACGTAGTCAATGTCTTCCGGCCCGCAGCCTGCCCGCTCCAGGACCAGCTGCATCAGCTCCCGCTGCCTGGTCAAACTGGGCGCGGCGTAGCCTGCGGTCCCGCCGCCGTGGCTAATGGCCGAGCCCAGTATGACGCCCTCTATGTGGTCGCCGTCGGCCTCTGCCGCGGCCAGCGACTTCAGCACCACCGCGCCAGCGCCCTCGCCCGGGATGAAGCCCTGCCCCTGGGCCGCAAAGCACTGAATTTCCGGATCCGGGGTGAGCATCTTGGCATAGCACAGGTCGATGTAATTGCGCGGATGCAGGTACAGATTCACTGCACCGGCCACGGCCATGGCGCATTCGCCGCGTCGAATGTGCTCGCAGGCCTCGTGAATGGCCGTGACAGCGGAGGAACACATGGTGTCCAGAGCCAGGCTGGGACCGTGGACGTGCAACCGGTGCGACACCCGGTTGGCCATGGCGCTAAAGGACGTCCCGGGCAGCCGAGAGCTTTCTAAGTCCGACCCCAGCCGCGTGTGCAGGGCAAAGCCGGTCTTAGTGACGCCAATAAACACCCCCGTTGCTTTGGGCAGGCTCTGGGGCGCATAGCCAGCGTCTTCCACCGCCTGCCAGCAAACAGTCAGCATCAGCCGCTCCTGCGGGTCCATGTGGTAGGCGTCCACGGGCGAAAGCGCAAAAAAGAGCGGATCGAAGCGGTCGAAATTCTCCAGAAAACCGCCATGCCTGGCGTAGCTCTTCACCTGCTGCAACGCCTTTTCCCGGTCCGGTTCGTAGAAGCCTTCCAGGGGCCAGCGCACAGGCGGGACCTCGCAGATGCAGCGCCTTCCGGCCCGCAGGTTGCCCCAGAACTGCTCCAGGTCCGCAGCCTGGGGATACGTCCCGGCCTGGCCGATGACGGCGATGGGCTCGTTTGCCGCCAGTGTCTGCGCACAGACGCGCCTTCGCGGCGTCGGCGCCATTTTTGGCGTAACCGGCCGCCGCTTGGCGGCCAAGTATGCGGCCAGACGCCGCAGGGTCTCGTGCTCATAGAGCAGGGTCTTGGGTAATGCGCCAAAGGCTTCTTCCAGCCGGGGCTGCAGCCGGGTGATGGAGATGGAGTCTATGCCATATTTTTCCAGACGTTCGTCCGGGTCCAGCCGTTCCAGCGGGACCTTCACGGCCTCGGCCACCAGCCCGGCCAGTTGCCCCATGAGCGCTTCAGACGCTGTCGCATTCGCAATGGGCGCGCTCGCTTGCGCATCCTTATGCGCTGCAAACAGCCCCTGGCGCACGGCGTCGCCGTCCCCGACCAGAACCAACAACTGACCGTGCTTTTCGGCCAAGCCCTGGGCAAGAATGTGCATGCCGTCCGCCGTGGCCAGGGCCGGGCCGCCGTTCTCCTTCAAGGCCGCGCCCATACCGCCGTCACGCCACAGGGGCCAGTCCACGGACAGGGTCCAGCCCCGCCTCCTCCCGGCCGCGGCCAGCCCATTGCGCCAGCCTGCGAAGGCGTCCAGAAAGCTGTTCGCCGCGGCGTAATCCCCCTGGCCGGGATTGCCCAGCGCGCCAGAGGCTGAGGAAAATACAACAAAGAAATCCAGGTCCATATGCCCCGTGGCCGCATCCAGCGCCACAGCCCCGGCCGCCTTGGGCCCCAGCACGCGCTCAAAAGATTCCGGCGTCTTGCGGATGAGGTACGCATCCTCCACCACCCCCGCGGCGTGGAGCACGCCGTGCAGCCCCCCGGCCTCAGCCTCAATGGAGCGCACAAGCGAGGCCACGGCGCCGGCGTCGACCACGTCCGCCTGAACATAGCGCACCTTCGCCCCCAGACGCTCTACATCACGGACGGCCCGCTCCCTGTCCGGGCTCAGGGCCGAACGGCCCGCCAGCCAGATGCCCGCGTTATCTGCGCGCCGGGCTATCTCCCGGGCCAGCAGCAGGCCCACGCCGCCCGCCCCGCCGGTAATCAAATACACGCCGCCCGCTTTCCAGGGCAGTGGCGGGTTCTTCATCTGTGCAACCTCGGTCCAACCAAAGACCCGCCGCTCGCCCGCAGCGTAACGCACGCGCAGGTCCTCTGGCGCGGCCGCGTTTTCCTGCAGCACGCCGGCCAAGGCTTGCGGCGAGGGTTCAACGTCTGTTTCAATAAGCTGCGCCACACACTCCGGGTTCTCCAGGCTTGCGGTCAGCGTCAGCCCAGCCAGACCGGCCAACAGGCCCTCGTCTCCCTGGCAAGGAACAAGCACCTGTACCAGCGCCCGGCCCTTTCCTATGGCCCGCAGCTGCTCCTGCAGCGCCGCAAACACGTCCAGCGCCACAGCCTGATACCGCTCTGGTTGAAAACGCTCCGCTGTGGAAATGGTCTTCACCGCCACGCCGTCCAGGCTCTGCTCCAGCGCTTGCCTGTCCTGCACATGCGCGCCGCAGAGCAGCGCCAGCCGCTGGGTGAACTGCTCTCCATGTTTCCCGGCGGCTTTGGGCGTCCATACAGGCCGGGCCAGCACTATGTCTGCGTTCGTGGCCGGCGGGGCAGGCGCTTGGCCTGTGCGCGCGCCGCCTTTGTACGGCGCCCAGTAGCGCTCCCGCGCAAAGCTGTAGGCCGGCAGGGGAACGCGCCGCGGCGGCCGGTCTCCGTACCGTGCCAGCCAGTCCACCGCTTCGCCGCGCAGCCAGCGGGCTGCGTCCTCGTCCTGCACTGATTCCTGACTGCCCTGCTCTGCAAACATACGCAACGTACGGACCAGCTGCGGCCCGTCCGAGGCGGTAAAAACGGCCCGTTCATCCAGGGCCGCCCGGCCCGTCTGCAAGGTAAATGCAACGTCCGCCAGGGAAACGTCTTCCCTGGTTTCCACATACTGCGCCAGTCGTGCGCAGCAGTCCCGCAAGCTTTCCCGCGTTTGCGCCGCCACAGGGAACACATACGGCGACCGCGCGTTAACGGCTGGCGGCCGCGCGTCCCTGTGCTCCCGCACCACCATGTGCACGTTTGTCCCGCTGTGGCCGAATGAGTTGAGGGCCGCCGTCCTGCAGCCGTCAGCCGGCCAGTCAATGGTCTTGACCAGGGGGAAGAAGGCCGAGCCTTCAAATTCTATGGCCGGGTTCAACCGCGAAAAATGCGGCATGGCCGGCAAGCGGCCGTGCTGCAGGGAGAGTAGTATTTTGATAAGGCCGATGACCCCGGCCGCGGCCGACGCGTGGCCAATGTGGGCCTTGGCGCTGCCCACCGCGCAGAAGCCCTGCCTGTCCGTGAAGCGCCTAAAGGCACGAACCAGGGCGTTGGCCTCCACCGGGTCGCCCAGCTGCGTGCCTGTCCCGTGAGCCTCCACATAACTGATGTCCGCCGGGTTCACGTTATGCCGTTGATACAGCCGGGTTATCAGCTCCTCCTGAGCCGGGCCGTTGGGAGCGGTGACGCCGTTGCTGGCGCCGTCCTGGTTCAGGCCGGAGCACTGGATAACGCCGTATATATGGTCCCCGTCGGCCTCGGCGTCGCGCAGCCGCTTCAGGGCAATCACGCCCACCCCCTCGGAAAGGACGGTCCCGTCGCTGGCGGCGTCAAAGGTGTTGCACCGCCCGGTGGGCGAAAGCATGCCTATCTCGGCCAGGCCGCGCAGCATAAGCTCGTGCAGCACGGCAAAGACTCCGCCGGCCAGGGCCAGGCCGCACTCGCCGTTGCGCAGGCTCTCGCAGGCCAGGTGAATGGCCGCAGCGGAGGAGGAACAGCCCGTGTTCACCACCAGGGCCGGGCCTTTGAGATTCAAAAAATAGGCAAAGCGCGAGGCGATGATGGCGTCGGACGCGCCAGTGAACGTCTCGTGGGCGTATCCGCTGGGCTCCGCGCCCACGAACACGCCGGCCAGCTCGCCATCCAGGCTGCGCGGATCCAGGCCGGCGTCCTCCAGAGCCTTCCAGCTTTCCTGCAGGATGAGCCGCTGGTGCGGGTTCATGGACTCCGCCTCCCACGGCGAAATGTGGAAAAAGAGCGGGTCGAAGCAGTCACGGTCCTGCAGCACGCCGCCCCAGCCGCAGCCCGGGGCGGGCTCCGCCGCCGGGTCAGCGCGGTAGTGCGGCGGCAGCTCGCCGATTACGCGCTTGTCGGACAAGCAATTTTCCCAAAACTCCTGCGCGGTGGCCGCGCCCGGAAACTGGCCGGACAGACCGATAACCGCGATTTCCTCCCGCCCGCCCGGCGTGGCCGCATCCCCCCGTCGGGAGCAGACAACCGGCCGCGGTTCGCACGCATCCGTAATATACTGCGCCAGGCTGTCCACCGTGGTGTAGTCGAAAAGAATAGCCGTGTTCAGCTCCAGGCCCAGGGCCTGGTTCACGTGGTTGACCAACCCCACGCCCAGAATGGAGTCCACCCCGTATTCGGCAAAGGGCCGCGAGGCAGAAAGCTGCTCCAACGGCGCGTCCACGGCCGCGGCCAGGCCGGCCAGAATGGTCTGGCGCACATCGACGCCGGCCGGAGCTTCCGCGGTCGGAGTGTTCACGTCCGGTTCTGGCTTTGGTTCTGGTTTTGGTTTTGGCGGCCGCGCCGACGGCGAGGCCTTGTGCTCCGGTTGCAAGCGAATGACGCCGTCGCTGCAGGCGATGATAACGTGCTGCCCCAGTTCCGGATCAGACAACGCGGGGAAAAACTGCGACTCCAGCCCGCATTCCGCCAGCAAGCGCCGCCAAGTCTCAGGCGTCAACAGCGGGGAGCCCGGTATGCGCAGCCCGGCGTCTGTAAAGCGCCACCAGCCCTCCAACAAGCCAAAGGTCAGCGTGGCGTACCTGGTCTTGCGCGTGGCCTCGTTGATGCAGAGCAGCCCGCCCGGCCGCAGTGCGGCCTTGGCGTACTGCAACGTGCTGCGCATGTCCCGGACAGCGTGCAGCACGTTGGTCGCTATGGCCAGGTCGTACTGGCCGGGCTCCAGACCATGCGCTACGGGATGCTGCTCAACGTTCCACAACGCGGTCCGCACAAAGGGGTACTCCGGCGCAAACTGTTTTGCCGCGTGCTGCAAAAAGGCTCTGGAAAGGTCCGTGTAGCAATATTCGGCCACGTTGGCGGCAAAGGGCCGCAACTGCGGCAGAACCACGGCCGTGGTGCCGCCTGTGCCCGCGCCTATTTCAACGATGCGCACGCGGGCCGCCGGGTCTCGCTCCAACCGCCGTTTCACCCAGGCGGCCACGGCCTGGGCCAAGGTCACGTTGAAATAGTCAGCCCCGGCGTTGCGGCCGTACACGGACTCCACCTTGTCCAGGGAAGACTGAGGGAACAGCACGTCCGTAGCCGGAACCTTGCCGCGCAAGATATCCGGCAGCCGGTCCAGACAGGCCGCGGCCAGACCGGCAATGGCCTCCCGGCCCGGCTCGCTGTCGCCGCGCCTGGCGCGTTCCCAGGCTGCGGCTTGGCGCTCGGCCTCGCCCGGCGCGGCCGGGTAGCCGGCTGTCTGTAGCATGCGCATGGCCTCGCCGAACCAGCGCCCGTAAGCCAGAAGAATGCCCGCCGATTCGCGCACTGCTTCCAGGGACGCCTCAGCGTCCTCGGGCGCGTTTACGCTTACGCCCATGGCCGCCAGCTCCTGATGCAGCCGTACGGCCAGCCAGCTGTCAAAACCGTCCTGCCAACCGTCGTCCGGCGGGATGCGCATGTCCTCTTTCCGAGCGCGAAAGACCTCGCGCACCTGTTCCACGTCCTGCCCTGTGGGCTTGGAGGCGGACTCTGTCCCGGCAGAAACCCGGGCGGCCGGGTCCACGCGCATCATCTCCCGCACGGGCTCGGAAGCCCGCATGAACAACACCTGGGCCGGCCCGCCCTCCCGCAGGCTGCAGGCAAACTGCTCCAGACAGGCAAAGCCTTCGGCGTCCTCTATGGCGCCGAAGCCGCCGGCCGGCTGTTCATTGGCAAAGGAGGATTTCCAGAAGCCCCAGTTGATCACGCCCACAGGCCTGGAGGCTTGAGAACGCAACGAACGGACCAACGAATCGGCATAGGCCACGCCCGCGGCGTAGGCGGAGAGTTTGGCCGCGCCGGAAAAGGCAAAGGACTGCCCGGAGGAGAAAAAGCAGAGGAAGTCTGCAACGATTTTATCGAAAGCCTGAATGAAATGCAGGCCGCCTTTGGCCTTTACGTCCAGGATGGTCCGAAACTCAGCCTCGTCCATGCGGTCCGCGGATTCGCCAAAGGAGAAAACCAGGCCAGAGAATATGGCCCCATGCACGCGCTCGTGCATCCGGCGTATCTCGCGGGCGGCCCTGGCCATGTCTTCAGCCCGGGTGGCGTCCGCCTGCACGTAGCATGGCCGGCGCGCCGCCGGGAACTCCTGCAGTTTTGCCTGCAGGGCCGCGTCGACGGCCGGGGTGCGGCCGGTCCAGACCACAGTGGCCTTGTAGCGTTCGATAAGCTGACGCGTCACCGCCCGGCCCACTACTCCGGCGCCGCCCACAATGACGTAGACCCCGTTGCGCCGCAGCCCGGAGCGGCCGGAGAACCTGGACCAGTCAAACGGAACAAAAGACTGCGCCATCCGGCCGCCGGCCAACAGCCGTACGGCCTCTCCCCGGTCCGCAGCCGGCTCGGCCAGAATGCGCTGCAGAACAAGCCGCCGGCTCGCTGCGTTTTCCAGCTCGGCCCCGCACACGTCAATACTCCGCACCCGGAATCGGTGATCGCTCTGGGCTATGGCGCAGGCCAGGCCGGCCAGCCCCGCCCCGCCGGGACGCGCCGTATGGGGGTCTGCGCTCTGCGTGTCCTGCGTGACCACATACAGGTCCGCGGTTTGCGTGGGGCCAAGGTCCCGCTTCAACTCCTTGAAGAGCCGCAGCAGCCCAATTTCATTGGCTTCTTGCAGCCGCTCCACGGTGCTTGCGTCTGCAGCGCCCGGCTGGCTGAGGAAAAAGACGCTTCGGGAACCTGGCGAGCGTAACGACTCCGGCGCACAAACTACGGCTCCTGCGTCCGTCCGGACCAATTCCTGGTCCAGCTCGTCGAGAACATTCTGAAAAACCGTGAAGTCCGCCTCGACTTCCTGCGGCTCCCACAGCGGCAGATAGCTCAGGCCGTCCCAGGCCGCTGACGCGTTTACCGACTCCTCCTGCGGTTGCGCCTCCCCTCCGTCCCAGGCCTGCGGGCCCACCCAGAACCGCTCGCGCCCAAAGGGATACGTGGGCAGGCTGATTATTCGCCGCGGGTTTGCGTGCAGCCGCCGCCAGTCCACGTCCGCGCCGCGCGTCCACAGGTCCAGCACTTTATCTAGTTTGCCCTTGGCCGCCCAGGCGCTGAGAATCCCGGCCAGGACCTCGTCATCCTCGAAAATATCCGTCAGACCGGTCTCGCCCTCGCTTGCATGCAGCCCGTCCGGCGTTTCGCCGCGCAGAAAGCCCCGCAGCGTTTCGGTGAGTTCTTTCAAAGACTGCGCCGCAAAGCCCAGCCGCGCGGCCATGGGCTCCCGGCCCAGCTGCAGAGTATAGGCCATGTCGTAGAGGTCCGGCTTCGTTGTATTGAACTGCTCCGCCGATTTTCCCGGTCCAGCCAGCGAGGCCACGGAGTCCCCGCCGTCTATGGCCGGCAATCCCAGCTGCTCCTGCAGCGCAGCCAGGGCCACGCCGTCCAGCCCCAGATCAGCCAGTGACTCCTGCGGGTCCACGTCCTGCGCGGATACATGCAGCAGCTGGGCCACGGCCTGGCGGGCCTTGTCCTGCGCCATTTCCCCGCCGGCTGGCTGCGGTCCGCCCGCCGCCTCCACATGCTCCAGCAGCCTGCCCGCGTAGTCGCGCAGCCGGTCGCCATTCTGCGCGGAGAGCACGATGACCGCAGGGCCGCGCTCTTCCTCGGCTCTGGCGAAACCTTCATCCACATATTCCTCCACCACCACGTGGGCGTTGGCCCCGCCTGCGCCAAAGGACGACACTCCGGCCCGGCGCGGCCACTCCCGCGCGCCCCCGCCCGCGTCCGCCACGGGCCGCTTCCACTCCGCCAGTTGCTGCTGCACCACAAAGGGGCTGGCGGCAAAATCTATGTTTGGGTTAGGCTCGGCCGCGTGCAGGCTGGGCGCCAGCACGCCGTGGCGCATCTGTAGTATGACCTTGGTCAGGCCAGCCACTCCCGCGGCTGCTTCCAAGTGCCCCAGGTTGGACTTGGCCGAGCTTATGGCGCAGAAGCCGCTCTCGTCTGTGTCTTGCCGAAAGGCCTGGGTCAACCCGGCTATCTCCACCGGGTCGCCCAGCTCCGTGCCCGTGCCGTGGGCTTCTAAGCAGCTCACGGTACGGGCGTGAACCCCGGCGTCGTCCAGAGTCTGGCGAATAAGCGCCGCCTGCGCCCGGGGGTTGGGCACGGTGTAGCCGTTGGCGCGGCCGCCGTGGTTCACCCGGGTTCCGCGAATGATGGCGTTTATGCGGTCATTGTCCCGCAGGGCCAGGGAGAGCGGCTTGAGCAGCAGCACGCCCACGCCCTCGCCCGGGACGAAGCCGTCCGCCCCGCGGCCAAAGCTGCGGCACCGGCCGGTGGGCGAAAGCATGTTCATGGCGCACATGACTACGTAGCTGGAGGGGTGCAGGTACAGGTTCACGCCGCCGGCCAGGGCCATGTCGCACTCGCCGCGGCGCAGATGAGCGCAGGCCTCGTGAATGGCGGTCAGGGACGAAGAACACATGGTGTCCACAGGCATGCTGGGGCCCTGCAGGTCCAGCGCGTAGGAGACGCGGTTGGCCACGGAGCTGAAGGACGTATGCGGAAACGCGGCCCGGCCCTGACGGCGCAGCTGCGGCCCGTAGAGGTTGTAGCCGGTCTTGGTGATTCCGGAAAAAACGCCCACCCGGCGGCCGTGCTGCTCGCGTACCCGGGCGCGGGTGTAGCCCGCGTCCTCCATGGCTTCCCAGCTGGTCTGCAAAAACAGCCGTTCCTGCGGGTCCATGTTCAGGGCCTCGCGGTGGGACACGTTGAAGAAGAATGGATCAAAGCAATCGAAATCACACACAAAACTGCCCCATTTGGAGTAGCTCAGCCCCTGCGCCAGGGCTCGCTGTGGATTCGGCTCGTAAAATCCTTCCAGGGGCCAGCGGTCCGGGGGGATCGTGGTCACACAGTCCCTGCCCGCGGCCAGGTTCTCCCAGAACTGGTCCTTGGTCTCGGCCATGGCGTAGCGGCCGGCCAGGCCGATGACGGCTATGGGCTCGTTCTGGTTTGCTTCCTTGGCCCGCCGTACCGTAATGCACGGAGCCGCACAGCGTTTGGCCGCGCCGGGCGAAACCGCCGCAGGCTCGACAGTTGCGTCCTCGCCCGCCCAGACGGCGCACTGCGCAGCGTATTCTGCGGCCAGGTGGCCGGCCAGCTCGTCCAGAGTGGTGAATTCAAAAAACAGGGTTTTGGAAATTGGTCCCAGAACGGCTTCCAGCTCCTGGTTCAGCTGGGTGACCACGATGGAGTCCAGCCCGTAGTCCTCCAGCGGGGCGCGGACGTTAATGCGTTCCGGCGCCAGCCGGATAGTCCGGGCCAGCATATCCTTGAGCCGCCGCGCAGTAGCGGAGCGCAGCCCCTTTGCTTTTTTGTTTGTTAGGGAGCGCAGGGCAGAACTCTGCTGCGGCTGCAGTGAACGCAGCAACTGGCGCAGCCTTTCCGCGTCCCCGTGCAGAACCATGGTCCGGCTGCGGCCCGCTGCCCAGACGTCGTAAAAGGCCTGCAGCCCGGCCGCGGCGTCCATGGCCGTCAGGCCGGCTTTTTCCTGCATGGCGGCCTGGCCGGCTTCGTCCACCTGCATGCCGCCCTGGCGCCACAGGGGCCAATTCACGCAGATCACTCCCGGCTCCCGCTCGGCCAAGGCGTCCAAAAAGCCGTTGGCCGCGGCGTAATCCGCCTGGCCCACGCCTCCAAAAACCGCAGCCGTGGAGGAAAATAGGACGAACAGTTCCGGCGCGTGCTCCCGCGTTGCTTTCAGCAGGTTCATGGCCCCGTCCGCCTTGGGCGCCAGCACCCGGGCCAGAGATTCCTGGCTCTTGGCGCGTATGTATGCGTCCTGCACTACGCCGGCGCAGTGGAGCACGCCCGTAAGGCGGCCGTGACGGGAAACCACGCCGTCAACCAGAGCCTGCATTACGCCCGGGTCTGCTGCGTCGACGCGCTGGTGTTCCACTGTGGCGCCTTGCTGCTCCAGCTCCCGCAGTTTTGCTTTTTGTGGCGGAGAAAGCTCAGACCGGCTTATGAGGACAAGCACGGCGCCGTCTGTTGAGGCGGCTATGTCCGCGGCAAAGATCAGCCCCAGCCCGCCAACACCGCCGGTTATCAAATACACGCCGTGGTCCCGCCAGGGATGGGCTCCGGGCCTGGTCTCAGGTTTGGCCGCAGTCCATTCTTCCCAAGCCGGCAGCAACCGTTTGGACTGGCGGTAGCGCACGTGGAAGTTCTGGGGCAGACATGCGTTTGCCGCGGCCAAGCGGTCCAGCGCCGCCGTGTCCGGGGTCTCGTTCACCTCTATCAGCTGGGCAAACAAACGCGGCTGCTCCTGATGCGCTGACCGGAGCATGGCGGCCAGACCGGCCGCAGGCCAGGAATCGCCCGTGGATACGATCTGCAGCAGCGTCTTGCCAGTCTGCGTTTCCTTCAGGGCTTCCTGTATGGCCGCCAGGGTCTGCGCGGCTGCGCCGTGGAACCATGGCGCCGCAGACCCGGCCAGGGGCTGCAGCGTCAGCCGGCGCACGGCCCAGTCCGGCGCCGCCTGGGCCTCTATTTCCCGTTCCACCCATTGCGGCCGGGCCAGAACTACAGTCTCCTGACTGGCGGCTTTGCCTTCTTCCATACTCCAGCACGATTCTCCCGCCCAGTAGCGCTCCCGCGCAAAGGGATAGGCCGGCAGGCTAATGCGCCGCGGCGCTTCAGTGGCGTGCAGCGACGGCCAGTCCACCCGGCCGCCGCGCGCCCAGTGCGCGGCCAGGGTTTCCAGGGGCTCGCCTGCGCCGAGCGCGTCTGTGGGCGCGAGGACGCCTGGCGCAACAAACCCGGAATACTCCGCGCCGTCCCGAAGTTTCTGCAGCAGCTCCGGCAGGCCGGCGGCAATGAAGGCCGCCCGGGCGGCCATGCGCCGCCGGCTGGTCTGCAAGGTATGGGCAATATCCAGCAGCCGCGGGGGCGCTGCGCTTTGCATCTCCTCATCCAGCCAGCCGGCCATGGTTTGCAGATAGTCCTGTAGCCGCTCCGGCGTCTGCGCCGACAGAGGGACCAGCCTGGGGACTGAGGTTTGTTCGGGCTGTGGGCCGGGTTTTGTGTCGGGCTGCGGGTACTCGCGCACCACCATGTGGACGTTGGTTCCAGAATGCCCAAATGAGCTGAGCGCCGCCGTGCGCGGCCGACCAGGTTCGGCTGGCCAGGGCTGGGTCCTGCCGCAGACGTAGAACGGGGAGCCGGCAAAATGGATGAGCGGGTTCAGCCGCTTGAAATGCGGCATGCCCGGCAGCTTTCCATGCTGCAAAGAGAGAAGTATCTTGATAAGCCCGGCCGCGGCCGCCACTGCGCCGGTGTGGCCTATGTGGGCCTTGGCGCTGCCCACGGCGCAGTAGCCGCGCTTATCAGTGAAGCGGCGAAAGGCGCTGACCAGGGCGTTGCCCTCCACCGGGTCGCCCAGGGTGGTCCCTGTGCCGTGGGCCTCCACGCTGGTTATCAACTCCGGGTCTACGCCAAAACGCTGGTAGGTTTCGACTATCAGCTCCTCCTGGGCCGCGCCGCTGGGCGCGGTGACGCCGTTGCTGGCGCCGTCCTGGTTCATGGCGGAGGCTTGGATGACCCCGTAGATGTGGTCGCCGTCGCGCTCCGCGTCTGCCAGCTGCTTCAGCACCGCCATAGCCACGCCCTCGGACAGCACCGTGCCGTCGCCGTCTGCGTCAAAGGGACGGCAACGGCCCGTGGGCGACAGCATGCCTATCTCGGCCAGAGAGTCCAGTCCCCGCCAGCTCATCACCGCAAACACGCCGCCGGCCAGGGCCAAACTGGTCTCGCCGTGGCGCAAACTTTCGCAGGCCAGATGCAGAGCAGCGCCGGACGAGGAACAGCCCGTGTTCACCACCAAGGTGGGGCCCTTGAGGTCCAGAAAGTAGGAAAGCCGCGAGGCAATGATGGCCTCTGAAGCGCCGGTAAAGGTCTCGTGAAAATAGCCCGACGGCTCCGCGCCCACATAAACCCCGGTCCGGGTCCCGGCCAGGCTGCGCGGGTCCAGGCCCGCGTCTTCCAGGGCCTTCCAGCTCTCTTGCAGCACCAGCCGCTGGTGCGGGTTCATGGACTCGGCCTCGCGCGGGGTAATCTTGAAAAAGAGCGGATCAAAGCAGTCCCGGTCCTGCAAAACGCCGCCCCAGCGGTAGCTCCTGGCGGCGGGGGCCGGGTTCAGGTACCGGGCCGGCAGCGGCCCGGCGCCGTCGCGGCCCGCCGCCATATTGCGCCAAAACTCACGGGCGCTGGCCGCGCCCGGCAGCTGGCAGGAAATACCGATGACCGCCACATCATCCCGCTTGCAAGTCCCCGACTTGGGAACATGAGATTCAGGCGCCGGCTCTACCGTTGCCGCGGCTTTTCCGGCCAGGTCCGGCCGGGTTTGCAGAACGTGGCCGGCCAGCTTTTCCACGCTGGCGTGGCTGAAGACCACTGTGGCGTTCAAGTCCAGGCCCAGGGCTTCGTTCACGCGGTTTACGAAGTTGATGGTCAGGATGGAGTCCACGCCATAGTCGGAAAAGGAGACCTCGTCGTCTATCTCCTGCTCCGGCATGCGCAGCACACGGGCCAGGACGGCGCGGACGGCGGCGTGTACCCGGCTGTCCGGGGCGCTCTCCGCCTGCTTTTGCGGCGGCGCTGGGGCCGGCTCTTCATTTCGTGCATCGGCCAGCTCCGCCGCTCCATTGCTCTGGGCCAGCACTATCTGCAGGCCGTGCGCGTGTTCGTCCGCGGCAGGGAACAGTACGGGGTAAAAGCCCTCCTGCTGCAGCACGTCGCGCCAGGTCTCCGGCGCCAGGCCGGGCGCGCCAGGCGTGCGCAGTTCCGTGTCCTCGGCCAGCCACCAGCCTTCCAGCAGGCCAAAGGTCACGTGGCTGACGAATGACGCGGCGCTCAGCTCGCTCAGGGCCAGCACGCCGTTGGCCCGTAGCACAGCCTTGGCGCAGCGCAGGGTCCGGCGGATGTTCTGCGTGGCGTGCATCACGTTCACGGCCACGGCCATGTCGTACGCGCCTGGCGAGATTCCCTGCTGCGCGGGGTGGGCCTCCACGTCGAAAATCTGCGTGGTCACATATGGATGGTCCGGAACGAACGCCTCCTGAGCGTGCAGCAAAAAGGCCTGGGAAACGTCCGTGTAGCAATACTCGGCAATGTGTTCGCGCCAGGGCCGCAGCTGCTCCAGCAGCCCGGCCGTGGCCCCGCCCGTACCCGCGCCAATCTCCAGGATGCGCAGCCTGGCCGTAGGCTCGCGCCGCACGCGCTCGGCCACGGCTGCAACCACAGCCCTGGCCATGGCCGCGTTGAAATAGTCCGCCAGCGCGTTGCCGGCGTACATGGACGCGACCAGATGTGTGGAGCCGCCGGGAAAAAGCACGTCTGTTCCCTTTTTCCGGCCGGCCAGCAGGTCGGGCATGGCGCGCAAACAGGTTTCCACCACGTGCAGCACGGGCAAATCGGGCGAATCAGGCGAATCGGTGACCAGCCCGGCCTGCAGCTCCGCCCACTCTTGCCACACGGCCGAGGGGTCCTGCGGCGCGTCCAGCGAGCCGGACCCGGCCAGCATGTTCTTGGCCGCATCCAGCCATTGGCCGAGGTAACCAGGCGCCGAAGCCCCCTGCTGCAGATAGCCGCGGGCGTGCAGCTGGGCCGCCAGTACGCGGCGCATCAGGTCTTCGGCCTTTTGCTGCTCGGCCGGGCCGCCTGGCGGCGCATACGGCGCCTGCGGCGCCCAGTCTGTGGCCGCGGTTTCCGTCAGCACGGGCGCCACAGCGGGATATACTGCTATCCGCCGGGCCGTTTCGCCGGCCAGGGTCTTGACCGCTGCGGCCTGGGCCAGCGGCCCGGCCAGCAGAGCTTCCAGAGCCCGCATACCCTCGGCCGGCTCTATGGGCCGCACCCCGCTGCGGGACAGCCGTGTTTGCAGCGCCTGGGATATGGTCTCCCCGCTGCCCACGCGCCAGTAGCCCCAGTTCATGGTCCGCGCCCGGAATGGCGCTTCTGCGTTCACGCGCCGGGCCAACGCGTCCATGTAGCGGCAGCCCGCGGCGTAGCCGGCCATGCCCGCGGCCTCGCCAAAGGCCGTTACCGAAGAGAAAAAGAGGAGAAAATCCAAACCGCCAGCCGCGCCGGCGTCCTGCCCGAACACCCGGGCCACATTCTCGGCCGCCTCGGTCTTGGCGGACAGCACCTGGCGAAAATGCGCCTCGTCCGCGTCCTGCAGGCTCTTGTCGTAAGCTCCCAGCGCGGCGTGGACCACGCCGTGAATACGGCCGTGCTTTTCCAGAATGGCGGCGCGGGCGCGGGTCAGGTCCTCGGGCTTGGCTGCGTCCGCCTGCAGATACTCAGGCGCGGCCCCTGTCTGGGCCAGCTCCGCCATGGCGGCGTCTATGGCCGTGTTCTGCTCCCGCCGGCCCAACCAGACCACCCGCGCGCCGTAGCGTTCCTGCGCGTAGCGAGTCCACACGCGGCCCAACCCGCCAGCGCCGCCCACAACCACGTAGACGCCGTTTTCACGATACACCGTGGGCAACTCTGGCTGCTGCTCAATTCGGGCCAGCGCCCTTTGCATCCACTGGCCGCAGCGCCTGGCCGCCATGTCGTCCAGTCGCGCCGGCAGGCAGAAAATGTCGCGCACAGGCCAGGAGTCCCCCGGCGCCAGGTCCACGGTCCGGACCGCCCAGTCCGGAAACTCCCCGGCCATGGCCGCGGCCAGGCCGTGGATCCCGGCGTGGGCCGGGTCCATGGGTTCATGGTCGTGCACGGCCGCGCCGGCTTGCGTTATCACTGTCCAGCCCAGGGGCCGGCCGGCGTAGCCGGCGGCAAGGACGCCTTTGACCAGACGAAACAGCTCCAGCAGCCCGCCGCCCTGTGACGGCGCAAAAACCACGTGGTCAACGCCGTCCAGGTTGTGGAGCGATCCATCCACATCCGTGCGCCGCGCCTCTGGATACAGCGACCGCGCCGCGGCCAGCTGGCCGTTGTTCAGCCCCGCGCACAGCACATTCGCAGTCGGCTGCGGAAACAACTCCCCGCCCGAAAACGAAATCGGGTCCCAGACTGGGGCCAGCAACTGCAAGGCGGCTTCTGGCGGCGGGCCAGGCTGAACAGGCTCAACAGGCTCCTGTGGCGGACGGCCTTGCGGCGCGGTCGCGTCCAACCAGTGCCGGTCCGGGGCAAAGGGATAGGTAGGCAAACTCAGGCGCCGGCGCGGTGATGCGTAGAGGGCGGACCAGTCCACGTCCACGCCCCTGGTCCATACGTCCAGCAATCGGATCAGGTTTCGCTCCGCCGTCCACTGGCGCAGCGCATGCTGCATGGCCGCATCGCTGAACAGCTCCCTGGCGTGGGAGTTTTCGGCCGCGTTGGCCGCAAATACCCCGTCCGGTAGTTCTTTTGAGAGTTCATTCTGTGCAATGCCAGCCAGTTTTTCCCGCACCTCGTCCCAGGACGCGGCCACAAAGCCCAGCCGGGCGTCCATGGCCCGACGGCCCGTCTGCAGGGTGAAGGCTGCGTCTTCCAGAGAACCTTCCAGTTCTTGTCCGTATTTTTCCAAAAATTCCAGCCACTCCCGGCAATAATCATGCAGTCTGTCTTCATTTTTCGCTGAAAGCGCAAAAGCGGCCGGCCCGGCAGGCGCGGCTTCTGTGGGAGCATTTACAGCCGCTTCCACTATGGCGTGTACGTTGGTCCCGCCTATGCCAAAAGAGCTGACCCCGGCCCGACGCGGGCTTTCTTCCGACGGCCAGGCTTGGAGACGGTCAGCCACATAGAACGGCGTTTTCGCAAAGGGAATGTCCGGATTGGGCGCGCTAACGTGCAGCGAGGGCGCTATTTCCCCATGCCGCAAACACAGGGCCGCCTTGATGAGCCCGGCCAGGCCAGCGGCCGTGTCCAGGTGGCCGATATTGGTCTTCACCGAGCCAATGGCGCAGAACTGCACGCGGTCCGTGTGCTGCGCAAAGGCGTCGGCCAGGGCCAGCATCTCCACCGGGTCGCCCAGTTTCGTGCCCGTGCCGTGAGCCTCTACATAGCCAATGGAGCCGGCGTTCACCCCGGTCCTGTCCAGGGCTTGGCTGATGACAGCGGTCTGGCCGGCCGCGGAAGGGGCATAGAACCCGGCCTTTTCCGCGCCGTCGTTGTTGGCCGCGGTTCCGCGGATGACGGCGTAGACATGGTCCCCGTCCCTCGCGGCCAGATTCGCCTGCTTCAGCAGCACGGCGGCCGCGCCCTCGCCGCCGGCCATGCCGTCGGCCGCAGCGTCAAAGGCCCGGCAACGGCCCGTGCTGGAAAAATTCATGGACTCTTCATACAGATAGCCCGGCCGCTCCTGGGGAAACAGCGAAGCCGCGGCGACCAGAGCGCAGTCCGCATCGCCGCCGGCAATGGCCCGGCAGGCCGCGTGCACGGCCAGCAGCGAGGATGAGCAGTTGGCGTGCAGCGCGTAGCTGGGACCGGTGAGCCCCAGCTGGAAGGAAACCGTGGTCGCGGCCGAGCCCTCCTGGGCCAGCACCCAGGCCAGATACTTCTCGGAATCCGGCCCGTCGTCGGCCGAAAAGCTCCGGGCCAGCGGCGCCTGGTAGAAGTTGTTGCCTGCGCAGACGAACACTGCAGCCTCGCGGATGTGCTCCGGGGTGTAGCCCGCGTCCTCCACGGCCTTCCAGCAGTGCTGCAGCAGCCAGCGGTGCTGCGGGTCGGTCAGCGCCGCGTTATTACGCGAAACACCGAAGAATCCAGCGTCAAAATGGTCCTTGCCGTCCACGGCGTACACCCGGGCCACGTAGCGGGGATCGTCCGCCAATCTTGCCGCTACTCCGGCCTGCAACAGCTGCTCCCGGCTCAGGTCCCGGCCGCCGTCCCTGCCCTGGCGCAGCATCTCCCAAAACTCCCGCGGCCCTTCAGCGCCCGGAAAATGACAGGATATACCGATAATGGCCACGGCGTCAGCGTCGTATTCCGGCCCGGAATGCCCGGAAGGCGCAACCACAGGCCGGATGCGCTCCGGCTGAGGCGCAACCGGCTCCGCGTCCGCCAGCCGCCGGGCCATAGACCGGGGAGTAGCGTGCTTGAACAGGTCTGCGGCGGTGAAGGGCTGGCCAAACTCCCGGCTGACCCGCTCGGCCAGCATCACAGCCAGCACGGAATTGCCCCCTGCGGTGAAGAAGCCGTGGTCCAGTTCCACGTCCAGGGTCTGCAGCAGCTCCCGCCACAGGGCCAGGACGCGCTTTTCCGTATCTGTCGCGGCTGTGGCGGACGTTACGGACGAAGGCTGCTCCAATCGGATTTCCCTGGCCGCCAACTCCTTGCGGTCCACCTTGCGGTTGGGCGTCAGAGGCATGGCGTCGATGGAAACAAAGAATGACGGGACCATGTAGCCGGGCACGGCGGCCTGGACGTGGTTGCGCAGCGTTTCCGCCGAAGGGGCCGCCCCTGGCGCAGGAACATAGTAGGCGACCAGCTGAACGGCGCCGGCCGCCAACCGCGGGACAGCCACAGCCTCGCGCACGGCCGGGTGGCTCTGCAGCCGGGTTTCTATCTCGCCCAGCTCCACGCGAAAACCGCGCACCTTGACCTGCGCGTCCATGCGGCCCAGGTGGACCAGCTCGCCCTGCGGCGTCCACCGGGCCAGGTCCCCGGTTTTGTACAGGGTCTCGCCCGTCTGCCCGGCCCGACCAAAGGGATGGGGGATGAACTGCGCTCCTGTCAGGTCCAGCCGGTTCCAGTAGCCCCGGGCTACGCCATGGCCAGAGATGCACAGCTCTCCCATAGCGCCCGGCGGCAGCAGCCGGCCGCGGCTGTTCAGTATGTATACCTGGGTGTTGTCAATGGGCTTGCCAATGGTCAACTGTCCGCCCTTTTCCAGCCGTTTGGCTGTGGACCAGATGGTGGTCTCGGTGGGGCCGTAGAGGTTCCAGGCTTCGGCGCCGGTTTCCAGCAACTGCTGCGCCAGCACCGCAGGCAGGGGCTCGCCCCCGCAGATAATTTTCAACTTCTCCTCGTTGCGCCAACCGGCGTGAAGGAGCATGGACCATGTGGAGGGCGTGGCCTGCATGACCGTGGCGCAGCCGCGGCGCAGTTCGGCCATGAGCTGGTCCGGGTCGGCTGCCGCCCCATCCGGGCAGATGCGCACCCGCGCCCCGGTGATGAGCGGCAGAAAAAGCTCCAGCGCGGCGATGTCAAAACAATAGGTGGTTACGGCCAGCAGCCGGTCGTGCGGCCGCAGCCCGGGCGCCTTGGCCATGGAACACAGGAAATTGGCCAGCCCCCTATGCGGTATCATCACGCCCTTAGGCTTGCCCGTGGAGCCGGAGGTGTAGATGACGTAGGCCAGGTCGTCCAGGACCACGGCCGGCAAGGCGGCGTCGGTAACGCCCTCCTGCGGAGGGGCGCCATCCAACATTACTATGGCGATGTCTCGTTCCACACAGTTGCATATTTCGAGAACTTTTGACTTTAGCTCTGTAACAGTCACTATCACCGCTGCGCCGCTGTCTTGCAGCATGTACTGCAGCCGCTCGGCCGGATATTCCGGGTCCAGGGGCGCATACGCCGCGCCGGCCCGCAGCACGCCCAGCAGGCAGGCGATCATTTCCAGCCGGCGGTCCATGCATATGGCCACTCGGTCGCCCGGGGCCACGCGCTGCGCCAACAGCCGGGCCGCCACAGCCGAGCTTTCGCGCTCCAGCTCGGCGTAGCTCATGGATACGTCGCCATACTCCGCGGCCACGCGGTCCGGCCCGCGCGCGGCCTGGTCTGCGAACAGCTCGTGCACGCAGCGGGCGGGATAGTCCGCCTGCGTATTGTTCCAATCATGCAGCAGCAACCGCTCCTCCTGGCGGGAAAGCAGGGAGTACTCGCCAAGCCGCCGGTCAGGGCCGGCCAGGGCCTGGGCCAACAGCCGCACGTAGCGCTGCAGCAGCTGCTCCATGTCCTGCTTGCGGAAGCGGCCGCCCTGATACTTCAGGTGCAGAACATGGCCAGATTCAATTGCCATGGATTCTTTTATGACGGATTCCATGACTTCAAGCGCCAGCGGATATTCCCCAGTCTGGCGAAATGCATCGATAAATTCCAGCGGCAATGCATCGCTTACCAGGTGCGCGTTCAGCCTGTTCTGGTATTCGAAGCCGGCCTGAAAAACCGGATTTTCCGCAGACCCGGCAAGCTGCAGCTCCCGGGCCAGGGCTGGAAATGGATAGCTGTGCGACAGGCCGGCCAGCAGGGTGCGCTGCAGAGAAGCGCAGCTTTCCAGAAACGTTGCATCCCCCAGCCCCCGGCAACGCGCCGGCAATATGGAAAGACAAAAACCAACAATATGTTGAAAGCGCGGTTCGTCCCGGCCGGTCACGGGCATGCCCGTCATGACCTCGTCCTGACCGGTCAGGCCGTGCAGCAGCCCGGCAAAAGCAGCCAGAAACACGGTGGAAGGGTACAATGCATGCTCACGGGCAAACTGCAGTACTGTGCGCGACAGCTCCGGCTCCAAAGGGACGGAAACCACGCCGTCGTCCGCGGTCTGTGCCGGCGGCGCAAAGGGCATATCCAGCACGGGCAGTTCCCCGGCCAGCTGCTCCTTCCAGTACGCCAGACGGCGCGCGCCCTCCGGCCCGGCCAGCATTTCCCTCTCCCGCTCTGCATAGTCGGCAAAGTCTGCTTCCTGCGCCGGAAACGCCGGTTCCTTGCCCTCGCAAAGCTCAGCGTAAGCCCGGGCCAGCGCATTGACGAAAGGCGCAAACGAGCCGCCGTCAAAGACAATATGGTGGACCACGAAGAGCAGAAAACGCTCACCGCCCGCCTGGAACAGCCGCGCCCGCAGCAGCGGCCCGGCCTCCAGGTCAAAGGGGTGGCGAGCGGCTTCGCGCATACGCTGCATCACTTCTTCGTCAGGGGGGCAGTCCACTGTATCCCAGTCCGGTTCCGCGTCCGGGCAAGGGGCCAGGCTCAGCTGTCCGCCATCAACGCAAACCGACGCAGACAGCACCGGATACGCGCGCAGCACATGGCCGGCCGCCCGGCGCAGCAGCTGCGCGTCCACGCCGGCCGGAACGCGAAAACACATGGGCGCGTTGTAGCCGCTGGCTTCCGGATAGGTCTTGTGCAGCGCCCACAGGCCCTGCTGCCCCTCGGTCAGCGCAATCGTCCGCATACCAGGGGGAGTGCTGGGGGAGGTGCTGGCGGGCGCGGACCGGGCTTTGCGCTCTTGCAGCTTCTGGATCAGCTCTTGGCGACTGACGAGGCCGTCGCGGTAGCGGGTGAACAGATCGACAATGTTCATGACAGCACCCCCGCGGCGCGCAGCAGCGCCAGGTCCTCGTCGGCAACAAGCCCGGCGTCACAGAACTCCTGCACGTCGTTTTGACTGAGCGGAACCTTTTCCGAGCCATGCTCAGCAGCCAGACACGCGGCCAGGGAGGCAATGGACCGATGTTCAAAGGGCAGCGTGGGATCCAGCGGCCGGCCCAGCTCGCGCTCCAGGTTGCGCATAAACTGCGCCAAACCCAGGGAGCTAATCCCCAGCTCCAGAAAGCCGGCGTTCACGTCCAGGCTGTCAGGGTCTGCATCCAGTTGCGCGGCCGCCAGCCGCTGCAGCAGCGCCGTAGGCCCGTTCCGGGCCAGGCAGGCGTGGACGCGCCCGGTTTCGCCGCCGTCTGCAATGGCATGCGCTGCGTCCAGCCAGTACCGCGTCTTTGCAAAGGGATAGCCCGGCAAACTGACCCGCCGCGGCTGTCGGCCAGGGTACAGTTTGCGCCAGGGAACCTCGCCCCCGGCCGTCCAATGCGCGGCCAGGGCTTGCATGGCCGCGTGGTCCTGACTGTTCAGCCAATCGGGCAACTCCGGCGGCGCGGGCGCAGCTTTGCCTGCCCGGCCTCTGTGCAGCCCTTCCACGTCTTCGCCGGCGGCAAAGCGGGCCAGCTTCTCGGCCGTCTCTGCCACGGAAACAGCCACCAGCGCCAGCCGCTCCTGCATGGGCTCGCGTCCTGTTTGCAGGGTCCAGGCAATGTCGCCCAGGTTCAGGGCCGCGGTGCAGCCCGCAGCCAGGCGGGCGGCGGCCTCGCGGATGGTTTCCGCGCCCGAAAGCTCGCTCCCCAGACTGAACAGCTCAGCCGCTCGGGCCAGCTGCAGCCCGTCCAGCCCCAGGTCGGCCAGGCTTTCTCCCGCGGGAACATCCTCAGCCGCCACCTGCAGCGTTGCGGCCACGGCCGCGCGCAGCCGCTCTTCGGTTGCGGCCATATTATCTCTTTCTCCCGGGTTGCCGGACTGCTGCACATAATCGGCTATGCGCCGGGCGTACTCTTGCAAACGCGCCCCCCTGGCCGCGGAAAGCACGATGAGCGCAGGGCTCCCCAATGCCGCGCCTATGGAGATGTTGTCCACATATTCTGCCACTATGGCGTGCGCGTTGGCCCCGCCCGCGCCAAAGGCCGAAAGGCCGGCAATACGCGGACGCGGCCAGTCCGCGGCGTGGCGTTGCAGCACGAATGGCGAAGCAGCGAAATCTATCAAGGGGTTGGCCGTTTCCGCGTGCAGACTGGGGGCCAGCCGGCCGTGGCGCAACTGCAGTATGACCTTGACCAGCCCAACCATGCCGCCCGCGGCCTCGGCGTGGCCCATGTTGGATTTCACCGAGCCCAATGCGCAATAGCCCGAATCCGCAGTATCCCGCGCAAAGGCGCGGGCCATGCCCTTTACTTCCATGGCGTCGCCCAGCTCCGTGCCCGTGCCGTGGCCTTCCACACAGGTAAGCTCCCGCCCGCTCAGGCCGGCCGCGTCCAGTGCTTCGCGAACAACCTCTTCATAGGCTTTGGGGTTGGGCGCGGCGTAGCCGGTGGTGCGGCCGCTGTGGTTCACGGCCGTGCCCCGGATAACGGCGTAGATGTGGTCCCCATCCTTCCGGGCGCGGGAAAGCGGCTTCAGCAGCGCGGCGACCACGGCCTCGCCCGGGGCGAATCCCCGGCCGCCGGCGCCAAAGCTGCGGCAAACGCCCTCCGGCGAAAGCAAGCCCATGGCGCACAGCTCCACGTAGTTGGACGGGTGCACATACAGGTTCACCCCGCCGGCAAGGGCCACAGCGCACTGGCCGGAACGAAGGCTTTCACAGGCTTGGTGCAGCGCTATGAGCGATGACGAGCACATGGCGTCCACCGGCAGGCTGGGGCCTGTCAGGTTCATGGCGTAAGATACCCGGTTGGCCAGGGAGCTGAAGGAGGTGTGCGGATGCACGTCCACTCCCCTGGCCTGCAGGTCCGGTCCGTACAGCGCGTACCCGGTCTTGGAAACGCCTGCAAAGACGCCAGCCTTGCCGCCGCATACTTCCTGCAGCCGCCCGGGCGCATAGCCCGCGTCCTCCACCGCATGCCAGCAGCACTGCAGGAACAACCGCTCTTGCGGATCCATGCTCAGGGCCTCCTGCGGGGAAATGTGGAAAAACTCCGCGTCGAATGCGGCAAAATCCTGCAAAAAAGCGCCGCGCGTGCTGCAGCTTTTGCCCTGGCGGGCTGCCTTTTCCGGGTCGGGCTGGTACAAATCATCCACCTTGCAAAAAGGCCAGCGATCGTGGGGTATCTCCGTTACGCAGTCCCGGCCGGCGGCCAGCAGGTTCCAGAAGTCTACCAAACTCTCCGCGCCAGGGAAGCTGCCACTCAGGCCGATAATGGCCACGGGTTCCGGCTCTGGGGTCTTTACTCCGCGGCGGCAAACAACGGCAGGGACCGGCCCGGGCCGTTCTTCGAGCACGGGCGAAGCTTCGCTTCCCCAGGCGGCGCATTGTGAAGGATGCGTTGCAGCCAGATGGGCCGCCAGGGAGCGCAGGGTCTGGTGCTCGTAGAATAAGGTCTTGGAAACAGGCCCCAGCACGGCCTCCAGCCCCTGATTCAGCTGCGTGATGACAATGGAATCCACCCCGTAGCGGTCTATGGGCCGGTCCGGGTCCACCCTGTCATCGGCAAGGCCTATGGTCTCGCCCAACAGATGGACGCAACGTTGCAACACGAGGTCCGGCAGGTTCGCGGACCGTTCAGGCAAAGGGGCAGGCGCGGCGGCCTGTAGTGGGGCTGCAAACAGCCAGCCCCGGAGTTTGGCCGGATCGCCTTCCGCCGCCAACACACGGCTCAGGCCCGCGGCCAGAGCCTGCTCAAAGACCGCCAGCCCGTTGGCGTCCCCCATGGCCGCCATACCGGTTTTTTCGCGCAACAGCGCCTCGGTCTTCGGGTCCAGCCCCATGCCCCCAGAGCGCCACAGGGGCCAGTTCACGCTGAGCACTCGGCCGGGCCGAGCCGGCGCTGCTGCTTCGGCGTAAAAGTCCATAAAGGCGTTGGCCGTGGCGTAGTCAGCCTGGCCAACATTGCCAAACGCCGCGGACGTGGAACTGAACAGAGCCAGAAAATCCAGGTCCATATTCCTCGTGGCCCAGTCCAGCAACACAGCGCCGCGAACCTTGACGGCCAGCACGTGCGCGAACTCCTCTGGAGGCTTCCTGATGATGAAGTTGTCCCTGGCAACTCCGGCGCAGTGGAGCACGCCGTCCAGCCGGCCATGGTCCCGCACAATGGCTGCGGCAAGTTCCTGCACCTCGTCTTCGCGGCTGACGTCCGCCTGGCGATAGACCGCGCGGCCCAGCTTCTGCATATCCTGCAGCTTTTCCTGTGCGTAGCCGCCGGGGACAGAGCGCCCAACCAGAACGACAACAGCGCCTGGAGACCGGCGCAGTATGTGCGCGGCAAACAGCAGGCCCAAGCCGCCCAGGCCGCCGGTGACAAGGTACACGCCGTTCTCGCGCCAGGCCGCAGCTGGCGGCGCCGGCGGCGCCAGCTCCTCCCAGGCCGGGACCAACCGCGCCCCGTTCATGTAGCGCACGTGGACGTCCTGCGGAGCACGGGCGTTCTCCTCCCATACGGCGTCGGGTAGGCCGCCTTCATACTCGATAAGCTGTCCGGAAAAATGAGGATTCTCCAGCCTGGCCGTGCGCAGCAGACCGGTCAGACCGGTCAGGCCTGCATAAACAGGCGCCGCCAGCTGCAGCAGCACGGACGCGCCGCCCGCGGTCCGTAGCTGCTCCTGCACAATCGCAAAGACCTTTTCGGCAGCGGCCTGGAAGAAGGCGGCGCGCTCCAACGGTTCCTTCCCGCCAACCTGCAGCCGTATTGTTTCCACGCCCGGGGGCGGCGCCGGTTCTTCGCCACACAGTATCGCCGCGCGGCGGTCCCAGTCCTGGGCTGCGTCATTTGTGTGAGCCTCCGCCGCCCGCCACACAGGCCGGGCCATGACCACCGCCCTTTGCTCAGTGTTTTGCGCGTCGGCTTGCCCGTCTTGCGAGGGTTCGCATACGGGCCTGTCCTTTTTCCGCGGCTTGTTGTACCGCTCCCGAGAAAAGGGATACGCCGGCAGGGACATGGTTCTGGGCGGCCGGTCATAGATCGTGCGCCACGGCGCTTGCGCCCCCTGAGCCCATTGGTCTGCCAGCTCGGCCAGAGAGCCGCCGGCGGCCTGGCGCGGCGGCATATCTTCTGTCACGCTTCCCCGCCAGCAGCGGTCCGGGGTTTCACGGCTGGCCCGGAACAGCTCCAGCAGCTCGGCCAGCTCCGCGGCGTCGCGCGCCAGAAAGACGGCCCGTTCCTCCAGGGCGGCCCGGCCCTTCTGCAGGGTCCAGGCCAGAGAATCCATAGGAACATCCGCATGCTGCAAGAGGAAATGGCGTAGATTGGCCGCCAGCTGGCGCAGCTGCTTCGGCTCCCTGGCAGAGAGCGGGACCAGAAACGGCGGCGCCGCAGCCGGGCCTGTTTGTGCAGGCACATGCTCGCGCAGCACCAGGTGCACGTTGGTGCCGCTGTGGCCAAAAGAATTGAGGGCCGCCATGCGCGGCTTGCCGCTCTGCCGCGGCCAGGGCTGGTTTTCCCGGCTCACGAAGAACGGGGAGCCCGCGAACTCCACCCGCGGGTTCAGCTTCCGCCACTGCGGCAGTCCGGGCAGCACTTCGTTCTGCAAGGAAAGCAATAACTTAATAAGCCCAGTCACCGCGGAGTTGGCGCCGGTGTGGCCAATGCAGCCCTTGCCCCCGCCCACATGGCAGTAGCCTGTCTTGTCCGTGAACCGGCGATAGGCGCGCACCAAGGCGTTGCCCTCCACAGGGTCGCCCAGGATGGTGCCGGCGCCATGGGCTTCGATGCAGGTGATATCCTCCGGATTCACGCCGTACCGGGTGTAGACAGAGACGATCAGCTCCTCCTGGGCCGAGCCGCTGGGCGCGGCAATGCCGTTGCTGGCGCCGTCCTGATTGGCGCCGGAGGCGTGGATGACGCCGTAGATGTGGTCGCCGTCGCGCTCCGCGTCTTCCAACCGTTTCAGGACCACCATAGCCGCGCCCTCGGAGAGCACCATGCCGTCCGCCGCAGCGTCAAAGGGCAAACACCGGCCCGTGGGCGACACCATGCCTGTGTGCGCCAGGGGGGCCAGCCCTTCTTGCCCCAGCACCGCAAAGACGCCGCCGGCCAGGGCCAGGGCCGCCCGGCCAGAGCGCAGGCATTCGCAAGCCAAAAACAAAGCCGAGCCGGACGAGGAGCAGCCGGTGTTGACCACATAGGCCGGGCCCTTGAGGTCCAGGTAGTAGGACAGCCGGGAGGCGATGATGGCCTCGGACGCGCCGGTGAAGGATTCGTGGAAATAGCCCGTGGGCTCCGCGCCCACGTAGACGGCGGTCTGCGTCCCGGCCAGGCTGAAGGGGTCTATGCCGGCGTCTTCCAGGCTTTTCCACCCCTCTTGCAGGATCAGGCGCTGATGTGGGTTCATGGACGCCGCCTCCCGCGGGGTGATGGAAAAGAAGAGCGGGTCGAAGCAGTCCCGGTCCTCCAGCCAGCCGCCCCAGCGGTAGTTGGCCTCGCCCAGGTCCGGGTCCAGGTACTGTTCCGGCAGGGGGCCTACGCTGTTCTTCCCCGCTACCAGGTTTCGCCAAAACTGCTGCGGGGTCTTGGCGTCCGGGAACTGGCCAGCCATGCCGACGACTGCGATGTCCAGCCCCCGGGGCGCTGCAGCGGCTGTGCAGGGTGGCGCGTCTGCCTGTGGCTGGGGCACAGAGCTGTTGACGCTCTCCGCGGACAGCCGCGGCCCGGCTTCCACTATGTGACGCGTCAGCCGCTCCACCGTGGAACTATCGAATATCACCGTGGTGTTCAGCTCCAAGCCCAGGCTTTCGTTCAATTGGTGGATAAAGTTCACGCCCAGAATGGAGTCCACCCCGTATTCGGAAAAAGGCGTGCGCCGGTCAATCTGCGCCCTGTCTATCTTCAGCGAACGGGACAGGCAGTCGCGGATGACGGTTTCCACGCGCTCCCGCAGCTGGTCTGGCTCCATGTCCGGCTCGAGTTCAGGTTCCGGCTTCGGCTCTGCAACCGGCGGCGGGGGCTGCATGGGCGCCTCCTGGCTGCGGCGAAGCACCCCGTCGCTCTCGGCTGCTATTATCTGCAGACCCAGGTGGTGATGCTCCTCTACGGGAAAGCAGACCTTGCAGAAGCCTTCTTCCTGCAGCAGACGGCGCCAAGTTTCCGGCGCCAGGCCGGGACTGCCGGGGATGCGCAGGTGCTCGTCTCCGGCCAGGGACCAGCCTTCGATGAGCCCGAAAACCAGTGTTTCATACACAGTTTTTTTGGATATTTCGTGGATGAGCAGCACGCCGCCGGGCGCCAGCGCAGCCTTGGCGTTGCGCAGGGTGCGCCGCATATTCCGCGTGGCGTGCAGCACATTGGTGGCTATGGCGACATGGAACCCGCCAAGGGGCAAGCTCTGGGCTTCCGGGTCCTTTTCCACGTTCCACAGCCGAAACTCCATGAACGGATGGGCCGCGCCAAAAGCCGCCTGGCCGTGGTCCAGAAAGGACCGGGACATGTCTGTGTAGCAATAGCCTTCCACCATGCCGCGCACGGGCTCCAGCTCTGGCAACACCAGGGCCGTGGTCCCGCCCGTGCCCGCGCCTATCTCCACTATGCGGGTCTGTGCGCCGGGCTCCGCCTGGGCCCGGGCGCGCACGCAGGCCGCCGCGGCCCGGCCAACCACGCGGTTGAAGTAGTCCACCAGCACGTTGTTGCGGTACAGCGACTCCATCTTTTCCATGCCGCCGTTTGGGAACAGAATGTCCGTCACCAGCGTGCGGCCGCGCAGCACGTCCGGCAGTACGCAAAAGCAGTCTTCCAGTATCACGGCCCAGGCCCGCATATTGGGGTCGTCCAGATACTTCTGCTTGTGCGCGTCCCAGTCGCGCCACACCGCGGCTGCGGCCTCGCGCGGTCCAGGTCCGGCCGCCTGCAGCAGGGCCAGGCTTTCGCGCCACCACACGGCGTAGGCGTCCGGTACGCCGGCCCGCCGGCGCAGGGCTTCGGGGTCCGCCTCTGACTGGTCCGTCAATGCGCCCATTTCATGCATATACGCCCGAACCAGCCGAACTATCCACGGGTCCAGGTCCTCGGGGCTGGCGCCGGTCCGGGGCGGCTCTTCGCTCTCCAGCAACTCCGGCAAACGATTCAGGCAGCCGGTTCCCTGGCCGGGCAATAGCGTTATTGTGTCGGGGGAGGCCGCCGCCCCCAGGCTGCGGCTCTTGAATACCGCCAGCTGGTCCAGTGGTCCGGACACCAGTGTTTCCAATGCGGCCAATCCCTCGCCGGGCTCTATGTCCGCCACGCCGGCCCGGGCCAGCCGCGCCTTCATGGCCGGGCTCACGCGCTCCCCGCCGCCGGCCCGCCAGTAGCCCCAGTGCACAGTTTTGACCGGCAGGTCCACGGCTTGGGCCAAAGCCGTCTGAAATACGCAGCCCGCGGCGTAGCCGGCCATGCCCTCGCTCTTGCCAAAGGCCGCCATGGAGGAGAAAAACAGCAGAAAATCCAGCTCATCGTCCCGGAAGGCTGCGGCCAGGTTTGCGGCGCCGCGAACCTTAACCCCCAGGGTGGACCGGAACAAGGCTTCGTCCATGTCCGCCAAACCGCGGTCGTAGTCGCCCACGGCCGCGTGGATGACGCCGTGCACCGCGCCGTGCCGCTGCAGTACGGCTTCACGGGCGCCCTGCAGCGCAGCCGGGTCGGTCACGTCCGCCTGCATGTATTCCGGCGCCGGCCCCAGCCGAGAAATATCCTTTATGGCCGCGCGAATAGCCGCGTCTTCCTCCCGCCGGCCCAGCCACACCACACGGGCCCCGTGCTGTTGTACCGCGCGCAGGGTCCACAGCCGGCCCAGGCCGCCGGCGCCGCCGGCAACCACGTACACGCCGTTCTGGCGGTAGGGGCTGGCCCCAGCCGGCCCGGCCTCCACCCGCGCCAGGTACTGGCGAAACCACTCCCCGCCGCGCCGCGCAAGCGGCTCCCCGTCCGGGCTGGCCGGCAGGGCAAACATTTTCTCCATGGATTCCGCAAGGAGCCCGTCCACGCCGGATTCCATATCCACCAGCCGCACGCGCCAGCGGGGCTGCTCCTTGGCCAGCACGCCGGCCAGGCCGTGCACGGCCGCCTGGGCCGGGTCAGCGGAGCCATGGCCGGGCAACGCCGCCCCCTGTCTTGTGATCAACGTCAGCTCCAGCGCCTGTCCGCCGCAGCCATGGGAAAGCAGCTGCTTGACCAGCCGGAACAGATTCACTGCGGGCCTTTCAAAATCCTCAGCAGCAGCCGGCGTCCATATGATATGATCAGCCCGGTCCGCCTGACCGGAGCCAGGCGCCGCATTGGGAAACACCTTTCGCACAGCCGCGGCCTGGTCTTGGCTCAGGTTGTAATGAATCACCTCGCTTTCCCGGTTCGTTACTATTCGCTCCGGGGTCACGGGGTCCCAGACAGGGTGCAGCAGCCGCAAATATGGCTCTGTTTCCGGAACCGTCGCCGTAACGTCATTCGCTGCTTCCTCCACCCAATACTTCTGCCGCGCAAAGGGATAGCCCGGCAAGCTGACGCGGCCCGGCGGCTCATGCGTAAGGTCCGGGATGTCGTAGCCAAGGCAGAAGAAGGAGCCCAGCCCCTCATACGCTTCCAGGACGCTCTCCGGGGACGCCTCTTCGTGCTCCCGGCAGCGCCCGGCCAGCTCGTCCACGTAGTGGGCCATGGCCTTTTGCGGCGCAAACTCCCGCGGGACCTCGCCCGTGAAGACGTGCGGCCGCTGCTCCGCGCCAGATTGACACAGCGCGAACGCGGCTTCTTCCGCGTCCTGGACGAGAACGGCCAAACGATGACGAAAATGATGCCTGCCCGCCAGCAGCGTATGGCTGACCCGGGCCAGGTCCGGGCCCGGGTGGCGCTCCAGCCAGCCGGCCAGGTCTTCGGCCCGCTGCTGCAGGGCCTGCTCCGTCTTTGCGGAAAGGACC
>CAYTSA010000014.1:33665-53875 GCA_964440345.1 uncultured Desulfovibrionaceae bacterium | reverse complement strand
AAGGTCTAGCAAAACGGCATACGCATAGCAAGCACAAAAGTGCCTGTCACCATTTAAAGCACAAAAGTGCCTGGCACCATTTAGAGTGACTGTCCCCAATTTGGTTCCACTCCTCCTCCACTCCCACTCGTTTATGGTTTCTTTTATGGTTTCACTCGCAGCAAGCGGGCTTTCTCCATGTTCAAGTAGGTCTGCGCCAAGCGCTGCATATCTTCGGGGGTCAGAACTTTCACCTTGTCCAGCATGGCCTCGTTCCAGTCCAGAGGCATCCCTTGCGTTCGCAGCGACGCAGCCTCATGCGAGCGGCTGGCAAGACTCTGATGCTCGCGGTAATACTCGCCTGTCAGCACATTTTTACCGCGGGCTATTTCGCTTTCTGGCAGCAGGCTTGCCCCAAGCTCTTTTGCTGTCTGGCGAAACCCTTCCAAGGCTTGCTCAGCCTTTTCCGGATAGGTCCCAATATAAAAGGCCATGAACCCAGCTGAAGGCCCCTGCCATAGAAACGCTGTTACAGTGTAGCCCAAGCCCTGTTTGTCCCGCAACTCCCTGAACAACAGGCCGGATTGTCCCGCCAGCACAGAACGCATCAGGTTCAGTCCCGGCGTATCCGAATGATTTATCCCGGGCGTGGGAAACACCAGAATCAGGTGTTCCTGATTGCGCTCAGGCAGATGCAAGCTCAGAGTTTCCCTGCCCGACCACTCAGGTTTTGTAAACGCCATGGTCCGATCGCCGGGCAGTTCTTCGCGCAGCTCTGCGGCCAAGGCTCGGACCTCTTCTACATCAAAATCACCGCACACGGCCAAAGTCCAGGGGGTGCGCCGCTGCCGCTCCCAATACTCTTGCACCGCCGCACTGGCGTACAACGGCAACTGCTCCGGCATACCCTGATGAAAGTAGGCATAATGATGGTCTCTAAATAAAAATGGAAAGATGTTCCGAAAAGCCAAGCCCAGAGGCTGGTCTTCCCTCGAACGGATGGAGGCCACCAGATTTTCGGCTTCATTGGCCGTTTCCTTATCGGAAAAGGCCGGCTCCGTCAGCACGTCGTGAAACAAGCCAAGCACCTCGCTACTGAACCGTTTTGGAAATTTGGCGCTGACAGTAAACAAGTCCCGTATGGCGTTTGCGTTCAAATTCGCGGCGTGGTCCGCCAGAAAATCCTGTATCTGTGTAGCGCTCCGGCCAGCCGCCCCTTTGGGCAGAACACGGGCCGTCAGCTCAGCCAAACCCTGTTCGTCCGGCGCCAACAAGCCGTCTCCCCCCCGGAACACCAAGTCCACCGACGTATACGGCAATGTCGTATCCGGCAACATCACCAGCGTACGGCCTGCCCCCAGGTCCTCCACTGTCATATCCAGCAGCCCCTGCCGGGCGTCCATGGCCTGCTTGGCTTTTTCGCCATTGGGCCAGACTGCGGCTACAGCCTGTTTGAGTTTTTCGCCCGCCAGTTGGAAGGACTGGGGCGCAAGCACCGTGGCGTACAGTTGATCCGGCCGCAAATATATATCTATAAGCTGTTGCAAATCATCTCTGCCAACACGCTGCAGCTCATACACGTAGTTATCCTCTGCTTGCAGACTGTGCTCGAAAAACTGAAAATACCCCAGCTTTGACGCCAGCCCGGCCAGCGTTTCCTTGGCCTGATAAAGAGAATCCTCAAGATTCAACTTGGTCCGGTCCAGCTCCTCATCCGTAAATGCGCCGGCTTTCAGGCCGGCAAATTCTTCGTTCAATGCTTTCCAAAACGCCTGCAGCTTGTCGGCGTCCAGGCTGGCGTTCAGGTAGAGCATGCCCGTGCGCTCCAAATCCACCAGAGACATGGAGATGTCGTGCACTAGCCGCTCTTCATACTTGAATTTGCGATAGAGCTGGGACGTCTTGTCCCCGCCCAGTAGATGGCCCAGCACATAGAGTCCCACGGCCTGGGCAGACTGAAAGCCCGGCGTGGGGAACGCAACACTCAGGTAGACCTTGTTCCAGGCGCCTTGCTGCACCGACACCAGCGGCCCGGCCCCGACCTGAGCAGGCTCATAGGCCTTGGCCGGCGTCAACACACGGTCGTTCTTCAGGTTGCCGAACAGCTTTTCCGCCTCCTCCAGCACCGCCTGGGTCTCAACATTGCCCACCACTACAAGAAGCATGGACCGAGGCTGGTACAGTCGGTCTATGTACGCGTTCAAATCGTCGCGGGTTATGGACATCACCGTGTCGCGATAGCCGATGATCGGCCGGGCATACGGCGTATCAGCCCACACTTGTGCCTGCTGGGACTTAAAAAGCCGCTGGCCCGGATTGTCTTCGCCCCGCTCCAGCTCCGCCAGAACCACATTTTTCTCAGACTCCAGCTCCTCAGGGTCGAACACAGAACCGAAGACCATGTCCTGCAATACGTCCAGGCCCAGCGCCCAATGGTCAGAAGGCGCGTCCGTCAAATACACGGTATAGTCAAAGCTGGTGGCGGCGTTGATGTTGCCCCCCACGGATTCGATGGCCTGGGCAAGCTCGCCGGGTCCCCGCCGCTCTGTGCCTTTAAAAACCATGTGCTCAAAAAAATGGCTTATGCCGGCTTCTTCCGGCCGCTCATAGGCAGACCCAGCACGTACATATAAACGCATGGAGACCAGGGGAAACCGCTCGTCTTCCTGAATAAGCACTGTCAAGCCGTTTTGCAGCGAGGTGATCTGCGGCTCCTTGGCCGCCATGGCGTTATTGGCCATGAGCATTAGTATGGCTCCTGTGAGCAAAATGTATCGAATCATGAACCGCCTCCGTTGTGGATCGCCGTTGTGGAAAATACGTAGAGTAGGATATAATAATCATTTACGCCGCCTTGCAAAGGCTATTTTCAAACATGTAGAAACAGTCATGATTTGTTCATGATGTGGCCGCCGGGTATACCTGGAAACAGTCCAAGAAGGAAGGGGCCAGGCACGGTTTTTGTCAGACACGGTTTTGTCAAACACGGTTTTTACAGCGCCCGCCCCAGGGCCAATCCAGCAAAAGCCAGCAGCACTCCGCCCGCCACTTGGCCAGCCACATTGATTGCAGCGAAAAACCATTGCCCGTTTTGCATCAAAGCCAGAGACTGAAACGCATAGGTGGAAAAGGTGGTGAAGGCGCCCATGAACCCTGTGAGCACTACCAGACGGGTGTGCGGCGGTAATCCGATCCGGTGGTCCAGCAGGCCCCATACCAGCCCGAAGAGGAAACACCCCAGAATATTCACGACAAATGTGCCCGACGGGAATGTATCGCCTGTGATACGTTGGGTCAGAATGGTCACCCCATATCGGCAGACGCTGCCCAATCCCCCGGCAATGGCCATATACATTAGCTCTTTCATGATTTTGCAGTCCGCCGCGTTTACTGCTACATCCTCTCGTCATGAGTGAAACAGAACTTAAATTTACCTTCATGGACCTGGACGCCGTAGCCGGCACGCTACAACAGGCCGGCGCAAAGCGCCAGGGCAAGTGGTTTGAAGAAAACATTGTATTTGACGCGCCCGGCAGGAGTCTGAAAAACGCTGACATCCTGCTACGGCTGCGCCAGACACGGTCCGGCTGCACCCTGACCCTGAAAAAGCCCCCCCAGGAAAAAGGGCCTGAGGGATTCAAGCACAAAGAAGAAATCGAAACCACTGTGGCCGACTATAACGCCATGCGGGCCATATTGGAGTCGCTGGGCTATTCCCCGGCCTTCAGCTACGAAAAAATGCGCGAAGAATGGACGCTAGACGGGGTCACAGTGTGTCTGGACCTACTGCCTTTTGGCCGCTTTGTGGAGCTGGAGGGCGAAGCCGGCGCCATCATTCGCGCTGCAGAAAAGCTGAGCCTGCCCATGGAGCGTTCGTCCCGCGCGTCTTATTACGAACTGCACCGCCAGCGCAGCCAGGCAATGGGCCAGGACCCGAATGAAAGCTTTGTCTTTGCAGACAAGGAAAAGGCTTTTCTGCTGCGGCAGGTTGATTCGTAGTGCACAGAAACTGCTTCTTCATTGTCCCACCCGGCGCATCACAACGTCCACCGCCTCTTGTTTCACGGCTTCCAACTCCCGGCCAGCGTCGATAACCACAAACCGTTCCTTGTGGATGGCCGCCCAGGTCAGGTACCCCTGACGCACCCGCTGGTGGAATGATATATCCTCAGCCTCAAACCTGCCCTCGGTTACATGCTTTTGCTCCTGCATGTTTCGGACTAGCGCCCGGCGCAGCCCCACTTCCGCGTCCAGGTCAAACAGCAGAGTCAAGTCCGGCCACAAACCGTCTACTGCCACGTCATTGAACGCATGCAGCTGCGAGGGGTCCAACCCCCGTCCATACCCTTGATAGACCACCGTGGAGTCCGCATAGCGGTCAGAAAGCACAATGATATTCTCCGCCAGAGCCGGTTTGACGACTTGGTGTACGTGCTGCGCCCGGTCCGCCAGGTAGAGGAACAGCTCTGTCTGGGGGGCTATGTCCGTGTTCTTGGAATCAAGCAGCATGGCCCGCAGGGTCTGGCCCAGTCGGCTGCCCCCGGGCTCGCGCGTCAGAGTCACGCCGTGGCCAGCCTGCAACAGTGCATCGCGCACGGCGTGCATCACCGTGGACTTGCCTGACCCCTCTATTCCTTCGTAAGTAATGAACATTGTTTTTGTTCCTTAGCGTCGTCCGATTTGTGCGTGCGGCCGTTGCCCGGGGTGGGCGCAGGGCGGTATAAAAAACGATCCAGCGAACGCTGAAACGGCGACCAGGCCGGGGGCAAGCCTTCCTGCCCGGGCGGGCCGTCGTCAAACGCCGCGGCTATCTGGTTCATCTTTGCGTCCATATTGTCCGCGTAGTGCAACACAAAGGCCTCGGCGGTCTTGGGCCGGCGCGGCGAGCCAAAGGCGTACTCGCCATGGTGGCTGATGATGATGTGCTTGAAGTGCAGCGCCAGCTCGGGCTCCAGCTTGGCCTTTTGCAGAAAAGGCTCCAGAATCTGCAAACTAATGGTGATGTGCCCGAGCAGCCGCCCTTCGTCGGTATAGTCCGTGGTCACGCCGGACGACAACTCCCAGGCTTTGCCCAGGTCGTGAAAAATGGCCGCAGCCAACAGCACCTCCCGGTCCAGATGGGGGTACAGCTCGCAGATGGACAAACACAGCCGGCATACAGCCAGGGTGTGCTCCAGCAGGCCGCCCAGATACGCGTGGTGGATGGACTTGGCCCCCACACCGGCCAGCAGCCGGACGCGAATTTCTTTGTCCGTCAACACCTTGTTCACAAACTTGCGCCAGCCGGAATAGTGCAGGTTGCGCCGGGCTAGATCCTCTAGCCGGGCCAATAAATCCTCTGGCTTTTCCGCGCTGGCTGGCACAAAAGCTGTCATGTCCACGTTATCGGCTCCTGCGTCGATAAGCCGCATGGACTCCACGGTTACTTGCACCTGCTCCCGAAAGGTGCCGGCGCCGCCTTCAATAAAAACCAACTGACCGGGCGTCAGGTCCGGAAACTCCAGACTGAGCGGGCTCCATATTTTGGCCTCCACCTGGCCTGTGGCGTCTTGCAGATGCAGGGACCAGAAGGTCTGTCCGTTGCGGGCCTGGCCCTTTTTGGCCTGGGCTATGACGAACAGATCGCCCACGCGCACGCCCGGGGCCAATTCATTAACATATTGTATTTTTTTTAAATTTTCCATATATGTAGTCACATTGCAGAAGCGTTGCAGACACGGTACACACAGTGCAAGCCGGCAGCGGAAAAATTCCCGATTCCGCCGGGCTTGTCAAATGGCGTATACGCCGAAAGCAGAAAACAACTTCAGAGGAACCCATGAAAATACTTCTGACAAACGACGACGGCATCCAAGCCCCAGGACTGAGGGCCATGTACAAGGCCCTGTGCGACGCAGGGCACGACGTGACCGTGGCCGCCCCGGTCACGGAACAGTCTGCAGTCGGGCACGCCATCACCATCAGCTTGCCTTTGCGCGTCAAAGAATTCAAGGAAAACGGCTTTGCCGGCTACGGCGTGTACGGCACGCCCGTGGACTGCGTCAAGCTGGGACTCATGACCCTGCTGGACGCCAAACCAGACCTGGTGGTCTCAGGCATCAACGCCGGCGCCAACGTGGGTGTTGACATCCTGTATTCCGGCACGGTGGCCGCTGCCACAGAGGGCGCGCTGCTCGGCTTTCCTGCCTTGGCTGTGTCGTACGACCATTTTATCCCGGAGGACCTTTCAGCCCAGGCCGTCTACGCCGCCATGCTCATTCCCCGTCTGGACCTGGCTGGCCTGCCCCGGCACTGCGTGCTGAACCTGAATTTTCCAAAGCACCCCATGAAGGACGTCCAGGGTTTGAAAGTCTGCCGCCACACCAGGGCCATGTACGACGACTTTTACGACACCCGCCATGACCCCCGCGGCCGGCCATACTACTGGCTGGACGGCGCCATCCCCCCGGAAAAGCTGAGTCCGGACACTGACCGCGCCCTGCTGACTGAAGGCTGGGTGACACTGACGCCCCTGCGCTTCGACTTTACGAACCATGCGTACTTGAACGACCTGAAAATTTTGGAGGAATGACCTTGCCTCTTGTTTCCGAGACACACAGCATTTGTATAACGTCCACCGTAAGGGAAAAACCATGACGCCCCGTTTCACCTTTGCCGTCATCCTGTGGTGTCTGTTCATCTGTAGCTTCGCCTCCTCCGTCATGGCCCAGTCCAACGGTTCCGGCGCCCACCACATGCCCGAGTACAACCCAAACTGCGGCAAGCTGAACCCGACCACGGCCATGTCCTTTGCCCGCACGTTGCCGGGCTTCAAGATCGTCCCTGATCTCAGCTTTGCCTACTATGGCGGCCCCGTGGACAACGCCGGCCTGTGCTTGACCACGCTGCAAGACGACTCCCAGTTCGACCTGGACGGCCTGGCCTTCATGATCACCGAGCTGGACGGCATGCCCCTGGAGGAGCTGACCACGCCCCAGCAAACCAGCATGGCCCCCCTCGAAAGCTGCTGGCCCAAGCATCTGGTCTTTGAAGACATCAATGGCGACAAGATCACGGACATCCTCATGCTCATCGGCTGCTTCAATAAGGCCACTGACAAGCCCCGCAACGACAACGTGGCCTACCTCTCCACTGTACGCGAAGGGCAAATATGGCTGCAGCAATACTTGGCCATAAACCGCGCCGTAAGCTGCTACGAGCTGCCGGACCTGGCCGTGGCCGCGGCCAAGGCAGCGTTGCGGGAATAGCCTCGCCGGCCCGTGGTTGCATATGTGCAAGAGCAGTTGCACATAGTGCGACCTGATAATTGACGTCATGTTCCTCTCCGCCGGCTACACAGTGGACGATCTGCAAACCACACTGAAAGAGCTGGCAGACGCTCAGAATATACAATCCGCCAATAATCCGCCAAAGATGATTGACACGCCCCCCTGAAAAGCATACATCATAGAGAATCTTCAGTATTGGATTCTGCAGGCCAACATACCAGATACGCTTCGGCTGCCCGCCCCGGAATATTTGTTCAGGTTGGCATGGCCCTTATTTTTATTTCAATCCAATACATGTTGATCACATTACACGCTGTTGCACTTCACACGCACTATTTCTCAAGGAGGGACTCACACTTATGGCAATCAAACTAGGAATCAACGGCTTTGGACGGATAGGACGATATCTGGTCAGGCTTCTGGCGGACGAACCGGAACTGCAAGTCGTCGCCGTCAACGCCCGCGCAGACAACTTCACCCTGGCCCACCTGCTCAAATACGACTCAGTGTTCGGAACCTTTGCCAAAGAGGTACAGGAAACCGACAATGGTTTTTCCATTGAAGGCAAGGAAATCGCTGTTACGCGAAAGCCTCTCGGCGAATGGGAATGGAGCGGCTACGGCGTGGACATCGCCGTGGAAACCACCGGCGCAGTCAAGGACCGCGACGGGCTGCAGAAGCACATCGACTGCGGCGCCAAAAAGTCCATTATCTCCGCCCCGGGCAAGAACGTGGACGCCACCTTTGTCATGGGCGTCAACGACCAGGACTACGACCCGGCCAGCCACCATGTCATTTCCAACGCTTCCTGCACCACCAACTGTCTGGCGCCGGCCGCCAAGGTTCTGCAGGACACGTTCGGTATAAAGCATGGCCTCATGACTACCGTGCACGCCTACACCATGAGCCAGCGCATTTTGGACGGCTCGCACAAGGACATCCGCCGGGCCCGAGCTGCGGCCTTATCCATGATTCCGACCACCACTGGCGCAGCCAAAGCCGTGACCCAGGTCATCCCGTCCCTGGCTGGCAAGCTGGACGGCATGGCCGTGCGCGTGCCTACCCCGGACGGCTCTTTGGTAGACTTGACCTGTGAGCTGGAAAAATCCACCACTACAGAAGAAGTGAACGCCGCTCTGAAAGCCGCCGCAGAAGGCCCCATGCAAGGCAATATGGGCTACACTGAAGTCCCCCTGGTCTCGTGCGACTACATTGGCTCCACCTACGGCGGGGTGGTGGACGGCCCCCTGACCACAGTCATTAACGGAACTATGCTCAAGCTCATCATCTGGTACGACAACGAAGCCGGCTTCACCAACCAGCTGCTGCGTCTCATCCACAAGGTGGCTAAAACAATGTAGCGTTGAGACAACGCTCGCTCCTGAAACAATTTTCTATTGTTTCAGGAAAATACATAAGAGCATCGACACATTTTCACTGTTGAAATGCTTTAAAAGCCTGTAGGCTTTCCAGACTGTCTTTACGCATACCCGGCGGGGGCTCGGCAACGGGCTCCCGCTTTTTGTTTGTGCTATCTCCGCTATATCTGGGGCGTCTGACTGAATCTGCGCAGCGTTGTCTGCGCCGGTCTGCGCTTGCTTACCCTTTGTGCGCCACGATCACGCAGTCCAGGGCCGAGAGCTCCTCATCCGTCCAGCTGGCGAACTCCGGCGCCAGCTTGGCCCAAACTTCCGGAGTAATTTCAACTCTGTCCATTGTCTCAAAATGGTCAATGGCAAAGCCGGCTTTGGCGAACATGTCCAGCCACTGATGCGGCGCTACTCTGTTCTGGTAAAACCGCTTTGACGCCGCCGCGTCCCACTCCTGCTGGCTGCAAAAACGGCAGGCAATAGGGGAAAAGTCGACAAACGGATCGAAACAGCGGTGGTCGCGGGTGACAATGTGGTGCAACGCCTTGCCTCCCGGCTTAAGCACGCGAAAGCACTCAGTCACAGCAGCCTGGGGGTGGACAACATGCTCCAGCACGGCAAAGGACGTAATGAGGTCATGGCCGGCGTCCGGCAGCGGCAGCTTGGAAAACCTGTACGGCCGGTGCAGCAGAATCTTGGACTGGTCATACTCCAGCCGGCCATTCTTGCGCTGCAGAAACCTTGCGGCCCGCTCTTTGAGTACGGCAATGTCCACGCCGTATTCTTCCATGATAGGGATCACCACCTGCGCAAACGTCTTATCCCCTACCACCATGGGCCGCCACTCCGGATACAACAAATTAAAATCAAAAGCTTCCACTGCGTCCACCTGGTCAAATCCCAGACCATAGAGCACTTGCTCCACGGCCAACATGCCGCCCGGACCCACATTGACCGCCGCCCCCCCAGGGGTGATGAGACCAAACCGATGGTTGTACTCCAAAATCATACGCGCGCTTTCTTCGTGATGCGCCGGCGGAAAACTGCCAACGCATACGAAGTCTCTTTTTTCAGCGTATCCCATGTGTGTGAGCTGCTTCGCAACAGGTCCGCGGCCACTGACAGTGGTCACCACGATCATATCAGGAGAAAGCTCCGGCAAAACGCTGGGCGGCTCCACTGTCACGCCGTACAGCTCTCCGCCCCATTTGCTGGCGTCATTGTCCACAATGCACAGGATGTTCGGAGAATCAGCGAGCCCTCGCAAATAACGCAGATACTCTGCGGCTCCATAACCTGCGCCGAAGATGATAATGCGCTGGCCGCCATGCAGGGAAGGGACAGCTGCAAAGTCTATCCAGCCGCCCACGTCCTCCAGGCGCTCGCTGTTTCCAGCCGCCATTGTCCGCCTTTACCCCACCCAGGCCGGCACGTGCCGCCAGCCGGCGTTCACGGCTTTGTCCAGTTCCCGGGCCCGGGGCTCCAACCGAACCAGCAAATCCCAGAACGGGGCGTTGTGGGCCAGATACCTGGTGTGGCAAAGCTCGTGGAGAAGCACGTACCGCGCTTCTTCCCAAGGAAGAAAAAGCAGCTTGGCGTTTAGAGAGATGTTCTTCTGCCCAGAACAACTGCCCCAGCGGGACCGCTGCAGCCGCACCGAGACCTTGTTGAACGAAAGTCCGGTTTCCCTCGCAACCCGGGCCAGGAGCGGAGGCAGCGACCTCTTGGCCACATCCTTCAGCCAGCCCCGCAACAGTTCCAGGCAGGCGCCCACGTCGCCAGTGCGGCCCTCAAAACGCAAATCCTCCGGCGATTCCCAGTACAGCCGCAGGCCGGGCCGGGCGCTGGGTTCATAGTTCACGCTTATTGTACGATCTATGGCCTGAAAAACCACGGACTGCGGCGGCTGCGGCGGGGCGCCGGGTTCGCAGCCCTTGTCCCGCATCTTTTGGAACGTCTTCTCCACCCACTCCTGCCGCGACCGGACCACTTCTGCAGCCATCGCCGGGTCGCACCACTCTGGCAAAACCACCTCCAGCCCCAGCCGGGGCGTGATGCGCAAATTAATCCGCTTTGCCCGGGCGCTGATGCGGACAGAATACGGCGGCATGGCGTTTGGCGTTTGGGAGCCCTTGTTCACGAAGGCGAGAATACGCTTTCAGCGCTTAAAAGGGAAGAGCCGTTGAGCAGGCTTTGTCGTTGAGCAGGCAATCGGTTGGCCGCTCAAAATTTTTTCATACACCACTTTGTCGTCTGCCAGACCGTAGAAATTCTTTTCTCTGGCAGTCTCGCAGTAACCGGCCAGTTCGTAAAAGCTTCTAGTCCGGGAGTATAACTCCCGGCTTGATGTCTCCACACGCAGAATACAGCCCCCCTGGGACGTGGCCAGTTCTTCGGACCAAACTAGCAGTTGGCGCCCCATCCCCTGTCCTTGCCTGTCTGGCGATACAACGATCCAATACAAATCGAACATCCCCGGGGCGTCGTCCGAAGGACCGTAGCACGTATACCCGGCCAACGTTCCCGCCGCATTTGCAAACACAAAATGATAGCCGCTGGCCGGCCCCTGCTGCAACCTCTCCAAGACCAATTCCTCGGCGATGTCTTCTTCCTGGGGGGAAAAAAAGCCTGTGGCCCCTACCAGGCGCCGCACATCTGCAACGTCGCTGGCCTTTAGGCGGCGGCGAAAACAATATGGAGCGGTCACAGGCCGTCCGCCCCTTCCGCCACGCCTTCAAAAAAAGCCCGGGCATTGTTCCCCAGCACCCGCACAGCGTATCCGCCTTCCTGCACCACCAACAGCGGCAGCCGCATTGCGGCCAGTATCCTACCGTTGGCCTTGAAATCCTGACTGTTCAAGGTCCATGTTCCAGTGGGGTCTCCTTTGGCTGTGTCCAAACCCAGCGCCACGACCAGAAAATCTGGCCGAAAACGTTTGACCCGGTGCAACGCCCTCTCCAACGCGTCGCGATGCCGCCCCCCGTCCACACTTTCAGGCAAAGGGTAATTGCGGTTCATCCCTTCGCCATCTCCCTCTCCGCGTTCATCTTCAAAACCAGTAAAGTACGGATAGCTGAACCGAGGATGACCGTGGATGGAAACCGTGAGTACGTCGTTGCGACGGTAGAAAATATCCTGAGCGCCGTTACCGTGATGGTAGTCAATATCCAGCACAGCCGTGCGGCCGTACGCGCTCAATATATTGGCGGCCACAGCGGCGTTGTTGTAATAGCAAAACCCCCCGAAAAACATGCGTTCAGCGTGGTGGCCAGGCGGCCGAGTCAACACGTAAGCCAGCCGGAAGCCGGACAGTATGGCGCGAGCGCCAGTTGCAGCGCAGTCCACCCCGGCCCGGGCCGCAGCATAGGCCGCCCTGTTCAACGGCGTAAAGGTGTCCAAACAGTAATACCCAGCCCTCAATGCTAGCTCCTTGGGCGGCCTGGTCCTGTTGCGCAGAGGAAAGACATACGGGTAAACAGAACGCCCCAACTCCAAAGACTGGCACACTTTTTCCAAATATTCCATAAATGGCTTTTCGTGCACCGCCAGTATATCCGCCCTGTTGCAAGGCTTCGCCGCAACCCGCCGGAACAGGCTGACAGGCTCCAAGGCGCGAAGAATAGCCGAAATGCGCACCGGCGCCTCTACATACCCCCTTTCTTGCACGTGATGGATGGAGTGCGAATCATTGACAATCAATGCCGCGCTCGCAGTGCGCACTGCATCTGCAGCCAGGGGCGGCGCGGCGCTCGATCTCGAAGAAGGCGCTCGTAAGCGCACCGGGTCATCTTGAAATGAATGCAACACGGTTTCTATATACCCCTTGGGGCAACGTCTGCCGTATTTCCGCTTCAGAAAAGCCTGCACCACAGCTTGGGCGGTTTCACGCCGCAATACTGTCTCTCTGCCCAACAAGTCCGCCATCAGATGCGGTCCAGGGCCATCCTGAGGCTTGAAAGGCGTCTCGTAGGCTGTGCGGTCCACAATACGGGCGCCAAGCCGTTCGTAAAATCTTAGCCTGGCCTTGCTTTCCAGCAGTCCAGGTTTCGTTGCGGAAGCATGCGCCGGCGCTGGCAAGCATTCGAAAAACAAGCCCTTGCTTCCCAGGTGGGCCGCCTCCGCCCGGATGCGCTCGTACAGGGCGCCGCCAACACCGCCCCGGTGCGGCGGCCCGACCGCGCCATCCAGTCCTTTCGTCTTTTCCCTCCCCTTGATTGAGGCGCACAAGTAGTCCAAAACACAACAATTAACGTCGTCCATGTGCAGCAACAAGCCAAAACCCAGCACGCGGGCCCGGCCGTCCTCGGCAACGAACAATATGCTGCGGTAGCGGCGCTGCACGGGTTCGGAAAGCCGGCGGGGCAAACGTTCGGCTTCTGCGGGGTCGACGCCGGGCAAACACTGAAGCAACAACGCCTGCACCTGCCTCAAGGCCGCCTTGTCCACGGGAAGGATGTCGTCATATATGCGGCGGATGCGGAACATGTTTACCCCCCAGTCCGCCGCACCAAAGCACAAGCGGCCTGGCTCACCGCGGCAACCAGGCCGTCATAGGTCATCCCCGCCTGCTGCGCCGCCGCAGTTACTCCTGCGTCCAGCGCCATGCACGGATTGGTGTTCACGTCTATTATCCATGGCCTTGGCCGCAGGGCCTTTACAAAATCCACGCGAAAATCCACACGCGCATATCCTGCCAATCCGCACGCCTCCCAGCATTGCAACGCCAGGGATTCAAGCCGGGCCAACAACGGGGCGTCAGATTCTGCAAATATAAAACAGCGAGCCACTTCTTTGTCCGCTGCCGGGTCCCACTTGGCCCGGTAATCCATAACGCCATCGCCAAAAGGGACAACCAGAAACATCAGTTCTGATGGCGGCAAAACCCTGAATCCGGCGCTTCCTTCCAGTATAGTCAGGGAAAACTCCCGTCCTGCGATGAACTGCTCTGCATAGCAAGGGCCAAATCTATGCGATCGTTGCCGTATGGCCTCCTGCAATTCTGCCAAAGTTTTCGCGTACACGAGCGCCCCGGCGTCCATGCCGTAGGAGCCCGGTTCGTTCACCGACTTAATTATCCAGCGGCCAGGGCTAAAAGAGGCTCTCTCCTTATCAACCCAGTTGGGCGTTGGCAGGCCTGCTTCCCGCAACACCTGCTTGCAAGCCAGTTTATTATTGGTCAGCCGCAAGGCTTGGGAACCCGCGCCAGTAAAACACAGCTCCATGCGCTCCAGCAATTCGGGAACGCGCCAGGCCAGCCGGCTGTCTCCCCGCGGCGAATCCGCCAGATTCCAGACCAAGTCCGGCGCCTGCTCTTCCAGTGACTGGGCCAGCACGCGCAGCCAGTCGGCTGAGTCTGGCGCTTCAACAATAACAACGCTGTGGCCGTGACCTTGCAAGGCCTTGGCCACAGCTCCAGCCTGGGCCAGAGTGTCCAGCTCGTCCGGCCGCGGGTTGGGTCCCAAGCTTTCGCGCACAATGGCAATTTTCACGCCGCCGCCAGACCTAGGCCTCTGGACTGCCCAGCCATTTCAGCCCGCTCCAAGGCAGAATGAACGATTTCCTTGATCAGGCCGTCATACGCCACTCCGGACAGACGACACAAAATGGGCAGGTCCGAGTCCACAGGGTGCAGCCCGGCCAGAGGGTTAACCTCCATGAACTGCGGCTGGCCTGATACGTCGCTACGCAGGTCCACCCGGCCGGCGTCTAGGCAACCCAATACCCGCCACGCTTGCAAGGCCACAGAGCCGGCCTCAAGCGCCTCCGCGTCGTGCACCAGGCTGTAGGTTACCCGGTCGTGATAGTGCTGTTTATTGTCGTAGGTGTAGCCTGCCTGGTCCGCGTTATCTGAAAAGCATATTTCCAGCACTCCCAGCACCCGGGCGCTATTCCCGTGCCCCGCCATTCCAACAGTGAATTCCCGCCCTGGCAGGTAACTCTCTGCCAGCACGGGCTGGCCATGGGCCGATAGCAGGGCTTCAGCCGTGCGGCGCAAGTCCTCTTGCGAGCGCACAAGGGAACGGGGCGACACGCCCTTGCCTGTTCCCTCGGCTGTTGGTTTGCAGAACAGCGGATACTCCATGCTTACCGCCGCCGTGTCATCTGTCTGGCGCAACACCGTCCAATCTGGCGTAGGGACCCCAGCTGCACGGACCACAGCCTTTGCGGCAGCTTTGTCCAGGCACAGAGAAAGCACAGCCGGTCCAGAAAAAGTGTATGGAATTTCGTAAGCGTCCAGCAGCGCTGGCACTTGGGATTCCCGCCCAGCGCCGTGCATGCCTTCGGCTATGTTGAACACCAGGTCCCAGCGTTCGCCCCGGGCCAGCCGGTTAACCAGTTCCTGCACGCAGCCTATGCGCACCACGTTGCAGTCCATGTCCTGCAAAGCAAAAGCTATGGCGTCCACTGTAGCCGGGCTGTCGAATTCGGCTGTCTCTTCAAGGCTGTACCCGCGGGCCAGATAGTCCTGGCGTAAATCATAGGTCATGGCGACAATCATGCGTGCTCCCATGCAGACGCTTGTGTCCGCTCTCCGGCGTGATCCGGATATCTATATGTTTTTCCTTGATAGTTACGCAACTCCAAACCGCCTTCACTCCGGCCCATGCAATACTCCGGCAGCAGGGGGATTTTGCCCCCGCCGCCAGGAGCGTCAATTACAAAGCTTGGCACAGCGTAGCCGGAGGTGTGCCCGCGCAAAGACCGGATCATTTCCAACCCGGTTTCCACCGGCGTGCGGAAATGCGCCGTGCCTGGCACAGGGTCGCACTGGTACAGATAGTATGGCCTCACCCGTCGCCGCAACAGGCCCAGCATCAGCTGCTTCATGATCACGGGATCGTCGTTGACGCCCCGCAGCAGCACCGTCTGGGAGCCCAGAGGCGCCCCGGCGTCGGCCAACCGCTCCAGCGCTCGGGAGGATTCAGACGTCAGCTCCTCCGGATGCGTCGCGTGCACGGAAACGAAAAGAGGGTGATACTTGCGCAGCATGCGCGCCAAAGCCGGGGTCACCCGTTGCGGCAGGACCATGGGGGCCTTGGTGCCTATGCGCAGCATATCCACATGGGGTATGCGCCTCAGCCGGGACAGCAGCCACTCCAGCGAGCCGTCGTCCAGGGTGAGAGGGTCTCCGCCGGAGATGATGACGTCGCGCACTTCCGGGTGCGAAGCAATGTATTGCAGACACAGCTCCCAGCGCTTTCGCGAGGGCGCCAGCCCCGCATTCCGCCCCACTGCGCGGGAACGCGTACAGTACCGGCAGTACGCAAAGCAGACTCCAGTGGCCAGAAACAAAACCCGGTCCGGATAGCGGTGCACCAGGCCAGGGGCAGGGCTGTCACGGTCTTCAGCCAGAGGATCCGCCTCTTCATCATCCTTGGCGATCAACTCACACGCCGAAGGCACGACAGTCCGCCGCAAGGGATTCTCCGGCCCTTTGTCCCAAAACAGTCCCAGATAATAAGGGGTCACAGCCATGGGCAGTCCTGAATGGCCGTGCGCATTGCCTAACGCCATTTCTTCGGCGCCGGCCAACTCCAATATCCTTGCAATGTCCTTTCCCGAAAGCAGCCTGTTGCGCATCTGCCAGCGCCAGTCATTCCACTGATCTGCTGCAACGCCGGGAAAAAATCGTTTGCGAAATCCATTCGTCAATGACTTCGTTTTGCGTGTCAGGGGCTGCGTCCCGCCAGGAGGCTCCGTGGCGAGTTCAGGCGTTTCTTCAATCATTGTATCTCCTGTGGTTTTTAGATTGTTCTTCCTTCTCTATTTGAGGCAGCGCTGCGAGCAACCGCCATCCCGCCATATCCAGATGATTTCTGCCGCAGGACGCGTGCACCCGCCCCCATGCCTCCACTTTGCAGCGCTGCCAAAAGAGCAGCGACTGCACCTGATGGGGCATACGGATGAGGTATTCCCCTTCGTCGTCGCAGGCCAGACACAGACCTATGACCTCTCCGTCAAAGGTCCACATGTCCGGCAACAGTACGCCCACGAGATGGGGCTCGCTTTCTGGGAGAGTATGCGCCTGCCGTTGTTCCATGAAAATGCGGAAAGCAACAATCGGTCCACGCATTAACAGACTGTATTATCTAGATATTCATATTCAAAATGAATGCAAAAGAACAGCTGGTTCCGGCTTTTGCTGCGCAGGCGCACGCACTATCGGAACCCTCAGGACCGGTTACCGGTAGTCTTCCTTGCGCAGTTTGTGACGGGTCATGAGTTTGTGCAGTTGGCGTGGGGTTATGCCTGCCTGTGAAGCAGTTTCCTTGATTGAGCCGGAGCAGCGGCTGAGCAGGCCGTGCAGGTACGTTTTTTCAAAATCATCCACTGCTTGTTGCCGGGCTTCTGACAGGGACAAATTGACTGGCGCAGTCTTTGGAGTGGAGACAGCGTGAAAGGTTCTAGACGTAAAGAGTTCGCTGGGGAAACCAACTGGAGAAAGCGTCCTGCCCGGTTCTAGAATATACGCTCGCTCCATAAGATTTTCCAGCTCCCGAACGTTGCCTGGCCAGGAGTAGCTCTGCAGGGCGCGTAGGACCTCAGAGCCCACAGAAGCGATTTCCTTCAGGTATTCTTTGTTCAGTCTGTTGAGAAACACCTCTGCAAGCAAGGGGATGTCTTCTGTGCGCTCAGACAAGGCGGGCACGTGCAGGGGGAAAACGTTGAGCCGGTAATACAGGTCACGCCGGAACATCCCAGCCTCGCACATGGCCTGCAGGTCCACATTGGCGGCGGCGATGACTCTGACGTCCACGCTTATGGTCGCCTCGCCTCCCACGCGTTGAAAGCATTTTTCCTGCAGCACCTGAAGCAGCTTGATTTGCGCCGGCGGCGTGAGCGAGCCGGCTTCATCAAGAAAAATCGTCCCACCAGCCGCCAGCTCGAACTTGCCCAGACGCCGGCGCACAGCGCCGGTAAAGGCGCCCTTTTCATGCCCAAACAGCTCGCTTTCCAGCAGAGTGTCCGGTATGGCCCCGCAGTGTACGGCTATGAACGGCGCCTGGGACCGGTTGGAGTGAGAGTGAATCAGCTTAGCGATGAGGCTTTTGCCCACCCCGGTTTCACCAGTCAGCAACACGGTGCTGCGGGTCGGCGCAACCAGCTTCACCTTGACAAACAACTCCTGCATGGCCGAACTGTGGCTGCGCACTATCTCTGCAGCGTCAGCCCGCCAGAACTTGTCCCGCAAATAGTCCAGCTCACCGTGGGCTAGGCGGGCGCGGTACAGCGACCGGACCACGTACTCAACTTCAGAGGGATGCAATGGATAGTTCAAATAATTGCTCGCCCCAGCCTTCACCGCCTGCACCACAGACTTGACCTCCCGGCTGGAAGACATGGCGATGATCTCCACAGCCGGGTTGCCTGTCCGAAAGTGTCCAAGCTCTTCTGCACAGGCGTCAGGAACGTCGCCAGCTTCACCCAAAAACTCTATGTCCAGGAAAATATAATCGTAGGATTTGCGGGCTACAGCGGCAAGCGCGTCCTCCCTGGTTGCTGCGTGGTCAACCTGGTCGCCCTGCAAACTATGCTTAATTGCGTCAAAGGCTTCCAGGCGCGGGGTGGCTGCAAGTATTCGCTTCATTGATGCTCCTGCATATATACACGCCACATACGGCTGGAAATTATCCTTTGCAACAGTATTCTGCAACGCTGACCAGTCGCCGCAACATCGGAACTGCGGGCGCCGATCCTATAAAACTGGCTCTGCGGGCCGCACAGTTTATGGTTACGTTTCTAAGCCATTCATCTGCCGGAACCGCCAGTTCCTTATCCTTTTTCAACAAAATAAATAATATTGACATATTACAACAGGCACGCCCTTTGCTTATAACCTACAGAAGACGCATGTGGAGTCCATAAAACCAAACTTGTAAGTTCAACCATCATGAAAAAGGATTGCACCATGAAAACAGCGCTACTTTCCTTGAGCCTGATTCTCGCCCTCGCAACTTCACTTTTTGCTTTCAATCTGGCCGACGCTGACGCCGACGCCGACGGCATAGTGACCATGGATGAAGCCATGGCGGCTGGCATTAGCGAAGACGAATTCAAAGCTGCCGACACTAACGGCGACGGCGTCGTCACTCTGGGAACAGAAGTCTGATCCCATCCCCCGTTTTTCTTGTCTCTTGTTGCGCCCTGGTTCTTCCCAGGGCGCAGCCGTTTTAAACATATCCGCTACTTTTGTTCTGTCCTGTGTCAAAATCTGAGCAAAATAATTGCTCTTGTTGCCATTATTATGTACAATCCAAATATCGTACGTACGGGGGAACATTATCTTGCTGTCTGACTATTGATGTGGAGTGTATCCACAACAGCCGTAACAGTTTACGGGGGATATCATGAAGAACGCAGGTCTTCTCGCCTGTCTGACTATTGCTGGTCTGGCCGGCGTTGCCGGTTTGGCTCTTGCCGCCACATCCACAGAGCTGTCTGGAACTCTGGCTATAGCGCTCTTTGCTGTGGCTGCCGCAGGTTCCGGGGCTGGATTGGCTCTCTCCCGCACGGCAGGCGGCGACAGCCAGAATATGCTGCGCTTTTTGAGCAGCCTGGGCAAAACAGACCTGAAAAACGCCGACCCTGCTGCGTTTCAGCAGAATCCAGAGCTGTACTCCGCCGCCAAGTCGGCCGTCGCCGCCCTCGGCGAGGCGCTGGAACAATGCCGTCAGGACCAGACCGCCGCCCGCCAATGCAAAACCCAAGCCGACGAAGAAGCAGCAGCAGCAGCCAAGCGCCAGCAGGACTTGGAAGACCAGAAACAACGGCTGATGTCCGCCGGCAAGAAAATGAGCGAAGTGGCTCAGAAAGTGGCTCAGGCGGCTGAAATGCTCTCCGCCGCCGCAGACGAAGGCGCCCGGGGCGCAGAAGACCAAAAAAGCCAGTCTGACACCGTGGCCACGGCCATGGAGGAAATGACCGCCACCGTCATGGAAGTGGCCTCCAACGCATCTTCCACCTCTGCAGCCGCAGACGAAACCGCCAGAGCCGCCCGTGACGGAGTGGACCTGGTCCAAACAGCAGTGAACGAGATCAACGCAGTGGCTGAGTCTGCAGCCTCGCTGGGCGAGGTGCTCAGCGAACTGGACGGCCAAGCAGAAGCAATAGGACAAATTATAAACGTCATCAACGACATAGCCGACCAGACCAACTTGCTGGCCCTGAACGCCGCCATTGAGGCGGCCAGAGCCGGCGAGGCAGGACGCGGCTTTGCTGTGGTGGCGGACGAAGTCCGCAAGCTGGCGGAAAAAACCATGACCGCCACCAAGGACGTCTCCCAGGCCGTGGACAAGATTCAGCGCGGCTCGCGCCAAGCTGTGGAGGCCATGGACGCCACCCGCAGCCGTGTGGACGCCAGCACCCAATCGTCCAACCAGGCTGGGGAATCCTTGCAGTCCATCTTGGCCGCAGCCGAGGATATGAACTCCCGGGTGGCCCAAATAGCTACCGCAGCCGAAGAGCAATCCGCCGCGGCAGAAGAAATTAACGCCAGCGTGGAGCAAATCGCCTCTATAGCCGCCGACGCCCAGGAAGGCGCAGAACAGACCGCTCAGGCCACCCGCGAATTGGCCGGCCTGGCCGCAGCACT
>CAYTSA010000014.1:0-33655 GCA_964440345.1 uncultured Desulfovibrionaceae bacterium | reverse complement strand
AACTCCTGGATATTTCCACCAGCTTTGGCGGCGACCAAAAAGCGCTGAACCTGCGCCAATCCAAGGGCCAGATGAAAGGAATTCTCCCAGGGTACATGGACGAATTCCTCTCCCAGAAGCTGGGGCGCCAGGTCCACGACGCCGTGATGCAGGAGATGGGCTCCCCGATATTTCTGCCGGGGCAGAGCTACCCGGATCAGGTGCTGCGCCAGATGGCCGACCTGGCCGCGGAAAACACCGGCAAATCTTCCCGAGATATTATGCGTGATTTCGGCCTCTTTACGGTTCCCAAGTTTAAGCAAATGTACAAACGCTACTTCAAGGGCGACACCCTGAAAGAGTTTCTGCTCACAATGAACCAGACCCACGCCAACCTGACCAAAGACATGCCAGGCATCAAGCCGCCCAGGTTTTCCTATGACGACAAGGGCAAAACCCTCATCATGACCTATCATTCTTCGCGTGGCTACGGAGACTATTTCGAAGGCATTCTCAAAGGAGCCGCAGAACATTTCGGACAGTCCATCAGCGTAAAGACAAGCAATGTGGACAAGGAAACCACCCGAGCAGAGATACAGTTTTCGTAGCAGCTCGGGCTTGACCCGTCGTGAATCGCCGTCCAAGATGCGCGTATGGACCACGCCACATGCGCGCTATGCGGCCGCCGGGAACGCACGACCCGCCACCACCTGATCCCCCGCACGCTGCACAAACGGTTGAAAAAACGCGGGGTTGATCCGGAATCGCTCCAGCACACTGTGGAGTTGTGCCCTCCCTGCCACAAGCACGTGCATCAGACCCTGAGCGAAAAGGAGCTGGCCGAGGACTACAACAGCCTTGAGGACCTGCTGCGGCATCCGGAAATAGCCAAGTGGCGCGACTGGCTGGCCTCCAAGCCGGCCGGTTACGCTCCCCCCCAGGTTCCCATGCGCCGGGCCGTGCGCTTGCGGGAGAGAAAACGATGATCCGCCGTACACCTCTCTGCCCTGTTCCCCCTTTTTTCTGTTACCCCATTTTTTCTTGCCAGGCCCTGGGATATGCCTCTACATACCTTTCGTTGCGAGTTTGAGGAATAATTGCAGCAGGCAAGGCTGAAAATGTAGCATAATGCAATTATAACCAAACGCAGCAGACAGGTATTTAGAGCATTTCACAGTTGAAATGCTCTGTAAGGATTTGCTTGCAAATCATCGCCCGTGAAATGCTATAGAAGCAGGCCCTAACCTTCTTTCTATTCTGTCTGCCGTTCTACAATACAAGGAGAAACCTATGCGCAGCTTTGCCAGCGATAATAACAGCGGCGTCCATCCAGCCGTAATGGAAGCGCTTACCCAAACCAACCTCGACCACGCCGTGGCTTACGGCGACGACCCCTGGACCGAAACCGCCTGCGAGCAGTTTCGCCGCGAATTCGGGCCGCAGGCGCAGACCTTTTTCGTGTTTTTAGGCACAGGCGCCAACGTCCTCTGCCTCTCCAGCCTGGCCCAGCCCTGGCAGGCGGTCATAAGCGCAAATCACGCCCACGCCAATGTGGATGAATGCGGCGCGCCTGAGCGCTTCGGCGGCTTCAAGATGCTCAGCGTTCCTGCCAAAGACGGCAAATTGACGCCAGACATGGTGCGGCCTTTTTTGCATTCTGTGGGCTTTCAGCACCACAACCAACCTGCGGCTGTGACTATCACCCAGCCCACAGAGCTGGGCGTTCTTTATCAGCCGGAAGAAATCGCCGCCATCTCCGCATTTTGCCGCGAACACGGCCTGTGGCTGCACATGGACGGCGCCCGGCTGGCCAACGCAGCCGCCGCCTTGGACATGGACCTGAAAGCCCTGACTGTGGACCTGGGCGTGGACGCCCTTTCCTTTGGCGGCACAAAAAACGGCCTCATGTATGGCGAGGCAGTGGTCTTCTTCTCCCCCAAGCCGGCGGAAAATTTCATGTACATACGCAAACAGGGCATGCAGCTGGCGTCCAAGATGCGCTATATATCGGCCCAGTTTTCCGCCCTGCTGCAGGATGGGCTGTGGCGGCGCAACGCGGCCCACGCCAACGCCATGGCGGCCCTGTTAGGCGAACAGGCGGCCGCGCTGCAAAGCGTTCAGCTTACCCGGCCGGTGGAAACCAACGCCGTGTTTGCCCGGCTACCCACGCCTGTGATATCCTCTTTACAGCAAGATTTTATGTTCTACGTCTGGAACCCCGAAGACGATCCAAGCTTTCCGGATACGCAGGAACTCAGATGGATGTGCTCCTTCGATTCCTCGGAGCAAGACGTTGCAACATTCGTCAAAGCTCTTGAGAAATGCCTGAACCGCCAGTAAACGGACGCGCCCCTCGCTGGAGCAGCATAGTCCTTACCGCAAAGCTGGCAATAACGCCGCCTTGCGGTCTGTCCACACCCGCGGCGGCGCAGAAAGAAACCTCTTTTGCAGGCTCTCACGCGGGCCCCAGCCCAGGGCGCCCAGCTGCCCGGCCATGGCCGCGTCTCTGGTCATGGCCGCCCACACGCTGGGCAGCGCCAAAGGTGAATCCGCGCGCACGTTCTGTCTGAACACCGCCTGCGTCCCGAGAACCAGCCCAGCCGCGGCAACCGGTCCCGTCAAATCCAGGTGCTTGTTGCTCAAATGCAGCAGGACAACGCCCTGCTCACCGACCGAGCGCAAAAACACCGCAAGTCCCTCCACGGTGAGACAGTGCACAGGCACGGCCCCGCCTGAAAACACGTCCACAACGACCGTTCCATACGTTCCATGCGCGGCCCTGGCCAGCATGCGCCGGCAGTCGCCTAGAACCACAGAGCAGTCGCCAGGAGACCTCTCCAGAAAGCTGAAAAATTCCCGGGCAATGTACTCTGTATGCGAATCCAACTCGTAAAAGACGACCTTCTGCCCTGCCTCGGCGTACACAGACAGGGTGGCCGCGCCCATGCCCGCCACAGCCACGGGCTTGCCCTGATCCATGTTTTCCAGAAAAAACTCCCCGGCCGGCGTCTCCGGATGGTAGTAGGCTGACGGCTTTCCCCTGTGGCGAGCCAGTAGGGACTCCATGCCATGCACGGTGGCCCCGTGCAGCAAATAACGCGTATCCTTACGGTCGGCGACTGTATGCATGGAATACCAGGTCCGACGCTGGTGCGCGACAATTCCGTCCACGTGCGCCCGGTGCGTCAAACCGCAACTGTACACGCACACGGCCATGAAAAGCGCGGTTTCCAGATAGCCAGCGCGCACGCCGCGCAGCAGCCAGCACCCGGCAACAACCACGGCCAGCACAGCCAGCAGTCCTCCGGCCGGGTCCATCAATAGCAGCAGCGCTGTGGCCAGCGAAGCCACTGTAAGCCCGCCGCCCCATCGGGCCAGCCGTTTTCCGGCATAAGCCTGGACCAGCCCGGCCGTCCATCCGGCCAAAACCAGGGCCAGCAAAAATTCGTACGATCCATCAAACACATACGGCGCCGCCCAGCCGCCCACGGCCCCGCCTGCAAGACCGCCCAGGGCTATCCAGAAATAGTACTCCCCCAGCCCCGCGCCGGCGGAACGCAAAACGTGCAGCCGCCAATGGCAAACTGTGCACAGACCAAACTCCAGAACGAGCAGGCACGCAGCAAAGCCAACCCCAGACCAGGCCGCAAGGTCCGCCCGAAACACCCAGGCCGCAGCCCCGGCCGCCGCAAGCAACGGCAGCCTGTCCGCCAGCCAGCCGAGCCGCGCCGCCCTTCCCGAAAACACCAGCGCCAGGCTGGCCAGATACACGGCCAGCGGCGGCGCCCACAGCAGCGGCGCGGCTGGCAGCTGCACGCCCAGTACATTGGAAACAGACATAAACAACGCCGCTCCAGCCATGGCGCTGAGAAACCACAGCAGACGCAAAAAGCCAGAAATGCGCGGCTTTACCGCATCCAGTGCTTCAAGCACGGGAACGCGGCGAAATAGCGCCAAAGACGCAGCAAAGGCCATGCCGGCAAGCATCACCCCGCCTGTCCACCAGGCAGCTTGGGCCGGCAGGTCCAGATATGGTTCAATAATCAACAGATACGCCGCCAGTCCTGCAAAAGAGCCTGCATTTGAAGCAGCGTATAGAGGCGTAGGGTCGCGCCAGCGCCGGACCAGCCCGGCCTGCAGAGAAACAGAAGCGCCGGCCAGCACCGCCCCAGCCGGACCGGCGGCCGCAAAAAGCCCAACTAAGGCTGAGACGCCTGGATTCTCATAGGGCTGAACGGCAAGCAATGTTTCCGGCGTAAAAGGAAAAAACCAGGCAACGCAGAGCAACGCCAGCGACCACAACCAGGCCCCAGACTCCGGCCCGGGCCGCCGGGACGCGCCCCACGCCGCCACATAACCGGCCAGCAAAGCAGTTTGGAAACAAGCCACCGCCGCCGCCCACACGCCGGCGGAGCCGCCGAAACCAGGCAGCAGCGCCTTGGCCGCCATCAGCTCCAGCCAAAACAACAGCCCCGCCGTCAGAAACACAGCCCCAGCCGCAGTCCAACGGCCAGCAGCTCGCCGCCCGCAAGGCAAAACGTTATCGGAAGTTTCCATTCCTACAGGAACACGCGGACCAGCAGCATTACCGCAGCGGCGCATGCGCCTGCGGCAACGTCATCAATCATGACGCCCCAGCCGGACGGCAGCCACTGCTCGGCCTGGCGCACTGGCGGGGGCTTGGCTATGTCGAAAACACGGAACAGAACAAACCCCAGCAACACATACGGCCAGGACAACGCTGCAAAAGGCAGATATACCACCCATTGGCCCAAAAGCTCGTCAACAACCACTTCGCCCGGGTCCTGGCGGCCCAAAACCCGCTCCGCCCTGCTTGCAGCCAGGCCGCCAGCAACAAAAACAGCCGCCAGCAACAAACAGCGGCCAGGCAACGAAAGGGGGAGAAACACATACGGCGCCAGCACTGTGGCAACCAGGGCCCCGGCCGTGCCCGGCGCCCAGGGGGAAAGCCCAGCCGGCCACAACCGTGCAAAAGCCAGAGCGGCGTGATCCCAAAAGCTACGGGGCCGCGTCATGCAGCGTCCTGCTTGGATTTTCGCCAGCTTTTCTCTTCGCCCCGGGCCAGCCGGACGATGTTTTCCCGGTGCCGCCAGTAGACAAGCCCCATTATGGCCAGAGCAACAGGCAGATACTCGAAACGGCCGAATCCCGCCAGGGCCAGAGGCATGGCTGTTACCAGCGTCAGCGAGCCCAGGGATACAAACCCCGAGGCCTTGATGACCGCCACACAGAGCACTGCAGAAAGCAGCAAAGGCCAGAACGCAGCCGGGATGAACACGCCCAGTGTTGTGGCCACGGCCTTGCCGCCGCGAAAACCCATAAATAGTGAAAATACGTGTCCCAAGACCGCCAAAAACATAACCACGTTCACCTGCCAGACCGCGCAGCCGGTCAGCAAGGCGCCAGCCACGGGCAGCGCGCCTTTGAGCATGTCCAGAACCAACGTCGCCACCCCGTAGCGCGTTCCGCAGGTGCGGGCGATGTTCGTGGCCCCGGTGTTGCGGCTGCCCGTGGTCCGCGGGTCCACGCCGCAAACGGTCTTGGCCAGCCACAAGCCAAATGGCATGGAGCCTGTCACATATGCGAGCACTGCCCAGACAATCCATATATAGTCCACGTCGTTGTCCTCCCTGCGCTTTTCATAGTGTACGGCCCTGCCTTTGGCAATCAGGCCGGCGCGCTTGCTACAAAAAGAAATCTTCCATACCGAACTTCGGGCCGTCCTCAGGCTGCAGCTGGTCAATGAGTTTGCGGTGCCCAGCTGGAAAAGCCAGGCCCTCTAAATCCTCCCGTCTGGCCCAACGGTATTCAGTAGCAGCGGTCAGCTCTGGCTCTGGCCAACTTTCAACTGCACCAGTCAGCCGGCACAGCCAGCAGTGCAGGGTCACCCGGTAAGTGGTGTAACCGTGACGGATGATAGCCAGCTCCCGCAGCGGTTGCACGGTAAAGCCCAGCTCCTCGCGCAGTTCCCGGGCCACAGCCTGGCTGGGGGTTTCGCCGGGTTCAACCCGGCCGCCTGGAAACTCCCACAACCCGGCCCACACGCCTGTTTCCGGCCGTTTCTGGATGCACAACCGGCCTTGATGCAGCAACAAGCCAGACGCCACCTGCAGCGGAGTTATCTCCTGCTTGCGGCCAGGCACCGGCCGCTCGTGCGGTATGCCCATGCGCTTGGCCTGGCACACGCCGGCCAGCGGGCATTGCTCACACTGTGGATTGCGGTTGCAAACCAGCGCCCCCAGCTCCATCAGTGCCTGGTTGAAATCTCGGGCTTTGCCCTCGGGGATGAGCGCTGAGGCTGCTTCGTGTAGAGCCTTTGCGGCTGGAGAAGACTTCACCGGCTCGTCAATGTCCAGCACCCGGGCCAGCACCCGCTCCACGTTTGCGTCCACAGCCGGTTCAGGCGCGTTAAAGGCCAGGCTGCGCACAGCCCCGGCTGTGTATGGTCCCACGCCGGGCAGGGCCAGCAACGCCTCGCGGCTCTGCGGCACGGCGCCGCCATGCTCGCAGACCATTACCCGGGCGGCCTTGACCATGTTCCGGGCCCGGTTGTAGTAGCCCAGACCTTCCCACAGCTTAAGCAGTTCGTCCTCGTCGGCCCGGGCCAGCGACGCCGGGTCAGGATAGCGCTGCATCCAGCGCTCAAAATAGCCGATGACACGGTCCACCTGGGTCTGCTGCAGCATAATCTCTGAAACCCATACGGCGTAGGGGTCGCTAGTGACGCGCCAGGGCAAAGACCGTTGGTTCACAGCCCACCAGTCCAAAAGCCTGGCTTGCAGTCCAGAAGCGATTTCAGTGGCAAGAAGCATTGTTGCTGGGTACCCTCGGCGTGCTGGCCCGTCAACCGCGCCAGCGCATTGTGCGGGAGGCGGCGCTGTGTTCCTGAGCATAAAAAAGCAAATGTTTTCTAACGCATTGAAAAGAGTTCACCCAATCGCCATATAGAATTGAACCAATCTTAACATAGTATAAGTATGGGTTGTTGCTCCTTATGGAGCAGCAGATTTTATACACCACCACCTCTCAAGGAGCGGACAACAATGTTTAGCCAGTTTTTCGGCAACTACCTTCTCAAGCGCGGCATGATAACGCCGCGCCAACTCCGCGACGTACTCGCCCTGCAGGACTCTGTCCGAGTCAAGCTGGGCATACTGGCTATAGACGCTGGCTACATGACAGCCGCTCACGTGGAACGCGTAAATGCACTGCAGGCTCAACAGGACAAGCGCTTTGGGGAAATTGCCATCGACGAAGGCTTCATGAACCAAGATCAGCTGACAGAGCTGCTCGGCCAGCAGAACAAACGGCACCTGCTCATCAGCCAGGCTCTGGTGGATCGGAACGTGCTGACTTATGAGGAAGTGGAAAGTGTTCTCAACGAATACCGCAAGGATTCCGGCTTAACTGCTGCAGAGTATGAGGCTCTGCGCAACAACGACATAGATACTGTGACCCGGGCCATCGTCAAGATGCCGGAACTGGGCGACCCCAAAATATATGGCGAGTACTTTGCCCTGTTTGTGCGCAACCTGGTCCGGTTTATTGACAACAACATCCTTTTGCAGCCGGCGGAACTCATTACCGAAGAGCCGTTTGACGCTCTGGTGCACCAGGAGATGGACGGCCGTTTCAAGATATTCACCGGCTTGGCCGGCGAGCGCGAAGGCATGCGCGAATTCGCCCAACGGTTTGCCCGAATGCGGGTGGAGAATTTTGGCGAGCTGGCGGTGGACGCTCTGGGCGAATTCATGAACACCCACAATGGCCTTTTCCTCTCCAAGCTTTCCAACGACTGGGTGGACCTGGAGCTCTACCCCTCCGAAGCCAAGATTGACGGCGTTATCACGTCCATCGGCGTTGTATACAAAGCGCCGTTTAGCTTGTCTTTTGGCGCATTCCAATTTTACATCGGGCTTGGATCGCCCGTGTTCAAGTAACCCTTAAAACTGCACCTGCAAGGAGCACATCCATGGCGCGGATTCTCATTGTGGACGATTCGGTAGTGGCCCGCAACAACTTGAAGACCATTTTCGAAGAAGCCCAGCACGAAGTCATTGGCGAAGCCTCAGACGGCAAGGACGGAGTCATCCAGTACGAGGAACTCAAACCTGACGTCACCACCATGGACATCACCATGCCCAAGATGAACGGCATTGAGTGTTTGCGCAAGATTCGGGAGCTGAACCCGGACGCCAAAGTCATCATGGTCAGCGCGCTGGGCCAGGGAGCAAAAATTCTGGAGGCTCTGAACACCGGCGCCCTGCACTACATCACCAAACCTTTTGAAGCAGACAAGGTCATCGAAGCGCTGAACGAAGTGCTGAACGACACTGGAGCTTGAGCATGGAACCTGCGTCCTTAGCGGACATCACTCTTGATGAATACACCCACGAGGACGACAACATCCGCAAGCTTGTCGAGCATAGTCAAACCTTTCCCCAGCACGAGCCGGGAGGGACGCTGCACGATTACTTCGAAGCTCAGCCCAATGCTGAAGGCGTGGTCATACTGAACAGCATGCAGGCGCCCGTTGGCCTGGTAATGCGCAACGACTATTATCAGAAACTCGGGAGCCTATATGGCCGCGACCTGTTTATGAAGCGGCCGGTCAAGCTGCTCATGAACCAGCGCCCCCTTATCGTGGATGTTTCGGTGGATATCGCCGCCATCTCCATGATCGCCATGAACCGCCCGCCCAGGGAACTCTATGACATCGTCATCGTCACTGAAAATGAAACCTACCTGGGCGTGGTGTCCGTCAAACGGTTTATGATGGAGCTTGCAAAAAACAGGGAAAAAGAAATAGAACTGCTAAAAAAGCAGAAGGAAATCCTGCACATGGCCAACGAAGCCGAAGTGCGGCACCGTAAGCAGATAGAAGAAAAATCCAACCAGCTGCGAGAAAAAAACGAGGCTGTCAAAAACCTGCTGGACAACGCTGGCCAGGGCTTTCTCTCCTTTGGCGAAGACCTTGTCGTCTTTGATGAATACAGCCTGGAGTGCGTGAACATCTTCCGCGGCCCCATTGGCGGCAAGCATTTTCCAGAACTCATGGCCAAGCACCTTAGCGCAGAATCTGCGCAGATACTCAACCAAGTCTTTGGCAACATCTTTGGAGCGCCTCAAGACCTGCAGCAAAAAGTCTACCTTTCACTGCTTCCAACTGAATTCACCATTTACAATAAAATTGTCCAGGCGGACTACAAAATCATCACGCATATGGACCAGAAGCGGCTCATGCTTGTGCTCACGGACATTACCGACAAGAAAGAGCTGGAACAGAAAATGGTCCAGGAACGCAAAAACCTGCGCATGGTTGTCAAGGTTCTCAAAAAACAAGCTGACGTCAATCTGGCCATGGCAGACTTTACATCTTTCCTCACCAGCGAAGCGCAAAACCTTGTCCAGAACGCCATGAACCAGGACGTTATGAACCAGGACGTTATGAACCAGGACGCTCCGGATATAGCCGCCGCGCTAACGGAAATGTTCCGAATTGTGCACACCTTCAAAGGCGATTTCGGACAGTATGGCTTGCACAAAACCGCTGATCAACTGCATGAACTGGAAAACATGCTCTCAAACATGCTTGAGGCCGTCCCCCCGGTCACAGGCGAACAGTTGCTGCAGGCTCTTTCAGAGTGGAAGCCCGACTACATGCTGGCTGAAGACCGGTCAGTCATTGCCGAATCCTTGGGCGAATCATTCTTTAAAACAGACGAACGCTTTTTCATCAGCAAGACAAACCTGCTGGCCATTGAACACAAGGTGGCTGAATTGCTCAAGCCCGAAGAACAGGCCAAGGTGCTGCCCATGCTGGCTTCGCTGCGCAAGCACAACTTACGCGAGCTGCTGGCCGGCTACGACGACTACATCGACTCCCTTGCCCAGCGGCTGGGAAAGAAAATCGAGCCCATGGTCGTGGCCGGCGATGACGTATATGTAGACAAAGAAAAATTTCACCCCTTTATTAAATCCCTGGTCCATGTGTTCCGCAACATGATAGACCACGGCGTGGAAACGCCTGAAGACCGGGTGGACGCCGGAAAAAGCGAAGAAGGCGCCATTACCTGCAAGGTCAAGGACAAAGGCGAATACGTTAAGGTCTCCATTGCCGACGACGGGGCCGGCGTGAACCTGGACAAAGTACGCGCCAAAGCCGTGGAAAAAGGCGTGCTGGACAAAGACGCCGCGGCAAAGCTGGACGCCAAGCGCGTCTGCGAACTGCTCTTTCTTGACTCCCTTTCCACTAAAGACGACATCACCATGCTCTCCGGGCGGGGCGTGGGTCTGGCCGCGGTGAAGGCCGCTCTGGAGGACCTGGGCGGCTCATACAAAGTCAAGACCGAGCCTGGCCAAGGAACCACATTCAGCTTTAAGCTGCCGCTGTCTGCGTAGCGCGTGTGGCGGTTGGCCAGCGCCGACAAGCGGTGGATTCTGGGCGGCTTTTGACGCCGGCTGCATTTGCGCCTTGCGCATTGACTCGCCAATGGGTAGTATACGCACACAATATCAGCATAGTACAATGCTGTTGCTGCGCATGGACATAGCATGAAGCTACCCCGACAATTCGGAAAATATCTGCTCCTGGAGCGCATTGCCGCCGGCGGCATGGCTGAACTCTTCAAAGCCAAGGCCGGGGGGGAGCAGGGGTTTGAAAAAATCGTCGCCCTCAAGCGGCTGCTGCCCCACCTAGCCGAACAGGAAGAAATCGTCTCCATGTTCATCAAGGAGGCGCGCCTGGCCGCCATGCTCAGCCACAGCAACATCGTCCAGATATACGACTTCGGCCAGGCGGAAAACGACTACTACATCGCCATGGAGTACGTGCACGGCAAGGACCTGAAGGCTGTGATACAGCGGCTTCAAGAACGCGGCCAGAACATGCCGATGGATTATACTGTGCGCATTCTGGCTGGCGTGGCCGCAGGCCTGGAATACGCCCACACCCTGGCCGACTACTCCGGCGCCCCGTTGAACCTAGTCCACAGAGACATCAGCCCCCGCAACATTCTCATTTCCTTTACCGGTGAAGTGAAAATCACCGACTTCGGCATAGCCAAAGTCCGGGCCGACGACTCCACCACCCGCGTGGGAGTCCTCAAGGGCAAGGTCGCTTACATGTCCCCAGAGCAAGCCGCGGGCAAGGATATCGACAGAAGGTCCGACATTTTTTCGGCCGGGGTGCTCTTTTATGAGATGCTCACCGGCCAGCGGATGTTCCAAGGCGAGACCATGACCGTGCTGGAAAAAGTCCGCATCGGAGACTACACCCCGCCGGAAAAAGCCGCGCCCGGCCTTCCCCCAGAAATAGTGGCCATACTCAAGCGAATGCTGGTGTTGGACCCGGAACGCCGCTACCCCACAGCCGGGAAAATGCTCCAGGACCTGGAAGAATTTCAGACCCAGCTATCCATGCGCCAGAGCGCGGCCATCCTCTCCAGCTTCATGAAAGACCTTTTTCCGGACGCCGCCTCGGCCGCTGCAGGCGCCTCTGCCTCGCTCCCCATTGACCTGGCGGCGGAGCAAAAGAACTCTGCAGACCAGACCATAGCCGCGCCTGTTGCCGATGAGCACGCCCAAGCGCAACAACCTACCGGACCCGTTAGCCGCCCAGCCCCGGAACACAAATCCGGCAACCCTATGGTGCTTGTTGTCGTCATGCTGCTCATCCTCGGCGGCGTTGGGTTTGGCGTCTGGAAATACCTTCTTTCGCCCCAGACCCTGGCCGACCAGGCCCGGGCTGCTCTGGAATCCGGTCAGGCAGCCAAGGCGGCGTCCATGTTTGAAAACATCCTGGACACCAACAACTTGTCCCCGGAAGAAAAATCTCTGTGGGCCCAGTCGCTGGCGGCAATGGCTGAACAAAAAGGCCAGACAGGGCCCGCCGGCGCCTTCGAGCTGCTGGACAGAGCCATGCAACTGGACCCGAGCCTGGCAACCCCATATTTTGTCAAAGGAAAACTGCTGCACCAACAAAAACAATACCCCCAAGCCGTCGCCGCCCTGAGAAAAGCCCTGGAAAGGGAGAAGACAGACCCAGATATCTATTTCGAGCTGGGGCTCATCCATGCTGAAACCGGCCGGCCTCTGCAAGCAGAAAAAATGTTTCTCCACACCATCTCGCAGAATCCGGACTATATGGATGAAGCCTATTTTCACATGGCCGTCATGCAGCACAGACAGAACAAACTGCGCGCAGCCATAGTCTCCCTCAAGCGCGCTGTGGAGCTGAACCCCAATAACACCCAGGCCAAGGACTATCTGGAAGTTGTCCAGGCCGAGGCCCAACGACAAAGCCTCTAGCAGGCTGTTGCAATGTTTAGATGGTCTTATGCATTTTCCCGAAACAATTGAAATTTGTTTCAGAAGCGAGCATTGGCTCAACGCGAAAATGCGCTTTAACAGTCTGCCAAAATGGACTTTTTCAACAGGCTGTTAAGCTATGCGCTGCCTTCACGTCGTCAACGTCCGCTGGCTGAACGCAACCGCCTGGTACGGGCTGTACTCCGCCAAGCTGCTCGCCGAAGCCGGGCATCCAACCTCCATTGTATCCATTCCCGGCGCCCCGGCCCTGAAAAAAGCCCAAGAATGGGGTCTGCAAACTTTTACCCTGGACCTGAACGCATCCAACCCCCTGAAACTGCTTGGCCTGTACCGGTCCATGCGCCGTCTGGTCAAGGAAACCCGGCCCCATGTGGTCAACTGTTTCCGGGGCGAGAATTTTGCCCAGTGGGCAGCCCTGCGCAAACAGACTGGACGGTTTGCCCTGGTTCGCACCCGTGGCGACAGACGGCCGGCCAAAGCCGGCCCGGCCAACCGCTGGCTGCACCGCTCAGCCGCAGACGCCGTGGCCGCCACGAACTCCGCCATAGCCCAGGAATGCCGCGAAAAGCTAAAGGTCCCCGACCGCAAGCTATGGACCGACCCCGGCGGCGTGGACACGAATGTCTTTGCCTTTGACCCAAAAGGCCGCTTCAGCGTTCGCCGGGAATTCGGCTACGGGCAGGAACACGTGGTCATCGGCCTGCTGGGACGGCTGGACCACGTCAAGGGCCAGATGGAGGCCATTGACGCCTTGTCCATGCTCCACGCCGTGGGCGCAACAAACGCCCGGTTGCTGCTGATGGGCCACGATTCGGTGCTCTGCGGCTGCGAAACCCGGTCCCGGGCGCTGCAGCGCAACATGCAGGATTTCGTAACTATTACGGGCAAACGCGAGGATATTCCGGCCTGTCTCTCTGCCTGCGACCTGTGCATCGTCCCGTCCCTGGGCTCCGAAGCCATCGCCCGGGCAGCCCTGGAGATAATGGCCTGCGGCCGGCCGCTGTTGGCCTCCCGCGTAGGGGTGCTGCCGGACCTGGTCCCGGAAGACGGGCTCTTTGCGCCCGGCGACGTGAAAGCCCTGGCCAAGACCCTGCACCGGGCCATTACTGACCAGGCTTACATCGACAGCATTACCTGGGACGAGCAGGGCCGCATCGGCCGCTACTCCGGCCGCGAATTCCTGCGCCGCACTATCGCCATGTACGAAAAGATGTTGGAAGGGGTTCCCAGAGCGGGTGAAGCGTAAGCGTGGCAGGCTGTACAGGCCCAGCCACGGAGCCGCTGAAAGCGTCTGGTCTTTACAAACAAAACCCTTCGCCCAGATACAGCCTACGGGCGGAAGGAGCGTCCACAATCTCCTGGGGCGAGCCGGCCAGAATGACCCGGCCCTCGAACACCAGATAAGCGTGGTCGCAAATGTGCAGGGTTTCGCGCACGTTGTGGTCAGAGATCAGTACGCCAATGCCGCGCTCTTTCAGGCTGAGGATGATTTTTTGGATGTCGTCCACGGCCAGGGGGTCTATGCCGGCAAAGGGCTCGTCCAGCAACATGAACTTTGGCTCCCGGATGAGCGCCCGGGCTATCTCCAGCCGCCGGCGCTCCCCGCCGGAAAGATGATAAGCCTTCTGGTTGGCCAGCTTGTCCACGCCCAACTCTTCCAATAATTGGTCGGCGCGCCGGCCCTGTTCCGCCCGGGAAAGCTCAGTGTGCTCCAGGATAACCAGCATATTTTCTCGCACAGTGAGTTTACGGAAGACGGAGCTTTCCTGGGGCAGGTAGCTGACACCACGCCGGGCGCGGCAGTAGAGCGGCCAGGAGGTCACGTCCTCGTCGTCCAACTGCACGTGGCCGATGGTTGGCTTCACAATGCCGGCCAGCATGTAAAAGGTCGTGGTCTTGCCGGCGCCGTTGGGGCCCAGCAGGCCGGCCACCTCGCCCTGCTCCAGCTTCAAATCCACCCCGCAGACAACTTCCTTGCGGCCGTAGCTCTTGCACAGTCCGTGCGCAGTCAGGCTGGACATCCGCTAAGGGCTCTCAACGCCCTTGGGAGTGAAAAAGAGCGCTTCGACCCGCTGGGACTGGTCTCCAATAACTTCAGAACGATTGTCCTTCAGGTGAAACCGGATCACCTTGCCCTGGATGGTGTTCTTCCCGTCCTCCAGCTTGGGGTTGCCGGACAGCTCCAGTACGCCTTTGGCCACGTCGTAGGTCGCCTGGCTGCTGCGGCCTGTGCGGCCGTCCCTCTCCAGCCGCACATTGCCCACGGCTTTGATGCTGGATATGGCTCCAGGGTCGAAATTATCGGGTTGGTTTGCCGCCGGCTCGTTGCTCGCTTCAAAAACAACGGTTATTTTGTCCGCCCATATGTCCATGTCATCCCGGGCCACGTGCACCTCGCCGGCAAAGACCACCTGCCGGCCGGACTGGCTGTACTCCATAGTCTTCGCCGTTATGCGGGTGGGCGTCATATCCTCGTCCACGGCCCAGGCAACCCGGACAAAACACAACATAAGCGCCACTAATAGAAAAATGCTCTTTTGCAGCATGGATATTCTCCTTGGTGCGTCATCTGCATCATAGAGGACCAGCCCTGCGGGCCGGTGTCAGCAGCCAGGCTTCCACCATCGCGTCCGGGCCGCCTTTGGCCATCACGTCCCTGGTGTCCAGATTCAGCCAAAACACCGGCGCGGTGCAGTTGAATTCACCCGTAAAAGCCACATCCCCGGTTAACACCAGCTCCCGGTTCTTACCCAGATATTCCAACCGCTGCGCCGTCACCACGCCCGACGACGTCACCGCCTGCACGTCTCCGGTGAGCACCGCAGTCTCGTTCTCCTGCTCCACCCGAGCCTGCAACGCCGTCACAATCAGCAGGTCCGTGGCGTTGCCGCCCAATTTTCTAGTATAATACTCAATGCGCGGATCGTCCACCTCCACCGCCTGTTCATCCTGCACATAGCGCGCGTTCTCCGCCCGCATCTTCCAGCGCAGCTGGCCGTCTTCGGCGTGGGAAAGCTCAATGGACCGCAAGGTTAAATCGACATCCACGTCCACGTCTTCTCCTACCGCCTGCGACACAGTCTCGGCCGCCTTGTGCACGGCCTGGACCGCGGGGTGCTCCCGCACAGCCAGCCACGCGACAACGCCGCCAGCCAACAGCGCAAAAAGGGCCAGAATGGCCAATGTCACGCGCCGGCTCTTCACTCGCCGCGGCCCCACGCATCAAACAAAGCGCCCAGCTTGGACTGAGCCTCCAGAATGAGCCGTATGCCTTCGCGCACAGCGCCGTGGCCGCCCTGAGCCAGTGTCACGTACAGAGCCAGCTCCTTGATCTCCGGCTGGGCGTTGGCCACGGCCATGGGCAATCCCACGGCCCGCATGGGGCCTGCGTCCACCCAGTCGTCGCCCATGTAAGCGGCCTGGCTCGCCTTCAGCCCTATCTTGGCGCAAATTTCCTGCAACAGCGGCACCTTTTTCAGGCGGCCGGCATAATAATGTTCTATATCCAACTCGCGCACCCGGGTCTCCACTGCGTCGGAATTCAGGCCGGAAATAACCGCCACCTCTATGCCCGCTTCCTGAGCCAGCTTGACGCCCAGACCATCCTGCACGTTGAACCGCTTGCCAATGCGGCCGTCTGCGTCATAGTGCAAACCGCCGTCGGTGAGCACGCCGTCACAGTCCAGCACCAACAACCGGATATCTTTTGCCCGCTCCCGGGCTTTTTCAACATTCATGCTCGGTCTCCCATAACGTTTTCAAATCCCGCAGCAGCGGCGCCAGCTTGTCCAGCGGCCAGCTGTTCGGCCCGTCGCACAAAGCCGCTTCTGGGTCCGGGTGGGTCTCCAGAAACACGCCGTCCGCCCCGGCCGCCACCGCCGCGCGGGACAAATACGGCACGAACTCCCTTCGCCCGCCGGACGCCTTGCCCAGCCCGCCGGGTATCTGCACCGAATGCGTGGCGTCAAACACCACCGGGCAACCGAATTCACGCATGAGAGCAAATGATCGAAAGTCCACCACCAGATTGTTGTAGCCCAAACAGGTCCCGCGCTCGGTCAGCAGCACCCGGCCCGGGCCAGACGCACGCAGTTTGTTCACGACCGGTTCCATGTCCCAGGGCGCCAGAAACTGCCCCTTCTTCACGTTCACCACCCGGCCCGTGGCCGCAGCCGCGGTCAGCAGGTCCGTCTGTCGGCACAAGAACGCCGGTATCTGGATAATATCAACTACTTGGGCGACCATCTCGGCCTGGTCTGGGGTGTGGATGTCTGTAATGACTGGCAATCCGGTCTCTTTTTTGACCCGGGCCAGCCACTGCACCCCTTTATCCATGCCCGGGCCGCGAAAACTCTCCAGACTGGTGCGGTTGGCCTTGTCAAACGACGACTTGAACACCGCGGGCAAACCCACAGACGCTGCCGCTTCGGCCACGCCCAGGGCTGTCTCCAGCGCTAAATCCAACGACTCCAACACACACGGCCCGGCAATGACAAACGGCCCGGAATCCAGTTGCTCATACAATGCTTGCGAATCCATCACCTACGCCTGTTTTTTATGATTGCAATGTTTGCGGGAGGGAACACCTTTTTGCAACAAAGGTTTTCCCCGGCATCCTCTCTTTCTTGAACCTACCCCTTGTACGCCTTTGCAGCGGCGATGAATTCTCTGAAAAGCGGATGCGGCCGCATGGGGTTGGACTTGAATTCCGGGTGGAACTGGCAGCCCAGAAACCAGGGGTGCTCCGGCAGCTCCACGATTTCCACCAGCGCTTCGTCTGGCGACAGGCCGCTGAAGACCAGTCCGGCTTCTTCAAACTGCGGGGCGTAGGCCTTGTTGAATTCGAACCGGTGCCGGTGCCGTTCGGATATTTCCTGCACGCCGTAAGCTTTGTACGCGGCGGTGTCGGGCTTGAGCACGCAGGGATAGCCGCCCAGCCGCATGGTGCCGCCCTTGTCGCTGTTTTCGCAGCGGGTCTCAGTGCAATTGCGGCGAAAATCGTACCACTCTGTCATCAGATAAATAACCGGATTTTCAGTATTCTCGTCAAACTCCTGCGAGTCTGCGTCCAGCCCCATCACGTTACGGGCGTATTCAATGACCGCGCACTGCATGCCCAGACAGATGCCGAAAAAGGGAATCTTGTTTTCCCGGGCGTACTGGATGGCCCTGATTTTCCCTTTGATTCCGCGGGAGCCAAAGCCCCCAGGCACGAGCACGCCGCTCAGGTTGGCAAGCTGCTCGGCAACGTTGGCGTCGTTCAACTCTTCGGAGTTCACGTAGACCAGGTTCACGTTCACGTCGTTGGCCACGCCGCCGTGCACCAAAGCTTCGTGCAAACTTTTGTAGGCCTCGCGCAGGTCCACGTATTTGCCGACTATGCCTATGGAAACCTCGCCATGGGGGTTGTCCAGCTTGTGCACCAGATCGCGCCAGGGTTTCAGCGTGGGGTTCTTGGCCGGCAGTTTGAGCATGATGGCCACTTTCTGGTCCAGCCCTTCGTCGTAGAATTTCAGCGGCACCTTATAGATGGAGTCTACGTCCACAGCCGAAAACACGGCGTCTTTGTCCACGTTGCAGAACAGCGCGATTTTGGATTTGACGTCCGCGGGGATGCCAATTTCGCTACGGCAGATGATCATATCCGGCTGTATGCCTATGGACCGCAGCTCCTTGACGCTGTGTTGGGTGGGCTTGGTCTTCAGCTCGCCAGCAGCCTTTATGAACGGCACCAGCGTCAGGTGGATGTACAAAATGTTGTCCTTGCCCAGGTCGCCGCGCATCTGGCGGATGGCTTCAAGGAAGGGTTGGCCCTCGATGTCGCCCACGGTGCCGCCTATTTCGATGAGCGCCACGTCCAGGTTGTCATGGGCCAGGCTAAGCACGGCGTTCTTTATCTCGTCGGTGATGTGCGGAATAACCTGCACAGTGCCGCCCAGGTAGTCTCCCCGGCGCTCTTTGGTGATGACAGAGTTGTAGATGGACCCAGAGGTGTAGTTGTTATTCTGGTACATGTACTCGTCCAGATAACGCTCGTAATGGCCCAAGTCCAGGTCAGTCTCTGCGCCGTCCTCGGTCACGTAGACTTCACCATGCTGAAAGGGGTTCATGGTGCCGGGGTCTACGTTGATGTAAGGGTCCAGCTTTTGGATGGTGCAGGTAAGCCCCCGGGCCTTGAGCAGCGCGCCGATGGAAGCGGCCGCCAGCCCCTTGCCCAACGACGAGAGCACGCCGCCGGTGATAAAAATGAATTTGGTCTTCATATGGCTCTGTCCTTTGGCTTGAAAGTGTCGCAGTCAGCAACAGCTTGTTGAAAAGTCCCCTTTAGCAGGCTGTTCAAAAAACACGAGGGCACGGAGCAAAAAAAGTTCAAGGTTGACGTGTAGATATAATACACGAGAGTTTGAATTTTTTGAAGCAACGCCGCCATCATGGATTTTTCAACAGCCTGCTAAAAAAACGGGGCCTGCGCAGAAGGCAGGCCCGCTGTAGTTGGCTCTCTGAGTTGACGGGGAGAAGGGCTCCATCTATTGTCTGTGCAGCCAATGAGTTGCAGCCGCGCCCCGGCAGTGGATGTGACATTGATTGCAGCATGTGTTCACACTGTGTTGGTTAATGTTGCGTCACGAGATACTCTTTCCGGGACTTAACATTTGACGAAGCTGCAACACAAGTCAAGAGATTTTTTAATGTAAAGTTTTCCTTACACTTTTTTTTCGACAACCGTTGCAAAATTCTCCACGGAGGAGTCAATGGCCCAGGTGAAAACTCTGGTCGTCACCGGTTACGGCGTCAATTGCGAAATCGAATCCGCCTACGCCGCCACACAAGCCGGCGCAGACATTGCCGACATCGTCTACTTTTCCGACCTGGTCGCCGGCCGGGCGAACATACCAGACTATAATTTCCTCATCTTTCCTGGCGGTTTTATCGACGGCGACGACCTGGGCGCAGCCCAGGCCGCGGCACAGCGCTGGCGCTACGCGACCACCAAGGACGGCAAGCCGGTCATCGACGGGCTGAAGACCTTTTATGACCAGGGAGGAATCATTCTGGGCATATGCAACGGATTCCAGCTGCTGGTGAAGCTGGGGCTGCTGCCAGCCAGCGGCGGAGCCTACTACGAGCGCCAGGTCTCTCTGTCGCACAACGACTCAGCGCGCTTTGAAGACCGCTGGGTCTGGCTGAAGGTGAACAGTGAAAGCCCCTGCGTGTTTACCAGGGGCCTGGACCGGATGTACCTGCCCGTGCGCCACGGCGAGGGCAAAATAGTGCTGCGCAACGAGGATTTTCTAAACCAGCTGGCTGCAGACAACCTGATAACGCTGCAATACGCCCACCCGGACACGGGCGAGCCCACCCAGGAATATCCTTACAACCCCAACGGTTCACCCATGGGCATTGCCGGACTGTGCGACCCCTCCGGCCGCGTGCTGGGCTTGATGCCCCACCCCGAAGCCTACAGCCACCCGACCAACCACCCGGCCTGGACGCGGGGCGAACAGGACGTGCTGGGAACCGAGCTGCTGGCCGGGGGAGTAAGGTATCTGCGGGGGGTGTAGAAGCTGGCAAAAAGTCTAGACCCCGTGAGCGGGCGCCAGTTTTCTCCATCGTAGAGGAATAATTGCTGCAGGCAAGGCTGAAGCGAAAAATGGCTTGCAGGCGTAGCAGCGCCACGTAAAAGTCATTTTTTGCTGAAAACGCAGCATGATGCAATTATAACCAAACGCAGCAGACAGATATTTAGAAACAGGCCATAGTGCTATGGGCGGCCTGGCCGCCCTTTTTCTTTAAGAACTCGTTATAATCACTACTCCTTCGCCGCAACAAGCCGCTCCACAGGCGCAACGTCTTGCCAGCCCGTGGGCTCCTGGGCCGCCTTCCACAGGTCGAGTTTCTGCTGCATGTTCAGCCAGACTTCGGGCGATGTACCCAGCGCTTGTGACAACCGCAGGGCCATGTCCGGCGTCACGGAGCCGCGTTCGTTGACCAGTTTGGACAGCGTCTTGCGGCTGACGCCCAGGCGGACGGCAAAGTCATTGATGCTCACGTTGACTTCTTCCAGGTACTGCCGCCGCAGCACGCCGCCGGGGTGGCTGGGTTTGCGCTGTGTCATGGTCATTGCTGCTCCTAATGGTTATCCTCATCGATGCAAACGAAAGCCTGGCAAATCCATATCTTGGGCGGCAACAGCTGCATCCAGAAAGTCCAATATGTCATTGAGTTTATCGGCGTGCTTTGCCTGAATGTTCTGTACGGACCCTTTCTCGAAGAACTTCTGAAGGCCTTTGTGCCGAAAAGATGTGATCATGCTTGAAGAATGTAACCTTGGAAGTTACGCCAGTCAACTTTACCATTTCAATCATCCCCCTTGCTCCCGTCCCGCCACAGGCAATCCGGCCGCCAGATCATGTAAGACTTGGCCGGGCGGGGCTTACGCGGCTGCAGGTCTTCGAATCGCGTCGCGCCGCCGCGCAGGTAGTCTTCGCGCTGTTCCACGGCCAGCCAGCGCCGGCCCAGCCGCTCTGCCGCCTCGGCCGTGGCGCAGGAGCCTGCGAACGGGTCCAGCACCATGTCTCCGCGGTCGGTGCACATGCGAATGAAGAACTCCGGCAGCTCCACCGGGAAGCGGGCCGGGTGCGGCTTTACGCCCAGCGCGCGGCAGCGGGCAAAGTACCGCGGGTTGGACTCACGCCCGGGCAGAGCGATAAGGTTTGACGGGATGGCGCCGCCGTGGTCCCGGCAAAAATTTTTCCAGATTGCGTGGCCGCTGGGGGACCGGCTGGGCTTGCGCTTTCCCTGACGGATGTAGCCGCGCATGGCCTTGCCGTAGGGCGTGAGCACCTTGCGGTTGTCCGCCTTGGGCCAGGGCGTGGGCGAGAGCCACCAGACGCAGTTTACAGCGTCCTTGGCGCGCAGCCGCTTGCGGCAGGTCCAGGCGGACGTAGGCAGCCGCGACGGGCTCCACCAGAAAAACTCCTGGGCCAGGTGAAAGCCCATTTCCTTGCACAGCATGACCGGCAGCTCTATGTGGCAAAGGGATCGGGTGGGAACGCCGCGGTTCCAGCCGCCGCCCACGTCCACCACCAGGGAGCCGTCCGGGGCGAGAACGCGTTGCAGCTCGCGGGCGAAGGGCCGAAACCAGTCCAGCCACTCGTCCGGGTCGGCGTTGCCGTATTCCTTTTTTACCAACAGGGCAAACGGCGGGCTGGTGACCGCCAAAGCCACGGAAGCGCCCGGGATGGTGGGTAGCACGGTCAGGGAATCTGCGCAGAGCATCCGCCCCAGGCCAGTCTGAAAAAATGGTTCCATGTTTCTCTCGCTTGCTGGAGATTGCACAAACAGGCAAAACGTGAGAGATACTAGAAAAATCTCGGCTGCAAACCCAGCCTGAAGCGCTTCGGCGCGCATTCCTAGGAGTATTCAATGGCCCTGTCTCACTCGCAGCACCCCTCGTTCCGTTTTGCTTCGCGCCGGTCCACGGTCTATTCCTCTGGCTTCATGGTCGCCTCCAGCCAGACGGCTGCGTCCCTGGCCGGCTGCGAGATGCTGGACCGGGGCGGCTCCGCCGCGGACGCCGCCGTGGCCATGGCCGCGGCGCTGGCTGTGACAGAGCCCATGTCCACTGGTCTGGGCGGGGACGCTTTTGTGCTCTATTATGATCAGGAATGCGGGCGGTTGCTGGCCCTGAACGGCTCCGGCAGAGCGCCAGCCGCCCTGGGGCTGGAACTGCTGCGCGAGCGGGGCCTGGAGGAAATACCCCAGCGGCACGGGCTCAGCGTCACGGTTCCTGGCGCTTTCGCGGCCTGGTGCGATCTGCACCAGAGGTTCGGCCGGCTGCCGGTGATGCGCGTGCTGGGACCAGCCGTGCAGTTGGCTGAAAAGGGATTCACGCCTGGGCCGATTACAGCCGAGCTGTGGGCCAGGGGCGAAGAGCTGCTGCGCAGCGCCAAGCACGGGGAGCAATTGCTGCTGCGCGGCAGTGCGCCACGGCCGGGCGACGTCTTTACCAATCCGAACCTTGCCGGCGTGCTGCGGTCCATAGGCGACGGCGGCGCCGGAGCGTTTTATACAGCGCAGAAGATAGCAGGCCGCATAGCAGAAGCGGTTCAAAAGGCCGGGGGCGTGCTCTCCGCCGAGGACATGGCCGCGCATCGGGGCGAATGGGTGGACCCCATTTACACGGATTTTGAGGGATTGCGCATTTACGAATGCCCGCCCAACGGCCAGGGGCTGGCGGCGCTGCTGGGCCTAAACATTCTGTCCCAGGCGCCCCGATCCCTGCACGGCGGCCAGGGCTCCGCGGACCGGCTGCATCTGCTTATCGAGGCCATGCGCCTGGCTTTTGCCGACGCCAAACGCTACATAGCCGATCCAGCCATGGTGGGCGCGCCTGTGGAGGCGTTGCTCAGGCCCGGCTACGCCCGTGAACGGGCCGCAACGCTTTCAACCAAGCGCATGAAAGCTGTCTATGTCGGCGACCCCATGGCCAGCTCGGACACCGTGCAGTTCTGCGCTGTGGACGCACAGGGCAACGCCTGCTCCATGGTCAACTCGGTGTACATGAATTTCGGCTCCGGCATTGTGCCCGAAGGGTTGGGCTTTGCGTTGCAAAACCGTGGCGCCAACTTCAGCACGGACGCCAGCCACCCCAACTGCGTGGCGCCGTGCAAGCGGCCCTACCATACCATCATACCAGGCATGGCCGTGCGCCAGGACGGGTCGCTGTATGGGCCGTTCGGCGTGATGGGCGGCTTTATGCAGCCCCAGGCCCATGTACAGGTGCTGGCCAGCCTGCAGTGGGACAGCTGTTCGCCCCAGGAAGCGCTGGACCAGCCACGCTTTTGCCTGGACCAGGGCGACCCTGCCGGCGACGTGCTGCTGGAAGAAGGGATTCTACCCGCCACGGAACGCAATTTGGCTGGACGGGGGCACCCCGTGAAGATGGTTAAGGGATACGGCCGTTCGGTATTTGGCCGGGGACAGATAATCATACGCGACCCGGAGACGGGCTGCCTGTCCGCGGGCAGCGACCCCCGGGCGGACGGCTGCGCGCTGGGGTGGTGACCGCTCTGCCGCACAGCCGCATACTGCGCTTGACTCTACACCAGAAAAAGGGGAAAAAGACCGCCTTACGTCGCACCATAACCCATATGGCACAAACAACGGGGAGGATAACAATGAAAAGGCGTATCGCACTGTTGGCCCTGATGGCGCTGATGGCGCTGTTCTGCTGGACCGGCCTGGCCCTGGCCAAGACCTACACTGTATCTGTGAACCAGTTTGTGGAGCACCCGGCTCTGGACGCCGTGCTCAAGGGCTTTCAGGACCATATGAAGGACGCCGGCGTGGACGTGGAGTACAGCGTACACGTGGCCCAGGCAAACATGGGTACAGCCAATCAGATTGCCCAGGTTATTGCCGGCGAAAAGCCGGACCTGGTGCTGGCCATCGCCACTCCCAGCGCCCAGGCCTGCGCCCAGGCCGTGAAAAAGGCCCCGCACCTAGCCAAGACCCCCCTGCTCTTCTCCGCCGTGACCGACCCCAAGGGAGCCGGCCTGGTGGACGACCTGGACAAGCCGGGCGCCAACATCACCGGCGTTTCGGACATGACGCCCGTGGACAAGCACCTGGCCATGATCAAAGAATTTTTGCCTGACATGAAGAGCGTGGGCGTGGTCTACCACTCTGGCGAAGCCAACTCCAAGGTGCTGGTGGACATGCTCATAGCCGCCGGCAAGGAACAGGGCGTGGAAGTGGAAGAAGCCACCATCTCCAAGTCCGCGGAAGTTTACCAGGCCGGCAAATCCCTGGTGGGCCGGGCCGACGCCGTTTACGTGCCCACGGACAACACTGTGGTCTCCGCGTTTGAGTCCCTGGTCAAGGTGTGCGACCAGAACGACCTGCCGCTGTTCGCGGCGGACGTGGACTCCGTACCCCGCGGCGCCGTGGCCGCCCTGGGCTTTGACTACTATCAGCACGGCCGCCAGACCGGCGCCATGGCTGAACGCATTCTGGTGGATGGCAAGGACCCGGCCAATGTCCCGGTGGAGTTTCAGAAAGGGCTGTCCCTGCACCTGAACATGAAAGCCGCCAAAGACATGGACGTGGCCGTGCCTGTCTCCATGAAGGAAAAGGCTGACAAGATCATCGAATAATCGCCCTGGAAACAGGGCCTAGACCTCGGACGGCCTCCGCGGCCCGGGCGCGCCCGGCCCGGAGGCGTCCTTTTGTGCGGTTCATGACTTGGTACGCGTTTCTCGGCGCCCTGGAACAGGGCTTTGTCTACGGCATAATGGCCCTGGGGGTGTATCTCACCTTCAGGGTGCTGGAATTTCCCGACCTTACGGTGGACGGCTCGCTGCCCCTGGGCGCGGCGGTCTCGGCCGTGGCCATCTCCAGCGGGGTGGACCCGTGGTTCTCCCTGCTCATGGCCGCCGGCGCCGGCTTTCTGGCCGGCATGGTCACGGGAGTGCTGAACACCAAGTTCGGCATTCTGCACCTGCTGGCCTCCATCCTGACCATGATCGCCCTTTATTCCATAAACATACGGGTCATGGACGGGCCGAACATATCCCTGCTGGGCGTGGACACCGTGCTGGATCCTTTCATGAACATGGGCATTCCCGGCTTTTATGTGTCCACGGTGCTGTTCGGAATCATCTCCATCATCGTGGCCATAGCCCTCATCTGGTTCCTGTTCACTGAGATTGGCCAGGCCCTGCTGGCCACGGGCAACAACAAGTCCATGATCACCAGCCAAGGCGTGAACACGCACACAGTCATCATCTTTGGCGTGGGCCTTTCCAACGCCATGGTGGCCTTTTCCGGCGCGCTGGTGGCGCAGAACCAGGGCGCGGCGGACGTGAACATGGGCGTGGGCGTCATCGTGGCCGGGCTGGCCTCGGTCATCGTGGGCGAAACAGTGCTGGGCGTGCATTCTGGCGGGGGAATCATCCGCTGGGTGTTCGCGGCGCTGGTGGGCTCCATCGTGTACCGGCTGGCCATTGCGCTGGCCCTGTCCATGAAGCTGGGCGACTTTTCCTTCACCCCCAGCGACCTGAACCTGATCACCGCCGTGCTGGTGGTGGCGGCGCTGGTTTCGCCGCAGCTGAAATCCAAATTCAAGGCAAGACGATGCTGACCCTGGCCGACGTCACGAAATTTTTCCACAGAGGCACCATAAACGAAGTGCTGGCCCTGAACACCGTCAGCCTGGAGGTCAAGGACGGGGACTGCATCACCGTCATCGGCTCCAACGGCGCTGGCAAGTCCACGCTGCTGAACTGCATCGCCGGCGCGTTCTATCCGGACAGCGGAGCGCTGCGCCTGGCCGGGGAGAATATCTCCACCTGGCCGGAATACAAGCGGGCCAAGTTCATCGGCCGCGTGTTTCAGGACCCCATGCGCGGCACCTGCGAGGCCCTTTCCATAGAGCAGAACATGGCCCTGGCCAAGAAACGGGGCAAGCGCCGCGGCCTGGGCCTGGGCGTGAAGAACGAGGACCGGGACTTCTTCCGCGGGCAGCTTTCCGGCCTGGGGCTGGGCCTGGAAAACCGGCTGAAGGACCGGGTGGGGCTGCTCTCCGGCGGGCAGCGCCAGGCCCTGACCATGCTCATGGCCACCATGGTGGAGCCGGAACTGCTGCTGCTGGACGAACACACCGCCGCCCTGGACCCCAAGACCGCCAAGCAAATCCTCGAACTGACCGAATCCATCGTCACCGAGCACAAGCTGACCACCCTGATGGTCACCCACAACATGCGCCAGGCCCTGGAGCTGGGCAACCGCATCATCATGCTGCACCGGGGCGAGATCATCTTCGACGCCGAAGGCGAAGAGAAGAGCAGCCTGACCGTGGAAGACCTGCTGCAGCGGTTCTACACCTGCAGCGGCGACGCCGAGGTGTCCGACAGGATGTTGTTGGCCTAATTGTTGGGCTGGCATCCCTTTTTCAAATGACTCTTTTTTGATATACTCACGAAAAAGGAGGGCCAATCATGCTGACGTTCTGCGTAGAACCCGACGCTGAGGGACATCACGCTTGGTGCCCGGAATTACCAGGCTGCCACACTCACGGCGCAACACGGATTCATGCTCTTGAAATGCTTAAAGAAGCAGTATTGCTCTACGTAGAAGACATGCTCGACGAGCGACTGGAGGAAGAAAGTAACAAGAACGATTGTACTTCTGCCCCAGCATGACGCCAAAAGAACTTATACGGCTGCTCTGTGAACGCGGATTTGTTTTTATTCGTCAAAAAGGAAGTCACGCCATATACCGCCGCCCTCACGGCAAGCAAAGGATCGTTGTCCCGATGCATAACAAGGATATCCCACCAGGAACACTCCATTCCATTCTCAAAGATGCTGGGATAAAAGAATAACCGACTGAAGCTTTTCCAAACTGAACGCCATGACCCTCCAAATACGCAAGCCAACGCATCCCGGCGTCATCATCCAGCACGACTACCTGGAGCCTCTGGGGCTGAGCGTGACCGCTCTGGCCGCCCATTTGGGCGTAAGCCGCAAGCATCTTTCCCAGTTGCTGCACGAGAAAGCCGGCGTGACCACCGGCATGGCCCTGCGGCTGGCCCGGGCTTTTAACACCACTCCGGAGCTGTGGCTGAACCTGCAGCGCAAGCGCGACCTGTGGGAAGCCGAGCGGGACACCCCCGGCCTGGAGAACGTTACGGTCCTGCCGCAGCTTGAACAGCAGAACGGTTAGTCTTTCTTACAAAAATTGCGACCCGGCCTGCAGGGCCGGGCTCTACAGTGGCCGCCCCTGCGGGGCTGGTCTCAAGACGAAATACGCTATTGTTGAGTGACGCGCAAAGGCGCCGCCCAGCCCCAGAGGGGCGGTCAGAATAAAGCTCAGGGCAACGCCCTGAGTTTATGGCGCGGTCCCGACGACGTGGCATGGCGCGAACTTGTGCAAGGCGGGTAACCATTGCTCTGTGATCATCGCGCAGGCGTTACAAGCGGGTGTGAAACAGCGACATGGGGTCATGCCTACTGTAGACCCGGAAGCGAGGGAAATGAGACGGTATTGCTTTTCCCAGGTTCCGTAGCTACATTAGGCACACAGGAGGTGCAACATGGCTGATTCAGTAATTCGTTCCCGGGTTGACCCTGAGCTAAAAGCCAAGGCTGTTCAGGTTTTTGGCAGCATGGGGCTTACTATGAGCGAGGCAATACGCCTCTTTTTGGTGCAAGCCGTTTCACAAAAAGCTTTGCCCTTTCCCGTGAAGATTCCTAATGCCGCGAGTGAAGAGGCGATCCAAGAGGCAATGCGAGGCGAAACTGAAGAGGTCACGCTTGAGCAGATGGCCAAAGAATGGACTGAGGCTTCGTGCGAAAAATAGTACGCACCTCAGCGTTTAAGGCTGATTTTAAGCGCCTTGCGCGTGGGTCCCGATACGATGCTCAAGAGTTTTTTGCTGTGATTCAGCAGCTTGCGAACGATGAACCCTTGGCTGAAAAATATTGCGACCATGCTCTTTCTGGGAAATGGAAGGGGGTACGAGACTGCCATATTCGGCCGGATTGGCTGCTGCTGTATTCAAAGAGTGAGGGTACGCTTGTACTCCTTCGGACAGGAAGCCACGCAGAACTGTTTGGCTGAATTTTTCGGGAGGCTTGGGGCTCTGTCCCCAGGCCCCGGGCAACAGCAAAGTACAAAGAAACTCATTTGAATTTCGTCTGCGAACAATTCCGTAATGTCCCGCCCCTGCGGGGCTGGTCTCAAGACGAAATGCGCTATTGCAGAGTGACGCGCAAAGGCGCCGCCCAGCCCCAAAGGGGCGGCCAGAATAAAGCTCAGGGCAACGCCCTGAGATATTATGACGCGCCGTCTTAAGGACTGCCATATGACGCCTGCCCCCATGCTTTGCGCAAAACTGCGACCCGGCCCGCAGGGCCGGGCTCTACACTGGCCGCCCCTGCGGGGCTGGTCTCAAGACGAAATACGCTATTGTTGAGTGACGCGCAAAGGCGCCGCCCAGCCCCAGAGGGGCGGTCAGAATAAAGCTCAGGGCAACGCCCTGAGTTTATGGCGCGCCGTCTTATGGATTGCCATAATTTTCCACAGAATCTCCCCGCCTCCGCGAGGACGGGCGCACCAATGAAAATCAGCGCCCGCCGGGGCAGACCCGGCCCGGCGGGCGCTGGTGTGCGCGCAGACCCTCTCCCAAGCGCACACAAATAATCAAATGTTCAAAAGACTCATGGTCCGCCGCGAACACAACGCACGTAGTAGTTGTAGTTCCTGTAGCTGTCGCCCGCGTAGCCGTCGCTGAACTTCACGAACCAGGCGTAGTAAGTACCGCCCGCGTCGGGGCTCGAAGTCCAATAATACGAGGTGCGGCAGACAAAGAGCACGTCTATGGCCGGGTTGTACTGGGAATGGTCCACCAGGGACAGAAGCTCGTGAACGTCCGGCAAACGCCAGTCCGTGTAGCTGGCCAGGTCCAGGTCTTCGCAATAGGCCAGAGCGCTTTCCCAGTCTCGTGTTGTCGCATCGTCCATCTGCTGCCACATGAACTGGGTTTCCAGGTCGGTCACCGTGCCGTCGCCGTTATCCTCAAAATCAGCCAAAGCGGGCATGGGAACACCCAGGATAACACACACGGCCATAATGACAATGCAATACGTCGCAAATCTCATGTTCTTTCTCCAGGTGATGTTAAATGATGTGGTGTACTGGCGCCTCCAGGCGCACAAGACGCAACCATTTCTCCAGCAGGCCGGTTGCAGAATGCGAAGCCGGCCCTGTATAATGCAACCACACGCCAGCGCTTGACGCCGGCAGCGTCATAGACGCCATGGACCAGGGCCGCATGGCGGCCGGTCTGCAACAGTCTTGGCAAGAATCGAAGCAGCATGCGCCGAGGGAAGCCGCAGCCCAGGCGAAAACCACGACTGCCCGGCGTCAAGCGCAACTGCAGCGCCGCTGCAGCAATTTTCGCCTGTTCGCCATACAATTCATAAAACTTTCCCACGCGCATTAGAATCAGCACAGGGTGGCCCCGGCCTTCCGCCGACCACAGGGGAAACTCACTCATGGGCGACGAAACCGCGTTCACATGACGACCGTTGGGTACAAACCAGCGCCATGACCGGCGCACCCCCCGCACATGCTTTGGGGGCTGCAAACGTGGAGAGAGCTTCCCGTTTGCCAAAAGGAAATGGACCCGCAAGACCGGAAACTGCCGGTATATGGCTACCGTAAGCTGCTGCGAGTTTGCCCAGGCAAAATGGCCCAGGTAAGAGGCCGCAACAGCCCGAACATGCTCCATGGCGGCTTCTGGGTTGCGCCAGCCTTGTACGGGTCCGTTTTGTTTGTTTCTTACAGCCAGAGACTGTGTAAACGCATCCAGTTTCTCTCGGCAATTGTGCACCACCCTACGCCGCACCAGTACATGTGAGGGACGAGTGACATAGCCCAGAAAATCAATTCCATTGCTTACAGGTTGTAGCCGGTGCTGACCAGGATTCAAACGCAGCAGCAATATTCGACCAAGATACGCGGCAATCGCCTTGCGCTGCTGGCGCAGGATTTCCGGAGTTTCGGCCAGGAGCACAAAATCGTCGCAGTAACGAATGTATTCCTTGCACCGCAGATCACGCTTCACGAACTGATCCAGTTCATTCAGGTAGACATTGGCAAAAAACTGCGAAGTCAAATTGCCAATGGGCAGGCCTTTACCGGGAGGAACCTTGAACAGGGTCTTGTGCGGGGGAATACGCTGCAGAAGTTTGGCATTCCCCTTGAAACGACAATTCTGGGTGCAGTCGCGGTCAATGATGACCTTGGTCAGCCACAGGGCTTCCTGGTCAACCACCCTGCGTTGCAACAGGTTGAACAGCACCGTTTTGTCGATGTTCATAAAGAAGCCAGCAACGTCCTCCTTGAGATACCAGGCTCTGCCGCCGCCCCGCTGCACGGTGCGGCGCTGGAAACAGCGCAGCCTTTGCACTGCGGCGTGGGTTCCCTTGCCCCGGCGGCAGGCGTAGCTGTCATGGATGAACAGGGGCTCATACAGGGGCTCCAGGTGATTGACCAACAGATGCTGCACGACGCGGTCGGAAAAGTCATCGGCAAATACCTCGCGCAGCTTGGGCTTCTTTTGCACAAAACATATGGCGGACGAGGGGCGGTAGGTCCTGTTCTGCAAGCCGTCCAGCAGGAACTGCAGATTATCCAGCAGCCTGGATTCGAACTGCTGTGCGTTAAGGGTTCCGCGCTTGCGGCGCCGGCAGGCTATGTAAGCCCGCCACAGGTTTTCAAAGGTGAAGATGCTTTTTGACACGGTTCTCATGCTCCGCCGCGAACACAACGCACGTAGTTGTTGTTGTTCTTGTTGTTGTTGTTCGCGTTGCCGTCGCTGAAGTTCACGTTCCAGGCGTTGTTTGTATTGCCCGCGTAGGGGCTCGCCTGACGGCGCGCATAGGCCGCCCACTTGCGTAGCGCCTTTTCCGCTCCTGTGTCGGGAAAAGGGCTGGTGGTATGCCGCCTGGGCGGGGCGGCCGCACCATGAGACTGGCGCTCCCACATTACCCGCGGGGATGTGGCTCAGGCCCTTCGTGATCTTCACTGTTGTCCTGTTCATTGCGCAGTTTCCTTGCGCTGTGCGGAACGTATCCACCCCTCGTTCTGCCTGCTTACGTCAACGACCAGCCGAACGGCCTGGCCAAAGGCTTCTTTCTGTTTATACACCTGCAGCTCACGGGCCAGAATGAGATGTATCTTCACCCGTTCCAAAGTCTGGCGCAGTTGCAGCAACAGGGCCAAACGCTGACTGACCGAATTGGCTGCGGCAATGGTCCCCAGCGCTTCATGGCAGTACTGCCGCAACTCTGAGCCCAACGTATACCGGTGCTGCCTGGAAAAACCAGCCGCACAACGCTCCACATGCACGGTCAAACGCATCATGGCGTTGAAGATAGGCAGGTGCTCGTATTTGGCCATGCTCTGCACACTCACAAAAGGATCAAAGGTTCAATAGACCTCATGGTCCGCCGCGAACACAACGCACGTAGTAGTAGCCGTTCTTGCTGCCGCTGTACGCGCTGCCGCCGCTGAAGTTCACGCCCCAGGCGTCGTTTGTGTCGCCCGCGCAGGGGGTGGAGGACCAATAGTACGAAGAACTACACGTAAACACAGGGTCTATTGCCGGGTTCACACGGCTACGGTCCACCAGGAATGACAGTTCCTTGATGTTGGGCAAACGCCAGTCGGTGTAGCCGGCCAGGTCCAGGTCTTCGCAATAGTCAATGGCGGTTTCCCAGTTCCGGCCCGTTCCATCGTCGGTCTGCATCCACCGAAGGCCGGTGGTGTTGTCGGTTATGGTGCTGTCGCCGTTAAAGGTGTAGGATGGCTGCCGGGCTGCGGAGGTGTATTGTGCGTCCTGGCCGTAGAAGGGTTCTCCGGGCGAGGGACAGTTGATCTCTGAATCGTCGTCATAGCATTGTGTGACGCCTGTATCCAGAACCACTGCGCTTGAGGGCGAAGTATCCTGCCCAAAGGAGGCCGTAATGCTGTTGTCCGCCAGCATGGGCACAACGCAACCGCCTGTGCCGGTGCAGCCGCCGGCCGTCCATCCCGTGAAGATTGAGCCGGCTTGCGGCGTGGCGGTCAAAGTGACCATGGTTCCCTCGGCAAATGCAGCGGAACACGTGGATCCGCAGGAGACGCCGCTGGGAGAACTGGTAACACGACCAAAACCATCGCCCGTGGTCGACACTGTGAGCGTGTACATATCCGGCGTTACGGGCCCGCTTTTCTGGGCCGTCATGGCGCCGATGAACCTGATTAGGTTGAAATCCGGTTCCGTGGGGTTGGCGTCCTGGCCATTGGGCACGCCGTCATTATCTATGTCAGAGTATGCGGCTCCCTTGTTCTTTTCATGCTCAATCATGGTTGTAATGTACGACCAGCCATAATCATACAAAGCAGCAACCACGTCTGAACTATACCAGTCCGTGCCGCAGCCAAGCACTTTGTCGCTGAACCAGCTGCAGTAGTCGTCCATGTCGTCGTCAAGCATGTCCGTCAAGGCGTCCAGTTCCGCCTCGCTCAATTTTGTGAGGTTGTTGTGCAGATGCTGGTAGTGCAGAACATCCCAGACCATGTACTGGGCGTTCAAGGCTTTGGAAACTTCCATGCTTTGGAATACCCCGGCCAAATATATTGTCGCCTGGGCAAAATTTGAAATCGAGGTCTCAATTGCCCCCCAAATATCCCCAGTCAGAAACAACGAGTTGAGTGTCAACAGACCGTCATTGATGGCGGCAAGGTTGCTGGCGGCAAGGTCTCCTTCGGCGCTAGCCATTATACCAACGGCGTCAACAACAACCGATCCAACGTCGAAGGGGTTTTTAGCAGTTGCTGCATCATGGTAATAATCAGCCATTTGAATCATGGTGGCCATTGAGCTAATGTCGTTGACGATGCTTTTATTGACTTCAAGTATGTTCAAAATAGCAGTTTCGTATATTTGCCGGTAGTGCCGCTGCAGGCCCAGCTCGAACCACTCGGCGTCGGTCATGGAAGGCGCAATGTCCGGGTAGTAATCCAGCAGGAGCTGGTAATAGCTTAACGCACTGGAATCAGGTTCTGATATGTAGATGTTCACCTTCTGGTCGGTCGCCAGGTATGCGAGGTAGCATTTGCCGCTGTAACTATCTTCTTTCCGTGTGGAAATCATGGTTGCAACGTCCTTGCCCGTGTCCATGTCGGTGACTGTGACTGTGCATTGCTCGCTGGCCTGGGGCAGAAATATCCGCAAAACGCCTGACGCATTGTAGTCATTGAAAAAAGTGACAACCGTGTTGCCGTCGCTTATGCCCAGACTCTGGGCAATAAAGACGTTGGACTGGGTGGAGCTGGAATAATAGTCGGAATAATTGGACGCCTGGGCGATTCCTCCCAGCAGCATCAACAACACGGCGCAAAAGGCGGCGTTGCGTACAAGGAACGGGAAAACCAGAGCTTTGGCAGACTGTTTTGCGAACATACATCCTCCTGTATGGCTACATTGGGCAAGTACGCCTGGACTCGAACATTATGCGGCGTGGTTTACGCTTCCTGATATCTGTGACTCCGCCTGGAACAATAGTGCATCCGCCCTCATCCCCAACCGGGCCGCCATGACCAATACTCTCATAGTGCCTGATGGCGCATTTCGCAGCACGGGGTCGTTTGCATGATGCGGTATTGCCTCGACAATAATTCGCAATATTCTACGGCAGTGCTTACACATATACATATTTTCCTTCACTAGTGTCCCAACGTTTAGTCGAACAATTTCAACTGTTTAGAGCTA